>CAVVIC010000009.1:0-193126 GCA_963748045.1 uncultured Gammaproteobacteria bacterium
ACCGACCGCCCCGCGTTCAAGAAGGCTCGCGCCGATCAACTCGCGCATTCTCCGCGGCCGATGAACGCAGATCAGCGGCTCGGCCGCGACGCTCGACTGACGCGACGGCGGCCGGCGCGGGCAGCTACCGGCGGGCGCTCGGTGACGTCGAGCGTGATGCCGTAGTTGTCGCGAAAGCGGATCAGCGACGGCGCCACCGAGAGCACCTCGCCGCCGGCTGCTTTCAAACCGGCGGCGACCGCCGCGCTGTCGAACGGCGCCACCTTGATGCCGAAGCTCACGAAGCGCGGCGTCGCGCCTTGCGCCGCCGGCTCGAGGCCGATGCGCGTATTGCGCGCGAGATTGAACCACACGCGGTCTTGGATCGGCGGCGTCGCGTGTTTCGAGTCCTTCGCCGTAGACGAAGCGGTAGTAGCGGAGTGCACGCTCGAGATCGCTCACGGCGAGCAGCACGTGCTCGAGCCCGAGCGGAGAGAGCAGCCCATTGTTCGCGACTTCGAGCGTGGACGGCACGGCCGCGGCTACGAGCCCCGCGGGCGGCTTGAAGAGCTGGAGCTCGAGGCCGTCGGGATCGGGGATCATGCCGAAGCCGCCGCCGGGCTCGGGGTAGCCCGCGGCCGCCAGCTCCTTGCCGATGGCGGCGATGTCGGCCGTTTCGGCGAGCGCGCAATAGTGCCCCACGGTGATCGGCCGGCCGTTGGCCGCGCCGATGGCGATGTAGCCGACTTGCCGGTCGGCCGGCAGACGACCCAAGCAACACGAAGTAGCGCTTCGCGCCGCGGAAGTCCTGCTCGTGCAGCGGCGAGGAGAACACGCGCTTGTAGAAGCGCGCGGACTCGGCCGGGTCGGGGACCACGATATCGAGATGCTCGAGCCCCAGATTCTTGAGCGGCAGCGCGCGCGCCTGGCCGGACGCACGCGCGAACGGCAGCATCGCCGCGCACGCGCCGGCGAACAACCCGCCGAGCAGACGTGCGTCGCCGAACGCTGAACCTCTCGACGGTCTCGCGATCGTGCTGCGCATCTCTCATCGGTATCTCCTCCGGCGTTCCTCGCAGCTCGATCTTAAGGCGATTGGACGGCGGCAGCGAGCGGGCCTAGATATCTCGCGGGGGAAACAACATGAACACCAGGATCGTTTGGACTGCGGCCGCGGCCGTGTGCGCAGCCGCGTTATGCGCGTGGCTTGCGGGATTGACGCTGCCCGCCGCAGCGCAAGGCGCCCCGGCCGGCGAGTGGGCGCACCGCACGCCGTGGGGTGACCCCAATCTCCAGGGAGAGTGGACCAGCGAAGGGGAGTTCGGCGTTCCCTTCGAACGGCCGGCGGAGTTCGGCACGCAGCGAGTTCCTCACCGACGAGCAATACGCGAAGCGGCTGGCCGACGTGCGCCAGCGCGACGAGCGCGATCTCGCGCCGGTCGACGTGTTCTCCGGCAAGGTCGATGGGCCGAACGCTCCCATTCCGCATTGGCGCGAATACGGGACGAACTCGCGGCGCACTTCGCTCGTGATCGATCCGCCGAACGGGCGTCTACCGGCGCGAGCTCCTCAGGCTGCAGCGTTGCCCGTGCAGCGCTGCGGCAGCCTGCAGCGCGGGGAGCCGTGCGACTCGTACAAAGACTACGGGCTCGGCGTGCGATGCATCGTGCACGGCGGCGGTTTTCCGGACGCAATGTTCCCGGCCGTCTACAACGCGAATTTTCGTATCGTCCAGGCTCGGGGCGTGGTTGCGATCACGTACGAGCTGATTCACGACACACGCGTGATTCCGATCGATGCGTCGCCGCAAGGAGAGGCGCGGCACGTGTCGCCGGCCGTCCGGATGTACATGGGCGATGCACGCGGCCACTGGGAAGGTCAGACGCTCGTCGTCGAGACCACCAACCTCAGGGCCGCCACGCGTGGCGCTTCGCCGGACTTGCGGCTCATCGAGCGCTTCACGCGCGCGTCGGCGGACTTGATCCAGTACCAGGTTACGTTCGTCGATCCGGCGACGTGGGTGGCCCCATGGACCGCCGCCGTCGACTTGAAGGCGCGGCCCGCAGACGCGGGAGTGTTCGAGTACGCCTGCCACGAGGGCAACTTCGGCCTGCGCAACATGCTGTCCACGGCGCGTTACCTCGAGCGAACGGCTTCGAAGGGGGCATCGAAATGAATGACGCGGCCGCTACGAATCGCCGGCTCATCGAGCACGCCGAAGCGCTCGTGCCCGAATTGCGGCAGCGCGGCGTCGCCGCGGAGCAGGCGAGACGCTTGCCGCCCGAGACTTTCGATCTGCTGGCCGAAGCCAACGTGTTTCGCATGACCGCGGCAAAGCGCTTCGCCCACGGGCAAGGCCGCCCGCAAGAACGGTGGCTACGTCATCAACGGCCGCTGGGGTTACAACACCGGCGGGCACGGCTCGAACTGGACGATCGTGAACACGTTGCTCGACGACGGCGGCGACGCACCGCTACCGATGTGCGCGTTGGTGCGCAGCACGGAGCTTACGCGCCGCGACCGACCTGCTGTTTCACGCGAGCGGTGCCGGCGCCATCCAATCGAACGTGCCGATCCAGCGGTTTCAGCGCGACATGCAGGCGCTGTCGAACCACGCGATCATGCATCCGCAGACGACGACCGAGCTCTACGGACGCGTGCTGTGCGGCCTCGAGCCGAATACGTTGATCGTTTAGGCGAACTCCAGAGGTGTTCTAATGACGCACGTTCTATTTGCCAGGACCTTGCTGCTTGCGACCGCCGCGGCTTCAGTCGGGGTCGCGCCGACGGTAACGCTCGCCCACCATAGCCGCGCCAGTTACGACGAGAGCGCGGAAGTCATGGTCGAGGGCACGATCACCAAGCTCGACTGGCAGAATCCGCATTTCTACCTGACCGTCGAGACCAAAGGGGCGGACGGCAAGCCGGCGCTCCAGGCCGTCGAGGGGATGTCCGTCTCGCAGGCGCTGGCGTGGGGAACCCCCAAGGACGCACTCGTGCTCGGTCTCGATGCCACGACGGACGGCGGGAAGCGGTTTCTGCTCAACGTGGATGGCCGCAGCGGCGCACTCCCGGTCGCTGCAGTGGCGAGCAGTCTGGCGGGAAACTGGGTGCCCTCCATCGACGAGTTCCGGGCCGGGCTCGCGCGCAGTGCCAACGGGCCCCAGCTGCCGTTCACCGAAGCCGGGCGCGCGGCGCAGGCGGCGCGCAAGCGAGATCCCGGAACCAACTTAGGAATCTGCGAAGCGTTCCCGCCGCCGTGGCTTTCGGGATTTCCTGACCTGCGCACCCTCGCGATCGGCGAAAAGACCGTCGCGATGCGCTTCGTGGCCCAGGGGCTCCACCTAGAGCGGGTCGTTCATCTCGACCAGAACGAGCATCCGAAGGACGTCGCACTGTCTCTGCTGGGCCATTCGATCGGACGGTGGGAGGGCGAGACGCTGGTGATCGACACCGCCGGATTCTCGTCCGACCCCACGTCGCTCGGGCCCTCGAGCCCGTCCAAGCACTTGGTCGAACGGCTTACGCTTGCAGCGGATCGGCGGCATCTCTCCTACGAGTTCACGCTCACGGACCCGGACTATCTGGCCGTGACGATCTCCACGCATTCGACATGGGACTATCGCCCCGATCTCAAGCCGTCGGACGACGCGAAGTGCAGTCCGGAGGCAGCGATGCGGTACAGAAAAGCGGAATAGGGGATTCAGGCGCGAGCGCTTGCCGCTTCGCACCACTCCGGCGGGATCACTTCAGAAGTAGGTCTGCAGCGATTTCGCGTCGTAGTCGCGTAGCTCGTGGTGGCGGCCGGCTTTCACCTTCAACGCCCACTCCGGGTCTTGCAGCACGGCGCGGCCCACGGCGACGAGGTCGAACTCGCCGCGATCGAGGCGCGCGATGATCTCGTCGAGCTTGCCCACGCTCGAGCCTTCGCCGCGAAACGCGCCGATGAACTCGGAGCGCAGAGCCCGACGGAGCCGACGCTGATCGTGGGCAGCCCCGAGAGCTTCTTCACCCAGCCTGCGAGGTTGAGCCCGTTCGGCCCGTCGACGGCGGGAAATTCCGGCTCGAGGATGCGGCGCTGCGAGCAGTGAATGGCGTCGACGCCCGCGTCGGCGAGCACCTTCACCCAGCGCTCGAGCTCCTGCGGCGTGGTCGCGACCTTCGCGTTGTAGTCGCCCGACTTCCACTGCGAGATGCGGATGATGATCGGCAGCTCGCCCACCGCGAGCCGACACCGGCGGATCGCTTCCGCGGCGAACTCGGCGCGCTTCTCGATCGAGCCGCCGAAACGGTCGGTGCGTTGATTCGTGCGCTCCCAGAAGAACTCGTCGATGAGGTAGCCGTGCGCGCCGTGCAGCTCGACGCAGTCGAAGCCGAGACGCTTGGCATCGCCCGCGGCATCGGCATACGCCTGCGCCATGTCGAGCACTTCGGCTTCGCTCGGCTCGCTCGCGACTTTCTCGCCCTTCAAGTCGATGCCCGACGGCCCATCGGACGGCGCGTCCGGGAAATGCCCGGTGCCGGGCTTGCGACTCATGCCCTGATGCCAGAGCTGCGGACCCATCTTGCCGCCGGCGGCGTGCACGGCTTCGATCACGCGCTGCCAGCCGGCGAGCGGCTTTTCTCCCCAGAACAGCGGAACGTTGGCGTCATTCCCGGCGCCTTTGCGGCGTGTGTGCGTGCCTTCGGAAAGAATGAGACCGACCTCAGCCGCCGCGCGGCGCGCGTAGTAGGCGACGTTGTTGTCGTTTGGGAACGCGCCGGGCGAGCGCGCGCGCGTCATCGGCGCCATCACGATGCGGTTCTTGAGCGTGAGGCCGCGGATGCGGAAGGGGCGGAAGAGGGGGGAGACGTCGGTCATGTGGAATCCTTTCCGTTTGGCGTTGACCGCGGCAGGTGACGCGATGTAGTAAGTCCAAGGCATGCGCCGCTGCTAGTTACCGGTTGCGTTGAGGAGGTGCCCCTCTTGTTACTCAACTTCGCCAATCGCTGCCCGGCATGATTCGGTGCAGGAACTCGTCGAACAACGGCACGGTAAACGCTGTGTCGCCGTGGTTAGGGCTCCAGATCATGCCCTTCGCAATGAGTTGGCCTCTCGTCGGAGCCAGGGAGGTCACTGCTCGTTTGAGCTGGTCGGCGATATCGCCAGAACGATGAGGTCCTGGGCCAAGTTCGGCCATCGCTCTGAGATACTTCTTCTCGAGCGGTGTAAGTCGATCGAAACGGACACGAAAAAAGCTCTCGTCAAGAGCGGCGATGGCAGTCGCTGAAGCGTTCTTCACGTCTGCGCGGGAGATTGGCGAGGTGGTAGCCACGTCCCATGCGTGCTTACCCCATTCTTGTAGGAAGTATGGGTAGCGTTGCGTGCGCTTGACGATCTCCATGAGCGCTGCCTCATCGATATCCACGCCTTGTTCGCGTACGGGTTTCTCAATGGCTTGCCGCGCTGCGGATTCCGGCAATGCGCCGATCATCGGGAAATCGAACAAACGCTCAGCATAGGATTTCGCGCGTCCCATCTGCCCGCGCAGTTGCGGAAGTCCCGCGCCGACTAGCACGATTGGCAGTTGACGCTGTGAGGCGCGGTGCAGTGCAGTAATGAGCGCAGCAAGCTCGTCCTCTCCGACGTATTGAAGTTCGTCGATGAAGATTGCCAGGGCAGTTCCCGCACTCTTCGTCGCTGCGCCGACCACCTCCAACAGTGCCTGAAGGTCGTGCTCGAGGTCGCCGTTATCCGCTAACCCGGGCTCCGGGTCGAAGTCGAATCCAACTTCGATGTCTTGGTACTTAACCTTCAGCGCTTTGGCAAAACCTGCAAGCCCGCGCAGCGCGCGCTTGGCCAGATCCTTCGCTTTCTCATTGCGCGACAACTTGAGTAAGGCCTGGCGCAGCTGGGGCGCTAGGATCGCGGGGAGCGACTTGCTTTCCGGTGCTTCAATACGGATGGTCTGGACGCCACTGCCTTCCGCATCCGAAAGCATTCGATCGAGAAGTACAGTCTTGCCGACACCGCGTAGCCCGACCATCAGGATGCTCTTTGTGGGAAGACCTCGACGGGTCCGCTCAATCGCGATGCGGATCGTTTCGCGGAGCTCATCTCGGCCCGCCAATTCGGGCGGAGGTGTCCCTGCACCTGGCGCAAAGGGATTTCGAACTGGATCCATGAGCGAAGTATAGCAACCTTTTGAATGTTATCAATTCTATATAAGATCACTAATCTGTCTATAACTGGCTTTGTACTCGCTCCGATCGTCAGGTGACTTGCACGTTGCGCTCCTCGTCGAGCCAGGAAACTGGCTGCCACTTCGAACGCGGGGCCATGTACACCGGGCTGTCCTCGACGGCGAGCACCATGGCCTTGGCGGCGGGCAACTAGCGCACGTAGCCGCCCGCGGCCTGGTTGTTGAGCCATTCGCGCACGTAGTGTTCGCGAACGCCCGTGGCTTCGGTGAGCTGCTCCGACGTGCAGGCGCCGATCTCCGCCATCGCCTCGTAGAGTCCGAGCTTGTGGCCGATGTTCACGAGCACGCCCGAGAACGCCGCGCCTAAGTCCGTGATGGTTCGTCCCACCGCTGCCTCGATCTCTGTCGGGACGGGGAGTGCGTGAGCTGAGTCATTCCTGCGCTTCCTGTTCTGTGCTGCCGGCGACAGGCCGGCCGCGGAGGCGATATATTGGTTTTAGGCTGGGGCGCCGTCGCGAGAGTCGGCGCCAAGTATTTGGGAAATCGCGCCAATGCCTGCCACGCAAACTTCACGGCTGCCGGCCGTGCCCAAGAAGAACGACTGGGGCGCCGCGTTCGTCTGCAACGTGATTCACCACGGGCTCGGCGAGCCCGAGTGGGCGCCTATCGAAGTGCTGCTGCCGCAGGGGCCGCGCTCCTAGGCTCACATGGAAGACGAGATCGACGCGCTGTTCAAGCTGCCGCTCGGCGAATTCACGCCCGCGCGCAACGCGCTCGCCGCGCGCCTCAAGAAGGCCGGCGAGCAGGCCCAGGCGGATGCGGTGAAGGCGTTGCCGAAGCCCTCCGTCCCGGCGTGGGTCGTCAATCAGCTCTACTGGCGGTATCGGGAAGCGTTCGATCGTTTGCTCGTGGCGGGGGATCGTTTTCGCAAATCGCCCGGTACGCGCGAATTCCTCGAAGCGCGACGTAACGCGCAAGCGGCGCTCGTTCCGATCGCAACCTCCGTTCTGCAGGACGCGGGTTCCAGTGGCACGCGGGAGATGCTGCGCCGCATCACGACCACGCTCGAAGCCCTCGCGGCGTACGGCTCGCTGCCCGACGCGCCGCGGGCGGGTCGTTTCACCGTGGAGTTGGAACCGCTGGGATTCGACTTGCTGGCCGGCTTGCTGCCGCCGAGCGGCGGAGGGCGCCGCGGCGTTGAAAAGCACGAACGCGTGCCGAACCCCGCCTCTCTCAAGGACGCACGCGAGGAAGAACGCAAGCGCGTTGCCGCCGCGGCGAAGACTGCCGTGCGTGACGGCGAACGCGCGCTGCGCACCGCCCGCAGTCAGGCCGAGCGCACCGCGGCAACACTCGACACCGCTGCGAAACGCGCAAGGGAAGCCGAGCGCCGACGCACCAAGGCGGAGAAGCAGCTCGCCGGGGCTGCTGCCGAGGCGGACGTGGCGCGGCAGCGCGAGCGCGAGGCCGAGGTGAACGCAAGGAAAACGGCGCTCGAGGCGGAAAGCGCCGAACGATTGCTCGATCTGGCGCGTCGCAAGCTGGAGGAGCTGTAGTCGAGCTCGCAGTCGGCGCCGAGGAGCTCGGCGCCGACTACGCGAATTCTAGTGGCGAATCTGCGTGGCGACGTCGTCGTCTTCGTAGGTGGAGCAGCTGCCGCGCTCCGAGCCGACCAACGTGGGGTCACCGAAACCACCGGGTGTCGCGGGGCCTTCAGCCAAGGTCATCAGCATCGGGTTCTGCTTCCAAGGCTGGAGCAGCACCTCCGGGTCGTCGACCGTCACCTCGTAGAGCATCTGATCGCCCTTGCGTGTGAAGCGTTCGATGACCGTCATGTCTTCCGAGTGGAAGAAGCCGCCACGAGCGAGCCACGTGTCTCCGACAAACCCCTTCGACTCGATCACGAGCGTGTCGCCGTCCCAATGGCCGACGGAATGACCGGTGTACTTGGTTTGGCGGAGCGCATTCTTGTCGAACGCGCGGCCGTCAGTTGGGATGATGCGGAAGTCCGAATACCCGCCGCCGCCGTCGCCGCCGCGACCGTAGATCAAGGTGACGTCGTTTTCGGTGGCGAAGAGGCGGCCCGGCGCTCCCTGTCTCGGAATGCCCATCGGGTTACAAGTCATGATCGGGTCGTCACGGTTCGTCCACATGTCCTTGAAGATGACCTCGTCCCACTGCGAGGGCTTGTAGAGCGGGCGATTCGGCCCGAAGCGTGAGGCCGCCTCGAACTCGAAATCGAGCGTCTGGTTCCACGCCTCGCTGCAGCCTTCGAGCTGCGTCGGTGCGCAGCGGCGGTTGCCATAGCGCCAGATGAAGAACTTGCTGCCGCTTCGCCAGCTACCGGTCACGTTGGGTTTGCCGTTGGCCAAACGCGGCGTCGCGGCGGTGGAATCGAGCACCGGCGCTTTCTGATCGCTGCCATACATCGGTAGGGGCTTCGTGGGGCCGCCGCCGACGTTCGGGGGCACGGGTACGACGACGTACACGCTGCCCGTTTCCGTCACCGCCGTCTTGATGTCGCGTACGACCTTGCCGTTCAGTCGCTCCACCATCTTGCCCGCGTATTGGGATTCGATCCGATTGAGCGGATTGTTGCGGTCGTCGTAGTCGCTGTACGTGAACTCGTAGGTATCGCGCCCGTGCTTCACGACGACGGACTTGGCCATGAACTTGTCGTCGAGCTCGGCGATGGCCGTGGCGCCAGCGACGCCTGGAATCGGGAACGTGACGAGCGGGGTTTTGCCCTCCCAGGCGACCGACGTGTCGCCGATCTTCGCTTTCCCTTCCTCGAGCAACCCGCCGGGGTTGCGGAACACCTTCAGCGGATCGATTCCGGTGCCGGCCAAGGCGGCTTTGACCGCGCCCTGAGGGCTGGCCCAGAGCCGAATCAGGCGCTCGGCGACCTTGCCGGGCATGGGCTTCGCCGTGCCTTCGCCCGGCACGAGACCGGCGCCCGGTCTGTCTTCATCCCAGGCGTAGGTGCCGCTGACGACCTCGATGTTGGAATACTTCTTACCGTTCGGCAGCGTGCATTCGATCTGCGTGCGGCTGCCGGCGAATTGGTACGCGTTGCTGATGCGGTACCCGGATTTGCCGAGCTCGCCTTTCCGGGCGGTTTCCTTATAGGGCGTGATCGCACACGGCTGACCGTTGACCTGGATCGTGCCCTCGCCGCGATACTCGAGCGTGACGGCGAGCTCGTGCTCCTCGATGCCGCGCAACATGACCATGTGCCAAGGCCAGTTGACCAGCACGGACTTCAAGTCTCTGGCGTCTTTCGCGGGCGTGTATAGCTTCGGCGGAGGTCCGCCGAACTGCGCGTGCGCCGCCACCGACAAGAGAGTCGCGAGACCGGCTGCGAGTGCGACACGCGCTCCGGTCGAACCTTTTCTAAATGCCATGGTAGTTCCCCCTAACCGCCTGCCTGAGACGGTATCCGCTTCACGCGAGAGTATCATCGCTGGCCCATCCTGCCCAAGCTGCGGCCGATAAACGCTTCGGCTCAGGAAACTTTACAATTCGGGTGAGCTATGAAGAGGATCGGTTTCCTTTCGTTCGGGCACTGGACGCCGTCGCCGCACTCGCAGGTGCGCACCGGCTCCGACGCACTCATTCAGTCCATCGAGCTCGCCGAAGCCGCCGAGGAGCTCGGCGCCGACGGCGCGTACTTCCGTGTGCACCACTTTGCGCGCCAGCTCGGCTCGCCGTTCCCGCTGCTCGCCGCGGTGGGGGCGCGCACGAAGAAAATCGAGATCGGCACGGCCGTCATCGACATGCGCTACGAGAATCCGCTCTACATGGCCGAAGACGCGGGCGCCGCCGACCTGATCGCGGGCGGCCGGCTCCAGCTCGGCATCAGTCGTGGGTCGCCGGAGCAAGTGATCGACGGCTGGCGCCACTTCGGTTACGCGCCGCAGGAAGGTGAGACCGACGCCGACATGGCGCGCCATCACGCCGAGGTGTTCCTCGGGGTGCTGAAGGGCGAGGGCTTCGCGAAACCGAATCCGCGGCCCATGTTCCCGAATCCGCCCGGCCTCCTGCGCGTGGAGCCGCACTCGGAAGGGCTACGCGACCGAATCTGGTGGGGCTCGAGCTCGAACGCGACGTCGGAGTGGGCTGCCAAGCTCGGCATGCACCTGCAGAGCTCCACGCTGAAGACCGACGAGAGCGGCGAGCCGTTGCACGTGCAGCAGCGCAAGCAGATAGAGGCGTACCGCGAGGCTTGGAAGAAGGCCGGGCACAAACGCGAGCCGCGCGTGTCGGTGAGCCGCAGCATTTTCGCGCTCGTCGACGACCGCGATCGCGCGTACTTCGGCGGCGGGGGCGAAGAGCAGGACCAGATCGGCTACATCGACCCGACCACCCGCGCGATCTTCGGCCGCTCTTACGCGGCCGAGCCGCCCGCGCTCGTGAAGCAGCTCGCGGCGGACGAGGCCATTGCGGCCGCCGACACGCTGCTCCTCACGGTGCCGAACCAGCTCGGCGTCGAATACAACGCTCACGCGCTCGAGAGCATCCTCAAGTACGTGGCGCCGGAGCTCGGCTGGCGCTGACTCGGCGTCAACCCCTTTTGGCCGTACTATCCGCTTTGTACGCTGCCGAACGTGGAGTGCCCGTGTGCATTCGACAAACTATTTCAGCACGCTGATTCTCGCGTCGCCTGACTGCGCCGCTGAGGTCGGGACGGTTCCGCCAAAGGCGTTCACCATCGCCGCCATCCAATATGAAATGCTGACGGCGTCGCCCTATCAAATGACGAGTGACGATCTGCTGTTTGTCGTCGAAGCCCGACGTAAGGATGTCAAAGGACGCAAGCTGCAGGAATTCAAGAAGGCATTCTTCTCTCAGTCACATGCCTGCTTGCGCGGCTCGCCCTTGGTGAAATCATACGGATGGGGAATTCATCACGACGCTCGTGGCAAGGTTGCGTTGATCGGGCGCGAGACAAACGAATACAAGGCGGTTGTCGACGATCAGGACGTTAAGAAGGTGGCGGGGATGAGGTCCCGCCGTTCATGAGCGCTCGCGCGATCTTTGGCCGCGGACGCTACTCGCCGAGCACGGAAAAGCGGTAGTAGGACGTCTGCCGATACGTCTTGCCCGGGTCGAGGCGCGCGCTCGCAAACGCCGGCTGATTCGGCGAGTCCGGAAACTTCTGCGGCTCGAGCGCCAGGCCGTCGCTCTGGCGGTACGCGACGTGCGACTTGCCGACCGTCGTGCCGTCGAGGCCGTTGCCGGTGTAGATCTGCACGCCGGGCTCGGTCGTGTACAGCTCGAGCACGCGACCGGAGATCGGATCCTCGACGCGCGCCGCGAGCTTCGGCGCGCTCGGTGACGCCGCCGCGCAGCACGAAGTTGTGGTCGTAGCCGCGGGCGATCGCGATCTGCGGATCGCTCGCGTCTCGGATGCGCGCGCCGATGACGGCGCTCTGGCGGAAGTCGAACGGCGTGCCGGCCACGTTCCTGATCTCGCCCGTCGGGATCAGCGTGGCGTCGACCGGTGTGTATGCGTCTGCGTTGACCATGAGCCGGTGATCGAGAATGCTGCGCGCGGCCGGCACGCCCGCCAGATTGAAATAGGCTGTGGTTCGTGAGATTGACGATCGTCGGCTTGTCGGTCGTCGCTTCGTAGCTCGTCGTGAGCGTGCGGTTGTCGTCGAGGCTGTAGGTGACGCTGACTTTGAGCGTGCCGGGGTAGCCTTCTTCGCCGTCGCGGCTCGTGTAGGTGAGCGTCACGCTCGCGATCGGGCCGCTCTTCACTTCGGCCATCGTCCAGACGACTTTGTCGAAGCCCTTGGTGCCGCCGTGCAGCGCGTTCGGCCCGTTGTTCGCGGCCAGCGAATACGTCTTGCCGTCGAGCGTGAATTTCGCGCCGGCGATGCGGTTCGCGTACCGCCCGACGGTGGCGCCGAAGAACTGCGGCTTGGCGACGTAGCCCGCCAGATCGTCGTAGCCGAGCGCCACGTCGGCCGAGCGGCCCGTCCTGTCCGGCAGCAGCAGCGCCTGCAGCGTCGCACCGTAGGTGATGATCCGCGCGCTGATGCCGTGGCCCGCCGTCAGCGTGACGGCGTCGACGGCCACGCCGTCCGGCGTCGTGCCGAAAGGCGTGCGTGTCGCTTCGGCGGCATGCGCGCCCGCGGCTGCGAACCCGGCGGCGATGACGACGATTCCTGTTCGGAGCTTCAAGAGGTGAATAATAGAGAGTTTGCCGGGGACGGACCATGTCATCGGCACACCCCGTCCCGGCACGGCGCCGGCGTGGTGCGGAGCTCGACGGCGCGGCCACTTCAGCGCGAGCGCGTCGCGGCGCCGGAGCGTACCGTGCAGGGGGTGAAGGCCGCTCGCGTATTGCTGACGGTGCTTGTCCTGTCGCCGGGTCTTACGGAGGGCCAGGGTGCTGCGAGCGCGGACGCTCCCGAGGAGATCATCGTGACCGGCCGGCAGCCGGGCCCACCCCTGTGGCGCGTGCAGGACGGCGATCGCGTCCTCTGGATCTTTCCGCAGCTCGCTCCCGTGCCAAAGGGCATGGTGTGGGAGTCCGACAAGGTCGCGGCCGTGATTGCACAGGCGCAGGAAGTGCTCGAGCTGCCGAATATCGGCGCCGACGTCTCGCCTCGCTTGTACTTGAACCCGGTCAACCTGCTGCGTGGGATGCGGCTCGCGAAGAGGCTGAGCCGCGATCCTGCGGCAGGACGCTGAAGCAGCAGCTGCCGCCCGAGCTCTATTCGCGCTTTCGCGCCGTCGAGGCGAAGTATTTTCCGAACGATTCCGAGCGGCTCGAGGAGCTGCGCCCAGCGTTGGCCGCTGGCCGTATGGTGGGGATCGTGCAGTCGAAAGAGGGGCTCGGGCCCGACGACGACATCGAGAAGACCCTCTTGCGGCTGATCCGCCGCAATCGCGACGTCGTGCGCACCGCGATCGAGGTGAAGATCGACCTCGAGGGTGGCTTTGGCGATATCGCCAAACGCGCCGAGGCGCTTACGGCCAGTCTCGATCCGGCGCTCGAGCTCGCGTGCTTCGAAGGCCAGCTCCGCCGCATGGAGAACGACATCGACACGATGCGCCGCCGCGCCAATTCCTGGGCGCGAGGCTACGTCGACGAATTCCGCGGCGCGTCGCTGCCGGGCGGTGAGGATGACTCGTGCCGCGCGCTGGCGCTGTCGAGCTCCGAGCGAAGCGTGCTCGTCGACGCGCGCGCGAAGGTCGAGAGCCTATGGCTTGCGAACGCCGTGAGGGCATTGCACGACCATCGCACGACGTTCGCAATCCTGCCGATCGCCGACTTGCTGCGCAGCGATGGGCCTATCGCGCAGCTCGAGGCGAGGGGCTATGAGGTGCGCGCGCCCTGAGCGGCGCTTCGGTTTCAGTTAGGGAAGGTAATCCGCGCGACGTTCCACAGCGTGCACGAGCCCCGGTAGAGCTCCGTGTCGCTGACGGCCTGCAGCGTGTGGACGATGCAGCCCGTCTGGCCCTGGCCCATGCCGGTTTGCGCCCAATCGATGAGTTTGCCGTCGTGGTCCATGCGATAGATCTTGCCGTCACCGTCGCCGCTGTAGATGTACTTCGGCTGTGACCTGCACGGCCCACGGCATGCCGATTCCGGTGATGTAGCGCTCGAAGTTCAGGTCGTAGTCGAACACCTGAATGCGGCGGTTGGCGCGATCCGCGACGTAAACGTGGCCGTAGCCCGCCGCGATGGAGTGCACGGTGTTGAACTGTCCGTCGCCGTTGCCGTAGGTACCGTACTCCTTCAGCCAGGTGCCGTCCGGGGCGAGCTTCACGACGCGCGAGTTGTTGTAGCCGTCGGCAACGAAGATGCTGCCGTCCGGGCCCCACGCGACGTCGGTCGGGCGGTTGTAGGTGCCCTTCAGCGCCCGCGGACGCTCACCTTTGGGCTCGTGTCACGCCGTGCTCGACGTGCTCCTCCCACCAGTCGATCGATTCCGGCTTGCGGCCGAGCACCATCGCGACGAGGCCGGTGGGATCGACCTTGATGATCATGTTCGAGCCTTCGTCCACGACCCACACGTTGTCCTTCGAGTCGACGCGTACGCCATGCGCGAACGACAGGCCGTACGCGTTCGGGATCCACTCCTTGACGAACTTGAAGTTCTTGTCGAACTCGAACACGCGGGCCGCATTCCCGCCGCGGGAGCTACCGCTCCAGCCCGTGCGCGAGAAGACGAACAGGTGGCCCGCCGAATTCAGCGACACGCCTTCGGTCTCGCCGATCGTCTCGTTCGGGATGCGCAGCGGCAGGATCTTCTCCGTGACCTGCACCTGACGGCCCGCCGGCGGTGCGGCGGCGGCGCCGCCGCCCTGAGCGAAGACCGGCGGCGAACTTGCGGCCAGTACCAGAAGACCCAAGCGTGACGGCCAATTTCTTCATGTGTTACTCCTTCCAGCCTTCCGGCAGCGCCGTACCGCTCGTGATCAGACGCGTCTTGTAACGCCAGTGACCGTCGACTTTGGCGAAGGTGCTGTATTCCTTGCCCTGCGTGATGACCTTGACCTGATCGCCCTTCTTTTCGATCACGTACTCGGTGTAGACGAGCTGCGCGGTCGCCGTGTTCGTTTTGCCGTGCACGACGATGAGCGGATTGTCGACCGCCACGATGAAGGAATAACGCGGCGGGGGAGGCGGGCGCGGCGCCTGTCCCGGTGCGCGTCCGTAGGCCTCCAGGATGCCGTTCTTACCTTTGAAGTGGCGCTCGCCGAGGATCAGCTCGGCGTCGTCCGCGTAGAAGTCCGCGAAGCTTTCGCCGTTCTCCCGGCCAAAGTTGTTGTAGTAACGCGTGATGAGATCCTGGATCTGGAGGCGATCGACGAGTGTCTCGGCGTTGACCTCCTCGGCGCGCGCGCGCCTGAGCTGATGGTCAGTGCGAGACAGGCGACGCTCAAAGCGCCCAGCAGTGCCGTGCTTACAGAGTGTGCGATGGCTTTCATCTGATGAACCCCCCGGTTCCTATTAGTGCTTCGCTCAGGAAAGCATAGACTAGGTCGACGCTAACGACGAGGAGTCCGGTGATGCCAATACGACTTCTTGGTTTCCTTGGCACTGTCGCAGTGCTGATTGGCGCGGCCGTTCTGGTCCCGCGTCCGATTGCGGGTCAGGAGCAGGGCGCCGCTTCGCGGCTCGTGATCACGGCGTTTGGCGACAAGGCCGCGCCTCCGTTTGCGGTGCGCCGCACGTCGTGGGGCGACCCGGACTTGCAGGGCGTCTGGTCGAGCGACGACACCGCTGGGATTCCGATGTCGCGGCCGGAGAAGTACGGCGACAGGCTGTATCTCAGCGAAGAGGAGCACGCGGATCGCGCGAAGCAGGTCGAGCGCGGCGTCCAGCGGGCCGAGAACGAGGCGACCAGCTCATTTCGCAACGACTTCGCGCGCCGCGCGTTCGAGCAGACGTCGTTGATCGTCGACCCCGCGGACGGACGGCTGCCCGCTTACACAGCCGAAGGCATGAAGCGGCCGATGCCGCGCGGCACGTACGGCAACGGGCCGCTCAACAGTTACACCGACTTCTCCCTCTACGAACGCTGCATCACGCGCGGTATCGCTGGCTCGACGCTGCGCGTGGTCTACGGCAACGGACAGCGCATCGTGCAGGCGCCCGGCGTGGTGGCGCTCTCGTACGAGATGGTGCACGACACGCGCGTCATCCATACCGACGGGCGGCCGCACATCAACCAAGCGATACACCAATACCTCGGGGATTCGCGGGCGCATTGGGAAGGCGACGAGCTCGTGGTCGAAACCACGAATCTAACGGACCGGACCGCGATCGGTTTGAACGGCAACGGCAATCGCCACAGCGCGCAGATGAAGCTCACCGAACGCTTCAAGCGTGTGGCCGACGACGTCCTGCAGTACCAGCTGACGGTAGACGATCCCGTGACCTACGTGCAGCCGTTCACGCTGTCGTTGCCGCTGACGCCGCTCGATGGAGGAAAACTGCTGCCCTACGACTGCCACGAAGGCAACTTCGCGCTCCTTCAGTCGCTCGGGGCCGAGCGCGCCGAGGACCGTGCGTTGGAGCAAGACAGAAGGAAAGGCATCAATCGACCGCGGCGGCCGGTGCAGGATGGATTGGGCGTGGGTGGTCAGCCCGTGTCCGAAGGCGCCGGAATACCGGTCCGATAGGGGGCCGGACGCAACCGGGAAGCCCGGTCAGCGCTCGCCGATCATTCCCAGCCAGTGGGCGAGTTGTACGGCGCGGTGAAGCCCATGGCTTCGATCTCGTGCACCTGGCCATCGGCGCCGATCTTGAAGATGTGCGCCGCCGGCAGGTCGAAGGGCGCAAAGGGCATGTTCTTCTTGTTGCGCTCGATGGTGGAGCCGTCCAGGGCTTTCACCTTGTAGGGCAGGTTGTCCATCGGGTGACGGAAGTGCGACAGGCCCATCACCAGTCCCAGTCTGGGGATCCGCGGCGAACACGCGGCGATTCTCGATGCGGGCGATGTACTGGAATGTATTGCTGTTGAGCTGCCCGCGGCAGTCACGGGCCACCTTCGGGTGCAGCTGCCGCACCGGGAATGGCCGGCGCCGTGGACGGCTCGCCGCTCGCGGTGATCATGCCGTTTTCATGGCGCTCGCAGTCAGGTGCGAAAGGCATCAGCTCGCCGTTGTTGTCGTCCAGCGCATCGTAGTAGGACGCACCGATCTTGATCAGCTCGTCATGCGACTTGCGCTGCGCGACGGGTATCTCGGTGAAGATGCCGGGCCGCGGCGCCTGCAGGTTGACCATCTGCGCTTCGCGCACGCCCGAGCACCAGGTGCTCGGCTTCCTTGACCTGCCCCTGGGGTCGAACTTGAGCCGGATGGCGATGATGCCGGCTGCTCAACCGGGGGCTTTTTGCGCGAATTCTGCGCGCTGCTCGGGAGACGTGCCCTGCGGCGCCTGCGCGGGCCCCATGTACGTCACCATGGCGAGATATCCGGCGGTCTGGTTGATCTCGTCCGGCACGTGGATGGCGAAGGTGCTCGGGTCCCTTCACGATGCTCTTCCACAATCCTTCGCCCGGTTTCGTCTTCGTGACGTTCTCGACGAAGACGATCTCGTCCGACAGCGGTGCCTTGGCAATGTCGTGTGCCACCAGCGCCGCCACATAGGCATCGGTCGCGTCGATCAGGCACTGGCGGTCGCACGCGGCCGAATCCGCTGCTGTATTCGTCGGTGCTGCGGTATCCGCAGTCTTGCTGCAGGCGCTAAGCACCAGAAGGGCAACCGTCGTCGCCGCTGCGGCAGAGTATCTTCCCGTGTTCCTGATAAGCATGAAGCCCCCTGCGTCATTGAGCCGGAAGCGTTGCCCGTTCTCGAAGCGCCGTGGCGGATTCTATGCCCGAGAGCCAACGCTCCGCACCGCCTCTGCTGCGGCACGGGCGCTGGGAGAACGGGCCGCTTGCTAACGGCCGGCGTCGTCGAAGCTTACTTCAGGCGGGATGCGATCTTGTCGAGACCCGCTTGCACGCAGACCTCATCCTTGTCGCCGCCGGGCGCGCCCGACACGGACAGCGCACCGATGATCTCGCCGCCCACCTTGATGGGCAGCGCGCCGCGACGCGCGGTACCGATCTTGGGGTCGGCCTTCACTTCCGCATCCAGCGCCGCGTCGGTCTTGACGCGATCGGCGATCTCACCGCTCGGTACCTTGTACTTGATGGTGGTCGTCGTCTTGGTGAGACCGACCATCTGCGTCCGCTCGGCGGCACCGTCGGAGGACAGTATCGCGACCGGCACGCCGGCGGAATCGACTACGGTCGCCGTGGTCTTGTAGCCGTTCGCCGAACAAATGGCGATCGCCGTCTGCGCGGCCTCGACGGCCAGCGCCAGCTGCGGGCCGCGGGCGCGGGGCGGAGCAGGCGGCGGTGCACCCGGGGGCGGCGGCGGGTGCCGGAGCCTGAGCCATGCCCGAGGCAGCAGCGACGCAGGCACAAAGTGCGAGCGAGAGACGGGTGAGTGTGTGCATGAGCGGGTGTCCTTGTGTGGTGTGCGAAAAACTGTGGCTGGAAGGGTAACCCGAAAGCGGCGGCCGTCCCAAAGCGCGCCTGCTAAGACGGGTCTCGCTCACCCGAATCCGGCGCGATAATCGTGTGCCATACGTGTTAGGGTGGCGCACCAAAATCAACCGAGCCGAGCAGTAAGATGGCCAACTTCAACAACCAGGCGAAGCGCAAGCGCGAGCTTGCGAAGCAAGACAAGCGCGCTGCGAAGGACCAGAATCGCGCGCAGCGCAAGGCAGCAGCTCGTGGCGCTAGCGCTCCCGCCGCTGTGAGCCACGCGGTACCGAGCGTCTCGAAGTCGAGCGCCTCGAAGCCGAGCATCTCGAAGGCCGCGGCGGAGTGGATGAAGCCCGTGAGCAAGAAGCCTGCCGTCAGGACGGTTGCGGCGGCCGCGTTCATCCGGCGACTGAACATCGGATCCTAATCGGTCTCGCAGCGCGGCGGCGCTGCGCTCGGACTCGTCACTTCGGGTGGGGCGGCGTTCCTCCCGTCGCCGGATCCTCGTCGACGAAACGCAGCACGGCTGCGAGATTTCAGAAGTAAGTCTGCAGCGCCCTCGCGTCGTAGTCGCGTAGCTCGTCGTGGCGGCCGGCTTTGACCTTCAACACCCACTCGGGGTCTTGCAATAGAGCGCGGCCCACTGCGACAAGGTCGAACTCGCCGCGATCAAGGCGCGCGATCGTCTCATCGAGCTTGCCGACGCTCGAGCCTTCGCCGCGAAACGCTCCGATGAACTCGGAGCTCAAGCCGACGGAGCCGACGCTGATCGTTGGCAGCCCCGATAGTTTCTTGACCCAGCCGGCGAGATTGAGTCCGTTCGGCCCATCGATGTCTGGAAATTCCGGCTCGAGGATGCGGCGCTGCGAGCAATGAATGGCATCGACGCCCGCGTCGGCGAGCACCTTGACCCAGCGCTCGAGCGCCTGCGGTGTGGACGCCACCTTCGCCGCGAAGTCGACGGACTTCCACTGCGAGATACGAATGATGATCGGTAGCTCGCCCACGGCGAGTCGACACCGGCGGATCACTTCTGCGGCGAATTCGGCACGCTTCTCGATTGAGCCGCCGAAACGGTCGGTGCGCTGATTGGTGCGCTCCCAGAAGAATTCGTCGATCAGATAGCCGTGCGCGCCGTGCAGCTCGACGCAATCGAAGCCAAGACGCCGCGCATCGCCCGCCGCATCCGCGTACGCCTGCGCCATGTCGAGCACTTCGGCTTCGTTGGGCTCGTCGCCGACCTTCTCTCCCTTCAACGTGATGCCCGACGGTCCGTCGGACGGCGCGTCGGGGAAATGTCCGGTACCGGGCTTACGACTCATGCCCTGATGCCAGAGCTGCGGACCCATCTTGCCGCCCGCAGCATGTACGGCATCGATCACACGCTGCCAGCCTGCGAGCGGCCGTTCTCCCCAGAACAGCGGAATGTTGGCGTCATTGGACGCGCCTTTGCGGCGTGTGAGCGTGCCCTCGGAAAGAATGAGGCCGACCTCGCCCGCCGCGCGGCGCGCGTAGTAGGCGACGTTGTCATCGTTGGGAAACGCGTCAGGCGAACGTGCGCGCGTCATCGGCGCCAGCACGATGCGATTCTTGAGCTCCAGGCGACGAAGGCGAAAGGGACGAAACAGCGGTGCGACGTCGGTCATGCAGGGATCTTTTTCCGTTCTGGGTTCGCCGCTGCGGATGAAGCGGCGCGGCAAGTCTAAGGCATTCGCAGCGCGCGGGCTCCGCGTCCTCTCGTCGGCGTGCTACCTTCGAGACTCGAATGACCGACACCCGCACGAAGCTCCTCGGTCTGTGGCGGCGCCTCGCGCCGCTGCCCGGGGGGCCGTGGCTCTTCTCCAAGCTCTTCGGCCTCATGGTTCCCTACTCGGGCTCCGTCAGCCCGCGCATCCGCGTGCTCGAGCCGGGCCACGCCGAGGTCGAGATCCCCGACCGCCGCTCGAATCGCAACCACTTGGGCTCCGTGCACGCGATCGCGCTCATGAATTTGGCCGAGATGACGAGCGGGCTTGCGATGCTGGCCGCGCTGCCGCCGACGGTGCGCGGCATCGTCACGAATCTTTCGATGACGTACCACAAGAAGGCGCGCGGCACGATCCGCGCCGTCGCGCGCGTCGCCGTCCCAGCCGTCAGCGAGGACCGCGACTTCGATGTCATGGCCGAGTGCTTCGACCGCGGGGGCGCCCTCGTCGCGACGGGCAACGTGCGCTGGCGGCTCGGTCTCGCACGCGCGAAGGCGGGCTGACTCGATGGAGACGGCGTTCACGCGGCAAACGGGAGTGGAGGTTCCGCTCATCTGCGGGCCCATGTATCCGTGCTCCAACCCCGAGCTCGTCGCAGCCGTGAGCGAGGCCGGAGGGCTCGGCGTGGTGCAGCCGACTCTCGCTCACCTACGTGCACGGCCACGAGTTTCGCGCCGGGCTGCGTTACATCCGCTCGCTGACTGCGAAGCCGATTGGTTTCAATGCGCTCATCGAGGGAAGCAACAAGGCCTATCTCGACCGGATGCGCCGCTGGATCGACAGTCGCGCTCGAGGAGGGCGTGCGGTTCTTCATCACCTCGCTCGGGAACCCGCAGTGGGTTTGCGAGCGCGTGCACGCGATGGGTGGCGTCGTCTACCACGACGTCACCGAGCGGAAGTGGGCAGAGAAAGGCGTCGCTGGCGGCGTCGATGGCCTGATCGCCGTCAACGCGCGTGCCGGCGGCCACGCCGGGACCCGTTCACCCGAAGCGTTGTTCGAGGAGCTTGCGCCCTTCGGCAAGCCGATCGTGAGCGCGGGTGGTGTCGGCACACCGGCTGAGTTCGCCCGGCACCTGCGCATGGGCTATGCCGCCGTGCAACTAGGCACGCGCTTCATCGCCACACCCGAGTGCAAGGCGAGCGACGCGTACAAGCAAGCGATCGTGGCCGCGGACGAAGACGACATTGTGCTCACCGAGCGGCTCACGGGCGTTCCGGTCGCCGTCATCCGTAATGCCTACATCGAGCGACTCGGCACGAAGGCCGGTTGGCTCGCACGCTGGATGCTCGAGGGCCGCAAGACGAAGCACTGGGTGCGCATGTGGTACGCCCTGAACTCGGTGCGGCGCCTCAAGAACTCGCTGCTGACCGACGACACGAGCACGGAGTATTGGCAGGCGGGCAAGTCGGTGGCAGGGATTCACGGGATCGAGCCCGCCGGGCAGATCGTGCGGGAGTTCGCCGCGGTGCTGCACGGACGCTCAGACCCCAACGCGACGACGCCTGTCGATGAGACCCACGTAGCTTGGTAACGCCCGTTCGGAGACAATTGAGTGACAGCGTCCGGTGATCGACTACGCGCTCGGAGACGATCGATGTCCATCAAAGTCAGCGCGATTCAGACTGCGGCCGTGCTCGTTGCGGCGTGTGTACCCGGGCTGGTGTTCGCTCAAGCACCGGCCGCCTCGCCGCGTCGACCGTCGCCAGAGGTCGAGGCGCTGAATCCCCCGGTTCCGGCGGGCCTCGTGGTATCCGAAGAGCGGCGTGTTCCAGCTGAGAAGAACGCCGCGGCGTACAAGGACCGCAACTGGAGCGCGCCGAAGACGTCGTGGGGCCAGCCGAGCCTCCAGGGCACCTGGTCGACGGACGACATGCACGGAATTCCCTTCGACCGCCCGGAAGCGCTCGGCACGCAAGAGTTCCTGAACGAACAGCAGTTCGTCGAGCGCGCGAAGCGTCAGCAGGCCGGCAGCGACCACTCGGCCAACGTGGAGACGTTCCATCGCGTGGCGTGGGGCGTGCGCAGTTTCGGTTTCTCGTCGCTCGTCGTCGATCCACCCAATGGCCGAACACCCGTGCTGACGGCCGACGGACGTGCGCGAGCCGCCGCGGTGGCGGGTAAAGGCTCGTTTGGCCAGGGTCCCTTCAACACGCTCGACGACTTCTCGCTGTACGACCGCTGCATCGCGCGTGGTTTGAACGCCGGCATGAACGCCGTGCTGTACGGCAACGGCGTTTTGATTACGCAGAGCCCGGACAGCGTCACGATCACGTACGAGATGGTGCACGAGACGCGCGTGATTGCGCTCGACGGCCGGCCGCATCTCGCGAGCGACGTGACGCAGTACACCGGCAACTCGCGCGGCCACTTCGAGGGCGACACGCTCGTCGTCGAGACCGGCGGTTTCACGGACAAGATGAGCGTCAGTGGCGCTGCACCGAACAGCAAGAGCCTGCGAACGACGGAGCGCATCCGGCGCGTCGATCCGGACATGCTCGAGTACCGGATCACGGTCGACGATCCTGCGACCTACACGGCGCCGTTCACGGTGCGAGCCATGTGGACCACTCAGCCGAACTACACGGTGTATGAGTACTCGTGTCACGAGGGCAACTACGCCGTCGGCGGCGGACTCGCCGGCGAGCGGGCGTTCGAGCGCGACGTCGCGGCCGCGAAGGCGAAGGGTTTGCCGATTCCGCGCCGCGCGAGCATGGTCGAAATCTACAGCGCGCCGGCAGAAGGCGCCGAGGTCTTCGACGTCGGCAAGGGCGAATGAAGCGGACGGGAAGCTCGCGCGCCGCAACGTCTCGCCATTCGATTTTTCCTCCACGCCCGCGAGGAATGAAGGGGCGTAGCGCCGAGCTGCGTACCCTCGCGCGCACGATCGCCGCTACACGACCCACGCGCATCGCGCTGGTCGGCCCGGGCGGCAGCGGCAAGTCGATGTTGGCGGCGGTGCTCGGGTCATCGCCTGCGCGCCGAATTCGGCGGTCGCATCGACTGGTTCCGCACCGGGGCGTGGGGCTTCCACACGTTGACCGAGATGCTGGCGCTGCGTTTTCGCACCGGGCTCGGCGAAGGCCGCGTGCAAGCGACTCCGGCAATTCCTGTCGCGCGGTCCGCAGCGGCTGATCGTGCTCGACAACCACGAAGACGACCGCGCCATGGAACAGCTGTTCGAGGCGTTCGTGGACGCCAACGCGACCTTCGTGATCACCGCGCGCCGCTGCCTGCTCTCGGGCGTGTTGATCTACCCCGTGATCGCGCCGCTCGTCACATCGGGCCGAGAGCGCGTTCCCGACGCGTGGCAGCGCTCACGCGCCTGTTGCGCTGGAATCCGCTGGCGCTCGACATCGCCGACAGCATCGTGGCGTCGCGTGCTGCGAGCGCGAAAGCGCTCGGGGAGTTCTTGCGAGGACGCCGGCGTGACACGCGTGCGCGCACTGGAGCACGAGGACGATCTGCCGGAGATCGCGCTGCTCATCGACTGGGCGTGGCCGCGCCTGCGCGTCGAGGCGCGACGCGCGCTCGCCGTGCTCGCGCACGTGGAAGGCGACCACATGGATGCGGCGTCGCTCGCGAAGCTCGCACGCGTCGCGCGGCTCGGCCCTGCGCTGGCCGAGCTCGAGCGCTGGCACCTCGTGCAGCAGCCGCTGCGCGAACGCTACACGCTGCATGCGGTGGTGCGGCACGCCGTGGCCCGCCGCACGAAGCCCGCGCCCGAACGCGTGTTCGAGCACTACGTGACGCTACTCGAGCGCCACCCCGAGCGTCTCGAGCTCGAGCAGTCCCAGCTGTTCGCCGCGCTGGAGCATGCGTATCGCAAGAGCGACATGAACGCGCTGTTGCGCGTCAACGCGCTCGCCGCAGAGGCTCGAACAGGCAGTAGGTTGAAACCTACTTCTTGTCGAAGTTGAACAAGTCCTCCGACACGTCGGGCCTGCGTCATGCCCTGCTCGAACGATTGCTCCCAGATCTTGGCCCACGGGCGGCCGTACATGTCGGGCATCTCGTACTCGATCTTGGTGCCCGGGGTGAGCGGCTGGTTCTTGCCGTTGACCGTGAAGATGGTCTGCACACACTCGATGAACGGGTAGGGCGTCTCGTCCTTGTCCTTGAAGTTATTGATCTTCATGAAGTTGCGGACGATACGCACCGGCACCGCGAGCGCGTCCTCGTCGTAGAGGATCGTTTCGTGGTTGAGCCCCACGAACTTGCCGTCCTTGCGATTTGGAGTGTAGATCTCGATCGACTGCAGCTTGTTCGAGAACTCGAACTCCGAGTGCGACTTCCAGCCCTGGATGTTGCTCGTCCAGGTGATCAGCACGTCCTTGTCCCAGAAGCCGATCGTGTCGCCGTACCAACGCGGCACCGCAGGGCCGAGCCGCGGAACGCCGCCCTTCGCTACATCCTCCATGTTGAACTCGCGCCCAACATAGACGTCCTGGATGAAGTTACGCGCAACGCCCGCGCGCACCTGCACGAGGTCCGGCGTCGCAATGACGTAGTGCTCCCAGACGGCCGCAGGGTACCAGCGGCGCATGAACCCCTCGGGCCAGCAGAACGTCGACGGCCAGACCGCGTGGCCGCGCACCTGGTGATAGGCCTCCTGCACCATCCGCTGCTGGTACTCCGGTGTCAGCACCGAGAGCACCGTCGGAATCTGTGTGTGCCTGCCCCAGTACCAGTTGTTCTGCGTGGCCTGGGCGCGGGCAGGGCGCTCGTAGACGCCATTCCACTCGGCGGAGGGGAAGTTTTCGAATGTGTAGACGCTCGGGCCGCCGCGGCCTTGCGTCTCCTTCATCAGCGCCGCGTAGTGCTCCTGCGCCGTCTTGAAGCCGTAAGGGCTCACGATGGCTTCGCGCGGATAGCTGAGCTCGCAATGGCCCCACGGTGCGTCTGCATCATTCTTCGACGAGTTGACCGGCGGGTTCTGCAGAATTCCGCGCACATACTCCGTGGCCTGCGGGCTGTTGCAGCGGAAGTAGCGCGGATCGGTCCAGAGCGCTTTGTCTTTGTAGAAGTCGTCGCTCGTGTAGATATCGCGTGGTAACGGCTTGTAGTTCTTCGGCAACGCGTTGTTGGCGTAGCCGTTCAGGGGAAACGGGTGGGCCGGGTCATATTGCTGACCGAACTGGCGAATCCAGTTGGGCCCGACCTCGCCTTTCATGTCGTACACGCTGGCGGCCAGCGGCCGGCCGCGGCCGACGCTCTTGAAGCCGATGTCCGGCATCACCTGAGCCATGGCGGGCGCAGCGATCAGAAGTACGGCGAACGCCAAGGATTTGATCGATCCAATTTTCATGTACGTTTCCTTCGTCGCTAGATCACCGGACAAGCGCCACGATACGCTGCTGGCAGCAGTCAACCGCCGCGCGTCACTGTGGGGTGCTACTCTAACCGTCACTCTTGCGACACTGAAGCCCCGGCGGCTCGGCGATGGCCGTTGACGCAACCTCAAGTTTTGCGAACGGCAAGCGCGCGCCCCGGTAACGCCGGCCTCGGGCGCGCGCGCGCCTATGTTCGCTAGCGCACGGTGAGCGCGGTCCCGACACGCTAACGTTCCGTGCCAACGACCTGCGCCGTGGCCACGTGAGGCCCAGGCGGGTCCCACCTTCATCCGCGCGCGCCGCTCGCAGCAGTCCCCGCGCGAATCATCAAGACAGAGAGGCGACATCATCTATGCAGATTCGAGTCGGCTACGAGCTGGTCTATCAGTGCCCGCAACCGACACCGATGATCGTCACCTTGAGCATTCACTACAGCCGCGTCTCGGACATCATCAAGCCCGACCACCTGTTGCTCAGTCCGTCCGTTCCGGTCACGGCCTATCGAGACTCGTTCGGCAACTGGTGCAGCCGCATCGTGGCGCCCGCGGGACAGCTCCGGCTGAGCAGCGATGCGGTCGTCTCCGACACCGGCAACCCCGACCTGGTCGCGCCTTGGCTCGAGCAGCGGCCCGTGCAGGCGCTCCCCGAAGAGACCTTGCTCTTCCTGCTCGGTAGCAGGTATTGCGAGACCGACCTGTTGTCGGAGACTGCCTGGAGCTTGTTCGGCGCGGCGCCGACGGGCTGGCAGCGCGTCCAGGCCATCTGCGATTTCGTGCATCAACACATACAGTTCGGCTACGGCCTTTCGAGCCCGACGAAGACCGCCTTTCAGGTCTTTCAGGATCGCCAAGGGCGTGTGTCGCGACTTTGCCCATCTCGCCGTCACGTTCTGCCGTTGCATGAATATCCCGGCGCGCTACTGCACGGGCTATCTCGGCGATATCGGCCTGCCGCCACCCTATGCGCCGATGGACTTCGCGGCCTGGTTCGAGGCCTATCTCGGCGACGGTTGGTACACCTTCGATCCTCGCAACAATACGCCCCGCATCGGGCGGATCCTGATCGCCCGAGGCAGAGACGCGGCGGATGTCGCGCTCACGACCAGCTTCGGGCCGTCGACGCTGGAAAGCTTCAAGGTGTGGACGGATGAGATCGCGCGAGCTGAAGTGCGCCGTACGGGCAGTCGAGTCGAGTCCGCAGCCGAGAAAGTCAGGCATGACGTACTGTGTCGGCATCTTGCTCAAGGATGGGATCGTCCTCGCGTCGGACTCGCGCACGAACGCCGGCGTGGATAACTTCGCCAAGTTCTGCAAGATGACCGTGTTCGAGCGGGCCGGCGATCGCGTGCTCGTGCTTGCTGAGCTCCGGCAACCTGGCTGGGACGCAGGCCGTGATCAGCGTGCTGAAGCAGCGCGGCGAGGTCACGGATGGACCGCCCAATCTGTGGACCGCGCGCACCATGTTCGATGTCGCGGTCCTCGTTTCGGATGCCGTGCGCGACATCGAGCGTCGCGACGCGCCCTTCCTGGAAAGCGGTCCCATTTCGTTCAACGCCTCTTTCATCGTCGGCGGACAGATCAAGGGCGAGCCGCCGCGGCTGTTTCGCATCTACGCCGAGGGCAACTTCATCGAAGCGGGAGAGGATACGCCGTTTCTGCAGACCGGCGAAGCCAAGTACGGAAAGCCGATCATCGATCGGGTCATCACGCCCACCACCACGCTCGCGGACGCCACCAAGTGCATTCTCGTTTCGTTCGATTCGACCATGCGCAGCAACCTGTCGGTGGGCATGCCCATCGATCTGGTCTGCTACGAGCGGGACAGCCTGGAGATCCGCATGCGGCGCCGCTTCGACCAGGGCGACGCCTATTTCACGGCGCTGAGCGCTGACTGGAGCGAGGGCGTGCGCAAGGTGTTCCGGGAGCTGCCCGAGCTCGAATGGTTCGCGCGCTGAAGTCGAACGAATCGTAACCGCCGTCAACCAGCATCTTCTTTTGAACGGGCGGCCTTACCTCTTGGCCGGCCGGCCGTCGCAACCGACGCCTCGGCCGTTCGCTCCGTCGCCGCCACGCACACCTCCTGACGATTGAACGCGAGCTGCCGTGCGCGCACGTGCTCGTATCCCCAGCCGCGGATGCGCTTGTGAAACGCGGGCAATTGCGCCGTCAAACGCGGATCCGTGAGCTTCAGCGTCAGCACGAGGCCTTCGAGGCGCACGTCGCGTGAATTCACGATCGCCTCGACCGTGTCGAGCGTGTGCTTCGGGGCGACGTTCGTGTCCGACATGAGCCAGCGAACGTCGCGGAACACTGCGCGCGGCACGTCCCTCGCGCGGGCGCGCAGATGAGTGAAGCGCGGATTCGCGAGCACGACGGGATCCATCTCCGCGGCGTCGATGCCCGTCACGATGCAGCCGCGCTCGAGCAGCGCCGCGCACGAACCGCCCGGGGCGCTGCCGATCTCGACGCAGCGGTCGCCGGATCGGATCGGCAGCTCGGACCATCGCAACGCCTCTTCGATCTTCAAGTACGCGCGCGAGATCATGTTCGGCGGAGCGTTGAGCGGCGGTACGCCGCCGGGCCAGCACGTCTCCGGCGAGTCTGCGCGGTGCCAGCCGACCCACCACTCATTCGCCTCGACGAGCACGCAGTCGAGCACCGCCTCGCCGGGCGGCACTTCCGCGTTCAAGGACGGGGGCGTCGCCGATTTCGGCAGGTGCGCGAGAAGCTTCGCGCCGGCTTCGTGCGCGGGTGTTGCGGCTGTGGGATCGAAGCCTTCATCGCCTGGCAACGCGCGCTCGCGTTGCCACACGTGCAGGTGTTTGAACTGTCCGATGCCGTGGCTCGCGCGTTCCGCTGCGACCAACGTCCAAACGCTGCGAGCGAGCTGGTTCGGATCCGCACCCACGACTTTGCCGAGCGAGTAGCCCCAGGTGCGCGCGAACGGGCTGCGCAGCACCGGCGGCGAATCGTCCGCCCCGTCATCGTCGGCGATCCGAAAGGTCACGAAGCCGGGTCGCGAGAACGCGAACCGCAAGCTTGGATGCCGGCGCGCTACGTCGCCCTTGAGTGCTGCCTCGGACCCGGGTTGGCACGCGGCGAATAGAAAACGATGTCACGGGCGCATCCTACCGGAGTGGTGGGATGCGTGCGCCGGCCGCGGTGCTATGCTCGGCGCGTTCTGGGGAGGGGGCGTCATGAAAGAACAGAGAATCACCCGAGAGTCGAGCTTCGGTCGGATCGCGCTGGTCGTTCTGATCGGCGTCGCGGCGGTCGTAGGGCCTGCAGAGCAGTGGCGCGCAAACGAAGCGCGCGCAGGTGCCGCGGTTCGAGCCCGACCCGCTCTGGTCGCAACTGCTGCCGAACGACTGGGTCACCGGCGCCGTCGGCGGCATCGCAGTCGACTCCCACGACAACGTCTGGGTGTTTCAACGCCCGGGCAGCATCCCGGAAGCCGAGAGGGCCGCGTCACTCACGCCGCCGCAAGCGGAGTGCTGCATTCCCGCGCCGTCGGTGCTCGAGTTCGCCTCGAACGGCAAATTCCTGCAAGCCTGGGGCGGCCCGGGCGCGGGCTACGAGTGGTTCAGGACCGAGCACGGCATCTTCGTCGACGCCGACGACAACGTGTGGCTCTCCGGTAGCGCAAAGGAAGACAACCAGATCCTGAAGTTCACGAGCGCGGGCGCGTTCCTCCTACAGATCGGGCACGCCGGCAAGAACTTGGGAAGCAACGATCGCGAGAATCTCGGTGGGCCCGCGGGTTTGTTCGTGTACCGCAAGACGAACGAACTGTTCGTCGCGGACGGCTACTTCAACCA
Source organism: uncultured Gammaproteobacteria bacterium (assembly GCA_963748045.1). GTDB lineage: Bacteria > Pseudomonadota > Gammaproteobacteria > Steroidobacterales > Rariloculaceae > FEN-1219. The sequence continues at coordinate 29,058 of CAVVIC010000009.1, forward strand.
TCGCGTCATCGTGTTCGACGCGAAGACGGGGGCGTACAAGCGGCACTGGGGCGCGTACGGCAACAAGCCGGACGACGACTACAAGTTCCCCGCGCGCGCGCAGCTAGTGACAGGACCAGCGCCGCAGCAGTTCAACAATCCCGTGCACTCGGTCGTCGTATCGAACGACGATCTCGTCTACGTCGCGGACCGAACCAACAATCGCCTCCAGGTGTTCAAGCTCGACGGCACGTTCGTCAAAGAACAGTTCATCGCGCGCGGCACGTTGCAGGCGGAGGGCACCGTGCACCACTTCGCGTTGTCGCCGGACGCGGCGCAGCGGTTGCTCTACGTCGTCGACGGATCGAACAAAACGGTTCGCGTGCTGGACCGCCAGACGCTCGAGGTGCTCGAAAGCGTCGGCGGGCGCGCGGGACACAACGCGCGCGAGTTCTTTCACATCCACAGCGTGGCGATCGACTCGAAAGGAAACCTGTTCCTCGGCGAGGTCAACAACGGCCAGCGGTACTACCGCTGGGCGTTCAAGGGAATGGGCGCGGCGGCCGCGAAGCCGTAGGCGCTATGCCGCCGCGTTCTTTTTCGTGAGCGCGCCCGCGATCGCCTCCGACACGTAGCCGAAGACGGCGCCGATAATGATCGACAGGATCGTCGGCAGCAGTGCCTTCGTCGCGCTCATACCGGATCCGCCGAGCAGAATGAGGCCCGCGATGCTCGCGAAGCCGTAGACGCTGGCCGGGATCGTCGCGAGCAACGGCACCTTCGACGAGAGCACGATGACCGTCGCCCCGATGCCGACGGCTACGGGCGCCGCCAGGGCGCCGAACGGTAGTTGCGCGGCCAGCAACACGGCGGCCATGCCGACGACCGCGCCGAAGCTCATGCAAATAATCGTGTTACGCGTGCCGGTGATTTTGCCGCCGCAGTGATAGTGACAACCCCACGCGATGAATCCCTGCCAGACCTGCAGGTTGGCCATGGCCAGCGCAGGTAGGAAAAACAGCCAGGTTGCGCCGACGGCCAGAACGCCGACCGAGACAGCGAGCGCGATGAGCACGGGCATGACAGTCCCCTTTGTTGTTTTGATTGTAGACGTCGAGTGCGGCCAGCCGGCCGGCACGATCCTCCCCAAGGACGCCGGTAGTCTCGGTCAAAGGACCGTCTCGCGCAAGCGCGCGCGGAGCGCGCGACGCTGGGCTCAGCGTTTCTTCGCTTCGACGTGCCGATCGATCCAGGCGATCACGAGGTCTGCGAGCTGATCGCTGTTCTTGTCCTGCATCAGCATGTGGCTGTTGCCTTTGATGCCTAGTGCTGGCAAATGCATCATCTCCGCGTCGCCGCCGGCCTTCTTCAGCTGATCGACGAATGTTTTGCACGTCTCGAACGACTGCGCCCAGCTCACGGGTCCGCCGGTCACGTCGCCGAGATGATCGCCGAATATCACGAGCGTCGGGATCCCAGCCAACGTTGCGATTTTCGGCGCGCTTAAGTCCGTGACGCATGGCATCTCGATCGACACGATGCCCCTGATGCCTTTCGCATCGATCAGTGCCGCCTGCTCCGGGAAGAAACCGGATTCCGAGTGGCCCATGAGCACAGCTCCGCGGAGTTTTACGCCGAGAGCGGCCATCTGCGTCCACGTGGGGTTCGAAGCTTGCGACAGCGTGGAGTTCAAGTCCGGGATCATCTGCTTGTAGAGCTCGTCCATCGCCGCGATCGGGAACTGCTCGTCTAAGAACGCCTCTCCGAACTTCGGCCCGAAACGAAACACGGTCCACGCGATCTGGTGGGTCGCGGCGAGGATCGTCGGGAGCTGTGCAGGCGGCGTCTTGCCGGAGCGCACGTCACTGAACGCCGTCGGATCGAAGCCCGAGCGTGCGCGTGACACTTGGTCCGCGAGGTACACGGAACGATCCTTGCGAACGAAGTACTCGCTCCAGCCCATGCGGCCGTCCGGCGTCGTCTCCCAAGTCTTGCTGCTTAAACAGCAGCCATGAACCATGACGACTGGTACGTGCCGATCTCCCTTCATTGGAATCTGGTACTGCACGTACATCTGGTTCACGGTGATCTCGCCGGTCTGCGCCGGAATCGGGCCGACGCCGGGTTGCGCGACCGTCTTCGTCTCGCCGCCGACGAAGAAGCTGCCTTGCTCCTTGATCGTGAGTGGAGCCGCGTGCGCTGCGAGCGACAGCATGGCCACGACTGCGACCAAAGCGATCTCGATACGACGCATAGCCATCGAAGCACTCCCCCAGTTTTCTGAAGTGCCGACGATAGCACGCGGCCCGTGTTACATTTTTTCAACGATTCTAATGAGGGGCGATCGGCATGAACATTCGACAACGAGTGACGTGGACCAAGAGCACGCTGCTGGTCGTGCTCGCGCTCGGCGCGCCATTGACCGCCGGTGCGCAGGGTCCGCCGCGCGAGGTCCCCGAGCCGTACACGCCCGCGGCGGACGCCAAGGATCTGAAGTCCGTGCTGTTCAACTGGACACGCAACATGGGCATGTTGAAGGGCCATGACGAGCGCGACATGGTGGCGTCGCTCGAGTATCAGGGCACCGGCACGATCCAGGTCGACGGCCAACCGTGCAAGCTCACGAAATATCGCGCGAGCACGAATTACCAGTCGTTCAGCCAGCGGATTCAGTACTCGTGCACGCGACCGAACGGGCAGGCGTACTCGAACATCGAGGTCGTCAGCGGCTTCTACGCGTGGGACGAAGATGTGCCCGGCGCGCAGATCGGCCCGACGAAGGGCAAGGTCACCCCGAAGGCCTCGGCCGTGCAGGAGCGTCTTGTTCGGATCTGGGCCGAGTCCGCAGGGCGCGGCCAAGGCCGCGATCGCCGGGACGACCAACAAGTTCTGGCTCGGGGCCAACCCGGGCACGCTGTTCGACGATGGCACTGTGAAGGCGGGCCAGACGTCCCTGTCGTGGGAGGGCAGCAAACCGGTGCTGACGTTCCCGCTACCCGCCGTCCCGGGCGCGACGGCGACGGCCACGCTCGATGCGAAGTACATGACAGAACGCGTGGTCGTCACTCAGGGAAGGGCCACCACCGAGTTCACGTACGGCGACTACAAGGACTGGAACAACGAGCTGAACCTGATCGACGTGTTTTACGCCGGCAAGCTGGTCGAGCGGCGCAACGGCAGCGGTCGTGCGCGACCTGACGACGAAGGAGACCGAGACGGGCAACGTGTATGTCGTGGCGCCCGTGCCGGCGAGCGTGAAGGCGGCCATCAAGGTCAGCGCGCAGCTGCCGCGCGGTGTGATGGCGAAGACGGAGCCTTCCGTCGGACAAGGGGGTGTCCACGCCGCGCGTGGGCGGCCATCCGGATCTCAACGGCAACTGGGTCTATACCGACTGGATCGGCAACTACATGACGGGCGGCGGGCGCCGCTGCGCTCCGACGCAGCCCTCGGACTGTAACCGGCAGGTCAACCAGACGTACGACTTCGAGCTCTACTCACCCTCACGGTTCGGCAACATGGGTCGCCCCGTGTACAAGCCCGCGGTCTGGGACAAGGTCCAGCAGCTCGACATGTGGACGAACAAGTACGATCCCGTCATGACGTGTCAGCCGCTCGGCGTCCCGCGAGAAGGGCCGCCGCGCCGCATCTACCAGTCGGACAAGGACGTCACGTTCATCTACCTCGGCGGCGACGCCGGCGGCGGATACGGCGAGTATCGCGTGATCCCGACCGATGGCCGCAAGCACGATCCGAACAAGCGCGAGACGACGTACCTCGGCTACACCGTGGGCCGGTGGGAGGGCGACACACTCGTGCTCGACTCCATCAAGTTCAACGATGCGACGTGGCTTCGGGCGCGGCGGGTTCTTCCACTCCGAAGACATGCACGTCATCGAGCGGTTCACACGTCAAGGCGACGTGCTTCTGTACGACGTCACGGTCGAGGACCCCGAAGTGCTCGTGGAGCCGTGGGTGCTCCCGACGCGCACGGTCCGGCGCAACTCTAATCCCGATGCAGGCCTTCTGCCGGAGCGGGGCGATTGCGCGGTTTACGAGAACGACGCGATCTCGTCACAGATTCGCCACTGACGACCGCCATGGATGGCGGGAGTGCAGCAATTGCAGGAGCAAATTGCTGCCGACCGCCATGGATGGCTCAGCGCGACGTGTCTCGCCCCCAGTCTTCGTTGGCGCGGGCGATCACGTACGCGTGGATGGCGTCTGCCTCTTCGGAACGGAGCACGTCGGCGAAGCTCGCCATGCCGAGACGCTCGCGCACGCCGCGGAGCACGATGTCGTCGAAGGTTGCGTGCGTCTCGGCGGTCATGTGGCGTAGATCTTTGATGACGCCGTTGCTCACCGCGCGGATGCCGTGACAGCCGGCGCAGATCCGGTGATAGAGCGCGTCGCCGTGCTCGATCACGTCCTCGCTCACGCGCGGCACCGCCGGCGGGCCCGGCGGCAGCGGCACGGCTTCGTCTAACGGCGGCAGCTCTGCCTTGCCGCCGAGCTTGAACACGAGCAGACGCCCGTCGGCGCGTTTGCGGCTCGTGGTGGTGCGGATCTCCTGCAGCATCGCGTTGCCGCCGCCGAAGCCGGCACTGAGCGCGATGTACTGCTCGCCGTCGACTGAGTAGCTGATCGGCCCCGCGACGGGGATCGTCTGCACCGGCATCTCCCAGAGCTTCGTGCCCGTGTCGGCGCGGTACGCCGCGACGGTTTGATCGACCGTGCCCTGGATGACGAGATTGCCCGCGGTCGCGAGCGTGCCGCCGCTGCCGCGCGACGGATAGTCCACGCGCCACGCCTCGCGCTGCCTGCACCGGATCCCATGCCGTGAGCCACGCGTGGCCGCGCGAGTTAGCCCAAGCTCCGTCGCAATGCGCCCGGCCTCGCCGAGCGTGCCGCCCCAGCCCGTGTTCGAGCGGAACTGACGCCCTTCGGTGGGCGTGAATCCGGGGTCGCGCGAGTACGGCAGCCACACCTCTTGCACGGGGAAATAGACGAGCCCCGTGATCGGGCTGTACGACATCGGGTTCCAGTTGTGCGCGCCGGGAGGGGCCGGCGTCATCAATATAGGTTCGAGGTCGTAGCGTGCGGCGGGGTTGATCACGGGCCGGCCGGTTCGCAGGTCGACGTGGCTCGCCCAGTAGTTCGGCGCGAACTTCGTGGCCGACAGCAGCTCGCCGGTCGCGCGGTCGAGCACGTAGAAGAAGCCGTTCTTCGGCGCCTGCATGATGACCTTGCGCGCGCGGCCGTCGATCTTCAGGTCCGCGAGAATCATCGGCTGCGTCGCGGTGTAGTCCCACTCGTCGCCGGGCGCTTCCTGGTAGTGCCACACGTATTCGCCGGTGTTGGCCTTCACCGCGACGATCGAGGCGAGGAACAAATTGTCGCCGCCGCCGGGGCTGCGATATTCCTGCACCCACGGGCCGCCGTTGCCGACGCCAAGATAGATGAGACTTAAGCTCGGGTCGTAGACGATCGAGTCCCACACCGTGCCGCCGCCGCCTTGCTTCCACCACTCGCCGTGCCAGGTCTTCGCGGCCATCGCCATCGCGGCGTTCTCGAAGCCCTTCGCGGGATCGCCGGGCACCGTGTAGAACCGCCAGAGCTGCTTGCCCGTCTTCGCGTCGTAGGCGGTGACGAAGCCGCGCACGCCGAGCTCGGCGCCGGAATTGCCGATCAGCACTTTGCCGTCGAACACGCGCGGCGCGCCGGTGATGGTGTAGGGCGCGGACTGGTCGAACGTCGCGACGCTCCAGACCGGCTTGCCGGTCGCGGCATCGAGCGCGATCAGGCGGCCGTCGAGCGTCGCGATGATGACCTTGCCCTGCCAGACCGCGAGGCCGCGGCTCACGATGTCGCAGCACGCGAGGCGGCCCCACACGGCCGGCACCTCGGGGTCGAACTTCCAGAGCTGCTTGCCGGTCTTCGCGTCGAGCGCGTAGGTGACGTTCCACGCGCTCGTCGTGTACAGCACACCGTCGACGACGATCGGCGTCCCTTCGACTCCGCGATACGTGTTGAGGTCGAGATACCACGCGAGACCTAAGCGCGACACGTTCTTGTCGTTGATCTGCTTTCAGCGGGCTGAAGCGCTGCTCGTCGTACGTCCGGCCCCAGGTCATCCAGTTGCCGGGCTCGCGATTCGCGCGCAGGAGTCGCGCCTGATCGACATCCGCCGGATGTTCCGCAGCAAGCGCGGCCGGAATGCAACACGCGACGGCGAACGCGGCGAGACCACTCGACCTTGCCGCGGCCCACATTCGCTTCATGGATATCCCCCTCCGGCGTTTCGACGCAGCGGGTCTATGCCGCCGCGCCCTTCATGCCGCCCTCGACCGCTCGCTCGTACGGCGCCGAGCTCGGCGCCACTTGCGGCAGATTGATGAAGCGCTTGTTCGCTTCGACGTCGATGCCCTCGACGTACAGGTCGCGAGCGACCGCCGACACCAGCCGCGGCTGATCGACGGTGCTCGGCACGTCGCCGACGGGAATGCCGAAGCTCAGCTGCGCCGCGAGGTTGAAGCAATGGATGTTGCGCAGGTATTCGGTGCCCGTTGCTGCGCGCGGCAGGAACTCGAAGCCGGCGCCAAGATACGGCCGCGAGGCGGCCGCCTCACTTTCCTCACCGGCTGCCGGCTTGAAGCGGTCGCGCCACAGCGCGATGTGCTCGTGGATGCGCTTCAACTCTGGCTGGAGCGGGAGATCGATCCGATACCCGGTGCCGGCGATCAGGTGATCGAAGCGCATGGTCTTTTCGGCCGGCCTTCGCCGTGATCTTGCCGTTGCTCGCCATCGCGACATCGGCGAGCGAGGTGTTCAGATGGATGTGAAATCCTTTGAACGCCACCGCGCGTTGCAGCGAATCGAGCGGCACCGACGCGACGCGTCGTTCGCCGACGATGTAGTTGCGCCAGCGCACGACGTCGGGCAGCTCGTACGTGAGCTCGAGCATGTTCGCGTGGCCACGGTCGGGCGGTGGCGCAGCAGGTTGAGGGGGCGGTGTCGTCGGGGCAGGCGCCTGGTAGTCGATGTAGGCGCGCCGGCTGAAGAGATGCACTTCCGCCGCGCCGGCTTCGAGCGCCACTCGCCGCCGCGTCGAACGCCGATGAGCCGGCGCCGACCACGGCGATGACCTTGCCCTTGAACGTTTCGACCGGCAGTCGGCCGGTCGTGTGCGTCCAGACCTTGGCCGGCAGCGCGCGGATGAAAGCGGGCACGTTGGGTCCGCCGGCGCCTGCATAGCCGTTCGCGAGCACGAGCTTGCGCGTCGTCTCGACGCGCTGCGCGCCGTCGGTCTCGAGGTGCAAGCGCAGCACGTCGCCCTGCGGCTCGATCTCGAGCAGTCGCGTGCGGTAGCGGACCTTCGTCTCCGTGGTTTGCTGGAACCAGGCCAGGTAGTCGGCCCACGCGAGCCGCGGAATCCGGTCCAGCGCATCGAACGCCTCCGGGCCGTTCAGGGTTTCGAACCACGCGCGAAAACCCAGCGCGACGTTGCCTTGCTCCGGGCCCGGTCATCGTCTTCGGCGTGCGCAGCTGGTGCATGCGCGCGATCGTCCGCCAGATGCCGGCCTGGCCGGGCTCGGCCTGATCGATCACGTCGACGCGGCCGACGCCTTTGCGGCGCAGACCGTAGGCGATGGCGACGCCGCTCTGACCGCCGCCGACGATTACGACGTTGTGGTCGACGCCCGCACGCGCGCGAACCCAGTCGGCCGGGTCGCGGCCCGCCCAGCGCAGAACTCGGCGCGTTTGCGCTTCGAGTTGTTCGTTCGCGCTGCCGGTTCTCGCGTTCGAATCGGCTTGCGGCGCCGCGACCTGCGCGAGCGCGGCGGGCGCGCCCAGGCTGCCGACGGTCAGTGCTGCCGCGCCGCGAAAGAAGCGGCGCCGATCGATGCGGCTCGGCGCTTCATGCTCTCGCGGCGCGAGCGTCGCACGATCGGACCCGGGTTTTTGCTCGTCGGACATGTAGGCGTTCCCCTCGAAGACGGTGGTCGTCGACGCACACTACAGAATGAGTGAGCGCGTCGACAACCGTTGCGCGTGGGGGCGAAGGCCGGCAAGCTGCGTCGCGATGTCCGACGACACCGATCGCGCCTTGATGACGCAAGCGCTCGACTGCGCGCGCGAGGCCTACGACTTGGGCGAAGTGCCGGTCGGCGCCGTGCTCGTCGATTCCGCGGGAGCCGTCGTCGCGCGTGCCGCGAACGCGCCGATCGCGAGCCACGATCCGACGGCGCATGCCGAGATCATCGCGCTGCGCGCGGCCGGGCAGGTGCTCGGCAACTACCGCTTACCGGGTTGTTCGCTGTACGTGACACTCGAGCCATGCGCGATGTGCGTGGGCGCGCTCGTGCATGCGCGAGTCGAGCGAGTGGTGTTCGCGGCGCCGGATCCCAAGACCGGCGCTTGCGGTTCTGTGTTCGATCTCGCCGCGAGCCCGCGGCTGAACCATCGATTGACCGTGACGGGCGGAGTGTTGGCGGAAGAGTCCGCTGCGCTGCTACGCCAGTTCTTCGCGGCGCGGCGCGGCTAGCGCCGGTTGAGCGACTCGCCACGGGAATCTGTGCAACTGTGCAAGGCCTGGCACCGTCTTCGTCAGCCGATCGGGGTCGGCAGGGGCGGCACGGATTCTTGCGACGTCAGCGTCTCGCGGCTGTCGAGCCACATCAGGATCTCGTAGTACCGGCGCACGTTGTCGACGTAGGCGACCGCGGTTTGCCCTGGCGCGAAACCGCGCTGCACGCTCTCGTACCAGTCCTTCTCGCTCAGCAGCGGCAGACGCTGCCGCACGTACTCCCAGTGATCGGGGTCGGCACCTTGTCGTTGCGTCAATATGCGGGCGTCTTCGACGTGGCCGTAGCCTACGTTATACGCGGCAACGGTGAGCCAGGAGCGGTCGGGCTCCTGAATACGGTCTGGCACTTTGCCGCGCGTGCGCAGGAAGTAGCGTGCGCCGCCCAAGATGCTGGAGCGCGCGTCGTGGCGATCACCGATGTCCATCGTGTCGGCGGCGAGCTCGGTCAGCATCATCATGCCGCGGACGCCGGTCGGCGATACCGCGCTCGGGTCCCAGTGCGATTCCTGATACGCGATTGCGGCCAGCAGTCGCCAGTCGATCCCCGTCGAGCGCTCGGCTTCGAGGAAGAAGTCGCGGTAGCGTGGCAGGCGCACGTTCACGTGACGCACGAACGCGCGCGAGCTCACGTAGTCGAACTCGCTCGACGCGAAATAGTAGCGATCGAGGATCTGCTGGAGCTTGCCCGTCGCCTGGATCTCGGCGAAGTATGCGGCCACGCTCTCGCGCAGCGAGTCGTCGCCCTTGGGTAAGGCCCAGGCGATGTGGTCGTCCGGACCGAGCGCAAAGGCCACGCGCAGATCGGGATAGAAGTGGCGCAGCAGATCGAACAAGTGGGAGTCGGCGATCGTGTAGTCGATGCCGCCTTCGGCGACACGGCGGATCAGCTCCTCGCTCGAGCTTTGCGGTTGCTCGATCCAGGTCAGCAACGGCACTTGGGCGCGTAGCTTTTCGAGCAGCGCCGCGTGCGACGAGTTGGCCACGACTTCGAGCCGCCCACCCGCCAAGTCCTCGATCCCGTGCGGTCGCTTCGTGCCGCGGCGGTAGATGATCTGCGGCTGAATGTTCAGGTAGGCGGGGCCGAAATTCACGGTCTCGCGCCGCGAGTCGGCGATAGTCAGGCTGGCGGCGCCGACGTGGGCTTTGCCGGAGACGACATCCGGAAACACCTGGTCGTTGACGTAGATCCGTAGGCCCACGCCGAGACGCTCCGCATAGCCGCGGGCGAGCTCGTACTCGATGCCTCGGGGCTCTTCAGCGCCGTAGTAGAAGGCAGCCGGCGTGTTGCGCGTGACGACCCGTAGCTCCCCGGAGCGGACGATGCGCTCGAGCAGGGAGGGCGGCGACGAGCAGGTGCTGAGGAGGGCGCCCAGTATGACTGCGAGCAGGATTCGCAATGGTCCGGCTCCTTCCGGCGGGGACTGCCGGAATTATACGGGGATCGTCGTCCTGGCGCTGGTCTTCCCTCTCCCGTGTTCTGTAACACCGCGAGGATCTTCGCCAAGATTTTGTGCTGGCCGCGGCCCGCGGCGGATTTTCCACGCCGCCGCGCGTCGCCACGGGCTGCTAGTCGCCATGATGGTAGTGTCAGTGCCTCTATCGGATCCGCGCGAAAGCCGCACGTTCGGGATCGTCCGGTTCGCGCACCGATCCCCGCTCCGGTCCGACCGATTCGTCATGGCGTTGCGTGTGGCACATGTTCTGCACGTACCGAACGGTGCGGTGTTGAGGCGCTGAGGAGGCGCCTGCGAACATCCGCGCGCATTCGTCGTCACATGAGTTTCCTTTTTTGGAGTTGCTGTGAGCAGAGAGATGTTGAGTGTTTCGCAATTGCGACCGACAGTGAGCAGGGAGCGTTTTGATTCGAACGGGGCACGGAAAGCCGCGATCGCGATGCTCACCGCTATCTACAAAACCGGCCGTCACGGCACGCTTGCCGAGGTGCTGATCGCGCTCGAGGTCATCGACTCGAATCTCGACGGCCGGCCGCACTCGATGAAGTCGTTGTCGAGCAAACTCGGTATTCCGTACACGTCCGTTTCGCGGATCGTGTACTCGCTGACGTCCGAGGCCCAGCCGGGCGGCATCCTGAAGCTCGTGCCGGATGGCAAAGACCGCCGCCGCAAGCACATCGAGCTCGATCCGGAGGCCTTCAAGCGCTCCGGGTCGCAGGTCCGCGCGCTCGAGAAGGCGATGATCGACTACTACGGTAGCTCGGTCTACAAGCTGAAGCGCGAGAAGGCGAACTGAGCCAAAGGCCGGCCGCGGCGCGGCCGGCCGTTTCGCGTATCCCCGACCGGATGTGTCCGCTGCTCGCCGTCGCGCGAACGGCGTCGGCGTGCCGTTGTCCGATGGCTCACCGATGCCTAACATCGGAGCCATCGGGCGAGGAGCGGTCATGCAGAGACGCATCGAAGTCGGTGAACGGACGCACGTCGAGTGGGCGCGTGAGCGCGCGAACGCGGTTGGCGGCGCTGGTCTTCGCCGCGATCGCGGGAGCGAGCGCAACGCCGGCGGCGGCGCAGCCGCATCAGTTCACGTTCAGCTGGCAGTTCGCGCCCGACGACGCGATGCGGCCGCGCGGCGGAACGACGAAGGGCTGCGCCCATCACGCTCGCGAAAGAACCGAGCGCCGCGTGGCGCGCGCTGCAAGAGCCTGGTCTCACGAAGCTCGAGCGCGATCGCCGCGCGATTCTCGCGATGGCCGGTGCCTACCGCACGAGCTTCGACTTCCTCGAGACCGTCGGCTTCAAACCGGGGTTCACGCCGTCTCGGCCGTACCAGTCGTGGAGCACCGAGTACGTCTATGTAGTCGAGGACAGCGGCACGTTCATTCGCCTCCAGCATTTGATGGTGCTGTTCGTCACCGATCGCTCCGGCAAGCTCCAGGGCCCGTTCGTGCAGAAGCATTGGCGTCAGGACTGGCGTTACGAGGATGCGGACCTGCACGTATTCGTCGGTCGCAACCGTTGGGAGCGCCGCAAGCGCAGCGCCGACGAGGTGCGAGGCCGGTGGTCGCAGGCGGTGTTTCAGGTGGACGACTCGCCTCGCTACGAGGCCATCGGCGAGTGGCAACACGAAGGCAGCTACTCGGCCTGGACGAGCGAGCATACGTGGCGCCCGTTGCCGCGCCGCGAAGCCACTACGCGCAGCGATTATCAGGTGCTCGAAGGCATCAATCGGCACACGATCACGCCGACGGGCTGGGTACAGGAAGAGGAGAATCTGAAGCTCGTGCTGGGTGCGGATGGCAAGCCCGACGCTGCGACGCCGTATCTGGCCCGCGAGCTCGGCGTCGCGCGCTACGAGCACATCGTGGACTTCGATTTCTCGGCCGGCGATCGTTACTGGCAGCGCAGCGGCGAGTTCTGGCGCGACGTCCGGGCCGCATGGGGTCGCGTCTACGCCGAGCGCGACTCATTCCAATACCTGGAAACCGTCGACGGCCAGGAGATGTTCGTACCGTTGTTCGAATACGCGGACCGGCTCGACAACGGCGAGGCCTACGATCCGGCCGCCGCCACAGCCGTGATCAACCGCACATTCGCGGCGCACCTGCGCTAGTAAGCGCCGGCGTCCGCTAAAGAACGCGCGTCCCGCGGCCGATAACTGGGCAAACGACTGCCGATGCAGGTGCTCGGCCGCCGTCTATGGTTGGCCCCGGAGCGCATGAAACATCAGCAGCAACCGCAGCGCGAAAGCGACACCGTGGTGCTCGGCACGGGCTATCACGAGTCCCGCGCCGCGACCGCGGCTTTGGTTTCGCGACTCGAGCGCTCGCTCGCGGAGCGCTCGCTCGAATTGCCGTCGCTGCCCGAGGTGGCGCTGAAGATCCGGCGTGCGCTCGCCGACGAGAATGTGTCGCTCAGCGAGATCGTGCGCTTGGTCGGCGCCGACCCCGCGTTGGCGGTGCGCATCCTGAAGGTATCGAACAGCGCGCTGTTCTTTCGCGGCAGTGCGTCGATCACGAGCTTGCGCAACGCCGTCGCGCAGCTCGGCTACCGGATGGTACGCAACGTAGCGTTGTCGTTCGCCGCGCAGCAGGTGTTCATCGGCTACGGCAGCCGCGAGCTTCGCGATCACGTCGGCGCCATATGGCGCCACAGCATTCATACCGCCGCGCTGGCGCACATGCTCACGCGCGTTCGCAGCAAGCTCGATCCGGACGAAGCGTTCCTCGCGGGCCTGCTGCACGAAGTCGGCAAGCTGTACATCCTGATGTGCGTCAAGGACGACCGCGAAGTGGTGGCGGACGAAGCGGGGTTTCAGTCGGTGTTCACCGCGTGGCATCCGCGTCTGGGTCGCGCCATCATCGAGAGCTGGGAGCTGTCGGAAGAGCTCGCTGTGACGGTGGGCGACCACGAGGCCTGCGGTCTCGAGGCGCCGGATCCGCCGACGCTGACGGCCATCGTCGCGGCCGCGAACTACCTCGCGGAGCACAGCGAAACCGCGTGCGCCGATCCCGATTTTCACACCAAGCTGCCGAACTTGGGGTCTCTCGCCGTCGACAAGCCGACGTTCGATTGGCTGATTCGCGCGGCTGACGTCGACGTCCGGCTGTTGATGCTCGCGTTCGGCGTCTGACGACTCTCCTTCATAGATCTACCTAACTCGCTGTTTCGGCTCATGGTCTCCGCCGCTGCGCCTCGCGCGGCCCGCCGCATGGACCGATGTCACAAACGAGAACAGTTCGCGTTGACGGATCAAATGCGAGCGATTAGCATTTGCGATGCCTAATCACCACGGGGATTTCTTCGCGATGCCTGCTTCGTCCCGACTGCCCACGGATCGTCTGCCCAGCCGAGCGGTGCTCGCGAGCGCCATTGGACTTGCTCTCGCCTCCGCAGCGCTGGGGCAACAGAGCGGTCCCGCGGCGGACATGGTAGTGACCGGACGATTGCCGAGCGCGGAACCTACGTCGAGCAAATTCACGGCGCCGCTGCTCGAAACGCCGAAGTCGGTCACTGTGATCTCGCAGGCGTTGATCGCGGCCACCGGTTCGACTTCGCTCGTCGACGCGCTGCGAACGGTACCCGGCATCACCTTCAACGCGGGTGAGGGCGGTCAACCCGCCGGCGACAACCTGAAGATCCGCGGCTTCGACGCGGGTGCGGACGTGTTCATCGACGGCTTGCGCGATGCCGGCTCGCAAGCGCGCGACGTGTTCGCGCTCGAGCAGATCGAAGTCATCAAAGGTCCGGGCTCGGCGTACTCGGGACGCGGGTCGAGTGGCGGCTCGGTGAATCTCGCGACCAAGAAGCCGCGTGCGGAGGAGTTCGTCGTCGCCGACTTTAGTGCCGGCAGCGACAGTTACGGACGTGCCGCTCTCGATACCAACACTCGTTTCGGCAACAGCATGGGCTTCCGCCTGAACCTGCTCGCGCAGGACTTCGACGTGCCGGGCCGCAACGGAGTCAGCGGCTCGCATCGCGGCCTGGCGCCGTCGTTCGCGTTCGGCATGGACACGGACACGCGCATGAACCTCGACTTTTACGGCTACGAGACCGACGACGTACCCGATTACAGCATTCCGTACACACGCAACGGGGCCAATACCGCGCCCGCGGGAGCGCCGGTAGTGACGGACCGTCACAACTTCTACGGTTTGCTCGATCGAGACTTCCAGAGGACCAGCGCCGACGTGCGAACCTTCCAGGTCGCGCATGATTTCGCGCGCGGGCTCACGTTCAGCAACGTGACACGTTACGGTCGCACGACCAACGAGTACATCGTCACGAACCCCGACGACGGTCGCGGCAACGTCGTGAACGGGCTCGTGTACCGCAGCCCGAAGAGCCGCCACTCCGTGGCAACGACGACGGCCAACGCCACGAGCGTCGCCGGGCACGCCAAGACGGGCCGGATCGAGCACAGCTTCGCGGCGGGGGTCGAAGTGGGCGACGAGTCCATGACGAACCGGCCCTACGTGGTGACGACGACGTTTGCCGGCAACGCCGTCACGGCGTTTGGCGCTTCGTGCAGCGCGCCGGGCGCCGTCGCGGCGTCGGGCTTCAACTGCACGTCGATCGACAACCCGAATCCGTACGATCCGTGGGTCGGAACGATCACGCCCTCGACGACGCCGACCGAAGTGGCCACCGACACGCGTGCGATGTACGGGTTCGACACGCTGAGGTTCAACGAACGGTGGTCGCTGAATCTCGGGCTGCGCTGGGACGACTACGACACGGAGCAACGCGGTTTCGCAGCTAACGTGCCGCAGGCGCTGCACAACAAGGCGGATTTCTGGAATTACACCGCGGGGCTCGTCTTCAAACCCGCGGCGCACGGCAACGTGTACCTGTCGACGGGCACGTCGTCGAGCCCCTCCGGCAACACGCTCGGCGACGGCACCGAGAATCTCGCGACCACCAACCAGGATCTCGCGCCGGAGCGAGATCGTACGTACGAGCTCGGCGTGAAATGGTCGCTGCGAAGGCGGTTGGCGCTGACCACGGCCGTGTTCAGAACCGAGACGGCGAACGCCCGCGCGGTGATCACCGGGGGCTTGCAGTCCCTGATCGGCGACGAGCTCGTGCGCGGCTTCGAGGTAGGCGTGAGCGGCAACATCACGAACCGCTGGCAGATGTTATGAGCTTTGCGTTCCTCGACAGCAAGATCGTGGACGACGGCCCCGTCGCAACGAACGAGGGCAACGCGTTCCCGAATACGCCGCGCAACAGCTTCTCGCTCTGGACGAGCTACGAAGTGTCGCCGCGCGTAACCATCGGCGGCGGCGCCACGTACGTGGACGAGCCGTTTCGGCAACGTCGCGAACACCGTGTGGATCCCGGAGTACTGGCGTTACGACGCGATGGCCGCGTTTACGATCAGCCGCAAGGTGAGTCTCCAGGTGAACGTCCAGAACCTCACCGACGAGACCTACTTCGTGCGTCCGTATCAGAACCACTATGCGTCGCTCGGCCCGGCCCGCTCGGCCGTGATCAGCGCGAAGATCGCTTTTTGAACGCCTGCTGCGTGGGGGCCGCTGATGCTGCTGCACATTCCCGATGTTCTGACGCCGACCGAGGTCGAGCGCGCGCGTCGCGTGCTAGACGCGGCCGAGTGGGTCGATGGCGCGGCCACGGCGGGTTTCCAGTCGACGCTCGTGAAGCGCAACTGCGCAGCTGCCGGAAGGTTCGCCCGCGGCGCGCGAGCTCGGCGATCTCGTGCTGCGGGCCTTGAACGGCAACCCTCTGTTCGGTTCTGCGTCGCTGCCGGCGCGAGGTTTTTCCGCCGCTGTTCAATCGCTACGCCGACGGTGAGGCGTTCGGCAATCACGTCGACAATGCGATTCGGCAGATACGCGGCACGAACCGACGCTTGCGGACGGATCTGTCGGCCACGTTGTTTTTGTCCGCGCCCGAGGAGTACGACGGCGGCGAGCTGCTGATCGATGACGCGTACGGCCCGCGCGCGGTGAAGCTGCGCGGCTGGCCACATGGTGCTGTACCCCGCGATGAGCGTGCATCGTGTGACTCCCGTGACGCGCGGAGTGCGGCTCGCGTCTTTCTTCTGGATTCAGAGCCTCGTGCGGGGTGACGCCGATCGTTCGCTGCTGTTC
Source organism: uncultured Gammaproteobacteria bacterium (assembly GCA_963748045.1). Lineage (GTDB taxonomy): Bacteria > Pseudomonadota > Gammaproteobacteria > Steroidobacterales > Rariloculaceae > FEN-1219. The sequence continues at coordinate 45,186 of CAVVIC010000009.1, forward strand.
GATCTCGACATGTCGATCATCCGGCTACGCCAACAGGTCGGCGACAACGAGGCTGTGCTGGCGCTGACGGGCGTGTACCACAATCTGCTGCGTCGCTGGGCCGAGATCTGAGCCGCTGGCGACCGCACGATGGGCCCCCGAGCCCGTCACGAATCCTTATACTAGGCAGTCGTGGCCGCCTTCAGTCTCAACGAGTTCTACCAGCGCAACCGGCGCATCGTCATCTGGGTCATCCTGTTCGGCCTCTTGTGGCTGCTCCGGGATTTCTTCGGTGTCGTGCTGCTGTCGTTCGTGCTGGCGATCATCGCCGTGCCGCTGGCGGACATCGGCACGCGGCGCCTGAAGATGCCGCACTGGCTGTCGCTCACGCTCGTCTATCTGCTGTTCCTCGTCGTGCTGGGCTCGTTCGTGCGGTTCGTGGTGCCGAGCGTGGCGGCAGAGGTCAACCGCATGATCGGCAACCTGCCGTCCACCGAGTTGCGCGTGATCGAGGCCAAGAACCGGCTCGTCGAGATCTACCCGACGCTGCGCCAACCCGTGAATGGTTTCCTGCGCAGCGCGTTGCCCGACGAGGGCGTCGTGAACATCGAGTCGCGATTGAGCGCCGAACGTCAGCGGTTGGGATTGACCGACGAGCAGATCGCCGCGAGCATCAATGGCGCAGAGACCCCGACCGGGGCGCTGGCGGAGTATTTCAACCGCCAGGATCAGCTCTATCTGAATGCGTTGATGGCCGGGGAGTTCCAGCGCGTGCGTGACTACGCGCCGGCGGTCATCAACATGCTGTATCGCGCCACCGCTACGACGGTGCTCGCCCTGCTGTTCAGTTTCTTGATCCTGATCGACTTGAAACGCTTCGGGCGCGGCGTCGAGGAACTCCGCAACTCGCGCGTCGGCGATTTCTACGTCGAGGCCGCGGAGCCGATCGCGCGGTTCGGCATGGTGCTGGGGCGCGCCATCGAAGCACAGGCGTTGATCGCGTTCGCGAATACCGCGCTCACGCTCGTCGTCATGCTCGTGCTCGGCATTCCGCTCGTGGCGATGTTGTCGGTCATCGTTTTTGCGTGCAGCTTTCTGCCAGTCGTGGGTGTGGTCGCTTCGACGGTGCCGATCGCGCTCGTGGCGCTGAATGCCGGCGGTCCTGGTCTAGCGTTCACGGCGGTCTGGGTGCTGGTCGTGCTGCATGCGGCCGAGGCGTACCTGCTGAATCCATGGATCTACGGGCGGCATCTGAAGCTGAACCCGGTGCTGACTTTGATCATCCTGTACGTCGCGTATCACGCGTTTGGGCTCTGGGGCATGCTGCTCGGCGTTCCCGTGGCGCGCTATTTCATTCACGACGTGCTCGGCGTGCCGCTGCGCGACGCCTCCGAGGCGCCGGTCACGTAGCTCGAGGATCCGATGCAGCAACCATCGAATCGCGTCATCGTCACCGTGATCGGCGAGGACAAGGTCGGCATCATCGCGAACGTGGCTACGCTGCTCGCGGAAGCCAACGCCAACATCGTCGACATCTCGCAGACCACGCTGCGCGAGTTCTTCACGATGATCATGATGGTCGACATGGAGAAAGCCACGGTGCCGTTCGACGAGCTCAAGCGGCGCCTGAACGCGAAAGGCGAGGCGATGGGCCTCCGGATCGACGCCCAGCACGAGGACGTGTTCAAGTTCATGCACCGCGTCTAGCGCAGCGCCACCGTGTCCATCCAGTTCTCGCCGCAGGAGATTCTCGAAACCATCCGCATGGTGCAGATGGAGAATCTCGACATTCGCACGATCACGATGGGCATCAGCTTGCGCGACTGCGCGCATCCCGATCTCGAAGTCGCGGCGGCGAAGGCGTACGAGAAGATCTGTCGCGCGGCCGAGCGGCTCGTCGCCGTCGGCGACGAGATCGAGCGCGACTACGGTATTCCGATCATCAACAAGCGCATCTCCGTGACGCCGGTGGCGCTCGTGGCCGAGAGCTCGACGAGCCGCGACTACGTGGTGTTCGCACGAGCGCTCGAGCGCGCGGCGGCGACGGTCGGCGTGAATTTTATCGGCGGATTCTCGGCGCTCGTGCACAAGGGCATGACGCCCGGCGACGAAGCGCTGATCGCCTCGATCCCGGAGGCGCTCGCGGTCACCGAGCGCGTGTGCGCGTCGGTCAACGTCGGCACCACGCGCGCCGGCATCAACATGGACGCTGTGCGGCGCATGGGCGAGATCGTGTGCGAGACGGCGCAGCGCACGGCTGATCGCGACGGCATCGGCTGCGCGAAGCTCGTCGTGTTCTGCAACGCGGTGGAAGACAACCCGTTCATGGCCGGTGCGTTCCACGGCATCGGCGAGCCCGACTGCGTGATCAACGTCGGCGTCAGCGGTCCCGGCGTCGTGTTGCGCGCGATCGAGCAGCAGCCCGACATCGATTTCGGCGAGCTCGCGAGCGTGATCAAGCGCACCGCGTTCAAAGTCACGCGCATGGGCGAGCTCGTCGGTCGCGCGGCGTCGGCCAAGCTCGGCGTGCCGTTCGGCATCGTCGATCTGTCGCTGGCGCCGACGCCGGCGCCAGGGCGACAGCGTCGCGCGGATTCTCGAGGCGATGGGCCTCGAGCGCGTCGGCACGCACGGCTCGACGGCCGCGCTCGCGATGTTGAACGATGCGGTCAAGAAGGGCGGCGCGATGGCGTCGAGCCACGTCGGCGGGCTCTCGGGCGCGTTCATCCCGGTGTCCGAGGACGCCGCCATGATCGATGCCGCCATCGCAGGCTCGATCACGTTCGACAAGCTCGAAGCCATGACCTGCGTGTGCTCCGTGGGGCTCGACATGATCGCCGTGCCGGGCGACACGCCACCGGAAACGATCGCGGCCATCATCGCGGACGAAGCTGCGATCGGCATGATCAACCGCAAGACGACGGCCGTGCGCGTGATCCCGGCGCCGGGTAAGCGCGTCGGCGACATGGTCGAGTTCGGCGGCCTGCTCGGACGCGCGCCGGTCATGGCGTTGCACCGGGAATCAAGCGCCCTGTTCGTGCGCCGCGGCGGGCGAATTCCGGCTCCGCTGCAGGCGTTCACCAATTGAGCCTGCGCGCGAGCAGCGCCGCGTGAGCGAGCAGCGCGTCGGCGACGAAGCAGGGCACTCGCCGGCTGCGCCAGTTCGTGTTCGCGTCGGATTGGCAGGCCGGATCCGCCGCCTGATCGGCCTGCACCACCGCTACCCGTGGCTGTTGCCGCTCGTGAGCTTCATCGCGGGCTGGATCGGGTTCGCGCTGGTGAAGCGCGGCGAAGCATTCGCGCGCCTGATCGCCTTGCTCGCGCTGCTCGGCTGGGTCTGGTTGCTCGTGGAGCCGTGGATTCGGCAGCGGCTCGAGCGCCGCCGGCCGAAGATGGGCAACTTCGTTGTGAACTTCGTGAGCCAGTCGCTGCAGCAGGAGTTGCTGTTTTTCTCGTTGCCGTTCCTGATCGGCGCCACGCAACGCGACCTCGGGCAGATCGCGTTCACCGCGATCGTGGCGCTCGCCGCGCTCGTCACCACGGTGGACCCGTTGTACGAGCGATTCGTCGCGAGGCGCGCTGCCCGTCGCTTGCTGTTCCACGCATACTGCAGCTGGTTGTCGGCGCTGATCGTGCTGCCGATGGTGTTGTTGCTGCCGGTCGAGCGCGCATTGCCGCTGTCGGTGGTGGCGGTCACCGTGTGGTTGGTGTTGACGTTGCCGCTCTCGGTGCGATCGCTGAGGCATATCATCACGCGGGTCGTGTGGGTCATCGGCGTGCTGGCGCTGCCGTACGCCCTGTGGCAAATCCGCGCGCAGGTGCCGGCGGCCGGTCTCGCCGTCACGTCGGCGCGCATCACGCAGACGATCGACGGGCTGAATCCCGGTGAGGCCGTGCACGAGCTCACGCGCGCCGATCTCGAGCGCGGTGTCGTGGCGTTCGCGGCCATCAGGGCGCCGGCGGGGCTCTCGCAAAAGGTCATCTTCGAATGGCACCACGATGGCGAGCACGAGCGTATGGCCGCCACGATCCACGGCGGCAACGCCGACGGGTACCGAATTTTTTCACGTAAGCAGCTGTTCCCCGCGGACGCCGCAGGCGTCTGGATCGTGGACGTGTTGACGCCGCAAGAGCAGCTGCTGCGCCGGCTCAGGTTCACGGTCGACGAGTGACCGGGCGCGGTGCGGCCGCGCTTGCCGCCGTTCGCGGGCGGGGAATACCATGCCTGGATTGCCACGGAGGCCAGCCCAATGACCGAACGCGTAACTGCCGACCAACTGATCGATGACCTGCAAACGGTCATTCGGGATGCCGAAAGCCTGTTGCGCGCGACCGCGGCGCAGGGCGGCGAGAAGATAGGCGAGAAGATCCAGGAAGTTCGCACGCGCGCCGAGCAGTCGGTGCGTCAGGCCAAGGACCGGCTCGCCGGAGTGGAGAAGGAAACGCTTGAGCGCGCGCAGGCGCTGGCTGGTGACGCGAACGAATTCGTCCGCACCAACCCGTGGCAGGCCGTCGGCATCGCGGCCGGCATCGGCGTCTTGCTCGGGCTGCTCTTGAGCCGCCGCTAACTCTTGGAACACAGCTCCGACACGTCACGCGAAGGCGCTGCCGAACGCGAACCGGGCCCGATCGGCAGCCTGTTTCGTTCGTTCGCGAAGCTGGTCGCCACGTTCGTGGGCGTAGCGCACACTCGCCTCGAGCTGCTCACGACCGAGCTCCAGCAGGAGATGCACCGCGTCGCCGAGATCATGGTATGGACCGTGATCGCGCTGCTGGCTGCGCTCATTGGCTTGTTCCTGGCGGCGCTCGTCGTCGTGTTCGTGTTCTGGGATACGCACCGCGTGCTGGCATCCGTCGTCGTGACGAGCGTGTTCTTCGGCATCGCGCTCGTTGCACTGATCGTGCTGCGCGTAAAGGTCAAGAGCCGGCCGCCGCTGCTCGAAGGCACACTGGCCGAGCTTGCGACGGACGCGAGTAGTCTCAAAGCCGCCGCACGAGGGCGCAAATGAGTGACCGCGCACGCGAGCTCGCTGACCGCTATTCGGACCTGCGGTTGCGCTGCGCGTTGCAGCGCCGCGCCATCGGCGCCGAAGTTGAGAGCGTCATGACGCGCTTCGACGCGATCGATCGTTTCGCGATCATGACTCGCGGCACGCTGCTCCAGCCGCGCGTGCTCGTGGCCGGCGTCATCGCGCTGCTCGCGTTCGGCCGCGTGCGCGGCCTGCATACGGTCGGGCGCGTCGTGTTGCTGATGGCGGCCGCGCGCCGGCTCTGGAACGTGGCAAAATTGCTCTGACATTCGAATTCACACCACGGGGGTGCGTGCGATGACAACCTTGAAGAACATCCTGCTGTGCGCGACCGCCTTGCTGCTCGTCGGCGCCGCGCACGCGGCGGACGACTGCGCAGCCAGCGGCGGCCTGCAATTCGTGTGCGGTCCGAAGAACGCCGAAGATCTCGTCGCGGTGCCGAATACGAAGTCGCTGCTCTCGAGCGGCATGGCGGACGGCGGCGGCCTCATGCTGATCGATACGCGCGACGGCAGCTGGCGCGTGGCGTATCCCGGCGCCAGCCCACGCGCCGCGCACGATGCGAAGTATCCCGACTGTGCAACGCCGCCCGATGCGTCGAAGCTCCAGACGCACGGGTTGAACTTGCTGCCCGGCCGCAACGGCCACTCGACGCTCTATGCCGTCGCGCACGGCGCGCGCGAGTCGATCGAAGTGTTCGACGTGGACTCCTCGGGCAAGGAACCTGCACTCACGTGGCAAGGTTGCGTGCCGATGCCGGAAGGGCTCGCGGCGAACAGCGTCGCGTCATTCGCCGACGGCTCACTGGTCGCCACCGTGCTATTGATGCCGGGCAAGACGTTCGCCGACTCTGTCGCCAAGCGCCCGAGCGGCGCCGTGTTCGAGTGGTCGCCCGGCAAGCGCGGCTTCGAGCTCGTCAAAGGCAGCGAGCTGCCTGGCAACAACGGCATCGAGACTTCGCCGGACGGTAGCGAGATCTTCGTCGTGTCGTCGGGCTTCCAGACGGTCGTCGCGTTCTCGCATACGAACCCCACGAAGCAACTGCGCACGACGCGGCCGCTGCCGTTCACGCCGGACAACGTGCACCGTGGCCTGGATGGCAAGCTGCGCACCGCCGGCATGGCGAACGATGTGCCGGAATGCGGCGGCACGCCGGGTCCGCAGCACGATCTCTCGAAGCTCGGGAGCTGCCCGCGCGGCTCCATCGGCATGGAGATCGACCCGAAGACGATGAAGGACACCGTCGTCGTGCAGACGCAGACCAACAAAGCGTTCAGCAACGCGACGATGGTGCTCGTGCAGGACGGCCAGTTCTGGCTCGGCACGTTCTCGGGCGATCGGATCGCGCACGGCTCGCTGCGCTGACGCCGCGCGCGCCTTCGCGCGCGGGCTCCGCTACTTCGCGCTCGCGCCCGTGGATTGGGGCAACACGAACAAGCAGGACGGCCCGCTGGCGCGCGCGAGGCGGGCGTCGAGCGTAGCGAGCGGTAGCTCGAGCATCTCGGCGAGTGCGACATACCACGCGTCGTAGCTCGTGAGCGTATGACGCAGCTCCCAGATGCGTTCGGCGGCTGGCTCGAACGGATAGAGCGCGAGGGGTAGCTGCAAATGGTGCTGGTGAGCGATCGCGGCTTCAGCCGACGAGATCTTCTTGGCGCGTTCGAAGCGACGCAGAATGTTCGTGGCTTCCACGAGCACGAGCTCAGGTGCGTGGAGATCACCGCTCTCGAGCACGCCTTCGGCCCATGTCCCTACCGGTCCCGCGTCAACGGTGGCCGCGATGAGGACCGAGGCGTCGACGACGATGCTCAACGCCGGTCAGCGTCTCGGTGACGTAGAACTTCTTTGGGCGATACGCGCGATCGCGCAGCCTTCTTGCTCCGGCGCACGGCGGCGATCCATGCCTCGACGGAGGGCTTTGCCGCCAACCGCTCGAGCTCGGTACGCAGGAACTCCTGCATGGACTTGCCTTGGCGCGCGGCACGAGCCGCTAGCTCGTCGCGAACGTTCTCCGGGACATCGCGAATGGTGATTTGGATAGCCATGCATGCATAATGCCAGCAGTTCGAGTTCGCAGCAAACGCGCCGCGATGTGGGCCGCGTTTCGCGCCGCGGCTCGAAGACGGGCAGTGGTGGGGGCGCCAAGAGGGGTGAAGTGTTGGTTCGATTGAAGAGCACCAAGCGAGCGGTTCCGCTGGCACTTTTAGTGATGGCGGTCGGCTGCGAGAGGTTCACCGGTCACGCGGTGCGCGATTGGTCGGAAGACGTGGCGCTCGGCGACGGGCGCACCATCACGATCGACAGGCACGTAGAGTTCGACGTCTCGAACTCGCTTGCGGGTGATGCTTACTCCGCCACACTGACGAAATCGGCGATCTCGTTCCGTGGTAGTCCCCCGATTCCTCGCTGGGACTTTCCGATGGAGGCGATGGTTTTCTACCAGGACGCCAACTCTTCGGAGTGGGTCGTTGTAGCGACGATGACAAGCTGCCAGGTGTGGGACGTTCGAGGCAAACCTCAGCCGCCCTACTGGGAATTTCGTTTGAGGGGACCTTCGTGGAGCGAAGTGGCCGTTTCGGACGGTTCGTTCGGTAGGCGGACCAATCTTTTCATCGGCTACGAACCTGGCTTCCGGCCAAACACATCACACCTGCGATTGACCGAGAAATACCTGTCACACGGGCATTGATGTCGATCTGCAGATCTGTCAGGTCAGACGCCCGGTCCAGGTGTGCCGAACTTCGGAGTCGCGAGCTGAGGAGCTGCGAACGGTGCGGTAGCGGCGATGCGCTCGTCGGGGTCGCGCGAGCGAGAAGTGGTCGAGGTGATCGGCGTCGGGATTAACACTCGAGCCGCGGCGGGATCGTTACGGAGCGCGAACGCGTGCAGCGTGTCGTTCGCGACGACGGCCACGTATTGCTTGCCGTTGCCGCCGAGGTAAGTCATCGGGTTCGCGTTCGACGGTGTCGGCGAGCTGCACGGACCAGAGCTCGCGGCCCGTCGCCGAGTCGAACGCGCGAAAGCGCGCATCGTTCGTCGCGCCGACGAACACGAGCCCGCCGGCTGTAGCCGTCGGCCCCGCGCTGCCGCTGCCGCCCGTCAGTTGTTTCTCCGCCGGCAACCCGCGCGTGATCCCAAGCGTGCTCGTCCAGCGAATCTCGCCCGTGTTCGCATCGAGCGCCACGAGCCGCGACCACGGCGGCCGAGTGCACGGCAACGTCGCGAGCACTTTGCCGTTCGCATCTTTCAGCGGCGCGCTGAACGTGAAGTACGGCCCCGCGCCGTCGACGCTGCCGCGATCGTACGGAATCGTGGAGCCCTGCGTGCCGCGCCCGTAGTTCTTGCCGGGCTTCTTCGGTTCGATCCAGCCGATCAGCGACGTGTCGTGCGCGTGAATGTACAGCGTGGCCGTGCCGGGATCCGCCGCGATGCCGCCCCAGTTCACGCCGCCGCCGGCGCCCGGCAGTTGCAGCGTGGTCTTCGGCGCGTCGCCGTCGCGATGGAACGCGAACGGCGTGTACGGTCCGGCGTTCAAAAGGCCGCCGCTCTTCTGCCACAGCGCTTCGCACGCGGCCGCGTGCTCCGGCGACGTGTCTTCCGCGCGCACCATGTCGCGCTCTTTCACGAAGTCCACGCGCGCGAGCGGCGCCGCCGGCTTCACGGGAAACGGTTGCGTCGGCGAATACCATTCGCCGGGCACGGAGCCCGCGGGCACCGGCCGCTCCTCGACGCCGAACACGGGCTTGCCGGTCGCGCGATTCAGGATGAACGCGTACGCGCTCTTGCCGATCGACGCGAGCGCCGGCGTGCGCCGCCCGTGTTGCACGAGGTCGATCAGCACGGGCGGGTTCGGCAGATCGAGATCCCACAGATCGTGATGGATGGTTTGGAAGTGCCAGAGGTATCGGCCGGTGCGCGCGTCGACGGCCACGATCGAGTTGCCGAATAGATTCGCGCCGGGCCGGTCGCCGCCCCAGTAGTTGCCGGCCGCGCTCGCGACTGGCATGTACAGCACGCCGCGCTGTTCGTCGAGCGTCATGTACCACGCCCACACGTTGACGCCGGAGCGGTTGCGCCAGCCGTTGTCGAGCCACGTGTCGTGACCGCGCTCGCCGGGCAGCGGCACTGTGTGAAACGTCCACACGAGCTTGCCGGTGCGCACGTCGAACGCGCGCGTGTCGCCGGGTTCCGCGAGCGCGACTTCGCCCGTGGTTGCGCCGAGGATCGCGAGATCGCCGAAGATCACGGGCACGCCATTCCACGGCACGGCGATCTGCACGACGCCGTCCATGCCGAAGCTCGTGACGAGTGCGCCGCTGCGCGCGTCGAGCGCGACGAGTGTCGGACCGGCCGTCAGCAGGATTCGCGGCGCCAACGTGCCGTCGCCGGGCCAGTACGCGACGCCGCGCGCCGTCGTGTCGAGCGGCGCCGGCAACACGCGCCGCCACAGCTCGCGGCCCGTGTCGGCCTCGAGCGCCAGCACCTCGTGGCCGCGCACGGGCAGGTACATAACGCCGTCGACCACGATCGGCGTGGCCTGCGGATTGCCGGCCGCGCCGGGTGCGTCGTCGTTCGCGGCCGCCGTGCGCGCGACCGGCACTTTCCACGCCTCGGCGAGTGCGCCGACGTTGGTTCGGTCGATCTGCGTCAGCGCGGAGAACCGCGTGCCGGCGTGGTCGTGGCTGTACATCGGCCAGTCGCCGGGCGGCGCCGCAGGCGCGGTGCCGGCGCTGACAATGGCGGCCAGCGCGAGGGCGGAGTGCAGACAACTACGGCGCGAACGCATGCGGGCTCCGGTGCGGGACCATGGCCGGCGACTCTACTACAGCCGGCGCTGCGCCTACGTTCGCGGCGGAGGCCGGCGCCGAAACTGGCCGCGCCTCCGTCCCGCGCCTAGAATCGTCGCAGGCGTGGGGAGCACCTTCTGACCGTGGGCACGGGACACTTCGTTCGATTCTTGCTGACGCTTGCGGCGTGCACGGCGACGCCGCTCGCGTTTGCACAGCAGCCTGCGCCGAACTTGAACGGTTACGTGACGCTGTCGACCGCCTACTGGAAGCGTGGCTTCGCGCAGAACGAAGGCCCGTCCGCGCAGGCGGGCATCGACTTCGAGCATCGCACCGGCTTCTATGCCGGCGGGTGGGCTGGCGAACGTCGATTTCGCTCGCGAGTACAACCAGGACGAGCCGCGTCGCCGTCGAGGCCGACATCTACGCCGGCTATCACAAGCGGCAAGAGCAATGGTCGTGGAACGTCGGCCTCGGGCACTACCTGTATCCCGGCACGGCCATCAACTACGACTACAACGAGTTGAGCGCCACGTTCGGGTTTCGCGACCGGTTGTTCTACACGGCCGCGTACAGCGATGCGTACTACGGACTGTGGCGCGTCCTCGCTGAACCAGGAGGTGTCGCTCGCGTACCCGCTGCGCGGCAACGTCGAGATCGGCGGCGGCGGTCGGCAAGTTCAGGGTCAACGGTGACGTGCTCGACGTCACGTACTGGAACGTCGGCGTGTCGAAGCTCGTGCGGCGCGTGGCCATCGACCTGCGCTACTACGACAGCAACTATCAGTGGCTGAGCTACTGGGGCGATCCCAACGCGAATCACTTCGTGCTGAGCGTCTCGTACGCGCTCGGCAGCCGGCGGCCGAAGATCTAGGCTAGAAGCTGGCCGCTGTCGCGCCGCCGGTGCACGCCGCCGACACGCCGACGCGCGTCAGCGCGCGGCACGCGTTGATCGACGCTCGTCCGATCGAATGCGTGGTGCTCGCGGTCAGAATCGCGGCGATGCGTTCCGCGTCGAGCTCGTGGTCGCGTTCCATCAACAGCGCCACGACGCCGGTGGCGTGGGCCGCGGCAAGCGAGTTGCCCGTGAGGAACGCATAGCGCGCGCCCGGCGTCGTCGTCAGGATTTCGTCGGCGGGCGCCGCGACGTTGTACGGCGAGTCGGAGCTCGCGGCTTCGATCGACGAGTGCGCCGCGAACACCTGTGCGTGCGAGGACGGGAACGCCACGGCCGGCGCGGCCGTTTCCGGCTGCGCCGTCACGACGACGATGCCGCGCGAGATCACGACGTCGAGCAGCTTCGACAGCAGCGGGTCGGCGGGCCCCGCGAGGCTCAAGGTTGATGACGTTGGGCTTCAACGCGAGCGCGGTCTCGAGCGCGCGCGCGAGCGAGAAGCTCGAGCACTGCGCCGCGACGCTGTCGGTGGCGACGGACCAGCACGCACGCAACGCGGCGATGCTGACGTCGGGCGCGACGCCGATGATGCCTACGTTGTTGTTGACCGCCGAAGCGATGATGCCGGCCACGGCCGTGCCGTGAACCTCGCCGTCGCGCGCGAGCGGGTGCTCGCTCACGAGGTTGCGCGCGATGCGCACGCGGCCGCGTAGATCGGGGTGGTTCGCGTCTATCCCCGAGTCGATGATCGCGATCGACACACCACGGCCCGTGGCGAACTGGTGCGCTTCCTCGACGTCGAGCTCGGCCGCGGCGGACTGGAGCCCGACGTACGGATCGTCGTAGTGCGTGGTCTGCGTTTCGAACATGTTCATGCGCTGCACGATGTCGACACGCGGATCGGCGGCGATGGCCGCGATCACGGCGTCGACGTCGCGGTCGCTCGGTACGCCGAGCACTTCGCAATAGACGCCGAGGGACTGAATCTCCCAACCGTCGACACGGCGCAGACCGTGGTCGCGGGCAATCTGGCTCAAGACGCGGTCGACCGTCGGCGCCGGGCCGTAGCGGCGCTGCAGGTAACGCGCGTTCGGCGCGCCCGTGAGACCGGCGGCGAGCTCCACGGACTGACGCACCGTCACGAGGATCTGCCGATTCGCGGTCGCGGTGGCCGCCGACGCCTGGCGCCGCTTGCTCGCGCGGCGTCGTCGCGCAGGCCGCGAGCAGCACCGCCAGCGCCGCGGCGATCGCGAGCCTCATCGCGTGCTCTCGGTGAACGCTCGGCCGGCGAAGCGGACCCGCGGATCGCGCGCGAGCTGTCTCGATCAGCGCGGTGACCTCGGTGTCCGTCGCACTGCCGCCGCGGATGCGCACGCCGTAGCGTCCGAGCTCGCTCGGTCCGGCGACGATCTCGCCGTCGACGGTCTGCAGCAGCGCCTGAATGTCGGCGACGGCGGTTTGTTGATCGAAGATCAGGTCGATCTGTGCGCGCTGCGTGTCAGAGTTGTGTCGCGAGCGTCGTGTAGCCCGCCTGGTTCGGGACGTTCGGCGCGAGCCAGAGCAGCACGCCGAGGAAAGCGACGCCGACCGATGCCACGGCTGCAAAGCGGAAGAACGGCGCGTAGCCCCAGTCGCGGCGTACCGCCCGACTCGCGGTTTCGCGGTCGAGCTGGCGCTGCAGTCGGTCGAGGCCAGCCTCGGCCGATAGGTGTAGCGTAGGTTGGCTGCGCACGGCGAGGCGCAGACGCTCGAGTTCCTTCAGCTCGCGGCGGCACACGATGCAGGAACGGACGTGCGATTCCACGCCGTCGCGCTCGGCCGCCGCCAGGGTGCCGTTGGCCAACCAGGGAAGAAGCTCGTGAGCGGTGTGGTGATCGAGTTCCGACAGCTCCGTCATGGCGCGTCCTTGCCGAGGGCCGGCAGCAGGTCCTTCAGCTTTGCGCGCGCATGGAACATACGGGTCTTCACCGTGTTCACCGGGCACACCACGATCGCCGCGATCTCCTCGTAGGAGCAGCCATAGAAGTAGGTCAGCTCGACCACGGCTCGTTGTTCGGGCGACAGATGGCGCATGCCTTCCTCGAGTAGATCGCGCAAATCCGCATCGTCGCTGTGTTCCGCCGGTGGCTCCGAACGTTCAATGAAGGCGTCGAAATCCACGCTCGCGAACCGGTCGGACCAACGGCGGTAAGCCTCCAGGGATTTCAAGGCCTTACGGTAGCCAATGCCCATGAGCCAGGTCGATACGCTCGAGCGGTGCCCGAACGACTGGCTGTTGCGCCAGACGACCATCATGACGTCGTTCACACATTCCTGGGCGAGGTCGAGGCGGCGTGTGACGCGGTACATGAACCGCAGCAGCGGGTGGTAGTAGCGGGTGTACAGCTCGCTCAGCGCGGCACGATCGCCGAGGCCGATGCGCTTGAGCAACGCAACGTCCGCGGCGTCGTCGGGGCGCGCAGCCGCGACTGGCTCTGAACCCCGTCGTCCATAATTCTTTCTACTGGTGGTGGAGCGGCCCGCCTTTAGTCTACGCACGCACCCCGCAAGTTTCATGCATCGCGGGGAAGCAGAGCATTGCCGGCGTCAGCGGCGTGCTCGATACGTCACGATGAGGCCGAAATCCGCCGCCAACTGCGCCGGCGCGTGCGGCGACGTGAACACCGCGGAAAGGCGCCCGGCAGGGTCCACCAGCGCGATGTTCGAGGAGTGGCTCACGAGATAGGCGTCGTCGCTCTGGCCCTCGGGCACGAAGAACACGCTGCCGGTGTGCTCGGTCAGCAACTTCAAGTCGTCGATCGAGCCCGTGAGGCCGTGGAAGCTCGCGTCGAAATACGTGACGTACTCGCGCAGTCGCTCGGGCGTGTCGCGTCGCGGGTCCACGGACACGAGGTAGTAGTCGGTCGGCGTGTCGGGGAGTTGCTCGGCGAGACGCTTCTTCAGCGTCGCGAGCTCGACCAGCGTCAGAGGGCAGACGTCCGGGCAGTACGTGTAGCCGAAGTACAGGAACGACCAACGGCCGGCGAAGTCCGCCGGGGCGAAATGCGCGACCCTGCTCGTCGACGAGCGCCACGGGCGGCAGCGCCTTCGGCTCGGCCAGCACGTAGCCGCCGATCTTCGGCGGCGGTTCGGTCTGCCAGTAGTGGCGCCCCACCGCGCCGCCGACGACGGCCGCCGCAATCGCCGCGATGACCACGAGCCAGCGTCGCGTGTGGGAAGCGGCGGTCGCGCTCGTGCCGTCAGTGATGGTGGTGCTCCGGCTCGACGCGGCCGTCGCGAACGGGCACGTCGATCGTGAGGTCGCCCGCCTTCTCGAAATGCAGCGTCACCTTGATCGTGGTGTCGGGCTTCAGCGGCGCCGCGATGTCGACCAGCATCAGGTGTATCTCGCCCGGCGCGAGCTTGACCTTGCCGTGCGCGGGCACCTCGACGCTATCGAGTTGGCGCATGTGCTGCATGCCGTGCTCCTCGACCTCCGCGTGCAGCAGCACCTGTCGCGCCGGCGGGGCTCGAGGCGCCGAGCAGGCGGTCGGCGGCTCCATCGTTGGTCACGGTCAGATACGCGGCCGCGGTCGTGACGCCGGGCGGCGTGGCGCGCGCCCAGGCGGCCGTGATCGTGACGGGCGGTGCGGCGAAGCGCAAGCGCGGGGGCGAGCAGCAGTAACGCCGTCAGCAGGCGGAGTGGGGCGGTGGTCATGGCGCGGGGAGTACCTAAGATTCGTAGGCGATATCGTAACTCCGCGGAGCCGTGGGCGTCGTGGGCGGCCGGTCGGGCCGGAACTAGCTGCCGGTGTCGTGCGCCGGGCAAGGCTTGCCCGGCTTGATCGTCAGGAAACGGTCGACGACGAGTACCTCACCGCTCGAGACGTGCGCGAGGTGTGCGTCGACGGTCGTCAACGCGATCTTGCCGCGCGGGTTCATCACGCGCTGTTGCCGGCGCAGCTCCTTGAACGCGCCGGCCTCGGCCACACGCAGCGGCAAGCCCGTGAGGCATTCCGTGAAAGTCACGACGCCATCTTTCGTCTGCGCGCTCTCGCCGTCGAGCCGCAGCGCGATCCTTGAACGCCGGGTCCGACGTGTCGCGAGCGAGCACGTGCTCGACGGGCGACGCGACGCGCAGCCGCAATCGGTCGGTGTCGAGCACGGCGAGCCGCCGCTCGGGCCCCGGGCCGCGCAGCACGACTTCCGCTGCGTGCTCGTCCCACGTCCAGTGACCGAGCGCGTAGGTCATCTCGGTGCCGACGGCGCCGTCGCCGCCGGTGAACGATTGGCGGAAGAAGAAACGTTGGTCGCCACGCAGCCACAGCGTGGCGCCCACGCCGGTGCAGTTGCTGCAGGGAAATTGGCCCGCGTAGACGCCCGGCAGCGTGGCCGGCGCCGGTGTCGTCGCGTCGGCGTCGTCGCCGTGATCACGGCCGCAGCCGGCGATCACGACGCCGAGCAACACGAGCGCGGTCAACGACCGAAGGTTCATCCGGGAGCCCCATGCCCGCGTGCCGCGGGACTGCACCAATGTCGCACTGGTGGCCGCCTGCCGGGAGTACATGGTTCACGTTGGCTCTGTGCGCGAGCGCACGCTTGCGACCACGAGGTTTTCTGGACCCTCGACGCCGGGCGTCCTTTAGAGTTCGCCGGCCTCGTGGAGGACGCTCGTCTTGAACGCACGCGTCGACGGAGGTCTGTATCGCCATAGCTCGAAGTTCTTCGTCGTGTTCCTGGCGTTGATGGTGTGGGCGTTCTGGCCGAGCTACTTCACGCGCCTGTTCGAGCAGCCGAGCTTCTGGTTCCACGCGCACGGCATCGTGCTGACGCTCTGGTGCGTGCTGCTCGTCGTCCAGGCGCAGCTGATTCGCACCGGGCGGCGCGGCTGGCACCGGTTGCTCGGGCAGTCGTCGTACGTGCTCGCGCCGGCCGTCGTGATCATCACGACGTTGTTCGTGCACTACCGCGTGGCGCCCGCGTTGCGCGGCGTCGCGGTGTTGCCGCCCTTCGCGCTGCACTTTCTCGCGCTGACGCTGATCTCGATCGTCGCGTTCGCGCTGTTCTATGCGCTCGCGATCTGGTTTCGGCGCGACGCGCAGGTCCATGCGCGCTGGATGGTGTGCACGGTGTTCCCGCTGGTCACGCCCGTGACCGATCGGCTGATCGGCGCACATTTCCAGCCGGTGATCGGGCTCGTGCCGCAGATCGACGGCAGCCCGATCCTGCCCGGCGGCGGGGTTCCTGCTCGCGGATCTCGTGCTCGTGGCGCTGGCCGCGTGGGATTGGCGAGCGAACCGCCGGCTCGGTGTGTTCCCGGTCGCGTTAGGTGCGCTGCTCGTGTACCACGTCGGCGCGCTCACGCTGCATCGCGTGGCGCTCTGGAACGCGTTCTGCGTCTGGTTCCTCGGCTTGCCGTTGCCCTGAAGCTCAGTTCTTGGCGGCCGCCGTCGGCGTGTGTTCGCGCGCTGCCAGCTCGCTCGATGACCTGGAACCACGCCTCGTAGCTGCCGGTCTGGGCGCCGGTCGTCAGGTATTTGCCGTTGACGATGACGGTCGGTGTGCTCTGCGCCTGATAACGACGAACGAGCTCGTCGGCGCGTTTGACCTTGGCGACCACCGAAAACGAGTTGAACGTGTTCTTGAAGGTGGTCGGCGTCCACGCCGTACAGCAGGAAGAAGCGCGGCGATCTTCGCCTCCGTGTCGAGGTGATTGCCCTTGGCGTGGAATTCGTTGAAGAACGAGCCTTCGATGTCCTTCAGCTTGCCGAGCGCTTCGGCCGTGTAATACGCGCGCGCATGCAGCGGCGCCCACGGCTCCCACATGGCCGGCACGCGCACGAAGTTCACGTAGGCAGGTTTGGTCGCGAGCCACTTCTGCAGCTGCGGCTCGAACGCGTAGCAAGCCCGGGCAGCCGAACATGAAGATCTCCGTCACCTCGACCTGGCCGGCGGCGGCACTGGTCGGCTGAGCCGGCGAGATCAGGGTGTACTGCTTGCCGGCCTGGAGCTGGAGGCGTTCTGCGCGCTCGTCGGCACGGTGATGGACGCGGTAGCAGCAAGGGCCAGGGCCAGGAAGGCATTCGAGCGCATGGCGGAACTCCTTTGAAGCGCAGATTCGGCCAGAGCTTAGCTGCGGCCGGGTAGGGGCCGCAACGACGCCGGTCGCGACGTGAACTTCCGCCAGGCTCCGAAGGAACTCAGCCAGACCAGCGCTGTCGTCGCCCGATGGTTCGGGCGGGCCGGCCGCGCAACATCAGGGGGTAAAAAGACATGCGCAACATCGCGAGAGTGGGTTCGGTAGGGGTCGCCGGGGTGGGCGTCGCGTTGGCCGGCGTTGCGCGCAGACGCTGATCACGGCAGGCACGAAGAGGTCATCCGCGCCCGGCTCGTGGGCTACAACGAGACGCCGTCGGTGTCGACGCCAGCGAAGGGTACGTTCCGCGCCGTCATCGACGAGGAGGCCGGCACGATCACCTATACGTTGAGCTACGACGGCATCGGCGCCGTGACGCAGTCGCATCTGCATCTCGGCCAGCACCACACGGCCGGCGGCATCGTGGTGTTCCTGTGCACGAATCTCGGCAACGCACCGGCGAATACCGTCGTGCAGCCGTGCCCGACGGCGCAGCCGGCAGAGATCAGCGGCATCATCCGGATGGCCGACGTCACGGGCACGGGCACGGGCGTTCCGACGCAGCAGATCGCGCCGGGTGAGTTCGCGGAACTCGTGGCGGCCATCCGGGCCGGTGCGGTGTACGTGAACATTCACTCGACGCCGTCGCCCGCCGGCGAAATTCGCGGTCAAATCTTCTGACGCGTCGCGGCGGTGCGGCCATCGCCGCGCCGCCGCTTTTCGCTTGCGGCCACACGCTCAGCCGGGCGTGGCGTTCGGCCGCGCATCTCGTTGACACCGATCCGGGGCTGTACGACAGTGCCGTCGCCTGGGGTGCGGGCGTGCCGCCCGCACCGGTCAGCTCCGAGGGGGTCGGTCATGGCGGTCGGTCGTTTCGCGCGCGCAGCCGCGTTGATCATGTGCGCCGGCGCGTCCGGCGCATTCGCGCATCACGGCATCGCGAACTTCGACCTGAACAAGGACGTCACGATCAACGGCGCCGTGAAGCGGCTCGCGTTCGTGAATCCGCATTCGTGGCTGTACGTGACCGTGGCTGGATCGAACGGCCAGGCAACCGAGTGGCGCTGCGAGATGCGGTCCGCCACGGTGTTGCGACGCTCGGGCTGGAGCGCCTCGATGTTCACGCCCGGCACGCAGATCCGCGTGACGGGGGCGCCCGATCGCCACGATCCGAACACCTGCTACCTCTCGACGATCACGTTCGCCGACGGCGTCACGATGGATCGCTACGGGCAGTTGCAGAAGGCCGGCGCAGTCGCGAGCACGGCCGATCGGCCCGCGCGGCTGCCGAACGGCGATCCGAACTTGAGCGGCGATTGGGCCGGCGAGCAGCGCGTGATGACGGATCGCAGCGGCCTGCGCGGCGCGCTCGTGCCGATCAGCGTCGCCGACCAGATCGGCTCGGGGCAGCTTCCCGAAGGCGTGCGCGCGTTCCCGGGCGCTCGCGGTACGCCGGAATCGCTGGCCGAGGACGCGATCCACACCGCGTGGACGCGGCCGAGTCCCGTGGCGCTGACCGACGCCGGCAAGAGGGCGGCGGAAGGCTTCGATCCATCGTCGAGCGCGAATCCGCGGCTACGCTGCGAGCCGACGAACATCATGTTCGACTGGACGTTCGAGACGTTCACGAACCGCATCACGCAGGACGAGAACTCGGTGCGGATCCAGTACGGCGCGCCCGGCCTCGACCGCACCGTGTATCTGCACGAGACCGCGCATCCCGGCGAATGTCGAGCCGAGCGTGACCGGGCATTCGATCGGCCGCTGGGAGAACGACGTGCTGATCGTCGACACCGTCGGCTTCAAGCCCGGCGTGTTGTCGGCGGATACGCTGACGATGCACAGCGGGCAGATGCACGTCGTCGAGCGGTTCACGCTGGACGCCGCGAAGGGCGCGCTCAAGCGCGACTACGTGGCCGAGGATCCGCTGTACTTCGCGGGCCAGTACAAGGGCTCGGACACGGTCTACATCGCGGACCTGCCGTACGAGGCGCCGAGCTGCAACGATCTCTCCTACACGACGGATCGCGGCACGCTCGCGGTGCAGCAGTCCGACGCGCAATCGCAACAGCCCGCGACCGCGCCCGCCGCAGCGCCGGCTTCGCGGCCGTGGTGGATGTTCTGGAAGGACTGGTTCTGAACCTCGCCGCCGCGCGGCGGTCCGAGGTTGCGTAACGCTCAGGGAAGGGAAAGTCATGGCCGAAGGCAAGCGCAAGATCAACTGGACGTCCGAGCTCGTGTCGCTCGCGATCGTGCTCGCGGCGGTCACGTGTCGCGCGCTCGTCGCTCGCGGACCACTACTACGTGCCTTCGGGCTCGATGGAGTACTCGCTGATGCCCGGCGATCGCGTGATCGTCGACAAGACGGCGTACGGCGTGCGGATTCCGCTGACGAAGATCGACATGTTCGGCGCAGCGACGCCGCGGCGCGGCGACATCGCCGTATTCGATTCGCCCCGCGACGGCGTGCGGTTGATCAAGCGCATCGTCGCGATCGGCGGCGACTCGGTGTCACTCGTGAACGGCCAGCTCAAGATCAACGGCCAGCCGCTCGGCGATCGGCAGATCGAGCACTTCGGCGATCGCAACGCGCTGCTGAATCTGCACGAGGGCGGCGGCCCCGACTACGACATGACGATTCCGGAAGGCATGGTGCTCGCGATCGGCGATCACCGAGGCAACAGTCTCGACGGCCGTTTCTGGGGCCTGCTCGACGAGCGCGAGCTGTACGGTCGGGCCATTGCCATCTATTACCGGAGCAGTGACGTCGAAATGCGCTGGTCGTCGCCGCTGAAGAGCCTGAAGGCGTTGTTCGACGGCTTCGTCTGGAAGCCGCTCTAAGAAAGAGAAAAGGGCAGCCGAGCTCAGCGCCCGGCTGCCCTACCTACAGCACTGCTTCAGGCCGTTGCGTTGCCGCTGTTATACCGGCCGAGCAACACCGTCACGATCATGCCGAAGCCGAGCACCGTCAGCACGAAGTTCACGATGCCGCCGACGATCGGCAGGTTGATCGCGATCACCACGATGGCGAGTCCCGCGATCAGCGTCGCCGCGTAGTGCGGCAGGCCGGCCGGCGACTGGAACAGCGTGCGCCCGATCATCTGCGCGATGACCGTCTTCCCGAAGTAGAGGCCGATGGCGCCGACCATGAACGTCAGGACGCCGATCGGGATGCCGACGATCGTGATGCAGGCCAGGATCGCCGCGATCGGCATGACTATGGCCGCCACGAGACCGATGCCGCCGCTGCGTAGCGCGGCGCCGACGGTCGGCAACGACAGCGTGCGCAACACCGGGAACGCCCATAGCAGCAGTAGGCCGGTCAGGAACGCGGCGCCGAGCCGCACGACCTGGCGGACGTAGAAGCCCGTGGTCAGATAGCGATTGCGCCGCTGCTCGCGCTCGACGATCTTCCGGTCCACGGTGCCGCCGATCGTGGCGCCCTGGGCGACCTGCAGCTTGTTGTCGTCGTCGACGTGCGCCGTGACGTTGCGACCGATACGCGCGGAGGGCAGCACGGAGATCAGTTCGCCCGCGTACGCCACGAAGTCGCGTTGCACGTTGCCGGTCACGACGACGTTGTTGCCGAAGCTGCTTAGATCCATGCCCACTCGGCCGTCGATGTTCACCGTGTCGCCGAACGTCAGCGCGTTGCCGGCAACCTCGGCGCTTCCATCGAAAGCCAAGATCGCGGCCGAAACCGAAGAAGTTGCGACCGACGTGCGTGCCGCGCAGCGATACGCCGCGGCCGGCGCCGACGATGTCGCCGCCGACCGTGCCTTCGATCGTCACGGTTTCGGCGCCCGTGATCACGTTGCCGGTGACGTTGCCGCGAATCGTGACCGAGCGGCCAAAGGCGAACAGATCGCCGTTCACGGTGCCGTCGATGGCCACGGTCTGGCCGGCGGCGATCAACGTGTCGTCGATCGTTTCGCCGGCGGCGACGGTGACCACGCCTTCGCCGTGCCGAAGTCTCGAGCGCGTGGCCGGGCCTCGGCAGCGCCACAGCCGCTACGAGCAACGACACGAGCAATGCGGCGCTGCCGCGACCACGGGCAAGCGATAAGGTCGTCCACGCGAGCAGCGCAACGGCCAGCGTCGCGGCGACCAGGTTCAATGCAGAAGTCAGCATGGTGTTTCCCTCGCTAAGCAAGAATGCGATGAAAGAGATGGCGCGCTCGGCGAGCTCGCCGGATTGAAAAGGGTTCAGCCACTGCAAGCCGCTCGGGATCGCCTCGGCGACTGCGGTCCAGAAGGCCCCGGCGACCGCTGCGACCGCGAGCACGCCGAGCGTCAACACGAGCAGATCGCGCGACCGCGCCGGCGGCACGAAGACTGGAATCTTCGCGTGCGCCTCGTCGGTCTGTAGCGCGGCGCGCAACGCCACACGCTCGGCGCGTAGAGAGGCCACTTTCGCGCTGCACGCAGAGCAGCCGCGCAGGTGCAGGGCCGCGGCGGCCGCCTGCTCCGGCGGCAACGCGTCGTCTGCGTACATCGAGCGGGTCACGGCGGAAAGGCAGGTCACGATGCAGTCTCCTCGGCCAAGGTTTTTCGTAGCGCCTGTTTGGCGCGGCACAACAACGTGCCGACGTGCGTGCGCGTGATGCCGAGCTCCGCGGCGATCTCGTCGTAGCTCGCGTCGGCGAAGTAGGCGAGCGCGAGCGGCACGCGATAACGCTCGGGCAGGGCTTCGACCGCGGCCTGCACGGACCGCGCGCGCTCGGCCGTCAGCAGCTCGCCGAGACCGTCGGCGTCGTCGGCTTCGGCGGCCGCGGCTTCCTCGGCTTCGGTGCCGAACGCGGTGGGCTCGAAGCGACGCCGGCGCAGCAGATCCAGAGAATGATTGCGGGCGATCTTCATGATCCACGGTCCGAAAGGTTGCGCGGGGTCGTAGCCCGCGAAGCCGCGATACGCCCGCATGAACGCTTCCTGCGCCGCGTCGTCGGCACGCTCGGCAGAGCCGAGCAGGTGCCGGCATAGCGCGCGGACTTGGGCGTAGTGTTTTGCGTAGAGCGCCGCAAAGGCTGCCTCCTTCGTCATCGCGGTTCCTGGTGTCTCTACTGGTTGATACGCCTGGGCTCGGGATTTATTACAGTAAGCCGATGCCCGAGCCACGAGAACTCGCAACGGCGCGCCGGCACTTGGCCCGAGCCGAGGCCGAGCTCGATTCCGCCGACGGTTTGGCGCGGCTCGCCGAGGGGTTGAGCCTGCTGGACGCCCTGATCGCCGGGCGCGACGCGGCCGTCGCGCGCACGGCCGGGAATCTCGCGGCGAGCTACGCGGGGCGAATCTACGAGCGTATCGGCGCGGCCGTGGCGAAGGATCCGCAGCTGCCGGAGCCGACGCTCGAGCACTATTTCAAGGTGGTGCTGGCGCTCGATCAGGTCGGCGAGGCGTTACCCGCGACGGCGGCCGAGCTGAAGCTCGCCGTGGTGCGCGCGCTGATCGACCGCTACTACGAAGGCCATTCGCCGGCGGAGAAGCGCCGCGCGCTCGAGCAGCTCGCTGCGCTTACGGGCGATTGACGCGCTAGAAGTCGACGGCGGCCGCGTCCGCCGCGATCACTTCGCGGTACACCGGCAGCGACCAGCCCTGCTTCTCGAGATCTTCGAGCCGCGCTTCGACCTTGCGCATGTAGTCGCGCTTGTTGCCGTACAGCTCCTTGAGCTTCTCTTTCGAGTACGGCTCCTGATACGCGGAGAGGCGGCACATGATCTGCGCGCCCTGCATGCCGTTCGCGGCGACGTAGGCACTCGGATTCGCAATCAACGGCTCTGCCGCCGTGTTGCTGGCCGAGTACTTGGCCGTCGGTACGTCGACGTACGGAGTGCGGATGCCGCCGAGCGGATTGCCGTTCGCGTCGAGCGCCATCATCGAGCCGTCGTTGCTCGTGTCGCGGTCGAGCAGTACTCGCGGTGCGCGCGGTGGCGCTAGCCCCAAATCCACCCAGCGGAACAGGTGATACAGGCCCACCGAGAAATAAGCCTGCTCGGGCAGCGTGCTCAGTGGCTTCGTGCACGGATTCGGGTGCAGCCGCACGTTGTCGCGCGAGTCGACGTGGCCGATGCCCGCGACCTCGTACAGCCGGAACTGCTTGCCGGGCTCGTCGCTGTCCTGGCGGCGCGGCACGTTCGTCTCCTGCTCGAGCATCGTCGGCATCTCGATCAGCGGCACGTCGATCTCGCGAATCGTGCCGCCGTACGACGTCGGCATGAAGCCGTCGAAGATCCGCTGCATGTCCGGCGTGCGGAACACCATGTGCGCGGGCAGGTAGTTCACGAGCGTGCCGCTGCTCATCGACGTGCCGGCCATGACCATTTTGCGAACGCGCAGCTTGCCGAACGGGCCGCGATCGCTTTTCACGAGCGCGCCGACCTGCGCGATGATCTCGTTCTGCTGGCCGTCCGCGAGCTTAAGCTTCTCGTAGCGCTTCGCGTTCAGCGCGATGAACTGCTGCGGCGACGTCGTCAGCACCTCGACGGCGGCGTGACCCGGAGCTCATGAGGTAGGCCGCCGTGAATTCGAACGCGTGCGCGGCGCCGCTCGAATGCATCGATTCCGCGAGCACGAGCCCGCTGAACTTGCCGTCCTCGGCCGGCTGGCGCACCACGACGCGTGTCGTGTACGGCTTGCCGTCCGCCGTGCCGGACACGAAATACTCAGTGGTCTTGTAGTGGAAGTGGGCCGGGTCGAGCCCTTTCATCTGCGATGGCGCGGAGTCGAACATCGCGCCGGGGCCGGTGACAGGCGCCGACAACGTCGGCAGCGCTACCGCGGTCGGCACCTTCGGAATGCCTTCGATCTCCGGTTCGGGGCGCGGGCCGCCGAAACCGGACGGTGGCTGGGCGAGCGCAGAGGTGGCAATGGTCAGGCCGGCGACCGCTAGCGCGGCAGCGGCCGAACGCAAGATGACGTACAGACATGGAGTTCCCCCGGGAACGTGTTAGCGCGGCACGATACGGCAGGGTAGCGAAACCAGAAGCCTAGGTGCTGGTCTCTAGAGAAATCTTGCGTGGCCGAGCCATCAACGGTCTTGGGTCGCTGCAGCACGAATGTGCGCGGCGAGCTCGTTCGGTATGCTGACTTGCGGGAAATGCCGGCACGGAAGAAAGCCTATCGGTATGCCCGCGACATCGGCGACTTTGCGATTGCCGGTGTACAGCGCTTCCACCGGCGGATGACCCACGGTCCAGGTCACGGGCCGCCGCGTCAGCTCGACGCGCGTGAACTCCCGCCACGGGTGTGGCGATGCGACGTACACCCTTGCCCAGGTGACATAGTTCTTCGCGAGGCGCGCGTGGTACTCGGCGCCGAGCGCGTCCCACGCCGCCGCGTTCTCGTTCAGCACGTTGCGGAACAGGAACTCGCAGGTCTTGACCACGGTGGCGTCGTCCGGCGAGAAGATCCCCTCGAATGGCCCGGCCGCGCCTCGAAGGGGCACCGCAAGCTCGTGCACGATCACGTTCCGCACCAGCTCCGGGTGCGCTGCCGCGAGCGCCAGCGCGAACAATCCTCCGGAACTGCATCCGTAGATCGTGGCGCGTTCGATGCGCAGGGATCGCAGCAGCGCAGCAATCTGTGCGGTGACTTCATCCGTCGAGAGGCCGGTGAAGTTCGGCGGTACGCTCGAGCGCGAGAACCCCGGCATGTCGAACGTCAGGACGCTGAACTCGTCGGCGAGCAGGTCTGCCACCCGCCCCAGGGATTCGCAGTCGCCCTCGCCGGAGGGAATCAGTACGACCGGTGGCCCGACGCCGCGTTGCTCGCAATACCAATCGATATCGGTCGCGCGCTGGTGAAATACTGAGGTGGCCACGGACGATCCCCGGGTCGCCGCGATTCGGCGTGGGGACGTTACGCGACCGTCGATGAAACTGGAAGGCCCCGCGCGGAGCGGCGGGTGCGTCGGTTGGGAGCGAGGTTCGCTAACGGCGAACGACGGCGTGAATCACACGCTCGTGCTCGAAGTACACGGAGAAGTTGGGATAGTCCCAACGCGTGATCGGCGGTTGACCGACCGTGGCGTGCTTCTGTGCCGGCGCACCGTACGTCGACTCGACCGCAGTCATCGTCATGCCGGATTTCGGCCGTGCGGACGCCGACTGAGCGTCGGATTCGACGCCGTCGAGCAGCAGCGTATCCGCGCGAGCGGCACCCGCGACCAGCGCGAGCAACATGCACGTCGTGGCAGTGATTTTAGCCATGAGCCGATCCTCCCTGGATGCCGGGGACTATAGCACCGGCCCCAAGGCCTTCAAATTTCGCCCCGTCCTTTTGTGGGGCTGGTCACAGTTCGCGGCGGCGCCCGCTCGCCGCGCCGCCGCCGGGTGAGCTCGCGACCCGGCGCCGCGGTCGTTATGGTTTAATCCCGCTCGATGTTTCAGCCGCTCGAAGGGTTCATTGGCCTGCGTTACCTGCGCTCGCGCCGTCGGCGCGGCGTGGTGTCGTTCATGAGCGCCGCGTCGCTGATCGGCATCGCACTCGGCGTGGCGGCGCTGATCACGATCCTGTCCGTCATGAACGGGCTCGAGACCGAGACCCGCACGCGCCTCCTCAGCATGAGCGCGCACGCGAGCATCGTCGCGCCGCAGGGTTTCGCCGACTGGCCCGCAGTCCAGCGGCGGCTCGCAGCGGTGCCGGGCGTCGTGGACGTGGCGCCGTTCGTCTCGATCGAAGGCATGCTCGCGGCCGGCACGAATCTGAAACCCGTGCTCGTGCGCGGCATCCTGCCCGACGAGGAACGCGGCTCGGACTTGAGCCGGTTCGTGGACGAGAGCAGCCTCGCCGAGCTCACGCCGGGCGGCCGGCGCATTATCTTAGGCCGCACGCTGGCGCTGAATCTCGGGCTCAAACCCGGTGATTCCGTGACGCTGCTGGTGCCGAAGATCGCGAACGGGCGCGTGATGCCGCGCTACGCGGCGTTCACCGTGGCAGGCGCGTTCCAAGCGGGCATCCAGGATCACGACTCCGGTCTCGCGCTCGTGCACATGAGCGATGCGAGCGATCTCTACGGGTTGAACGGTGCCGCGGGCGGGCTCGCCGTGCAGCTCGCCGATCCGCTCGCGGTGCAACAGTTCCGCGCG
Source organism: uncultured Gammaproteobacteria bacterium (assembly GCA_963748045.1). GTDB lineage: Bacteria > Pseudomonadota > Gammaproteobacteria > Steroidobacterales > Rariloculaceae > FEN-1219. The sequence continues at coordinate 71,074 of CAVVIC010000009.1, forward strand.
TCGCTCGGAGCAACGCTCGATCCGACAGTGGCGCTACTCGGACTGGACCGAGGAGCACCGCAATCTGTTCACGGCCATCCACATCGAGAAGCTCATGATGTCGATCATCCTGATGCTGATCGTGGGAGTGGCGGCGTTCAACATCGTCGCGTCGCTGATGATGGTCGTGATCGACAAGCAGAAGGACATCGCGATCCTGCGCACGTACGGTCTCGAGCCGCAGCGCGTGGCGCGCGTGTTCCTCGTGCAGGGCGGCGTGATCGGCGTCGTCGGCACGCTGCTCGGCACGGCGCTCGGGCTCGTGCTGGCGTTCAACGTGCACGTGATCGTGCCGTGGCTCGAGCACACGTTCGGCTTCCAGATCATGCCGGGCGACGTGTACTACGTGACGCAGATTCCGTCCGAGGTGCACCTGTTCGACGTGATCGCGATCCCGGCCGTCGCGCTCGTCGTGGCGCTGCTCGCCACGGTGTATCCGGCGCGCCGCGCCGCGGCCGTCGCTCCCGGCAACGCTCTGCGCTACGACTGACGATGCATCTGCGTCAACCCTACGAGCTGTCGATCGCCGTGCGGTACCTGCGCACGCGCAGCAGCCACAGCTTTATCTCGTTCATCTCGGCGGTTTCGATGATTGGCATCGCGCTCGCCGTCGCGGTATTGATCGTCGTGTTGTCGGTCATGAACGGTTTCGAGAGCGAGCTCAAGGCACGGATCCTCGGCATGGCGTCGGATGCATCGATCAGCGGTTACGAAGCGCCGCTCGCGGACTGGCAGGACCTGCGGACGCGCGTGCTCGCGCGCGACGGCATCACGGCGGCCGCGCCGTACGTCGAAGGGCAGGCGATGGCCGTGCACGGCGAGGCGCTCGCGGGCGTCAACGTGCGCGGCGTGGACCCCGAGCTCGAGCGCACCGTGTCGAACATCGCCACCGTGACGAAGCGCGGCGACGTCGCGGCGCTGACGGCCGGCAGCTTCAACGTCGTGATCGGCTCGCGGCTCGCGACCGCGCTCGACGTGGATATCGGCGACGAGATCGTGCTCGTGCTGGCCGAAGGGCGCGTGACTCCGGCCGGCATGCTGCCGCGCGTCCGCAGCTTCACGGTCGCGGGCGTGTTCGATGCCGGCATGTACGAGTATGACCGCGGCCTCGTGTTCGTGAGCTTCGCGGATGCCGCGCGCCTGTACCACACGGACGGGCGCGCCACGGGCCTGCAGGCTCGCGATTCGCGATGTGTACAACGCGCGCGAGGTCGCGATGACGACGGCCCAGGAGCTCGTGAACGAGCTCGGCACCAAGTTCTACGTCGACGACTGGACGCGCCTGCACTACACGTACTTCCGCTCGATCCAGCTCCAGAAGACGATCATGTTCGTGATCCTGTCGCTCGTGATCGCGGTGGCCGCGTTCAACATCGTGTCGACGCTGATGATGGTGGTGCGCGACAAGCGCGGCGACATCGCGATCCTGCGCAGCATCGGCAGCACGCCGCGCAGCATCATGACGTTGTTCGCGAGCCAGGGCACGGCGATCGGCGTCATCGGCACGCTGCTCGGCGTGGTGCTCGCCGTGCTCGTGTGCTGGCAGCTCGGCAATGTCGTGAAGCTGCTCGAAGCCTGGTTGCACATCGATCTCCTGTCCGCGGACGTGTATTTCCTGAGCGATCTGCCGACGCAGCTGCGGCCGCTCGAGGTCGCCGAGATCTGCGGCATGGGTATCGTGCTGGCCGTGGCCGCCACGTTCTATCCGGCGCTCTCCGCCGCCCGTCAGCCACCGGCCGAGGCTCTGCGCTATGAATGACCGTGAGGCCATGCTCGAAGCCATCGGGCTCGTGAAGACCTTCAACGACGCCGGGCGCAACGTCGAGGTGCTGCGCGGCGTGGAGTTGCGCGTCGGCAAGGGCGATCGCATGGCGATCATCGGCGCGTCGGGTTCCGGCAAGACCACGCTGCTGCAACTCCTGGGCGGGCTCGACGAGCCGACGAGCGGCGAGGTGCGCGTGATCGGCACGTCGATGACGAAAGCCGGCGACGCGGAGCGCGGGCGCCTGCGCAACCGCGCACTCGGCTTCGTGTACCAGTTTCACCATCTGCTGCCGGAGTTCACGGCGCTCGAGAATGTCGCGATGCCGCTGCTCGTGCGCGGCACCGCGCCGCGCGAGGCGGAGGCGCAAGCGCGCGATCTGTTGCGAGCGCGTGGGCCTCGCCGAGCGGCTCGATCACAGGCCGGGCGAGCTCTCGGGCGGCGAGCGCCAGCGCACGGCGGTCGCGCGCGCTCTCGTCACGCGGCCGGCCGCCGTGCTGGCCGACGAGCCCACGGGCAATCTCGACCGGCCCACCGGCCTGCGCGTGTTCGAGTTGCTGCTCGAGCTGAACGCCGCGCTCGGCACGAGCCTCGTCGTTGTGACTCACGATCCCGATCTGGCCAAGCGCATGGATCGCGTGCTCGAGCTCAAGGACGGCCTATTGAGGCCCGTCTAGACCGATCTCTGAATCACTGCGAGTTTTTTGCGGACGGGACGCGTGTGTGCCTGTTCCAAATCTTCTCGGTTTGCCCGCATTTGTGACACCGCTCGCCGCGGACGGCTGCGTAGTCTCCTTGCCCGGATCCATCGCTAGGACGCGAAGCCATGGCGAGCGAGCGGGCGCGCCCGCGTGCGCCACCGTTCATCGATCCGCCGGGCTACGCTCGCCACCGGCCCGAGGCGACGCTGCTCTACCAACTCGTCGAGCGGCACTATCCCGAGCTCGTCGCTGTGCGCGAAGCCGCTGGCCGCACGCTGCCGAAATACGTGCAGGAGGAGTTCGAGGCGTATCTGAAGTGCGGCCGCCTCGAGCACGGCTTTCTGCGCGTGCGCTGCGAGGACTGCCACGCCGAGAAGCTCGTCGCGTTCAGCTGTAAGCGCCGCGGCTTTTGTCCCTCCTGCGGCGCCCGGCGGATGGCGGACAGTGCTGCGCTCCTCGCCGACGAGGTGTTGCCGGCGAAGCCGATTCGCCAGTGGGTACTGTCGCTGCCGTTTGCGCTGCGGTTCTTACTGGCCACGGACCCCGAGGCACTGACGCGGGTGCTCGGGATCGTCTATCGGACGATCTCGACCTATATTCTCAAGAAGGCGCGACTCACGCGCGCGAGCGGGGCGACGGGCGCCGTGACGCTGATCCAGCGCTTTGGGTCTGCGCTCAATCTCAATATTCACTTCCACATGCTCGTGCTCGACGGTGCGTATCTCGTCGGTACCGAGCCGCCGGTGTTCCGGCGAATCGACCCCCCACGTCAGGAGGAGTTGCAAGCGCTCGTCGAACGGCTGGCCGAGCGCATCGGCCGCGCTCTCGAGCGCCAAGGCATCTTGGCTCGCGATGCCGAAAGCAGCTATCTCGAGCTCGGCCCCGACGCGGGCGGCCCCCTGGATGATCTGCTCGGCCACTCGATCACGTACCGAGTGGCGATGGGCCCGCGTGCCGGGCAGAAGGTATTTTCGTTACAGACCGTGCCGGCGCGAGGGGACGAGCCGAGGAAAGGGGTCGCGCAGTACGCGGGGTTCTCGCTCCATGCGGGGATTGGCATAGAGGCCGAGCAGCGGGAGAAGCTCGAACGGCTCACGCGCTACGTGAGTCGCCCGCCGGTGGCCATCGAGCGGCTCGATCTCACGGCGCAGGGGCAGGTTCGCTACCGACTGAAGACTACGTACCGCGACGGGACGACACACATCGCGCTCGAACCCTTGGACTTCATCGCTCGGTTGGCGGCGCTGGTGCCGCCGCCGCGGGTCCACCTGACCAGGTATCACGGCGTGTTCGCGGCGCACGCGGCGTTGCGAGCGGCGATCACCCCGGGAGGAAGAGGGACAGGGGCACGGAAGCGATCCGCGGCGCCGGAGGGGCGAGCGTCGAAGGACATTCGCATGAACTGGGCACGGCGCCTGAAACGCGTGTTTGGGATAGAGATCGAGCAGTGCGTGCGCTGCGGCGGGCGCTTGAAGGTGATCGCGAGCATCGAGGAGCCGGCGCTGATCGAACGGATTCTCGCGCACCGGCGGGAGTGGGGCGAGGAGGCGGCGCCGACGGCGGCGCTCGGGGCGCGGGCGCCGCCGCAGGCGTCGCTGTTCTAATGCCGATCGTCGAAGGGCTCGTGTGTCTCGCGCGAGCAACGGGCGGTGCAGCGCGCGGTGAGGCCAGAAGCGCCCATCGGGCGCGTTGGCGCACTGAACCCTGCTGCGAAGCCGGGTTGTGAGGCTGATTCGGCGTCGCGCTCAGTCGGTGGCTTTGACACAATCGTCGTTACGTGCCACTGCTGCCAGCGCAGGAAAGGCGGTTCAAAATACCTATCAGCAGCGGGAGAAGCTCGAACGGCTCACGCGCTACGTGAGTCGCCCGCCGGTGGCCATCGAGCGGCTCGATCTCACGGCGCAGAGGCAGGTTCGCTACCGACTGAAGACTACGTACCGCGACGGGACGACGCACATCGCGCTCGAACCCTTGGACTTCATCGCTCGGTTGGCGGCGCTGGTGCCGCCGCCGCGGGTCCACCTGACCAGGTATCACGGCGTGTTCGCGGCGCACGCGGCGTTGCGAGCGGCGATCACCCCGGGAGGAAGAGGGACAGGGGCACGGAAGCGATCCGCGGCGCCGGAGGGGCGAGCGTCGAAGGACATTCGCATGAACTGGGCACGGCGCCTGAAACGCGTGTTTGGGATAGAGATCGAGCAGTGCGTGCGCTGCGGCGGGCGCTTGAAGGTGATCGCGAGCATCGAGGAGCCGGCGCTGATCGAACGGATTCTCGCGCACCGGCGGGAGTGGGGCGAGGAGGCGGCGCCGACGGCGGCGCTTGGGGCGCGGGCGCCGCCGCAGGCGTCGCTGTTCTAATGCCGATCGTCGAAGGGCTCGTGTGTCTCGCGCGAGCAACGGGCGGTGCAGCGCGCGGTGAGGCCAGAAGCGCCCATCGGGCGCGTTGGCGCACTGAACCCTGCTGCGAAGCCGGGTTGTGAGGCTGATTCGGCGTCGCGCTCAGTCGGTGGCTTTGACACAATCGTCGTTACGTGCCACTGCTGCCAGCGCAGAAAGGCGGTTCAAAATACCTATCCGCCCCGCTGCTGGGGATTGAAGGGCAGGAACTACTTGGCGGCCTGATGTTCTCCGGTTTTCGCAAACCTGGCGGCGATGTGTTGGGGCTCTGGATAAACGCGCTGTTCGTCGCGCCTGAACATAGGCGAAAGAGGATAGCTTCGCAGCTAATCCAGGCCGCAGAGATCGAGGCCTTCCGAGCTGGGGAGCGGGAACTATTCGCCCTCACAAATCTCCCGAAGCTCTACGAGAACCTTGGTTGGCAGTGTCTCGAAAGCAGCAATGAAGGTATTGTCCTTCGAGCGATTCTAGCTAACGAATAGCGCTCGTGCTGAACATGAAAGTTCGTCTCGCGTCGGTACAAGACCTGAGTTCGATCCATGACTGCATCAGGGAGGCCTACGAGGGTTACATCGGACGAATAGGCCAAAGGCCGGCGTCGATGGACCGGCAATTCCTTCCGCTCATTCAATCTGCGTGCGTCTACGTGTGTGAGACCGAGCAACGTGTCGAAGGCACGATGGTCATCACCGAGCGGTCAGATCACATCGAGGTGAGCTCGGTCGCCGTGACTCCGAGGAGCCAAGGGAAGGGGATCGGGCGCTATCTGATGAGCGCTGCCGAATTAATAGCGGTGCACAGGGGTTATCGCAAGCTGACGCTATACACCAATGCTGCGCTTCCGGAGCTCTCGCGCTACTACGAGCGTCTGGGCTACGTACGCGTCGATCGACGCCACGACGATGGGTTTGATCGCGTGTTCTTCGAGAAGGTACTCGCGAGCGACGCCTAAGATGCTGCAGCGGGCCCGACAATCGGTCCGCTCCTGGCCGATCGGCGTTGTCGGGGATGTTCGTGGTGGCGTCGCGGATTCCGCGGAAGCGGACGTTCGTCACGGTTCGTGCTAATTTCGGCTCACGACCCTTTGCTGAAACGCGATCAAAGCGATGACAATTCAGCGGCCCTATACGGTCTCGTGTCACTGTGGCGCACTTCGCATCCAAGTGGATGCGGAGTTGACGGATCTACACGAATGTAACTGCTCGACCTGTGGACGCCATGGGTTTATCCACTGGAAGGTCCCCCTCGATTCACTTCGCCTTCTGGAGCAAAAGCGTAGTCTTGCCGCGTACCTGTGGCGCGATGTTACAGGTCACGAGTTTTGCCCGACGTGCGGGACCGGCATGCTCCGTACGGGGTACCCAGGGGACCGAGTGTCCGTGAATGCACGCTGCTTAGAGGGAGTGGACGTATTCGAGTTGCAAGTCAGGCGGATCGACGGCCGCAAGAACATGCCGCCCGGACCAACGCAATGACTCGCCGAACGAAGGCCAGCACAGCCGCTCCTGGCCGGAAGGCGCGGTCAGGCCCGGATGTTTGAACGTCTTGGATTCCGCGGCAGCGGACCTTGCTTAAGGTTCATGCTACCTTCTGTCGTCGACCCGAAGCGGCTTTAGCGAAGGTCTTACCCGGGGGGCAGTGCGCACGCAGGAGCGAACGTGGCGGTGGCGCTCGCCGAAAGCGTGGCTGATGTCGCGGTCATCTTGGCCGCGTTCTGGGGCGGCGCGTATCTGGTTAGCGGGACTGCCCGCACGGCAAATGTGTTATCGATGATCTTCCTACTGATGGGAGTCGCGGGCGCTCTCTTCACCTGACACATTTCCTGTGGACCCGCTGAACATCTTGCTGTCGATTGTCGGCTTCACGGCAGGCTTGATGCTTTGGTCGCGTATCGCAAATACGGCCTTCGCGATCGTCAGCACCGTCACCAAATCTGAAGACGCCAAGCAGCCCACTTCGACGGATACGCTGCCCCTCAGAGCACTTCTCTGGTTCTGCGGTGCTGCCTTCCTGTGGCTGATGATCTTCGGCGGTTTGTGCGTTCATTTTGCTCTTGGTGGCTCGTCCACGGTCGGCTGGGCATGGTTCTTTGGGGGCATGACGGCCACCCCGGTATTTGTGTCCGTCAATGTCGCCATGGCGCTGTGGAGGCGCAGGCGAGAGTCGGCAGCCAGAGGCAGCCAAACAGCTTCCGCTGCGGTGCCGGGGGGTGTGAGCTACACGTACCGTTTCATTTTCGACGAGGCGTACATCCGCACGATGATCGAGCGGTATTACCAGCAACGTCCTCTCATCCTGAGGCCCGTCTGGCAGTTGGTGTTGTTGGGCGTGCTAATGACCATCTGGCTCAGCGTCTTTTCGATCGGTGACAGTCCCATCCCTTTCATACTCATGATGGGTTCTGCGTACGCGCTGTTCGCGATTGGCGCACTCGCAGTGCTCCGAACCATGGTCTATCAGAAGTTCAGATACACGTCGTACTTCGGGAAGGCCTCTATTCGTGTGCTGTCAGATGAGGGCTTGAGCGTCTCTGGTCCGGGCCCGGCGTACCTCGTGGAGTGGGCCGTGTTGGAGTCTGCTGTCCGTTACTCGGACGGCATGTTGCTGTTGAGGCGAGGGGTGATCTGTTGGCTTCCGGACGCAGCCCTCGAAAGAGCGGCGGGGACAGACGTGGCTCAGTTCGTAAACTCGAAGATCAGGCTTCGGGGTATGGCATAGGAGCGGGCAGTTCCGCGCGGCAGCGAGCTACGGCGAAGGCTTGTACAGCCGCTCCTGGCCGACCGCCGCGGTCACGCGCGAACGATCGAACGTCTCGGATTCCGCGGAACGCGACGCCTGGAAGGTTTTCTAGCTGCTATGCGGAGGCAGGCGAGGAAATGGAGGCAGCGCGCGGCGGCGGCGAAGAGAGCGCAATCGGCACCGCCGCAACGACCGCAGCGGGTGTCGATGTCGGTGCGCACGGCTACGCCAAATACCTCGAAACGATGGTAGACGAGAGCGGTCACATCGTTCGTGCTCCGGCAGGCATGCGGTTACCCATACCTGGAACCATGGGAGCGGCGAGCCTCGACGGCTGGCGTCTCACGCAAGCCGCAAATGCGAAGATTTTGTCGCAGGGCGGGCGGTGGTTGGGCTTTGCCAGTGCAGGCGTTGACGGTGTGCTTGCCTTCGTTGATTACCAAGACGGTCGATACCTTGATAGCGGTCTCGACGCTACTTCCGCGGTTGCTGGTATCGGCCTCTTTGCGATGGAGGGCTCGTCCGCACCTGTCTCAATTCCGATACTGGTGATGGCGAAAACTGTGCTGCCACTCAACCGGCTCGATGCCGCACTAGGGTGTGCCGGCGCCGACACGAACGCACCCTTTGGGCAACCATTTTGAAACCCTTGCGCTACGTCCTCTACGCGGTCTGGCGCTGGAAACTAAAGGATCCCCGCGAGCAGTTTCCGTTGCTCGTGGCGACCATGTCACTCGCCCTGTCGCTGAGTTTCAACGTCTTTGCCGCCGTGTTTGCTGAGGAGTACCTAACGGGAACTCGATGGTTAAATGAGATGGGCCGTAACCAAGTCGCATCGATGGCGCTCGTCATGTGCATCACCATGTTCCTGATTGTGCACACATCGTGGGTCAGTAACGGTAAGTTTGCCGCCGTGGTTAGCGAATTTCAGGATGAGCCAGATGGCGTGCGCCTTCGTCACACGATCTACGTTGTGGCGTACCTCGTTGCCACTATCGTCATATTGGTGGTCTTTGGGGTGCTTGCGTAAGGGTCGAGCTGCGCTTTCGGAGTAGCGCACTCTCTCGAAAGCGACCCTTGTCGGGAAAGTCTTTCCACTTGGTGTGAGGCGGCGTGCCGCGAGCACGGGACGTCGCCGCGTGTGCCCGATGCTCCTTCTCGGGAGAGTCGATGCATCGACGACCGCCAGTGTCGCGCTTCACGTCAACTTGGACAAAACGCCTGAGCTAAGAAGGGAGACTTTCACTGCTTAGGCCGCCTCGATAAATCGCTGCTGGTTGATCATTTTGCGATGCGCACGGGCCGCAGCGATTCGCCGCGCGCGCTCGTTTCGAACCTCGTCGGGTTGCCCGCGATGCCAGGTCGCCGTGCCACTGCTGCCAGCGCAGAAAGGCGGTTCAAAATACCTATCCGCGAACCCGACCCACTGGCTGTCGGGGGGAGAAGAATGGGCCCGCTCCTCCTTCCGTTCCTGGAATCGCCGTGAAGTCGAGCGCGTCGACGGTGCGCATGTAGAGCTGCGTAACGCCGGCGTGCTTGATGACGTAGACCAGACGAGTTCCGTCGGGAGACAACGCCACCGGACCATACGACTCCGTCGCGACTAGCGTCTCGCCAAGCGGTAGCGACAGACTGATTCGCACCAGCGGCGCGGCAGGCGGCGTGGGCGACGACTTGAAACTCCACGTGGCCAATGCCGCAATCGCGGCCGCGAGCACCACTGCCGCAGCCGGCATCCACATCCGGCGACGCGGCGCGGAGACGGTTGCCAGAGCGCCCGCGAGCGGGGCGGCGCCGCTCTCCGCGATCCACCGCAACTCGTCGCACAGGTCCTTCGCGTTCTGCCAGCGCTCGTCCGGATCTTTCGCGAGACATTTCCTCACTGCGCGATCAAGCCCGGGCGGCGTCAGCGACTGCGAAGTCGAAATCGCCGGCGGCGTGTCCTTGAGGATGGCGCCGATGACGCTCGCGTTGCTCGCGCCCTCGAACGCCGCCTTGCCGGTGGCCATCTCGTACACGAGCGCCCCGAACGCAAAGATGTCCGTGCGCCCGTCGATCTGGTCGATCTTCCCCTCCACCTGCTCGGGCGCCATGTACTGCAGCGTACCGAGCAGCGAGCCTTCCACCGTCGCGTTGGCATTCAAGGTAGCGAGTTGCGCCGCCGGCACTCCGTCGGCGGCACTCTGCAGCTGGAGCTTGGCCAGGCCGAAATCGAGCAGCTTCGCCCCGTTCTTCGTCAGCATGACGTTGCCGGGCTTCAGATCGCGATGCGTGATGCCTTTGCGATGGGCCTTGTCGAGCGCGTCGGCGATTTCGATCGCATAGCGCAGCGCCTGCTCGATCGCGAGCGGCCTATTCGCGAGTCGCGACTCGAGCGTCTCGCCCTCGATGTATTCGAGCACGAGGAAGTCGAGCCCCTCCTGATGGCCGATGTCGTACAGCGTGCAGATGTGCGGATGATTGAGGCTGGCGATGGCTCGCGCTTCGCGGTCGAAGCGCTCGCGCTGCTCCGGCCTGTCCGCGAGATGCGGGGGTAGTACCTTGATGGCGACGGTGCGATTGAGCCGGGTGTCGAGAGCCCTGTAGACCTCGCCCATGCCGCCCACGCCGAGCAGCGACTGCACCTGGTAGTGGCCGAGCTGACGCCCAAGCAATGACATGATCTCCCCCACCTCGGGATGCATCGCGAGCCCACACTACGTACAGTGGAATTGCGCCGCAAGCCCACCGCGACGACCGAACGACGCGCGGCGCCGGCTCAGCTCCCGACGATCATCGCCCGCAGGTGCCTGCCGAAACCCGTGAACGCCGCGAGCGCCACGTGTACGACGACGAACGCCGCGAGCAGCGCGAAGCCCGCGAAGTGCAGCGTGCGAGCGGTCTGGTAGCCGCCGAAGACGTCGAGCAGAACGGGGAACGCGGCTGCAATGCGCGGCGACATCGCGAGCCCCGCGAGCACCAAGTGGCAGAGGCGCACCCACAACGCGTGGCGTTGCGGTGTGCGTGTCGCGCTCATTTGCGTTTGCTCCGCATGGCACGAGTCTGCTCGATCGAACGGCTTGCCGACAACTGCCGGTACTTCGGGCTCTCCATTGGCACCAGGGCAACCCTGCCCTCGCTGTCGAAGTGCAGGCCCCAGCCGTACGACCTGGCCAGCGGTGACGTGCGCATGCAGGCCATGGGTTTGGAGAAGAAGGCGGACCGGAGCTGCTTCCGCTTTGCTTTGAGTTTTGGGATAGAGATCGAGCAGTGCGTGCGCTGCGGTGGGCGCTTGAAAGTGATTGCGAGCATCGAGGAGCCGGAGCTGATCGAACGGATTCTCGCGCACCGGCGGGAGTGGGGCGAGGAGGCGGCGCCGACGGCGGCGCTTGGGGCGCGGGCGCCGCCGCAGGCGTCGCTGTTCTAATGCCGATCGTCGAAGGGCTCGTGTGTCTCGCGCGAGCAACGGGCGGTGCAGCGCGCGGTGAGGCCAGAAGCGCCCATCGGGCGCGTTGGCGCACTGAACCCTGCTGCGAAGCCGGGTTGTGAGGCTGATTCGGCGTCGCGCTCAGTCGGTGGCTTTGACACAATCGTCGTTACGTGCCACTGCTGCCAGCGCAGAAAGGCGGTTCAAAATACCTATCCGCATCCGCCCGCTCCGCTGAGTCTTCAGCGCTGCTCGGTGAGACGTTCGAGGGCTTGCACAGAGGCGAGGATGGGGATGTCCTGGAAGCGTTTGAGCACGAGCAGATCAGCGTCGCCGGAGACGATGAGGTCGGCGCTTGCGGCAAGGGCTGCGGCCAGGACGTGATCGTCATCGGGATCGCGCGAGACGGGAGCCAAGGGCTCAGGGTCCACGAGCTCCACCGTTTCGAGGTAGTCGCCCAGAACCGCGTGAGCCGTGCGGCCGATGCGCGCAAGTTGCGCGGTGGCGGCGCGGCGAGAGAGCACATCGGTGAGTTCAGCGAGGAGCACGGGGCTCGAAAAAACTTGCGCGTTCGGGTGTGCGCGGATGGCTTGAACGAGTCGATACGGGTTGCCGCGCCATAGCAGCGCTGACATCACGACGTTGGTATCGAGGACGATCCGCACTGACGGTGCTTAAGACTTACTTGCCTGAGCGTGCCCGACGCTCGGCGCGTGCGGCTTTGATCTCCGCGGCGATCTCTTCCTCGGTCATGGGTGCAGCACCGGCTGCTTCGAGCTCCGGCGCAATGGAGAGCAGCCGATCGAGGGCGGCCAAGCGACGGGACTTGGCGCTGAGGAACTCCACAAAATCCTCTACCTCCGCGCGCTTGTCCGCGGGCAGTGCGCGCAGCTTCTCGATCAGGGCGTCGTCACGGATGCTCATCGTGTACCTCAATCGGCCTTGGAGAGCGGATATGCGGATAGTACGGATAAATGGCGTTGTGTTCAGCCGCGGCGCGCGGCTTCTGCACGCTTCGCCCGAAAAGCCGCCTTGCCGAATCACGGCGCGCAGCCAGTACCGCCCCGCGGGAAGCTCACGCCGCTCAGCCCAATCACGAGTGAGGAGATGTTGGGAGGGGGGTTGCCGCCATTTCTGGGTACGGACAGCAGATTCGGTGCGCGACGCCTCACGCACCAGGGGTGCACGATCTTGCGCATGTACTACACGGTCGCGGGGCAAAGCTGTCAGCTCTCGCCCTGAACTGGGCGCGGCGCCTGAAACGCGTGTTTGGGATAGAGATCGAGCAGTGCGTGCGCTGCGGCGGGCGCTTGAAGGTGATCGCGAGCATCGAGGAGCCGGCGCTGATCGAACGGATTCTCGCGCACCGGCGGGAGTGGGGCGAGGAGGCGGCGCCGACGGCGGCACTTGGGGCGCGAGCGCCGCCGCAGGCGTCGCTGTTCTAATGCCGATCGTCGAAGGGCTCGTGTTTCTCGCGCGAGCAACGGGCGGTGCAGCGCGCGGTGAGGCCAGAAGCGCCCATCGGGCGCGTTGGCGCATTGAGCCCTGCTGCGAAGCCGGGTTGTGAGGCTGATGCGGCGTCGCGCTCAGTCGGCGGCTTTGACACAATCGTCGTTACGTGCACCGCTGCCAGCGCAGAAGGGCGGTTCAAAATACCTATCCGCCATGCGGCAACGGGCATTGTTTCACTGGCTCAATAGTCTGAGGAGCGTGTTGTGCGAACTGCTATCGTCGTCATCTGCTCGTTTGCTTTGGGCGTCGCCGTCACGACCTGGCTCCCAGCTCCTGCGACGGCGCAGTCGCAGTCCGGTTCAACCACGGAGTTGCTGCGCGCCGACCTCGGCGATTGGTGCCCGGGGAAAGAAGTCAGTGTCGCGATATCAGCGAACGGACCACGAACCGGCGTCGCTCTTGCGGCTGGCGGTGCCGTGCCGCTACGCGGGTCGCCCGGCGGCCGGCATTTTCACCCTGGCCATTCGTTTTCGTGGGTCATCGAAGGCACGGAAACCGTCAGACCAGACGGCAAACCGGCGTACGACGTGAAGCCCGGCGACCTGATCCACGAGGAGCCGCGCGCCATCAGTGAGACCGTGAACGCGCAGCCGACGAAGGTGCTGACGTTCCGAATCCTGACGAAAGGCGAACCAGCCACTACCTACGTCAATTAGCTGGTTACGGGCGCACGCCTAATGGCGCTTCTTCGGCACGTACAGGTCGGTGATCGCGCCCTCGGTCGTCTCGGCGGTTGACGCGGCTGACCACGGGGCCGCCGCGATGGCCGATCAAACCCCCTTCGTTATGCGCTGTCTCAGGCGGGTGCTATATTTCTTGAACGCTCCGGAGGTCATCGAGTTGGATTGGACACCCTATATCGCCGTTGATGCACAGGTATTGCACGGGGCCGTGTGTTTCCGTGGCACGCGCGTTCCTGTGTCTGTGGTTCTCGACAACCTGGCGGCAAACGAGCCGGTTGCACGAATACTTGAACAGTACCCTTCCCTAAGGCCAGAGCACATTCCAGCGGCGCTCGCATACGCTGCCGAGCTTGCGCGGGAGCGCGTGGTTTCAATCCCGGCGTAGCCCCCGAATATGCCGTCGCGGTTCAAGCTAGATGAGAACCTGCCCCGCGACGCAATGGCACTATTCCGAGACATTGGTCATGACGTCGAAAGTGCTTTGGATGAGCGGCTTGGCGGCCAGCCCGATTCGAACGTATTCGCAGCGTGTCAACGCGAGACACGGATCCTGGTCACTCTCGATCTTGATTTCGCCGACATACGGCAGTATCCGCCTGACAACCACGTCGGCGTTTGGGTTCTACGACCTTCAGTACAGAGCATCGCTTACGTTCTCGAGCTTATCCGCGGTGCCCTGGCACTGCATGCGCGTGAGTCCTCTGAGAGGCACCTTTGGATCGTTGAGCGGAACCGCGTCCGAATTCGCTAGTGTTGTGCCACGCGCATAGCAAGCCGCTGTTTTGATTCTGCAGATCGTCGACGGGCTCGTGTGCTGCGGCGCGGGCGCCTGCGGCTTTGACACAATGGCCGTTACGTGCACCGCTGCCAGCGCAGAAGGGCGGTTCAAAATACCTACCCGCCCACCTATCCGCTGGCCGCCATTTCTGGGTACGGACAGCAGATTCGGTGCGCGACGCCTCGCGCACCAGGGGTGCACGATCTCGCCATGTACTACACGGTCGCAGGACAAAGCTGTCAGCTCCGGTCGTCCGTGGCCCGCCGTACCTGAACCCGACCCTTGGCGCGGTCCAGAGACCGGATTGCCGTGGCGTGCGTCGCCAGATCGGGCGACTCGACGACGGCACTTCGTGTTCATTTCGTGCCGGCTGTCGTCGCGGCCGCTGCGTGGCTGCTCGGCACGCTCGCGGTGCATTCGCTGCCGGCGCTGCCCGGCCTCGAGTGGGGCGCGCCGCTGCTGCTCGCCGCGTTGCTGGTGCTGCGGGCTCGGTGGGCATGGCCGTTGTTGGTCTTCGCCGCCGCGTGCGCGTGGACCGTGCTGGCGGCCGATGTGCGGCTCGCGCAGCGCATGGCTCCGTCGGCGGCGGGCGACTACGAGCTCAACGGCTGGGTCGACACATTCCCCACGCTAGCGCCGGGGCAAGCCACGTTCGGTTTCACGGTGGACGCTCCACCGCCGCAAGGTGTGCCGTTGCGGTTGCGGCTCACGTGGTACGACGCGCCTGCGGCGCTCGCGGCGGGCGATGCATTCAAGCTCACCGTGCGCCTCAAGTCGCCGCACGGCGCGCGCAACCCGGGCGGCTTCGACTACGAGCAGTGGCTGCTCGTGAACGGCTACGGTGCGACGGGCTACGTGCGTGCTGCGACTCCTTTGCCGGCACCGACGGGCCTCACGCCCGCGTGGCTGAAGTTTCGCGCGACGTTGGCCGCACGGCTCGTCGCGGCGGTGCCGGATGCCGACGGTGCCGCGCTGATTACCGCGCTCGCGCTCGGTGAGCGGTATCTGTTCAGCGACGCAGCATTGGGCGGACTTTCGCCGCACGGGCACGAGCCATCTCGTGGCGGTGTCGGGGATGCACGTGGCGCTGCTCGGTCTGCTCGCGTTCGTTGCGGTGCGACGCGTGTGGTTGCGCTTGCCGATGCCATTCGCGGCGTTCGACCTCGAAGCGGCCGCGGCCGTCAGCGTCGTCGCGACCGCGTACTACGCTGCGCTGACGGGCTTCGCCGTGCCGGCCGAGCGCTCGCTGCTGATGATCGCGGTCGCGTTGCTCGTGCTCGTGAGCCGCCGGCGCGTCGGTGCGTGGCAGGTGCTCGCGGCCACGTTGCTCGTCGTGCTGATAGTCGATCCGTTCGCGTCGCTGGCGGCGTCGTTCTGGTTGTCGTTCGCGGCCGTCGCGATCCTGCTTGCGCTCGAAGCACCGCGGCGCCTGCGCGTACGCGTGGATGACCGCTGGCGTCGCGGGTGGTCGGCCGCGCGCGCATTCGTCGCGTTGCAGTGGTCGATCGGCCTCGCGTTGTTGCCGCTGACGGCGTGGTACTTCGGCGAGATCTCGCTCATTGGCCCGCTCGTGAATCTCGTCGCGATCCCGTTGTTCAACCTGGTGCTCGTGCCGCTCACCGTGCTCGCGTCCGTGGCGGTCTCGTTTAAGTCGCTGGTCGGGATCGCGACGCCCGCGGTGGCGCTGCTTGGCCAGCTCGAGAGCGTCGTCGTCGCCGCGTTGCACGCGGCCGCTGCCGCGCCCGGCGCGGCGCTGCCGGTGCCTTTGCCGCCGTGGCCCGCGTTCGCGCTCGCGGCGTGCGGCGTCGCGTTCGCCGTCGGCGGTCAGGCGCTGCCGGGCCGCCGGTTCGCGTGGCTCGCGGTGGTGCCGATGTTCGTGCCGAGCGTCGCGGCGCCGCGCGCCGGCGAGGCGCGGGCGATGGTGCTCGACGTCGGTCAGGGGCTCGCGGTGCTGGTCGAGACGCGCACGCACCGACTGTTGTTCGACGCCGGCCCGGCGTTCCGCTCGGGCTTCGACAGTGGTGCCGATATCGTGCTGCCCGCACTCGCCGCGAACGGCCGGCGCGGCCTCGATCTCCTGATCGTGAGCCATGCCGACAACGACCACGCGGGTGGCGCGGCCGCAATTGTCGCCGCGTTTCCGTCGGCCACGGTTCTGCACGGCCCGGACATCGCGAAGTTGCCCGGTGACACGTGCGAGCGGGGGCAGAGCTGGCGGTGGGACGGCGTCGAGTTCCGGATGCTGCATCCCGCGCCCGAGTTCGCGCCGCGCGGCAACGACAGCTCGTGCGTGTTGAAGATCACCGCGGCCGGCGGCTCGCTGCTGATTGCCGGCGACGTCGAACGCCGGGGCGAAGCCGCAATGCTCGAGGCCGAGCCCGGCGCGACGGACGTGGTCGTCGTGCCCCACCACGGTAGTGCGACGTCGTCGTCACCGGCGCTCGTCGCCGCTCTCGGCGCACGGCACGCCGTGGTGTCGGCCGGTTTCGCGAATCGCTGGGGCTTTCCGAAACCGGAAGTCACGGCCCGCTGGCGGCGCGACGGCGCGGCCGTCGTGGTCACCGCCGACGCCGGTGCCGTCAGCATCGACTTCACTCGGGACGGCGTTGCGATCAGTGCCGAACGTGACGTCCGTCACCGTTATTGGCAGGCCGTGTCGCCGACGGGGCTCTAGTACCAAATTTCCCTAGTGAATCAGTCGTCAGCGCGCTATAGTTTCGCAACAGCTTAAAGCGGAGCTCATAGCGAATCATGCTCGAGATCGTGCAAGCCGGCGGTTGGCTCATGCTGCCGATCGTTGCCAGCTCCGTGATCGCAGTGGCCATCGTTCTCGAACGCCTCTGGACGTTGCAGACGAAGCGCGTCATCCCCGGCACTCTGACGAACCAGGTCTGGGACTGGGTGCAGAAGAACGAGCTCGACGCACAGCAAATCCAGGTCGTGCATTCGAGCTCTCCGTTGGGACAGGTGCTCGCCACCGGGCTCGCGTACCGGCACGCGTCGCGTGACGTGCTGAAAGAAGCCATCGAGGACGCCGGTCGGCACGTCGTCCACGACCTCGAGCGGTATTTGAATCCGCTCGGTACGATCGCCGCGATCTCGCCGCTACTCGGTCTGCTCGGCACCGTGTCCGGCATGATTCGCGCCTTCACGGCCATCACGACGCAGGGTGTCGGCAATCCGGCGATCCTGGCGGGCGGCATTTCGGAAGCACTGATTACCACGGCCGCCGGTCTCGCGGTGGCCATTCCGTCGCTGATCGCGTATCGGTTCCTGCGTGGCCGCGTCGACGGCCTCGTCATCCAGATCGAGAAGGAAGCGATCCGCTTCATCGAGGCGCTGCTGCAACATCAGCGCGCGGGCGTGTTTGGAGTCAGCGATGAAGCTGCAAAGCAGCCGCTCAAGAGACGAGCCTGAGATCAACGTAATCTCGCTCGTCGACGTGCTGCTCGTGCTCGTCCTGTTTTTCATGGTGTCGACGACCTTCCTGCGCGAGACGGAGCTCAGCGTGCGCCTGCCGCAGGCGGCGACTGACACGCGGCTCGATGCGGTTGGCAACGGTCTCGAGATCTCGATCACGCAAGCGGGCGCCTACATCGTCAACGGTCGCGAGCTCGTGAACAACGAGCGCCGTACTCTGCGCGCTGCGATCGAAAGGCTGCTCGGCGACAAGCGCGACGTGCCGGTATTCATTCGCGCCGACGCGACGGCCACGCACCAGAGTGTCGTGACCGTCATGGACGTGGTCGGGCAGCTCGGGTTCGTCAAGATCAACATCGCGACCGTGACACCGCCGGACGCCTGAGGCCGGGCGGTGTCGGACAACGTCGTCGCCTTGCAGAGCGCCAGTCGGCCCACGTCGGCAGCCAATACGCCGTTTGCCGTCGTTGCCCGCCGGCTGTCGCGCTACCTGGGCCCGCACTGGCTGCTGATCGCGGCCGCGATCGTGCCGGCGTCGATCTACGCCGTCATCAATAGTTTCGTCCCGACGCTCATGAGCGAGGTCATCAAGGCGCTCGGGGACCCGCGTGCTGCGAAGGACGCCTGGTGGGTGCCGCTGGGGTTCGTCGTGCTGTTCCCGATTCGCAGTGCGATGGATGTGCTGACGATCTTCGGGCTTGCGTGGGTCGGCCGTTCCGTGATTCGGGATCTGCGCAATGAGCTGTTCGCGCACTATCTCGGCTTGCCGTCGCGCTACTTCGACCAGAGCTCGACCGGCATGCTGATCTCGCGGCTCACGTACAACACCGAGCAGGTGGCCGAAGCGATCTCGAACGCCGTCGTCGTGCTGATTCGCGACACGTTCTCAATCGCGATCCTGCTCGTCGTCATGGCCTTTCTGAGCTGGCGGCTCACACTGCTCGTCGCCGTCATCGGGCCCGCGATGGCTTTCCTCGTCAGCCGCATGAGTCGCGCGTTCCGCCGCTACAGCACGCGGATCCAGGGCTCGATGGGCGATGTGACGCGAATCACCGAACAGGCACTGCACGGCCATCGCGTCGTGAAGATTTTCGAAGGGCAGGAGCAGGAGCAACGGCAGTTCCAGGACGTCAACGCGCGCAACTTCAGGTTCAACACGCGTCTCGTGGCGGTTCAGGCCATCGGCGACAATCTGACTCAGTATGCCGTGGCGCTCGGCGTCGCCGCCGTCATCTATTTTTCGCTCTCGGACTTGAACGCGCCTACGTTCATCGCCTTCATCACGGCGATGGGCATGGTGTTCGCGCCGTTGAAGCGATTGATCAACATCAACGCGGTGTTCCAGCGCGGCATCGCCGCGGCAGGCAGCGTGTTCGAGATCTTGGACGAGCCTGCGGAGGCGGACAGCGGCAAAGCTACCGCGGGCAGGGCGCGCGGTGAGGTGCAGTATCGCGGCGTGTCGTTCGCCTACGACGTGGCCAAAGGCGACGTGTTGCACGAGGTCGATCTGAACGTGACGGCGGGCACTACTGTGGCGCTCGTCGGCCAGTCGGGCAGCGGCAAGTCGACGCTCGTGGGCCTGCTGCCGCGGTTCTACGATCCCAGTCGCGGTGCCGTGCTGCTCGATGGTCGCGATGTCCGCGAGTATTCTTTGCGCGACCTGCGGCGCCAGATCAGCCTCGTGAGCCAAGACGTCGTGCTCTTCGACGACAGCATCGCGAACAACATCGCTTACGGTGCGCTGGCCGGTGCGGCGCGCGCGGACATCGAGCGCGCCGCCGAGGCCGCGTACGTGGCCGAGTTCGCGGCCGAGTTGCCGCAGGGGCTCGACACGCGGATCGGCGAGCGCGGCGCGATGCTCTCGGGCGGCCAACGGCAGCGCATCGCAATCGCGCGGGCGCTGCTGAAGAACGCGCCCGTGCTGATCTTGGACGAAGCTACGTCGGCGCTCGACACGGAGTCCGAGCGGCGAATCCAGGCTGCGCTTGCGCACCTGATGCGCGGCCGCACGACGCTAGTGATCGCGCATCGCCTGTCTACGATCGAGAAGGCGGATCGCATCGTCGTGTTGCGTGACGGTGCGATCGTCGAGACGGGCAATCACGCGGAACTGATCGCGCATCGCGGTTACTACTCGATGCTGCACGCGATGCAGTTCACCGGATCACGGCCGTGAAGACGACGCCCCTTACGCGCGGTTTCGAAGCGCTCTGGTACGCCAACCATCCGTTGCGCTTTGCGCTGTTGCCCGCAACCTTGGTGTATCGAGTGATCGCACGGCTGCGGCGCGAGGGGTACAGGCGCGGGTGGTTGAAGACTGTCGAGGTGGCGGTGCCGGTCGTCGTCGTCGGCAACGTCAGCGTTGGCGGCACGGGCAAGACACCGTTCGTGATCTGGCTGGCCGCGCAGCTGAAACTGCGCGGTCGTCGCGTCGGTATCGTGACGCGCGGCTATCGCGGCAAGTCCGCGCGGTGGCCGCGAGCCGTGGGCGCCGATGCGGACCCCGCGGAAGTCGGCGACGAGCCCGTGTTGCTCGCGCGCCGCACCGGCTGCCCGGTGGTGGCGGGCCCGGACCGCGTGGCCGCGGCCGAAGCCTTGGTGAAAACGGGGCGGGTCGACGTGGTTGTGGCCGACGATGGCCTGCAGCACTACCGGCTCGGGCGGCGTTTCGAGATTGCGGTTGTCGACGGCGTGCGCGGCATGGGTAACGGCCTGTGCTTGCCCGCGGGGCCGCTGCGCGAGCCGCCCGCGCGCCTGCAGGACGTGGATGCCATCGTCGTAAACGGCGGCGATTGGGGCCACGCGGGCGTGTTCCGCGGCCGCGCAATCGTCACGCGGGTCTACAATCTGCGCGATCGTCGCGAGCGGTCACTCGAGTCGTTTCGAACCTCCACGGTTCATGCCGTGGCGGGCATCGGTAACCCACAGCGCTTCTTCGATCTGCTCGGCGATGCGGGCCTCGACGTCATGCCGCATCCGCTTGCGGATCATGCGCAGCTCGGCACGGCGGAGCTCACGTTCGACGAGCCCGGGCCGGTGCTGATCACGGAGAAAGACGCCGTAAAATGCGAGCACCTCGCGCCGGCGGACGTGTGGTGCGTCGTCGTCGATCTCGAGTTCGACGCCGACTCCAGCGCGCGGCTCATGCGGCTCGTGCTGCGCGAGATCGGAGTCAGAGCTTTGTGACGGACGGATTCATCGTAGTGATCCCGGCGCGCTATGCGTCGACGCGGCTGCCCGGCAAGCCGCTGAAGGACATCGCGGGCAAGCCGATGGTCCAATGGGTGTACGACCAGGCCGCGAAGAGCGGCGCGGCCGAGGTCATCGTGGCCACCGACGACGAGCGGATCGCGGCCGCATGCCGCAAGTTCGGTGCGCCGGTCGAGCTCACGTCGGCGGAACACGCGAGCGGCACGGATCGCATCGCGGAGCTTGCTCACCGTTTCGGCTGGCCCGACGAGCAGATCGTCGTGAACGTGCAGGGCGACGAGCCGCTGATCTCGCCGCTGTGCATCGCTCAAACGGCCCGTCTGCTCGGCTGGCATCCGGAAGCCACGATCGCCACGCTGACGTCGCCGTTGACCGACGAAGCCGAGTTTCGTGACCCGAACTTCGCGAAAGTCGTGACGGACAAGGACGGTTGGGCGCTGTACTTCAGTCGCGCGCCGATCCCATGGCCACGCGATGGCGGTATGCCGATGGTGCGCCGCCACATTGGTATGTATGCGTATCGCGCCGGCGGCTTGAAGGCCATCAACGCAGCGCCGCCGTGCGCGCTCGAGGAGACGGAGAAGCTCGAGCAGCTGCGCGCGCTGTGGCTTGGGTTTAGGATCATCGTCGCGGACGCGGTCGAACCGCCGTCGCCGCACGTCGACACGGAACAGGATCTCGCGAAGATTCGGAGCTACCTCGAGCGAACCCAGCACACGCGGCGCTAGAACGCAGGTGAAAGAGCTATTCGCCAATCTGAAACGGGTGATCGGCAGAGCCGATCCGGCAAATGTGCCGGCGCGGCGCGTGCTGTTCGTGTGCATGGGCAACATCTGTCGCTCGCCCACGGCTGAAGGCGTGTTCCGCAAGTTGCTCGCGGAACGCGCGCCCGATCTCGACGTGCTCGTGGACTCGGCCGGCACGCACGACTACCACACGGGCCATCCGCCCGACCCGCGCGCCGTTCGTGCCGCCGAGCGGCGCGGCGTCGATCTCACGGCTCTGCGAGCTCGCGCAGTTACCGGCCGCGACTTCGAGCATTTCGAGCTCGTGCTCGCGATGGATCAGCTGAATCGGCACACGCTGCTCGAGCGGGCGCCGCCGCAGTATCACGACCGGATTCGCCTGTACCTCGATTTCGCGCCGCAGCTCGGCCGTCTCGACGTGCCTGACCCCTACTACGGCGGTAGCCCGGGCTTCGAATACGTGCTGGACCTCGTCGAGGAAGCCGGCGCCGGGCTGATCGAGCATCTAAAGACCACGCCACCGCCCAATCGCGAATAGCGGGCGGGTAAGAAGACTTGGGGAGCTGGGAGTTTCAGCTCACGCTTTTCTTAGCCTTCTCACTCTTCTTGGCACTCTTGGCGAGAGAATTTTTCTTCGAATCAGCCGTTGCGTAACGCGTGCCGGCGAATCGTTTCCGCGACGCAGCACGTCAGGCGTTGCGCCGTCGGAATGTGCAGGAACTCGTTCGGTCCGTGGGCGTTCGACTCAGGGCCGAGCACGCCGGTGATCAGGAACTGTGCGGCCGGGAATCGTTCGCCGAGCATGGCCATGAACGGAATCGTGCCGCCTTCGCCCATGTAGCCGGCGGGTGCGCCGAAGTACGCCTGCGAGGACTCGGTCAGCGCCGCCTCGAGCCAAGGCGCGAGCGCGGGCGCGCTCCAACCGTCGTTGGCTTCGGCCAGCTCGAAGCGCACATCGGCGCCGTACGGCGGATCTTCGGTCAGTAGTTTGATCAGGCGCTGTTTTGCGCGCTCGGCGTTCACGCCGGGCGGCAGACGAACGCTGACGCGCACGGTCGTGCTTGGCCGCAGCACGTTGCCGGCGATCCCGAGCTCGGGTAAACCGGCCGCGCCCGTGATCGCGAGCTGCGGGCGCCAGCTCCGGTTCAGGATCATCTGCACCGGGTCCTGCGTGACGGGCTGCGTCTTGCCGAGCCACGGGTAGTGGTCCCACACGGCTGCGCCGAGCGCGCCGGCCATCGCGCGCGCCTGCGCGCCGCGTTGCTCGGGGATTTCGGTGTACAGCCAGTCGGGAATGATCTTGCCGGTGGCCTCGTCCTCGAGGCGGCTGAGCAGCGCGCGGATGATCCGAAAACTCGACGGCACGAGGCCGCTGGCTTCGCCCGAGTGCACGCCTTCGCGCAGCACGCCGACGTGCAGATTGCCGATGACCATGCCGCGCAGCGACGTGGTGCACCAGAGCCGTTCGTAGTCCGCGGCGCCCGAGTCGAGGCACACGACGAGCGACGGTGTGCCGATGCGCTCGCGCAGATGTTCGATGTAGTGCGGCAGGTCGCCGCTACCGCTCTCCTCGCAACCCTCGATGATTACGACGCAGCGAGCGTGCGGAATGCCCTGGTCCTCCAGCACCTTGAGTGCTGCGAGCGAGGCGAACGTCGAATAACCGTCGTCGGCACCGCCGCGGCCATACAGCCGGTCGCCGCGCAATACGGGTTGCCACGGCCCCAGGCCTTCGCTCCAGCCCGTCATGGCCGGCTGCTTGTCCATGTGGCCGTACAGCAGCACGGTGTCGTCGATCTGTCCTGGTACCTCGATGAACAGCAGCGGCGTGCGGCCCGGCAGCTGCAGCACTTCGAGCTGCATGCCTGCGATGGCCTGCGCGCGGCACCACGCGACGATCAGGTCCATCGCGCGGCGCATGTGGCCGGCTCGCTCCCAGTCCTGATCGAACGCCGGCGACTGATTCGGAATGCGGATGTAGTCCGTCAACGTCGGCACGATCGACGCGGCGAACAGCCGCTCGACGAGTGAGGCGGCACGGCGGGTGTCGATGGCACGCGGATCGGCCATCGACGCCCCGCTAGTTCGGTCCGCGCTCGTCGGTGTTCGAGGCTACCGGAGCGTTGTCGCTGCCGGTCGCCGGGAACGACGGCGGTGCAGGGCGCTCCGCCACCGGTTCGGGTCTGAAGGTCTGCTCCGTCGGCGGCGGCGACCAATCGTTGGTCGACGTGTGCCTTTCGACGTGCTCAGCGATCGGCTGCACCTCGCGTGGCGCCTCGTGTGGCTGCTCGCGCTCACGCGCTGCGAACTCGTGCGCGTGCTCGGCCTCAGCGGGCCGCGGCGCCTGCGCATCCGCGTGCTCGCGCTCTGGGGTTGGACCGCCGCCATTGCCGCCGTCATTGCGCTGTTGACCTTGCGCGTCCTGGCGTTGGCGATCGCCGCCGCCACCGCCGCCACGACCGCGTCGGTTACGCCCGCGACGACTGCGGCCGCCGCCCTCGCCGCCGGGGCCCTGCTGCGGTCCCTGACCTGGCCTGACCCTGACCCGGACCTTGCCCTGCTGTGCTTCGCTTGGCCTGGCCCGTTGTGCTCCGGCGCCTGCTGCTCTGGGCCTGTTGTGCTTCGCTCGCTGCTGCTCTGGACCGCGTTGCTGCTCCGGACCACGTTGTTGGCGCTGCTGTTGACCGTCGCCGCCGTGCGGCCGCTGGCCGCGGCCGCGGTTACGATCGCGATCGCCGCGATCGCCGCGATCTCCGCGATCGCCACGATCCGCGCCTCCGCGGTCGCCACGATCCCCGCGATCCCCGCGATCCCCGCGATCACTCCGCTCACCACGATCCCCGCGCTCACCACGATCTCGCCCATGGCGGTCGCGGCCCCGATCGCGGCGGAAGTCTCCACGACCCCCGCGATCACGATCCCGGTCGCGATGCCCGTGCCGGGGGCGCTCGCCGCCGTCGTTAGTCCTCGGCGGAGCCGCTGGGGCGGCTGGCGCCGGCGACAGCCAGCCGAACAGTATCGACCAGAGCGACCGCCGCGGTGCGGCAGCCTTCGGTGCCGCTTCCACAACGGGAGCGGGCGGAGGCGTGGGCGGTGTCGGCACCGGCGTGGCCGGCACGATGTTCGAGACTGCGGCTTCGTCGGTCTTCGGTTGCCGCTTGATCTCTTCGTACGCGACGCTCGGATCGGGCTTCGGTTGCACGAGCTTGTAGCTCGTGCCGGCATTCTCGGGGAGCTGAATTTCATCGTCGCGCACGCGGCGCAGCAGGTAGTTCGGCGTCTCGAGATCCGGGTTGCCGATCAGCACGACGGCAACGCTGTTGGATTCCTGCAGCGTCTGCACCCAGTCGCGCTTCTCGTTCAACAGGTAGTTCGCGACGTCCATGGGCAACTGGCAGATGACTTTGGCCGTGCGCTCCTTGCGCGCTTCCTCGCCGACGAGGCGTAGCACGGCGAGCGCCAGCGACTCGACGCTGCGGATGTTGCCGGCGCCGCTGCAGCGCGGGCACACGGACTGCGTCGACTCCTCGAGCGAAGGACGCAGGCGTTGCCGCGACATTTCGAGCAAGCCGAAGCGCGAGATCTTGCCGATCTGAATTCGCGCGCGATCGTGTTGCACGGCCGCGCGTAGCCGTTCCTCGACTTCGCGCTGGTTGCGCTGCGGGCCCATGTCGATGAAGTCCACGACCACGAGGCCGCCCAAGTCGCGAATCCGCAGTTGGCGAGCCACTTCGTCGGCCGCTTCGAGGTTCGTGTTGAGCGCCGTCTCTTCGATGTCCTCGCCCTTCGTCGAACGGGCGGAGTTGATGTCGATGGCGGTCAACGCTTCGGTGCGGTCGATCACGATGCTGCCGCCCGACGGCAGCTGCACCTTGTGGTTGTAGGCCGATTCGATCTGGCTCTCGATCTGATACCGGGTGAACAGCGGCACCGGGTCTTCGTAGAGTTTCAGCTTCTTGATGTTCTGCGGGAGCACGCGCTCCATGAACTCCACGGCTTCCTGATAGACGTTCGGGTTGTCGATCAGGATTTCGCCGATGTCGTTCGAGAAGTAGTCGCGTAGCGCGCGGACGATCGCGTTGCCTTCCTGGTAGATCAGGAACGGCGACGGCCGCGTGACGACGACTTGCTTGATGGCTTCCCACACCTTCAGCAGGTAGTCGAGGTCCCAGCGCAGCTCTTCCGTGCTGCGGCCGATGCCCGCCGTGCGGACGATGCAGCCCATGCCGTCGGGGACTTGCAGGTCCTCGAGTGACTGGCGCACGGAGTCGCGTTCTTCGCCCTGGATGCGGCGCGACACGCCGCCGGCGCCGGGGTTGTTCGGCATCAGCACGATGAACCGGCCGGCCAAACTGATGAACGTGGTTAGGGCGGCGCCCTTGGTGCCGCGCTCGTCCTTTTCGACCTGAACGACGATTTCCTGGCCTTCGCGTAAGACCTCGCGGATCTGGACGCGGTCGCCGGATTCAGGCTGTTTGACGAAGTACTCGCTCGAGACTTCCTTCAGCGGCAAGAAACCATGCCGCTGCACGCCGTAATCGACAAAGCACGCCTCGAGACTCTGTTCTACCCGAGTGATGCGGCCTTTGTAGATGTTCGATTTACGTTGTTCTCGTGACGGCGTCTCGACGTCGAGGTCATAGAGCTTTTGGCCATCCACCATGGCCACGCGCAACTCTTCCCGTTGAGTTGCGTTCACCAACATGCGTTTCATAAATCCTCAGTGCAAACGAGGCGTGCACGGAGAGTCGGTGTGCGATCTGCGCGGAGGTGCGACCGGCAGGGCTGCCGGCGGCGTAGGCGAGTGGAAGCAGCGGCGTTGCTCGATCCGTGAATCGACTTCGGTCGTGTTGTTCGCTACGGAGAGCCATCGCCTTACGCAGATTGCGGGTCCGAGTCCGGTCCGCCAACAAGTGATGTTCCCAACACTGGCAGCTCGCTTTGATGAGCTACCGCCAGAATAAGGTTTCGGGAGCGTCCGGTTGTTCACCGCGTTAACCGCATCCCGCAGAGCTACTATAACATAGGAGTGTTGGTGCTCAATTCGTACGCCATTGAATCCTCCGCAAAAACCCTCCACATCCCCGCCCGACAAATCGAAGGTCCGGCAGCAGGAGATCGACGCCGAGACCGCGGGCCAGCGCCTCGATAACTATCTGCTCGGCGCCTTGAAGGGGGTACCGCGGAGTCACGTCTACCGGCTGATTCGCTCTGGGCAGGTGCGGGTCAACTCCGGGCGCGTTACGCCTAAGCACCGGCTGCAGGCCGGCGACGTGGTCCGAGTGCCGCCGGTCGCCTCGAAGCCCGTCACCCCGCCATCCGCCGCGCCCGACACTCTGGCTTGGCTCGCGCAGCGGGTGATTTTCGAGGATTCGAGGATTCTCGTCATCGACAAGCCGGCGGGCCTCGCAGTGCACGGCGGCAGCAACGTGAGCTTGGGCTGCATCGAGGCACTACGACTGCTGCGGCCCGAGGCCAAGGATCTCGAGCTCGCGCATCGGCTCGACCGCGGCACGTCGGGCGTGTTGCTGCTCGCGAAGCGGCGCAGCGCCCTGCGCGTGCTGCACGCGTTGCTGCGCGAGGGCCGAATCGACAAGCAGTATCTGGCGCTCGTGAGGGGGCGTTGGCCCGAGGCGACGATCGAGGTCGATGCGCCGCTCGTGACGCGGCGCGTGAGCGGCGAAGCGCGGGTCAAGGTGGACCCCGAGGGCAAGCCCGCGCAGAGCACGTTCCGGGTGCTCGAGCGTTATGGCAAGACCGCGTCGCTGCTCGAGGTCGCGATCGCGACCGGTCGCACGCACCAGATTCGCGTGCATGCGAACCACGTCGGCCACCCCGTCGCCGGTGACGACCGTTACGGCGACAAGGATTTCAACACCTACCTCAAGACTTTCGGGCTGCAGCGGATGTTCCTGCACGCTCACTCCGTCTCGTTCGAATGGCCGGAGACCGGTGAGCCGTTTTCGGCGAGCGCGCCGCTACCAGAGGACCTGCGTGCGGCGTTGACCGCGCTCGAGGTCAAGAATCAGTCGGCCCCAACGGATCGACGCCCAGCTCCCTGAGCGCGCGCGCGAGCCAGATCAGGGGCAAGCCGATCAGCGCCGTCGGATCGCTCGAGTCTATGCGCTCGAACAGCGCCACGCCGAGCCCCTCGGACTTGAAGCTGCCGGCGCAGTCGAAAGGTTGCTCGCGCTGCACGTAGCGGTCGAGCGCGGCGGTTTCGAGCGAAGCGAAGCGGACTTCGGTCCGATCCACGTGCTCGAGAGCTGCGCCGGTCCGCGTGTCGATCACTGCGACGGCCGTGTCGAAGATCACCGTCCTGCCCTGACACGCTTCGAGTTGCCGCAGTGCCGTGGCATGGCCACCCGGCTTGCGGAGCAGCCGGCCCTCCAGCGAGGCGACCTGGTCGGAGCCGATCACGAGTGCGTCGGGGGTGTCGATGCTGCGCGCCTTTGCCAGGGCCAGGCGGGCAGCCATTGCCGCCGGCGGCTCGCCCTCGATCGCGCAGCTCGGGCGCATCCGGGGCCTTGGATTCGAACGGCAAGCCCAGCCGGGACAACAGTTCCCGGCGGTACCGGGAGGTCGAGGCGAGGATCAGGCGGCGGGGACGTAGGGCGGCGTGGCTCACGTGGCGTAACTTGCGGTTTTGACGTCAGAAACCCGGTCACATATCATGCGCCGCCTATGTCGGGGTCGCTGCACGCTTGGTACAGTCAGCGCGATCTGGAATCGCTCGCTGGCCGAGAAGGTGTGAGCGGCGAACTTCAGATCCGCAAGCTCACGCGACTCGTCGGCATGCTGCATTCCGACGCCGGCAGTGTAAGAGCGTCGCTCAAGTTTGGCCAACGGCGCGACGGCTGGCTGGAAGTGGAGCTTACGTACACGGCGGGCGTGGAGGTCACGTGCCAGCGCTGCCTCGAGCCGTTTCGTCACGAGCTCGCGGGTCGCGTGAACGTGGTTCTGGCGGCCGTCGAGTCGGCGCCGGCCGCGGTTCCGGAAGGGTACGATCCCTTCGAGTTTGCGGATGGCCGGTTCTCGCCGGCGGAGCTGATCGAGGACGAGCTGATCGTTTCGATGCCGTTGGCGCCGAAGCATGAGCGGCTCGCAGACTGTGGTAGCGTGGCGCGCAGTCTGATCGCGGTGACCGAAGGGTCGGGCGCGGCAGCAGGGCCCGCCGAGCAGTAGGATTCTTTTCGAGGAGTATCGCAATGGCAGTTCAGAAGAGCCGCAAGACGCCCTCCCGGCGTGGCATGCGCCGTGCGCACGATAAGTTGACCGGCCCGACCTTGTCCGCGGATGCTACGACGGGCGTGACGCACCGCCGGCACCACGTGACGGCCGACGGCTTCTATCGCGGCAAGAAGATTTTCGAAGTTCCGCAAGAAACCGAGCAAGAATAGGTCGTTCGGCCTCGGTGCCGCGAGCTATAGCTCCTCCGGTCTCACGCCAGCCGGATACTGATTCAAGTCGCCAATGAGTCGCAAGGTGACAATTGCCTTGGACGCCATGGGTGGCGACCGCGGTCCTGAATCCGTTGTCCCCGCGGCGCTGGCGACGCTCGAGCGCGACGATTCCGTGAGCCTGACGCTGGTCGGTCTGCCCGAAGTGCTGGAGCAGGCGCGCCGCGATGCCAAGGATCGCTACGGCTCGCGGCTCGGCTTCAAGCCTGCGACCGAAGTCGTGACGATGGACGAGCCGCCTGCGGACGCGTTGCGGCGCAAAAAAGATTCGTCGCTGCGCGGCGCGATCGAGCTCGTGAAGGAAGGCGCGGCCGATGCCTGCGTGAGCTCGGGCAACACCGGTGCGCTGATGGCGACCGCGCGTTACGTCCTGAAGATGCTGCCGGGCATCGACCGGCCCGCGATCATCTCTGCCGTCCCCGGCCGCGAGCGGCCCACGTACATGCTCGACCTCGGCGCCAACGTCGGTTGCACGCCGCAGCACCTCTTGCAGTTCGCGCTCATGGGCTCCGTCGTGGCGAGCGACATGCTCGATGTCGCGCGGCCGCGGGTCGGCCTGCTGAACATCGGTGTCGAAGACATCAAGGGCAACGAGGTCGTCCGCGAAGCCGGCGAGCTGCTATCGAACAGCGGCCTCAACTACATCGGTTTCGTCGAGGGCGATGGAATCTTTCATTCCGACGTGGACGTCGTCGTCAGCGACGGCTTCATCGGCAACGTGGCGCTGAAGACCATGGAAGGCGTGGCGAAACTGATCGCCGCGTTCCTCAAAGAGGAGTTCCAGCGCAACGCGCTGCGTGGTCTGCAGGGGCTCATCGCGAGGTCCGCGCTCGAAGCGCTGAAGGAACGTCTCGATCCGCGGCGCTACAATGGTGCTAGCCTCGTGGGTCTCAACGGCATCGTCATCAAGAGCCACGGATCGGCGGATCAGTTTGCGTTCGAGAACGCCGTGAAAACGGCGATCGTGGAGGCCCGCAAGGGCATTCTGGTCCAGATCGGCCAACTCATAGAAAGCCAGCCGCACTAATGTATTCGCGCATCATCGGCACCGGCAAGTACCTGCCGGAGAGGATCCTGACCAACTTCGATCTCGAGAAGATGGTCGACACGACCGACGAATGGATCCGCACGCGGACCGGTATCGAGCACCGGCACATCGCGGCCGACGACGAAGCGACGAGCGACCTCGCGTACAAAGCGGGGCTCGCAGCACTCGAAGACGCCGGGCTCACGGCCGCCGACATCGACTTCGTGCTCGTCGGCACCACGACGCCGGATCTGATCTTCCCGAACGTGGCGCTGCCTCGTGCAGGAGAAGCTCGGCATCCACGGCACGCCGGCGTTCAGTCTCGAGGCCGCGTGCTCCGGATTCCTGTACGCGCTCGTCGTGGCCGATCAGTTCATTCGCACCGGTCAGGTACGTCGTGCGCTCGTGATCGGCGCAGAGACGCTGTCGCGGATCATGGATTGGACCGATCGCGAGACCTGCGTGCTGTTCGGCGACGGCGCCGGCGCCGTGATTCTCGAGGCCGCCGAGGAGCCGGGCATCATCTACTCGACGCTCGGCGCCGACGGCCGTTATCGCGAGCTGCTGTACGCATCGAGCGGCGTGTCGACGCGCCATCGCGAGAACGGCGATATCGCGGCGTTGCAGATGAAGGGCAACGAGGTGTTCAAGGTCGCCGTCAAGACGCTCGAGAACCTCGTCGACGACGTCATCGCCAAGAACAATCTCGAGAAGGGCCAGATCGACTGGTTGATTCCGCACCAGGCCAACATCCGCATCATCAAGGCCACGGCCAAGCGCCTCGAGATGCCGATGGAGCGGGTGGTGCTGACGGTCCGGACCCACGGCAACACCTCCGCCGCCTCGGTGCCGATGGCGCTCGATACGGCGATCCGCGATGGCCGCGTCAAACGCGGCGATCTGCTGCTGCTCGAGGCTTTCGGCGGCGGCTTCACGTGGGGCGCGAGCCTGATCCGCTACTGAGCCTTTGGACTGCCGGCTCGCGCTCTGCCCTCGAGGCCGGCGATCCGTATAATGCTTGGGATGGCCCGCTGGTTCCTCTCCGTTCTGGTGCTGCTGACGCTGGGTACGACGGCGCGCGCAGCCGAATATTGGGTGGCCGATAACGAGGAAGTCGTCGGCGAGATCGCAGCACATCAAAACGCGTTACGAAGATACCTTCGTCGCGCTGGCCAGAAAGTACAACGTCGGCTTCGAATCGCTGCGCCGCGCCAACCCTGGCGTCGATGCCTGGGTGCCCGGCGAGGGCACCGAGATCACGATTCCGACGCGGTTCGTCCTGCCGCACGCGCCGCGTCGCGGCATCGTCGTCAACGTCGCCGAGCTCAGGCTGTACTACTTCCCGGAGGATTCGGGTCCGCCGCCGAGCGGTGTCGCGCCCGGTGCGCGACGCGTCGTGACGCATCCGATCAGCGTCGGCCGCATGGACTGGCACACGCCGCTCGGCATCACGAAGGTGACGGGTCGCGTGGCGAATCCGAGCTGGTACCCGCCGGAGTCGATTCGCGCCGAGCACGCAGAGCGGGACGACATCCTGCCGAAGGTCGTGCCGCCGGGCCCGGACAATCCGCTCGGCAGCCACGCACTGCGCCTCGGCCTGCCGGGCTACCTGATCCACGGTACGAATTTGCCGTCCGGAGTCGGTATGCGCGTCACGCACGGTTGC
Source organism: uncultured Gammaproteobacteria bacterium (assembly GCA_963748045.1). Classification (GTDB taxonomy): domain Bacteria; phylum Pseudomonadota; class Gammaproteobacteria; order Steroidobacterales; family Rariloculaceae; genus FEN-1219. The sequence continues at coordinate 102,620 of CAVVIC010000009.1, forward strand.
ATCCGTATGTTCCCGGAGGACATCGAGGTGATGTTCAAGACGGTGCCGATCGGCACCGTCGTGCAGATCGTGAATCAGTCGGTCAAGCTCGGTTTTACGGCGGAAGGTGGCTTGTACGTCGAGGCGCACCCGCCGTTGCCGGAGAGCAATGTCGATGGCGAAAAAGTCGAAGCGGCCAACGCGGCCCTCGAAGCCACTCGGGAATCGCCGCTGACGAGTCTCACGCGCGCATACGTGGCGGCTTCGGAGCAGCGACACATCGATCTGCACTGGGATGTGGCAGAGCGGATCGCGCAACGCGGTCTCGGTATCCCCGAGTTCGTGCCGGTCGCGGGCAGTGCGCCCATCGCCGGCAACTTAGTACCCAAAACAGACGAGCGAAAAAAAGCCGCCAAGGCGTGGCGGCTCTTGAAAAACCGGATGCAGCCTAAGTAGGCAGCATCCCAGGGTTTTTCCTACTTCTTCTGGCGCTGTTCGAACATGCGATCGAGCTTCTGATTCGTCGCGTCGCAGCATGCCTGAGCCGCTTGCGCAGCCGCGAGAGCCTGATTCGCCGTGCTCTGGGCGCCCGAGGCAGCTTGCTGTGCCTGAGTCGCCGTACGTTGCGCAGCATTCGCCGCGTTCTGCGCAGCTTCAGCAGTAGCACGTACCGCGTCGAGATCTTCCTTGGTGACGGTTGCACAGCCGGTCACCATCGCGAAGCCGCCGACGAGCAGCGCTGCTCGCATAGCAACCTGGATTTTTGTGGCCATTGAGTACCCCTGACTTATTAGTAGTGACAAACCGTTGGCATTATTTCCTAAAGCGCGCGTCACTGCAATTTCAAAATGTTGTGCACGCTTGGTGCGCGTCGTCGTTTGCAGACAACGGACATGCCAAGCGAATTTTCGTTTCGTGAGCCGAGCGCGCGAATCGGTTTTTCGAATGCCGAAAAAATCGATGACTTGACCGATACCACGTCAGGCTGTATATAGGCACAGACTGTTTTTATATACAGGTATCGAGGTATGCGCGAGCTCACTCCCAGGCAGAAGCAAATTCTGACGCTACTTCAAAAAGTTATGCACGAAACCGGCATGCCGCCGACGCGCGCGGAGATCGCCAAATCTTTGAAATTCCGTTCGGTCAATGCGGCTGAGGAGCATCTGCGGGCGCTCGAGCGGAAGGGCGTGCTCGAGCTGTTGCCCGGCACCTCGCGAGGCATTCGCCTCAAAGATTCCATGCGCGAGCAGATGGGGTTGCCCTTAGTGGGGCGTGTTGCCGCGGGTCAACCGATCTTGGCCGAGGAGCACATCGAAGCTCGTTATCAGATCGATCCGGGTTTGTTCAAAAAACCACCTCATTTCCTGTTGCGGGTTCACGGCATGAGCATGCGGGACGCGGGAATTCTGGATGGCGATCTCGTGGCTGTGCATCGGACACCGGACGTGCGTACTCGGCAAATCGTCGTAGCGCGTTTGGACAACGAGGTCACGGTCAAGCGCTATCGGCAGGAAGGTCACCGTGTCTGGTTGATGCCTGAAAACCCCGAGTTCTCGCCGATCCAAGTGGACCTGCGCGAGCAGTCGTTAGCCATTGAGGGCGTCGTGGTCGGTGTCGTTCGCGATTCGATGAAGTGATGGGTCAAGCAGCCAAGCAAGCCGGTGGATTGGGACGAATTGAATACGCGCGTTTGGCGAGGCAGGAGTGCCGCTGCCGCACGCGCCGTCATTTCGACCGGGTTCCCACAGCTCGATAGTTATCTGCCTGGCGGCGGTTGGCCCAAGGGCGCCATTACCGAGGTATTCATCGACGGCTACGGCATTGGCGAGCTCGCGTTGCTGATGCCGGCCATGGCATTGCTGACACAATCCGTTCCGGCTAAAGCGAAGAAGTGGATCGCCTGGGTCTCTCCGCCGTTCGTGCCGTATGCGCCGGCTTTACAGCAGCACGGCGTCGACATCGAATGTTTGCTGATGATTCATCCGGCTCACGGCAACAAGAGCCGCTTGTGGGCCGTCGAGCAAACGGTGCGCTCCGGATCGAGTGCCGGAGTATTGGCATGGGTAGCTGAGGCCGATGACGTGATTTTGCGGCGGCTGCAATTGGCCGCCGAAGATCAATCGTGTTGGACGGTGTTGTTCAGGCCACAGAGCGCTCGTCAGCAGCGCTCGCCCGCAGCATTGCGAATCATGCTGTCGCAGCACGCCGCCGTCACCCGGATTCAAATCCTGAAGTGTCGTGGTAGTCGTCCCGGAATCGTCGACCTCGAACGGCCGTTGCTTGCACCGGGCCCCGTGCGATCGCTTAAGGCGCGTCAATAGTGGTCGCCCGCCATGGTGCGTTCCCTGCATTCCAGCGAGCTCGATTTACCGGAGACGGCGGAGGCGCCGCGAGCCGATGTTCGTCAGGCGCCCAATAAACAGCAGCTGTGGGCGGCAGTGTGTCTGCCGAATCTTGCGTTCGAAATCTCGCAGAAGTCGGTCCTGCATACCCCGGCAGTCGTAGTCGAGTCGCAGCGCGGTCAGCTTACGGTCGTCGTGGCCAACGCGAGCGCACGGGCCGCCGGCATCGAGACCGGCAGCAAGCTCAGCACGGCGTTCGCGCTGGTAGCCTCCTTGCAGGCCTTCGAGCGCTCGCCGCGGGCCGAGCGAGCGAGCCTCGAATCGTTGGCGGGGTGGGCGCAGGAGCTCACTTCGCTGGTTAGCATCGAATCACCGGAGGGGTTGCTGCTCGAAGTGTCGGGTAGCTTGCGATTGTTCCGCTCGCTCGAAGCCATCAAAGCCAGGCTTGGCGACGAGCTGACGCGGCGCAGTTTCATGTTTCGGCTCTGTGTGGCCCCTACGGCAACCGCTGCGCTGTGGTTGGCGCGTGCGGCGGGAGCCGACGTGTTGTCGCCGCATGAGTTGGCGGGTCGGTTGAGCGCGCTGCCGCTTGCGGTCACCCGTTGGCCGCAGCCCGTGCAGGAGCTGCTCAGGGATCTCGGTGTGCGCACCGTGGGCGAATGTGCTCGCTTGCCGCGCGACGGGTTTGCGCGACGCGTCGGCGTGGCCTACTTGCACGAGCTCGATCGAGCTTTCGGTCGGCGGGTCGATGCACGCGTGGGGTTCAATCGGCCGGTGAGCTTTCGCTCGAAGATCGAGCTCCTGGAAGAAAGCACCGATAGCGTCATTTTCGTAGAAGCCATCGAGCAAATGCTCGACGAGCTCGGCACGGATCTGCGCATGAGGCAGGCGCAGATCCGTACCTTCAGGATCGGCTTCGAGCATTTGCATCGTGCACCGACGGTCGAGAAGTTCGACTTGCTCGAGCCTACTCACGACAAGGAACAGTTGCTGCACCTGATCAAGGACCGGTTGGAGCGCTGCCAATTGCCGGTGCCTGCCATCGCAGTGCGTATTCGAACCGGTTTTCTGGTGCCGTTTACGATCGAGGCGGCGGATCTATTCGAGCGAGTGCCGGTGGGTACCCTGACGCGAGCGTTGCTCGAACGGCTTCAGGAGCGGTTCGGCGCTGCTGCGGTGTATGCCGTCCGGGCAGTGGCGGAGCACCGCCCGGAGAAAGCATGGGCGAAGCGGAACGGAGAGGCGGAAGTCCAAGCCCGGGGGGGCGAATGGCTCGAGCCACAGGACCGCCCGCTGTGGTTGCTGCAACGGCCCGTTCCTCTCAACTCTGCTGTTGCGCGCGACCACTGCCGAGGCTCGATCGAGCTGTGCTCGGGGCCCGAACGCATCGAAAGCGGTTGGTGGGACGAGCAGGACGTGGCTCGCGATTACTACACCGCCGTCAGCTCGCACGGGCAGAAGCTCTGGGTGTTCCGCGACCGGCGTAGCCGCGTTTGGCATCTGCACGGGTTATTCGGTTGAGAGTCGCAGCCGATGGCCCACGTCGCAAGCACCACCGGCGGTTACGCCGAACTCCACTGCCTCAGTAACTTTTCGTTCCTGCGCGGCGCGTCCCATCCCGCCGAGCTCGTGCAAACGGCGCTCGAGCTCGGCTATGCGGGGCTTGCGCTGACCGACGAGTGCTCTGTAGCAGGCATCGTCCGCGCCCATGCAGCCGCGAAAGATCTGCCTCTGAAGCTGGTCGTCGGCAGCGAAATCGTTTGCGTGGACGGTTTGAAAGTAGTGGTGCTTGCCGAAGACCGCCGAGCCTACTCGGCGTTGTGCGCCCTGATCAGCCAGGCGCGCCGCGCCGCGGTCAAAGGCGAGTACCGCATCGGCCGCGACGATCTGCACCGGTGCCTGCAGTCGAACGGCCTGCTGCTCTGGTTGCCGGAAGCATCTACGCGACCAGAGCGTGCTCGTCTCGGTCGTTGGCTCAAGGAGCGTTTCGACGGCCGGCTCTGGATGGCCGTCGAGCTGCTGAACGCGGGCAACGATCGGCCATGGCTCAAGGAAGTCGAATCGCTGGGCGCCGAGCTCGGTTTGCCGCTGGTGGCTGCCGGCAACGTTCACATGCACAGCCGCGAGCGACGCATGCTGCAGGACACGTTGACGGCCGTCCGGCAGAAAGCTCCGCTCGAGAAGCTCGGCACGGCGTTGCACTCGAATGCGGAACGGCGACTGCGCCCCTTACCTGAGCTCATCCGGCGTTATCCGCCGCAGTTGCTGCGCGAGACGCTCGCAATCATCGAGCGCGTCGATTTCTCGCTCACCGAGCTCCGCTATGAATATCCGCACGAGATCGTGCCGGAGGGCGAGACGCCGGCCAGCCATCTGCGATCGTTGACGGAGTCGGGTTGCCGCTGGCGCTGGCCCGGAGGCGAGTCGCCGAAAGTTCGGCGGCTCATCGAGCACGAGCTCGCGCTGATCGGCGACCTGCGCTACGAAGCGTACTTCCTGACGGTGTACGACATCGTCCGTTACGCACGCAGCATCGGCATCCTGTGCCAGGGCAGGGGCTCGGCGGCGAATTCCGTCGTCTGCTTCTGTCTCGGGATCACGGAAGTCGACCCCGGGCGAATGGAAACCCTAGTCGAACGGTTCATTTCGAAGGAGCGCAACGAGCCTCCCGACATCGACGTCGACTTCGAGCACGAGCGTCGCGAGGAAGTCATTCAGTACATCTATCGAAAATATTCGCGCGAGCGCGCCGCGATCGCCGCAACTGTCATTACCTATCGGCCGCGCAGCGCCATACGCGATGTCGGCAGGGCTCTCGGTGTCGATGAGTTTCAGGTCGCCGCCCTCGCGAAGACGTTGCAGTGGTGGGACAGCGGCGTTGCCGACGAGCCGCGCATTCGCGAGGCGGGGCTTGATCCCAAGAGCCCAAAAGTGCAGCGCTGGCTGAGCCTGGCGGCATCGTTGCTCGGCTTCCCGCGCCATCTGTCGCAACACGTCGGCGGCTTCGTGATTTCCGAACGGCCTTTGCACGAGCTCGTGCCGGTCGAGAACGCCGCCATGCCGGAGCGAACCGTCATTCAGTGGGACAAGGACGATCTCGAAGAGCTCGGTCTCATGAAGGTGGACGTACTCGGGCTCGGCATGCTGAGCGCCGTGCGGCGCAGCTTCGATCTGATCGAGCGATTCGACGGGCGCAAGCTTACGCTCGCGACCGTGCCGGCCGAGGACTCGCGGCGTCTACGAGATGATCGGGCGCGCCGACACGATGGGCGTCTTCCAGATCGAGTCGCGGGCGCAGATGGCGATGCTGCCGCGCCTGAAACCTGCGCGCTACTACGACCTCGTCATCGAGGTCGCAATCATTCGGCCGGGGCCGATTCAGGGCGACATGGTCCATCCTTATCTGCGCCGTCGTTCCGGCGAGGAGCAAGTCACCTATCCCAGCAAGGACGTGGAACGCGTGCTCGAGCGCACGCTCGGCGTGCCTATTTTCCAGGAGCAGGTCATGCAGATCGCGATCGTCGCGGCCGGCTTCACACCCGGCGAAGCCGATCAGCTGCGGCGGGCGATGGCCGCATGGCGGCGCAGCGGCGATCTCGCGCGGTTCGAGGAGCGGCTGATTCGCGGCATGACAGAGCGCAACTACAGCGAGGCGTTCGCGCAACGCATTTTCAGCCAGATCAAAGGATTCGGCGAATACGGATTCCCCGAGTCGCACGCCGCGAGCTTCGCGTTGCTGGTCTACGTATCGGCATGGCTCAAATGTTACGAGCCCGCCGCGTTCTGCTGCGCTTTGCTGAACAGTCAGCCGATGGGGTTCTATGCGCCGCAGCAGCTCGTACGCTCGGCCCGAGAGCATGGGGTCGAGGTGCGGGCGGTTGACGTCGGGCACAGCGAGTGGGATTCGACGCTCGAGCGCGGCGCCGGCGGCGCGCCGGCTGTGCGGCTCGGTTTACAGTTGGTCAAAGGGCTGGCGGCCGAAGCGGGCGGTCGGGTGGCGACGGCGCGCGCCCACGGCGTGTTCGATAGCGTGAGCGATCTCGCCGCCAGAGCGGCCTTGAGCGCCAGAGATCTCGGCGCGCTCGCGTCCGCCGGTGCTTTGAAGACTCTCGCGGCCCATCGGCATCGGGCGCGCTGGGAAGTGGCCGGGGTGGAGCAGCCGACCCCGTTGCTCGATCGGCCGCGGTTCAACGAGGCGCTGCCGCTGCTGCGCCGCCCCAGCGAGGGCGAAGACATTGCCGCGGACTACGCCCACGTCGGCGTGAGCCTGGGCCGGCATCCACTGGAATTGTTGCGCGCCCGGTTGACCCACCTCAGGATCAGCCCGGCGCGCGAGGTGGCGGGGCTCGCCCACGGGGTTCGGGTGCGGGCGGCGGGCCTCGTGATCACTCGGCAACGGCCGTCGAGCGCCTCGGGAGTCACGTTCGTGACCCTGGAGGACGAAACGGGCTATCTGAATCTCGTGGTGTGGGACAGGCTCGCCCAGCGAGACCGCAAGGCGCTGCTCGGGGCGGCGTTACTGGGAGTGGCAGGAACGGTGCAGAAGGAGGGAGATGTTTTGCACATCGTTGCCGAGCGGCTGTTCGATCACACGGATCTGCTCGGCAGGCTCGTCACGCGGTCGCGTGACTTTCATTGATGGCTGGCTATCGCCAGCGGGGCTCACACGTCGTAGTCGTCGAAATCTTCGAGATCGCGTTTGGCCCGCTTTTCTTCCATCAACCGTTCGAGTCGCCGTTTCGCGGCCTGTTCTTTGCCAGGTTGCACGACGCCGTCGACTTCGAGCTCATGAATGAGCTCTTCGACATTGATCTCTACCGACGGATCGCCGACGTTGTCGGTCGTCTCCGCCACAGGTTCGCTCTCTTCGGCCTCGGCTTCTTCTTCCTCGGCCTCTTCCTCGAGCTCTTCCTTTTCTTCTTCCGGCTCTTTGACCTTGACCTTCATTCCTCCCTCCGATTGCGTCGGCGAACCGTCAGTCGCAGTCGGCGCCTTTATAAACCTGCCAAAAAATCTTCGCAATACCCCCGAGCCCGCTCTGTGAACGGCTGCACAATCGAAGAGAAAGCGGTGTTGCGCAGCGCGGTGTTCCGCTTACCGCGCGAGCTGACTGATTTGGAAAATCGGCAACAAAATTGCCATGACGATCGCGAGCACGACGAGACCCATGACGACGATCAGTAGCGGCTCGAGCACGCTCAGCATCGTGGCGAGCAAGCTGTCCATCTCGGCTTCCTGATGGTTTGCTGCACGCTCGAGCATGTCGTCCAGCTCGCCGCTGGCCTCGCCGCTCGAGATCAGATGAACGCTCATGGGCGGAAACAGCTTCGACTGTGCCAATGCGCGACCGATTGCACCACCTTCGCGCACGCGCACGGCGGCTTCCTCGACCGCGGAGCGCATCGGCAGGTTCGCGACCACGGACGCGCTGATGCGCAGCGCTTCGAGAGCCGGCACGCCGCTCGAGGTCAGGATGCTCAGCGTGCGCGTGAAGCGCGCGGTATTCAGGCCGCGAGTCACACGGCCGAAGATCGGCGCCTTGAGCAGCCACCAATGCACGCGCCGGCGGATTTCCTCGCGTTTCAGCAGGCGGTTGGCGGTGTAGATGCCGACTACGATGACCGCCAGGAGCACCGGCCACCATTGCTGCAGGCCGGTCGAAAGGGCGATCAGCGCGCGCGTCATGATCGGCAGCTTCTGGCCCGTCGTCTCGAATACGCCCACGACCTTCGGTACGACGTAGACGAGCATGAGTGTCACGATGAACAAGGCGATCGTCGTCAGAACGATCGGGTAGACCATCGCCTGGCTCACCTTCTGGCGCAGACCGTGCCGCGACTCCGTGTAGTCCGCCAGCCGCTCGAGCACGGCGTCGAGCTGGCCGGCCTGCTCGCCGGCCGTCACGGTCGCGCGGTACACCGGCGGGAAGGCGTACGGAAACTCATCCAAGCCCACGGCCAGCGATTGGCCTTCGAGGACCTTCGCGCGCACGCCGAGCACGATGCTCTGGATACGCGGCTTCTCGGTGTGCTCGCTGACCGCGAGCAGCGCTTCTTCGAGCGGCAGGCCCGCCTTCACGAGCGTCGCAAGTTGGCGCGTGAGCAGAGCCAGATCGAGGCCCGAGATTCCCTTGAACAGCGAGAACTGGCGGCGCGACCTGCGCTCCTCCGTCTCGACTTCCAGTGACCTCGACCGGCAGTAGCTGGCGGTCACGCAGCAGCTGGCGGACGTGCTTCGGCGTGTCGCCTTCGAGGATGCCGCGGTGTTCCTTGCCGCCGGTGTCGACGGCAACGTACTGATAGGCACCCATTACTCGCCCCGCGTGACTCGGACGACCTCTTCGACCGTCGTGACGCCGCGCCAGGATCTTGCGGATGCCGTCTTCGCGGATGCTCGGCGTCAGCGTTCTGGCGTAGCGCTCGAGCTCGTGCTCGCCGGCGCCGTCGTGGATCATGGTCTGCATCGTGCTGTCGACCTTCACGAGCTCGTAGATGCCGGTGCGGCCCTGGTAGCCACGTTCTACGCCGGGCGCGCGGTACAACGTCGGCGGGTTCGCCGGGTCGACGTTCAGCAGTCGGCATTCGTATTCACTGGCGCGATACGGCACGCGGGTCGCGGGATCGAGCACGCGCACCAGGCGCTGCGCCAGCACGCCGATCAGGCTCGACGACAGCAGGAACGGCTCCACGCCCATGTCGCGCAGGCGCGTGACGGCGCCGACCGCCGTGTTCGTGTGCAGCGTCGACATCACGAGGTGGCCCGTCAAGCTGGCCTGCACGGCGATCTCGGCCGTCTCGAGGTCGCGGATCTCGCCGACCATCACGATGTCGGGGTCCTGCCGCAGGATCGCGCGTAGGCCGCGCGCGAACGTCATTTCGACTTTCGTGTTGACCTGCGTTTGCCCGATGCCGTCGATGTAGTACTCGATCGGATCCTCGACCGTCAGGATGTTGCTCGTGAGGTCGTTGATGCGCTCAAGCGCGGCGTAGAGCGTGGTGGTCTTGCCGGAGCCCGTCGGGCCGGTCACGAGCAGAATGCCGTGCGGCCGGTGGACGAGATCGTCCATCACGGCCTGGTCCTCGTCGGACATGCCGAGGTTCGCGAGCGTGAGCCGGCCGGCTTCCTTGTTCAGGAGACGCAGCACGACGCGCTCGCCGTGCCCCGACGGGATCGTCGAGACGCGCACGTCGACGGCTCGGCCCGCGATGCGCAGCGAAATTCGTCCGTCCTGCGGCAGCCGCTTCTCGGCGATGTCGAGCTTCGACATGACCTTGATGCGCGACACGACGATCGGCGCGACGGCGCGTTTCGATTGCAGCACCTCGCGCAGCACGCCGTCGATGCGGAACCGGACGGTCATCCGGTTCTCGTAGGGCTCGATGTGGATGTCGGACGCGTTGTCCTTCACCGCTTGCGTGAGCAGGGCGTTGATGAGCCGGATGATCGGCGCTTCGTCGTCGCTGTCGATCAAGTCGGAGGGCTCGGGCAGCTGCTGGGCCACGGCCATCAGGTCGGTCTCGTCGTCGAGGCCCTCGACCATCGTCATGGCCGCGCCGCTCTCGTAGGCGGCCTGGATCGTCGCGTCGAAGGTCTGCGCGTCGACCTCGGCAAACGTGACCGGCGCGCCGGCGAAGCGGCGCACCTCGGCGAGGCTGTGCGGCGGCGTGCCGGTGCGGTAGATCGCGTGGACGACGCCCTCGTGCAAATCCTTGATCAGCACGCCGTGACGTTTGGCGAACGCGAACGGCAGGGACCGAACCACGGCGGCTGCGGCCGGGGCCGCCGGCGACGCGGGGTCGGCGTTACTTGGATTCGCTGCCATTGGCTGCGGGCGCGGGTAGGTTCTGTTTCGCGGGCGGAGGCTCGGGGAACGGCGGTACTTCGGGGCGGTCGCCGTTGCGGATCAGAGGCTTGTTGCTCGTCATTCATCTGCCGCTGCAGTTCCTGCACGTACTTGTACTTCGCGTTGGTCTGGAAGCGAGCGTCCATTTCGTCGTGCAGGATCGACGGCCGGATGAAGACCATGAGGTTGGTCTTCGTGCGCTCGGTCTTGCGCGCGCGGAACAGCCAGCCCAGGCCCGGGATGCGGCCGAGACCGGGCACGCGCTGCTCGTTGTTGCGCATCTGATCGTCGATCAGGCCGCCGAGAATCAACATGTCGCCGTCGTGCACGAACACGGAAGTCGAGATCGTGCGATTGTTGGTCACGAGGTCTACGGCGCCCGTCGCGCCGGCGCTGATGCTCGAGGTCTCCTGCTCGATCTTGAGCTTCACGCCGCTGCCTTCGTTGATCTGTGGCGTGATCTTGAGCTTGGTGCCGACTTCCTGGCGCTGAATCGTCTGGAAGGGGTTTACGGTGCCGACGTTCGCGCTGCCGGTGTTCGTGAACTGGCCGGTGACGAACGGCACTTGCTGGCCGACCTTGATCTCGGCCTCCTCGTTGTCGAGCGTCACGATCTGCGGCGTCGAGACCACGTTCGTGTCGGCGTCGCCGCGCAGCGCGTTCAGCAGCGCGGCCCAGCTCGTGCCGCCGTCGCGCAGCCGCCCGATGGCGGCCGTGAGGCCCTGCGGGATCGAGGACGCACTCGGCGTGCGCGCCGGCTCCGGCCTGCGCGAGCTGCGTGATGCTGCCGGTGGTGCTGCTGAAGTTCGTGATGCCGAGTGCCTTGTCGCCTGCGGCTCCGTTCAACAACCACGTGGTGCCGATCTGCGCGGCCTTCGATTCGGTGATCTCGACGATGATCGCGTCGACTTGCACCTGCAGCCGCGGAATGTCGATCTGGTTGACGACCGCCATCATGTCCTGGCGAATGCGTTCCGGCGCGTTGATGACGAGCGCGTTCGTGCCGGCGTCGGCCCAGATCGTGACCGGGCCGTTGTTGGCCGCGCCGCCGTCGGCGGCCGCGGCCCCGGGTTTGGCGCGCGCCACCGCGCCCCACCGCCGCCCGTCGCCGCCGAACTGGGCCTGGAGCTTCGTCGCGAGGTCTTCGGCATCCGCGTAGTTCAGGTAGCGTACGAGCGAGTTGCCACCCTGCGCCGTCGGCGTGTCGAGATGTGCGATCAGCGCGCGGTAACGCAAGCGGCTGGGGCCGGTGCCGGCTAGCAGCACGCTGTTCGTGCGCGGATCGGAGATGACCTGGACGGGCGGTGGGCCGCCCGCGGCCTGCGCCGCCTGGTTCAGCGCGTTCAGCATGCGCACGACGTCGTCGGCGCCGGCGTTCTCGAGCGGTACGACTTCCACGTCTTCGGTGCCTGCCTGATCCATGCGCCGGATCAGCGTCAGGATGCGCTGGATGTTCTGCGGCCGGTCCGCGACGATCAACGAGTTCGAAGTCGGATGCGCGGCGAGATGCGCCGACTGCGGCAACAACGGCCGCAGGATCGGCACGAGCTGCGCCGCGGCGATGTTCTCGAGCACGATCGCTTGCGTCACGTAGTCGGAGCCGGCTCCAAAGCGCGCGTTCGCGTCGGGCACGATCTGGAGCGCATCGCCGGAGTCGAGCGCGACGAAACCATGAACCTCGAGCACGGACTGGAACAGTCGGTAGAAGGCAGGGGGCGACATCGGCGCGTTCGACAGTACGGTGACCTGCGCCCGAACGCGTGGGTCGACGATGATCGTGCGACCGATGACCTGCGAGACCTGCTCGGCGACCACTCGAATGTCGGCGTCCCGGTAGTTCGGCGTCAGCTGCGGTCCCTGCTGCGCCAGCCCGAGACTGCCGGAGAGCAGGCCGAGCGCGGCGCCGACGCAAACGGTGATCAGCTTCGACCGTCGCGGCCGCCGCGACTGGGCGTCGCGCCAGTCGCGCGGAAGCTTCCGGAGATCCATCACTCGCGCTTCTCCTGAAGCTTCTTCAGCTGCGTAGTATCGATGACGATGACCTGTGGCGTGCCTTCGCGGAGCACGGTGACGTTGGCTTGCGTCGTTTCGCCGAGAGACTCGAACACCTGCAAGCCTTGGCTCGGATCGTCTAGAACCGTGCCGTTGATGTCGGTCACGACGTCGCCGGCCTGCAGGCCCAACGCTTCGAACGTGGCGCGGTCTCTGCCCGGATTGACGCGGAAGCCCACGACTTTGCCTTCCTGAACGTGCGGGGCTAGGCGCACGACGTCGGTCAGGCGCGAGGCGTTCTCGCTGATCACTTGCCGAAGCGAGCCGGCAGGCTGTGCGGCCGCCGGCGGAAGAACGGGGCTCGTGGTGCGTGCAGCGGTACTTGCAACCTGCTGCGGCAGGCGCAACGTCTCGAGCTGGCCGTTGCGATTGAGCAGCACGCGGTCCGGCTCGATGGAATGCAGAGTGGCGCCGTCCGCGTTATCGACGGAGTCACCGACGTGGTACGTCTTTTCCTGGCCGCGATTGGCCGAGATGATGGCCTGGCCCTTGGGGCCGTAGGCGAGGATGCCGGTCAGCGAAAGGCTCAAGCTCGTGTCCGGTGCATCGACGGTTTCGACGACGGGCGCGGCCTCTGCACGGGGCTCGCCGAAGAGGTGCGAGTTCGTGAGCTTGCCGAGATCCGTGGGTTGCTCCGCGGGCTTCGAGGCTACAGGCCGCGGCGCCAAGGTCGGCGGTGCGCCCGGAACGAGGCTCCAGGTGATGCCGGCGAGCTGGTAGGCAATCGGTCACGACGAGCACCGCCGTGACGGCGGGTGGCAGGTATTTGTTGACGACGTTGAGCCACTGCTCCGGCGGTTGCTCCGTCCAGTCGACGAGTCGCTTGGCGACATCCATAAATGAATGCTCGGTCCCGCTCAGCTCACGGACAGTTCGCCATCATAGGGCAGTCGCACGATGTGTAACAAGTAACTGAATTTACTAATAGTGTCGAATAGGGCACAGTTGCTTTCGGCAACTACGGTTGCAGTGTCCGACGTACTCCGATTTGTTGTTCAATTGACCGATCTCCGCCGATAGAATTCCCGTCAGGATGTCGAACGAGCACACAAGGATCGAAGAGGCGCAGATCACGGTCTGGTGACCGAGGAGGCCAAGCCGCGGCTGAAGCGCCCACCGCTTTATCGCGTAGTACTGTTGAACGACGATTACACTCCGATGGAATTCGTCGTTCAGGTGCTCGAGAAGATCTTCTCGCTGGATCGGACGACGGCGACCAGGATCATGCTGGAAGTCCATACGAAGGGAAAAGGCGTCTGCGGTGTCTATACCTATGAGATCGCGGAGACCAAGGTCGCGCAGGTCACGGGTTTGGCACAGCAGCACCAGCATCCATTGCTCTGCACCATGGAAGAAACCTAAATGTTATCGAGCGAGCTCGAATACTGTCTGAACGAGGCTTTTCAGCGCGCGCGCGAAGAGCGGCACGAGTTCATCACCGTCGAGCATCTGCTGCTCGCGTTGCTCGACACGCCGGCGGTCATCGAGGTGTTGAAGGCCTGCGGCGCAGATCTCGCCCGGCTGCGTCGCGAGTTCAAGACATTCATCGAGGAGTCCACGCCGCGGTTGCGCGGCGAGGAAGAAGAGACCGAGGTCCAGCCGACGCTCGGCTTCCAACGCGTGTTGCAGCGCGCGGTCTTCCACGTGCAGTCGAGCGCGCGGAAGGAGGTCACGCCGGTCAACGTGCTCGTGGCCATCTTCAGCGAGAAGCAGTCGCAGGCCGTCTACTTCCTCGATTTGCAGGACGTCAAGCGCCTCGACGTCGTCAATTTCGTCTCGCATGGCGTGCCGAAGGTCCAGGAGCCGAGCAAGCCCGAAGGCGAGGAGGGCGGCGCCGACGGTGAGCGCGGCGCAGACGGCGAATCCGCTCGAACGCTTCACCACGAACCTCAACGCGCTCGCGGAGGCTGGCAAGATCGATCCGTTGATCGGCCGGCAGGCCGAGGTCGAGCGCACCGTGCAGATTCTCTGCCGGCGGCGCAAGAACAATCCGCTGTTCGTCGGCGAGGCCGGCGTCGGCAAGACCGCGCTGGCCGAGGGCTTGGCGCGCTTGATCGTCGAGGGCAAGGTGCCCGAGATCCTGCGTAACTGCACGGTCTACGCGCTCGACATGGGCTCGTTGATCGCCGGTACCAAGTATCGCGGCGACTTCGAGAAGCGCCTGAAGGGCGTGGTGGCAGGGCTCAAGAAACAGCCGGGCGCCATTCTGTTCATCGACGAGATCCACACCGTGATCGGCGCCGGCGCCGCATCGGGTGGAGTCATGGATGCGTCGAATCTGATCAAGCCCCTGCTCGCAAACGGCGAGCTGCGCTGCATCGGTTCCACCACGTATACCGAGTTCCGCGGCATCTTCGAGAAGGACCACGCGCTCGCGCGCCGCTTCCAGAAGATCGACGTGACCGAGCCTTCGGTGGAAGAGACCGTGGAGATCCTGCGCGGCCTGAAGACCCGCTTCGAGGAGCATCACGACGTCACGTATTCCGACGAGGCGTTGCGTGCGGCTGCGGAGCTGTCGGCCAAGCACATCAACGATCGGCATTTGCCCGACAAGGCCATCGACGTCATCGACGAGGCGGGAGCGAACTGCCGGTTGCAGCCGCAAGCCACGAAGCCGCGTGTCGTCGACGTCGAGCTGATCCAGAACATCGTCGCGAAGATCGCGCGCATCCCGCCGAAGACGGTATCCGCATCCGACCGCGACGTACTGAAGAACCTCGAGCGCGATTTGAAGCTCGTGATCTTCGGCCAGGATCGCGCGATCGGCGCGCTCGCATCCGCCATCAAGATGGCGCGGTCGGGGCTCGGCGACGACCGACGGCCCGTGGGTTCGTTCCTGTTCTCGGGCCCCACCGGCGTCGGCAAGACCGAGGTCACACGTCAGCTCGCGCTGACGATGGGTGTGGAGCTCGTGCGCTTCGACATGTCGGAGTACATGGAGCGGCACACCGTGTCGCGCCTGATCGGCGCGCCGCCGGGTTACGTCGGGTTCGATCAGGGCGGTCTGCTGACTGAGGCCATCAGCAAACACCCGCATTGTGTGTTGTTGTTCGACGAGATCGAGAAGGCGCACCCGGAAGTGTTCAACCTGCTGCTGCAGGTCATGGATCACGGCACGTTGACGGACAACAACGGTCGCAAATCCGATTTCCGCAACGTCACGATCGTCATGACGACCAACGCCGGCGCGCAGGAAGCGACGCGCGCCTCCGTTGGGTTCACGGTGCAGGATCACTCGACCGACGCGATGGAAGTGCTGAAAAAGCTGTTCTCGCCGGAGTTCCGCAACCGACTCGATGCCATCATCGAGTTCCAGGCGCTCGACGAGCAGTCGGTCGCGCGCGTGGTCGACAAGCTCGTCGTGGAGCTCGAAACGCAGCTCGACAAGAAGGACGTCACGATCGAGCTCGATCCGGCGGCGCGCGACTGGGTCGCGGTTCGCGGCTACGACAAGAAGATGGGCGCGCGGCCGATGGCGCGCATCATTCAGGAGCACATCAAGCGGCCGCTCGCGGAAGAGCTGTTGTTCGGCAAGCTGGCCGGCGGCGGTCACGTGCGGGTCGAAGTGGCTCCCGGCGCCGAGTCACTACGGCTCACGATAGAACCGACGTTGCGCGAGCTAGAGCACTTGCCGGAGCCGGCGGACAACGCTCGCGCCGCGCGCCGGCCGCGCAACGGCGAACATCGCGAGAACGATCTCGCAGAGCAGAAGGACGAAGGCGGCGGGAGTTGAGCGCGGGTCAGCGCGCCCGGTAGGTGATGCGGCCTTTGGTCAGGTCGTACGGCGTGAGCTCCACCGTGACGGCGTCGCCCTTCAGGATCCGAATGTAGTGTTTGCGCATCTTGCCGGAGATGTGCGCCGTGACGACGTGTCCGTTTTCGAGCTCCACGCGAAATGTCGTGTTCGGTAGCGTTTCCACTACCGTACCTTCCATTTGTATCGCTTCTTCTTTTGGCATTCAGCAACAGCTCTGAGCCCGGCGGGCGGCGCATTGTTGCATACGGGCAGCAAAGGCGGCAAACCGATGCGCGGCGGCTCGCGGCGCGGGCTCAAGACCAGCAGTGCGGTGCGCCCAGCGGCTCGCAATGCTGCGCCAGGAGCCGCAGAAACTCGGGGCGCCCGATGTTCGTGGCGCCAAGACTCAGCGTGTGCGCCGAGGCGACCTGACAGTCGATCAGGGCGAACTGCCGTTCGCGGAGGTACTCCACGGCGTGCACGAGCGCGACCTTCGATGCGTCGGTGGCGCGCGTGAACATCGACTCGCCGAAGAACACGCGACCGAGCGCGACACCGTATAGCCCGCCGACGAGCGTGTCGTCGCGCCACGTTTCGAACGAGTGCGCCCACCCCAAGCGGTGCAGACGGCCGTAGGCGGCGGCCATGTCGGGCGTGATCCACGTGCCGTCGGTGTACGAACGCGGCGCCGCGCAGGCGGCGACGACGTCGTCGAATGCGCTGTCGACGCGAAACTCGAACCGGCCGTTGCGCATCGACCGGCGCAGGCTGCGCGAGACGTGCAGTCCGTCGGGCCACAGCACCGCGCGCGGATCCGGGCTCCACCACAGAATCGGCTGGCGCTCGTCGTACCAGGGGAAGATGCCGCGCCGGTAGGCCGCGAGCAGACGCTCGGGCGTAAGGTCGCCGCCGGCCGCGAGCAAACCGTTCGGCTCGGTGAGTGCCTCGTCCGGCGGCGGAAAATCGACTGCGGTCGAGCGCGACAGCCAGCGTAGCGTGCGCATCGGTGGCTCAGCCGTCGCGCATCGAGAGTGCGTTCGGGCCGTCCAGCGTTTGTTCGCGGTATGGCACGTGCTCGTCGAGCTCCGTCATGTACGCATCGACGTGCCGTGTTTCGCGACGGAGAAAAGTGCCGACAGCCGCGTGAAATTCCCGATCCCGTAGCCAGTGATATGACCATGTGGCCTGCGGCGTGAAGCCGCGGCTGATCTTGTGCTCGCCCTGAGTGCCGGGCTCGAACTTCTGCAAGCCGCCGCGAATACAGTAGTCGATGCCCTGGTAGTAACAGGTCTCGAAGTGCAGGCTGTGAAAGTCGGCGACGCTGCCCCAGTAGCGACCATACAGCGTGTCGGCGCTGCGGAAGCAGAGGGCAGTCGCGATCGGCGTGCCTTGGTGGCGCGCGAGCACTACGACGAGGTTGCCGGGCATCGTTGCGACGATCTCGTCGAAGAACTCACGGTTCAGATACGGCGAGCGGCCGTGCTGCGCGAACGTGCGCGAATAGCAGTCGAAGATCGTGTCCCAGTCTGCCGCCGTCGGCTCGTCGCCGCGCAGGTGCTCGAACGTGATGCCGGCTTCGGCGATACGCCGCCGTTCCCGCTTGGCCTTCTTGCGCTTCGCGGAGCTGAACCTCGCGAGGAAGTCGTCGAAGTCGGCGTAGCCGTCGTTGTGCCAGTGAAATTGGCAGCTTTTGCGAGCGAGCAGGCCCTCGGCCTCGAGCAGCGGTGCTTCGGCCTCCGTCGGAAACAGTACGTGCAGCGACGACGCATCGAGTGCGATGGCTGCTTCGCGCGCGGCCTGGATCAGGGCGCGGCCAACGGCGGGGTCTGCGCCGGCTCGCAGCAACATGCGCGCGCCGGTGGCCGGCGTGAACGGCACGGCAGCGACGAGCTTCGGATAGTACGACCGGCCGGCGCGCTCGTAGGCGTCGGCCCAGCTCCAATCGAACACGAATTCGCCGCGCGAGTCGTACTTTATATACAGGGGTAGTGCGCCGACGAAGCCGAGCTCGTCGCTGGCCGTGAGGTAGGCGGGTTGCCACGTGGTGCCCGGTCCCACGCAGCCGCTGCGCTCGAGCGCCATGAGGAATGCGTGGCTCAAGAACGGGTTATCGCCCGCGAGCGCGTTCCAGGCCGAGGCCGCGACGGTGCCAAGGCTCGGCCATTGTTGGATCGTAGAGGCGCATGCCGCGAGTGTGCCGCCCAAGTCCGCGGTCGTCGAGTCGCTGCGAGGCTGGTAAGAGGGCCGAATCCGGCAATCTTGACGGCGGACTATGCGCGACCCTACTTATCAGTATAATCATTGCATTAAGTCAATTTACTGTCGCGCCACTTGAATAAAGCCAAGGCCAGCACGCTCGAGACGTTCTTCGTGCCGCGAATCCGCGGTCTGCGCGAATCGGCGTTCTGGTTGCTTGCGGGCGTCGGCGTGATTTTGTTGTTGGCACTGCTCAGCTACAGCCCCGTCGATCCCGCGTTCAGCGTGGCCGGCGGCAGCGACACGGTCGCCAATCGCATGGGGCCGGCCGGCGCATGGTTCGCCGACGTCGCGTTCGTGCTGTTCGGCGCGTCGGCGTATCTGTTCCCCGTGCTCGTCGTCATCGCGGGCGTGTTTCTGTTCCGCAGCGAGGAACTGCCGGAACGAGCGGCGATGATCTGGCGGGGGACAGGGTTCCTGTTCGCGATCGCGTCGAGCTCCGGGCTCGCGACGCTGCACTTCACGTCCACGAGCATGCGCGAGACGGCCGGCGGAATCTTGGGGCAGCTCGTCGGCCACGGTCTCGCATACGCGCTCGGTATGCTCGGCGCCACCGTGTTGTTGCTCGTGGTGTGGCTCGCGGCCGTGTCGCTCACGACGGGCGTGTCGTGGGTCGCGGTCATGGATCGCACGGGTCGTGCCGTCTACTTCGGCCTCGCCGAGCTGAACGTATGGATCGGCGAAGCACGCATCTGGTGGGCCGGCCGTCGCGCCAAGCAGCAGCGGCAGGAAGTCGTGAGCAAGGTGCGCGCTAGACCTAAGTCCCCCGCGCCGCGCATCGAGCCTCTGCTCGAGAAGATCGAAGTCAGCGCGCGCGCGACCGAACGGCTCGAGCGCGAACGGCAAGTGCCGTTGTTCGAGCCGCCGCAGTCGAACGAGCTGCCGGCCTTGTCGCTGCTCGACGATCCGCCGCCGAAGGAAGGCGGGTACTCGCCCGAGGCGCTCGAGGCCATGTCGCGGCTCGTCGAGATCAAGCTCAACGATTTCGGCGTCGAGGCCGAAGTCGTCGCCGTGCATCCGGGGCCTGTCATCACGCGTTTCGAGCTGAAGCCGGCGGCCGGCGTCAAGAGCAGCCAGATCAGCAGTCTAGCGAAGGATCTCGCGCGGTCGCTCGCGACCGTCAGCGTGCGCGTCGTCGAGATCATTCCCGGCAAGCCTTACGTGGGCCTCGAGATTCCGAACGAAACGCGCGAAACGATCGCGCTCGGCGAGATCATCAAGTCGCAGGCCTATGACGAGCTGAAGTCGCCGCTCACGCTCGCGCTTGGCAAGGACATCGGCGGTGCGCCGGTCGTGGCGGACCTCGCGCGCATGCCGCACCTCCTGATCGCTGGCACCACGGGCTCCGGTAAGTCCGTGGGCTTGAACGCGATGGTGTTGAGCCTCTTGTACAAGTCCACGCCCGAGCACGTCCGGTTGATCATGATCGACCCGAAGATGCTCGAGCTCTCGGTCTACGAAGGTATCCCGCATCTCCTCGCGCCGGTCGTCACCGACATGAAGCAGGCCGCGAACGCGCTGCGCTGGTGCGTCGCGGAGATGGAGCGCCGCTACGCCTTGATGGCCGGACTCGGCGTCCGCCACCTGTCGAGCTACAACCGCAAGGTCGCCGAAGCCAAGGAAGGCGGCAAGCCGCTGCTGGATCCCACCTTCAAGCCCGAGGTCGACAGGCGAGACGGCGCCCCAGCTCGAGACGCTGCCGTTCGTCGTCGTGATCATCGACGAGCTGGCCGACATGATGATGATGGTCGGCAAGAAGGTCGAAGAGCTGATCGCGCGTCTGGCGCAGAAGGCGCGCGCTTCCGGTATTCACATGATCGTCGCCACCCAGCGGCCGTCCGTGGACGTGATCACGGGCCTGATCAAAGCGAACATCCCGTGCCGCATCGCGTTCCAGGTGTCGGCCAAGGTCGATTCGCGCACGATCCTCGATCAGATCGGCGCCGAGCATCTGCTCGGCCACGGCGACATGTTGTATCTGCCGCTCGGCACTTCGATGCCGATTCGCGTGCACGGCGCGTTCGTGTCCGACAACGAGGTGCACAAGGTCGTGAAGGCGCTGCGCGCCAGCGGCAAGCCGAACTACATCGACAACGTGCTCGACGGTCCGGCCGGCGACGTGTTCGGGCTCGATTCGGCCGCAGGCGCTACGCCGGGCGAGTTGGACGGCGAACAGGATCCGCTCTACGATCAGGCCGTGCGCATCGTGACCGAGACGCGCAAAGCCTCGATCTCCGGTATCCAGCGGCGCTTGAAGATCGGCTACAACCGCGCGGCGCGCATGGTCGAAACCATGGAAGAGGCTGGCATTGTCGGAAGCTTGCAGACCAATGGATTCAGGGAAGTTCTGGCGCCTCCGCCTCCTGCGCACGACTAGGCTTCCGTTCCTCTGTCTCGTCGCCCTCTGCGGCGCGGCGTGGGCGCAGCCCGCGGCCGACGGCAATGCCGCGGTCGGAGAGGCTACGCTCGACGCGTTTCTGAGCGACGTTCAAACGCTCACGGCCGACTTCAAGCAGGAGCTGTGGACCGCCGATCAACGGCTGCTGCAAACCGAAACGGGCACGCTGTCGCTGCGTCGCCCGAACCGCTTCCGCTGGATTTACGCGCAGCCGACGCAGCTGACCGTGGTCGCCGACGGCAGTAAGCTGTGGATCTACGACATCGAGCTCGCGCAGGTCACGGTGGCGCCGCTCGATTCCACCGTCGAGTCGACGCCGGCGATGCTCTTGAGCGGCGATCGCAGCGTTCGCGACGGGTTCAACGTCGTGCAAACCTACAAGCGCGACGGCCTCGACTGGATCAAGCTCGTGCCGAAGAAAGGCGGCACGGATTTCAGCTCCGTGCTGATCGGGTTCAAAGGCAAAGCGCCGCAGCGGCTCGAGCTCGTCGACGGCTTGAATCAGGTCACGCGCATCGAGCTCGAAAATCTTGCGGTCAATCCCGACGTGGCAGACAGCACGTTCGAGTTCAAGCCGCCCGCTGGCGTCGACGTGATCGGCGACGAGGGCTGAGCAAGCTTGCTACCGCTGCGTTATCCCAGGCTCTGGCTCCTACTCGGCTGGCTGATGGTCTTCGTCGTCGTCGGTGCCAGCCTCATGCCCGCAAAGGCGGTCGAGATCTTGTTCGGCACGCTCAACGACAAGCTCGAACATGCCGCAGCGTACGCGGGACTCATGGCATGGTTCGGCGGGATGTTCCGGCGAACCTCGCAGGTTTGGGTCGGTGTAGCGCTCGTGGTGCTCGGCGGCGGGCTCGAGTTGCTGCAGGGTCTGACGCCGACGCGTACACCCGATCTTCTCGATCTCGCGGCGGATACGGTTGGTGTACTGATTGGGTTGGCGCTGTCGATGACCGTGCTGACCCGGTGGTGCCAGCGCATCGAGAAACTGTTCCCCGTAAGATAGACGCATGCTCGACCCGAAAATCCTCCGCCAGGATCTCGACGCCGTCGCCGCGAATCTCGCGCGCCGCGGCTTCAAGCTCGATCGCGAGCGTTACGTCGCGCTCGAGTCGGAGCGCAAGGATCTGCAGGTCAAGGTCGAGGGCTTGCGCCAGGCGCGCAACGAGCGCTCCAAGGCGATCGGTCGTGCGAAAGCCGCCGGTGGCGACGTCGAGGCGTTGAAGCGCGAGGTCGGCCAGCTCGGCGACGAGCTCGCGAGCAGCGAGGCACGCCTGACGGCGCTCGCGGCCGAGCTCGACGACTTTCAGGCCGGCTGCCGAATCTGTTGCACGCTTCCGTGCCCGAAGGCGCCGATTCAAGCGCCAACGTCGAAGTGCGTCGCTGGGGCGCGCCACCGCAATTCCGTTCGCGCCACTCGATCACGTGGCGCTCGGCGAGAAACTCGGGCTCATCGACTTCGACGCAGCGGCGAAGCTCTCCGGTGCACGCTTCGTGGTGTTGAAAGCTGCGGCTCGCGCGTCTGCATCGCGCGCTCATTCAGTTGATGCTCGACGTCCACACCGGCGAGCACGGCTACAGCGAAACCTACGTGCCGTACCTCGTCAACGACAAGACGCTGTTCGGTACCGGTCAGCTGCCGAAGTTCGGTGCCGACCTGTTTGCGCTCGAGGGCGAGAACAGGTTGCGCCTGATTCCGACCGCCGAGGTGTCGTTGACGAACCTGATCGGCGACACGATTGTCGAAGCGGATCAGTTGCCGATGCGCCTGACGGCGCATACGCCATGCTTCCGTTCGGAAGCCGGATCGTACGGCCAGGACACGCGCGGCATGATTCGCCAGCATCAGTTCGAAAAGGTGGAGCTGGTCCATATCTGCGAAGCCGGACGAGTCTTACCGCGAGCTCGAGATCCTGGTCGGCCACGCGGAAACGATTCTGAAGAAACTCGGTCTCGCGTACCGCGTCATGGCGCTGTGCGGCGGCGACACGGGTTTCGGTTCCGCGAAGACCTACGACCTCGAGGTATGGCTGCCGGGTCAGAACAAGTATCGCGAGATATCGTCGTGCAGCAATTGCGAGGCGTTCCAGGCCCGGCGCATGCAGGCACGTTGGCGCAATCCTGAGACCGGCAAGCCCGAGCTCGTGCACACGCTGAACGGCTCGGGACTCGCCGCCGGCCGCACGGTTGTCGCCGTGCTCGAGAACTACCAGCAAGCCGACGGCACGATCGTGATTCCGGAGGCGCTGCGCCCCTACATGCGGACCGACCGCATCGCGCCCGCCTGAACGGCGCGAGGCTTTGCCCCTCGCGCACCAGGGCATAAGATGAGCGCGGTCGTGCATGGGGGAGCGGGGGAATGAACAGACGGGATGCGCTGGCGATGCTCGCGGCGGGTGCCACCATGGCCACCGGTTGGCCCGCGGCCGGGCAGCAAGCGGGGGGTAACGTGCAACCCAAGGTCGCGCGCAAAGGCCGCATCAAGCAGGGTCTGTGGAAGACCACGTTCGGTGAAGACACGAAGCTTTCCTTCGACGACATGTGTCGCGAGGCCGCGCGACTCGGTGCCTACGGCTTCGATCTGATCGACCCGGCCGAGTGGCCCACGCTGCGCAAGTACGGGTTGCAGCCGCTGTTGGCCGGCGCCGGCCCCGTCACGTTCGACAACGGCATCATCCACGCCGAAGTGCATGACGATCTCGAGAAGGCGCTGCGGCCGTACATCGACACCGTGGCCGCGGCTGGCGTCAAGACCATCATCACGATCGGCGGCAAGCGCCGCGGCATGGAATACGAGCGCGCCGCCGACAACGCCGTCGCGTTCCTGAACCGCATCAAGCATCACCTCGAAGACCGCAATGTCGTTCTGGCGGTCGAGAACATGAACAACCGGCGCACCGATCCGCGCTTCGGCCGCGAGGACCAGGTTTTCGGTCACTGGGACTGGGGCGCAGGCGTGTGCGAGCGCGTGAACTCGCCGAACGTGAAGATCGTGTGCGACCTCTATCACCTGCAGATCATGGACGGCGACGTGGCGGAGCACTTGCGCAAGTCGATTCAGTGGATCGGGCATTTCCACACGGCCGGGATTCCGGCGCGCAACGAGATCGACGGCACGCAGGAGTTGAACTACCACTTCATCGCGCAGGTCATCGCGTCGTTGCCGTACACGGGTTACGTGAGCCACGAGTGGCGCCCGGGGCCGGGCCGCGATCCGTTGAAGAGCATCGCCGAGTGCATGGACCTCATGGACGTCTGAACGGCGCGCGGCAGATCACCAAAGAAACGTCATTAAGAGGTACTCATGAACATCTCGAGCTTCGGCGGCCGTACGGTTGCCTGCATCTGCGCAGTCGGCGCCGCGCTGACGTGTTTCACCGCGATCGCAGCAGTCCCCGCGTTACCCGAGGGCTACATCAGCGGGGTCGTGAGCAGTAGCAAGGGCCCCGAGGCCGGTGTGTGGGTCATCGCCGAGACCACGGAAACCAGGACGCCGATGATCAAGATCGTCGTCACGGGCGACGACGGCCGCTACGTGCTGCCGCAGTTGCCGACCGCCAC
Source organism: uncultured Gammaproteobacteria bacterium (assembly GCA_963748045.1). GTDB lineage: Bacteria > Pseudomonadota > Gammaproteobacteria > Steroidobacterales > Rariloculaceae > FEN-1219. Next base: position 126,790 of record CAVVIC010000009.1, read on the forward strand.
GTACAACGTCTGGGTGCGCGGTTACGGGCTCGTGGACTCGGCCAAGGTCAAAGGCCGGCCCGGCGACACGGCGCTGAATCTCACGGCGGTGGTCGCGCCTACGCTGGCCGACGCCGCGAAGGTCTATCCCGGTAACTACTGGCTGTCGCTGCTGCAGCCGCCGCCAAAGAGCGCTTTCCCCGGCACGGGCGACAAGGGCAACGGCATGCCGCCCACCATGGACTCGCAGGCGCACTGGATCTACAACATCAAGAGCGGCTGCAACTTCTGCCACGAGCTCGGCACGCAGATCACGCGCACGCTCGGCCACATGGACCACCTCGGTTTCAAGACGCCGGAGGAGGCGTGGGTGTATCGCACGCAGCTCGGCGTGCGCGGCAGCGCGATGGCCGGCACGATGGCGCAGTGGGGCACGCAGGCCGGCGCGAAGGTCCTGGCCGACTGGACCACGCGCATCGCGCAGGGCGAGCTGCCGCCGCAGCCGCCGCGTCCGGCCGGCATCGAGCGCAACGTGGTCGTCACGCTGTGGGACTGGGGCACTTCGCAGTCGTTCATGCACGACGAGATCTCGACGGACAAGAACGACCCGACCGTGAACGCCTACGGCAAGGTCTACGCCGTGTCGGCGGGCCACGGCGCGGCTCACCGTGCTCGATCCCGTCGCGAACGAGACATACGAGATCGTGATTCCGACGCGCGATGACCCGCGCAAGGTGTCGACACGCTTTCCGCCGCCCGCCATGCCGTCTAACTTCTGGGGCATGGAGCATGTGTGGGGCAAGGAGAACCCCGCCGATCCTCACAACCCGATGATGGATCGCAAGGGCCGCGTGTGGTCCACGTCGAAGATCCGCGACAACGAGCCTGCGTTCTGCAAGGAAGGTTCGAGCAACAAGTTCGCCAAGTACTACCCGCTGACGTTCAGCAACCGCCAGGCTTCGATCTACGATCCTGCGACGGGCAAGTTCGAGCTCATCGATACGTGCTTCGCCACGCACCACCTGCAGTTCGACAACGACCCGGATCAGACGATCTACTTCAACGAGCTGCTCGGGCCGATCCTGGGCTGGGTCAACACGCGCGAGTTCGACCGCACTCACGACGAGCAGGCGGCACAGGGCTGGTGCCCGCAGATCGTCGACAGCAACGGCGACGGCAAGATCACGAAGCCATGGAACAAGGCCGGCGGCCCGATCGACCCGAAACTCGACACCGAAGTGCGCTACAACCTGTACTCGATCATTCCGAGCCCGGTCGACAACTCGGTGTGGGGTGCGTCCGAGGATTTCCCCGGTTACATCGTGCGCATCGACCGCGGCAACAATCCGCCGGAGACCTGCATGACCGAGGTCTACAAGGTGCCGGCGGCCGGCATCGATCCGCGCGGCATCGACATCGACAGCAACGGTCTCGTGTGGACCGCGCTCGCGGCGAGCAGCCATCTCGCGAGCTTCGATCGCAGCAAGTGCAAGGTGTTCAACGGGCCGCGCGCGCTCTCAGGCACGCAGTGCGAAGCCGGGTGGACGTTGCACGTTACGGACGGGCCGCGCTTCAAGGGCACCGACATCCCGTCGGACTTCCACTACTTCAACTGGGTGGACCAGCACAACGTGTCGGGACTGGGCGCGAACACGCCGTTCGCCACGGGCTCGAACTCCGAAGCGATCTTGGCGCTCGATCCGAAGACCGGAAAATGGCTGAAGCTCCGTGTGCCGTATCCGCTCGGTTTCTACCACCGCGGCATGGACGGGCGCATCGACGATCCGGCGGCGGGGTGGAAAGGCCGAGGGTTGTGGGCCAACTACGGCACGCACCTGATCTGGCACGTCGAGGGTGGCAAAGGCACGACCGGCAAGGCCGTGCACTTCCAGATCCGGCCGGACCCGCTCGCGTACTAGCGGTTTGGTAAACGGGGCCGGCGCGCGTCAGGCGCGCGGCGGCTCCGGGTCGAACATCGACCGCAGCGTGTTCGCGAATTCCTGGAACTTCTGCTTCGGCGTCTTCTTGATCTTGATGTCGGCGCCGCCGAATAGTGCGATGCCTTCGATGATCAGCGTCGGCGCGTCTGGATCGGGGCTCGAACCCGCGCGGTTGTCCACGCCGCCGAAGATGCAGATGGCCTTCGACTCGAATTCGCATTCCTTCGTGCACGCGGAAGCTCGCGCCGCCGAACATGCAGAACATCATGATGCGCGTGGTCTTCGCGGTGAAGCGTGCATTGCTGAAGTCGAGCTCGCAGCCGCCGAACACGTTGATCATCTTGATCTCTTTCGGCACGTCCCAGGCGCCGGAGCGCGTGGTGCCGCCGAAGATGTTGACCATAGTCTCGACTTCGTCGCCCTCGACCGTCGCGGTGGAGTCGACGCGAATGCCGAGCTCGGCCTTCTTCTGGGCCGTGTAGTCCTTGTCGGCTTTCAGATCGAGGTCGTGTGTGAGCTCGACGAGCTTGTCGGCCGTTTTGGCATCGAGCGCTTCGTCGAGCCGGCGTTCGAAGGCTTCGCGCGACAGCCGGCCGTGGCCGTAATTCATGATCAGCTGGTCGACGGTTTGCTCGCGCAACTGTTCGATGGGTCGGTCTTGCGGATTGACGGGCATGCTGTGAACCTCGTGGAGCTGCGCTGACCAGGCGCGTTTGCCAACTGTGCGTCGAGCAGAATAGGCCCGGCGAACCGCGTCTGCAACGGCGCGACCCGGCCGGTCACTGAAACCACTACGCACCGAACCGCCGGGTTCGTTCGTCTTCGCGGATCTTTTGGTCGCGGCGGGGCTGTTCGGGTTATCTTATTCGGCAATCAACAATCCCGTGTGAGCGGGCGACTTCGGGGGGTAGTGCATGAGCTCTGGACGCGATTTTGGGCGGCGCAACATCGACCGCAGAACTTTCATCGGTGCGAGTCTCGCCGCGGCGGGCGCCGGCATGGCGTTCGGCGGGTTGCCGCTGACGGCGCTGGCGCAGGATCGTCGACTCACGACCGTGGGCGGTGTCGCGAAGACCAAGTACGGTCAGGTTCGCGGCCTGCTGAAGGACGGCGTCCAGCAGTTCTGGTGCGTGCCGTACGGCGCGCCGACGAGCGGCGCGAATCGGTTCATGCCGCCGCAGAAGCCGGCCGCATGGTCCGGCGTGAAGGATCACTTCGAGATCACGTGGGCGGCGCCGATGGAGCCGGGCGGCACCGAGCCGTCGCCCGTCGTTACCGCGCTGAATCGCCTCACGCCGCAGAGTGAGGATTGCCTCAGCGTCAACGTGTTCACTCCCGCCCTCGACAAGAAGCGTCGGCCGGTCATGGTGTGGATGCACGGCGGCGGCTTCTCGGCCGGCTCCGGCAACTATCTGCTGTACGACGGCACGAACCTCGCGAAGAAAGAGGATGTCGTGGTCGTCTCCGTCAATCATCGGCTGAACATCTTCGGCTACCTGCACCTGGCCGACATCGGCGGCGAGAAATGGGCGGGCGCGACGAACGTCGGCATCCAGGATCTCGCGGCGTCACTCGAATGGGTGCGCGACAACATCGAGAACTTCGGCGGCGATCCGAGTCGCGTCACGATCTTCGGCCAGTCGGGCGGCGGCGGTAAGACCACGACCGTGATGGCGATGCCTTCCGCGAAAGGCCTGTTCCACCGCGCGATCGCGCAGAGCGGCTCCGCGTTCCGCGGCCAATCGGCCGACGATGCGAGCGCCGGCGCGGAACAGTTGCTCGCGCGGCTCGGCATCGCGAAGAACCAGCTCGAGAAGATCCAGCAGATCGATTGGCACGACATTCAGAAGGCCTACTACGCCGAGCCGCGCATCGCGCGTCTTGGTAACGGCCCGGTCATCGACGGCAAGATCTTGCCGCGGCATCAGTGGGATCCGACGGCGCCGTCGTACTCTGCGGATGTTCCGCTGCTGGCGGGCTCTGTCGAGAACGAGAACGGCTGGGTGGGCCCGCCGCCGTACGAGCTCGCGGACGCCGAGATGCAGGACCGCTTCACGAAACGGCTGGCGAACGATGACGCGGCCGAAGGCCAGAAGCTGCTCGGGCTGTACAAGCGGCTGCACCCGACCACGCGCAATCAGATGCTCTGGCTCATGGCCGAAGCCGACGATCAACGGCGCGCGAGCGCGCAGGCGCTGTGCAGGCTTAAGGTCGAGCAGGGCACGGCGGCGAGCTACCTGTACTTCTTCGACTGGCAGTCGCCGGTGCACAACGACCGCATGGGTGCGTACCACACGCTCGACATCCCGTTCGTGTTCTACAACATGGACAGCGGCGCCTCGATGACGGGTTCGGCGCAGGAACGCTACCAGCTCGGCCACGTCATGAGCGCCGCCTGGGCCGCGTTCGCGCGCACGGGCGATCCGAATCATGCCGACATGCCGCGCTGGCCGAAGTTCGATCCCGAGCACGCTCCCGACGATGATGTTCGGCTCGACGGTGCGCGTGGCGAACGATCCGAACAAGGAAGAGCGGCTCGCGCTCGCGGCGTTGCGCGCGAAGCGTTCGTCGTAATCGCGCAAATTTCTCCGGGGGAGTTATGCAAGTCAGAAAGACTCTCGTGACCGGTGTGGCGGTGGTGCTCGCCGCTGCGCTCGGCGTCGCGCACGCGCAGGACCGCACGAAGCGCGGACTCGACGGCCGACGAGCAGGCCAGGCTGCCGGTACCGCAGGTCGAGCTGCCGCCGAAGCCGTTCAAGACGGCCGAGGAGCACTACAAGTATCTGCTCGACAAGGCTCATGGCGGCACGAAGCACACCATGGGCACGATCCCGGTGTGGGGCGGACTCTGGGCCAGCGGCAACAACACGATGCCGCGATCTTCCTCGTGAACGGGTCGCTCGCGACGGCGTGCGAGCCCGGCGCGCAGTCAAGGAAGGGGTGCTGACGCCGCCGTACGAGAAGCAGTATCAAGCAGCGACGCGCCGAGGTCGAGAAATTCGGCGAGCAGCTCTACGACCGCCTGACGAACTGCGAATACCCCGGCGTGCCGCGCTGGTTGTGGGAGCCGTACGTCAAAGAGTTCGTGAACATGCCGGATCAGTCGTGGCTCATGAACGACATGATGAACGAGACTCGGCGCATCTATATCGGCGCCGAGCACATCAACACCGAGGCCAAGCACTTCCCGCTCGGCGACAGCATCGGCTTCTGGGACGCCGACAAGCTCGTGATCTGGACGAAGTGGGTGAACCCGGCCGACTACGTGCGCGGCATGCCGCTCACGAGCAATCAGTTCGAGATGGTCGAGACGTGGCAGGAGCGGCACAACGCGTCTGGCGCGCGGATGCTCGTCACGCAGGTCACGTTCTACGATCCGCTCGTGCTCTTGAAACCGCAATCCGCGGTCTACACGCACGAGTCGCGGCCCGATCTGAAGAAGGACGGCGTGCGCATCCGCACGTGGGAGTGCGATTCGAGCAGCAATTCGTACAAGGCGGCCGACGGCAGCACGCAGTTCTATCTGCCCGGCGATCCGCAGTACAAGAACCCGCGCGGCTTCACGGACTTCCCGGATCTGCCGGGGCAGTCGCTGAATCCGATCTTCGATGCGGCGCAGTAACGCCGCGAGCCGTTCAGAGGTGAGAGAGATGAAGAACCCGATCGTTGTCGCAGTCGCCGCCGGTGTCTTGGTTGCCGCCGTGCCGGCGTTGGCCCACCACTCGTTCGCGAGCTACGACGTCGCGCAGCAGAAGCTCGTCGAAGGCACCGTCACGCAGTGGAACTACAACAATCCGCACAGCTGGCTCATGATCGAAGCGCCGGATGCGAACGGCGAGATGAAGACGTGGAGCTTCGAAGGCGCCGCGATCGTGCACGCCGCGCGGCAAGGCGTGAACGGCACCACGTACAAGAAGGGCGAGAAGATTCGCGTCGTCATGCACCCGATGCGCGACGGCCGCAACGCGGGCGCGCTGTGCTTCGTCGTGAAGGAAGACGGCACGTTCACGCGGCCGAACGACGGTATCTGCGATTCCGAGGCCGTGCACACGCGCTGGGAACAGAAGGGCTGGCTGTCGAAGGGCGCCAAGAGCCTCGACGTGCATCCCGCCAGCGAGTAACGCGCTCGCCTATGGCTCAGGCGGCGGCGGAGTCGTGCTTCGGTAGCTTGCGCAAGACTGCCGCTGCGGCACGCTGCGCGACGCGGAGATCGTATCGCGCCTGAAGGTTCATCCACATTTCCGCGCTCGAGCCGAAGTAGTGCGCCAGGAGAACAGCAGTCTCCGCCGTCATGGCCCGCTGCTCGTTGACGATGCCCGTAATACGGTTGGCCGGAATATCGAGGTCCTTCGCGATCCTGTAAGCGCTCAATTTCAGCGGCTTCAGAAACTCCTCGCGGAGGATCTCGCCGGGATGCACGGGAGGTCGTTTCGTGTTCATCTGCGGTTCGCTACTCAGGCTGTATCATCAGTCGTGGTAATCGACGATTTCCACATCGAATGCATCGCCTTCCACCCAGCTGAAGCACAGCCTGAACTGACGGTTGATGCGAATACTGTGTTGCCCCGCACGATTACCCGACAGTTTCTCCAGACGGTTACCAGGCGGGCTACGTAGGTCGGTCAGACTCATCGCCGTATCCAGCAACGCGATCTTCCGCCGGGCCACCTTCTGAACTCCGGCCGAAAAAGCCGACGTCCACTCGTCGTTTGCGACTAGCTCGGTGTCCGCGGATCTGAACGACCGTATCATTATGGCAGCGGGAATAGGTACGTCAAACGTAAACAACGCGGCGCGTGGCAGCGGCGGGCACTGAGGGTAGGGGGGTGGCCGTTTCGCACGCTCGCCGCGAAAGTGCGCAAAGCGAGGCATTGACGTCGTTGCCTTGGTTGTGCGGCTGATCCATGGCAGCCTGAATACAGGCGGCAAGAGACGGCGGGTGACGGGTCCTTAGTATCGGTTCGGACTTCTAAAGGCCGCTCACACGATTCCTAAGCGGTACGCGGCCGGATAGCATCTACCAGTCCAGGAGGTCAGGTCAGGCTAAAAGTCCGACGTCAAACGACCAATGATGCGTATAAGCACCTGTGCGCTCCACCTCGCCATTACGTGCGGGTTTATAGCATCGGCGTTCGCGCAGTCGACCCAAGGCGTGTTGACGAGCCGCACGCCGTTTTTCGTCCAATTGGAAAAGGCGCTCGGGCCCCAACTAGAGCCGTGGGTAGTGGTGTCGTCGACCACGGACGAGGTTAGGGTTTCAACGACGCCGACGCGCCTAGCGTCTGGCCTCTGCCGCAGCTTCTTGTTACACGGGGCCGTGTCTGAAGGCCGGGCCATCTTCGACGATCCGCGGCTACTCGAACAGACAACATACTTCTACTACATGCCGCCAAGAAGCCGCACGCGCGACAGCTCGGCGACTGACTGCGCTAACGTTCCGTTCGACGACTACTTCGAAGTGCGTGTCCCGATCGAGGAAGGAACGCTCGTTGAGTTGGTAACATTCTTGCTGAGTTCGGTAGTCTCGGATTCGATCCGTCGCGACATTGGTTGCGAATCCCTCGTCCTGCGGCAAGTCCGAGTAGAGTCGTTCGGTAGTTTGGTGGACATCGACTACCACGTGGGCTACCGAAGTAGGAACTGCGGCGGAGTGTCGTTGACGGCGCGTCGTTCCAAAGGAACCTATCTGGTCGAGAACATTGCACGGGTCTACGATTGACCGGGTTCGATTGGGGCGCAAAACCGCCGCATTCGACCGCTCCGTCACTGGCCTGATCTTCGCGGACGCCTCGGATCGGTGAGAGTGGCTATCTCTTAGCTATTGAAGCGGCGGTTTGTCCCAGCCCTGCTCGAAGTGCCTTTCCCAGTTCTCGGCCCACGGCCGCCCGAAGTAGTCGATGTAGCCGTCGTCCGCGGGCGTCATCTGCGTGGGCCGGCCGTCCGCGTCGTTGACGATCGTGCTCTGCACGCGGCACTCGACGTACGTGAAGCGGTGCTGCGGGTCTTCGATGCCGGCCGTCCGGTTCCACGGCGTGACGATGTGCAGCGGCCGCGTGAACGCTTCCGCGTCGTAGAACGTGGCGTCGACGCTTAAGCCGCCGTTCGCGGCCGGCGAGAAGACTTCGACGACCTGGAACTTGTCGCTGTACTCGAACATCGAGTGCGACATCGTCCATGACTGCACCTGCGCGGTCCACACGACGAGCTTGTTGCCGTCCCAGAACCCGACGCTCTCGCCGTACCACTGCGGCACCTTCATCGTGTGCGGCTGGTCGATCATGATCTTGCGGATGAAGTTGTCGGCTACGCCCGTCGTCAGCTGCACTTCGTGCGGCGTGACGAGCACTTCGATCTCGTTCAACGAGAACTCGGCCCACCAGCGCATCAGCCCTTCCGGATAGCAGAACGCGGCCATCCACTGCGGCGCGTTCGTCACGGCTTCGTGGAACGCCATCTGCACCATGCGCTGCTGGTACTCCGGCGTGAGCACCGAGACGAGCGTCGAGGCTTGCAAGTTGCGGCCGTACGTCCACTGATCGTCGCGGGCGCCGCGGCGGTACCAGCCGTCCCACTCCGGCAGCGTCGCGCGCGTCTGCTTGGTCGGGCCGCCGTGCGCGGCGGCTTGCGCCTTCAGCGCCGCGAAGTGCTCGGCCGCGGTCTTGTAGGGGTAGGGGCTCACGATGTCGTTGACCGGCCGGTCGACGTTGCAGTCGCCCCACGCGCTGCCCGTGCGCTGTGCCCACTTGTCCGTGAGCTGCCGCGGTGTGTTGCAGCGCGTGTAGCGCTTGTCGTTCCAGTACTTGCGGTCGAGGCGGTAGTTCTTCGTCGTGAAGAGATCCACGGGCAGCGGCTGGATGCCGGCCGGCGGCGACAGCGTGGGCGGCGGCGCTTGCGCGGCTGCGTCGGCGATGCAGAGCGCCGCGGTCAGCGCGACCAGCCACGGTGGTAAACGATCAGTGTTCTGCTCGTCATGACGAACGAAGCTCCCCCAACGAAGACTGGCTCCGAAGTCTCTCACAAAGGCGCCATCTGGTAGCATCCTTGCTATCGACCCCGGGAACGACTCCTGGGTGTGCGGTAGGTCGCAGATGCGTCCGTCGTCGGGCTCCTTCCGCTCGGATTGCGCCCGCGGCGCTCAAGAAAGACCGCTTGGCTGCCGACGATTGGCACTGGCCGGGCGTGGAAGTATTGGCCCGAGGAGGCCGGATGCACGCTTGGCTCAGCAGACTCGACCGCTATTTCCCCGTCCGCTACACGGTCTGGTCGCTCAGCGTGCTGCTCACGATCGGGTTCGCGATCTACTGGTATTGGACCGGCACGGGCGACGTGGCCGCGATCGTCTGCGCGGTGCTCGTCGCGGTGGGCATCCGCGACATGCTGCAGAGCCAGCACTCGGTGCTGCGCAACTACCCGCTGATCGGTCACCTGCGGTTCCTGCTCGAGTTCATCCGCCCCGAGATCCGCCAGTACTTCATCGAGAGCGACAACGAAGAGACGCCGTTCTCGCGTGCGCAGCGCTCGATCGTCTATCAGCGCGCCAAGGGCGACGCCGGACAAGCGGCCGTTCGGCACGCAGCTCGACACGCACGTCGAAGGTTACGAGTGGATCAACCACTCGCTGGCGCCCACGAACATCGACGTCACCGGATTTTCGTGTGACGGTCGGCTCGAGCAAGAGCTGCACGCAGCCCTACAGCACGAGCGTGTTCAACATCTCCGCGATGAGCTTCGGCGCGCTGTCGGGCAACGCGATCCTCGCGTTGAACGGCGGCGCGAAGAAGGGCGGCTTCGCGCACGACACCGGCGAGGGCTCGATCAGCCCGTACCACCGCGTGCACGGCGGCGACCTGATCTGGGAGGTCGCTTCGGGCTACTTCGGCTGCCGCGACGAGCGCGGCCGGTTCGACGAGCAGAAGTTCGCGCAGAACGCGCGCGATCCACAGGTGAAGCTGATCGAGGTCAAGCTGAGCCAGGGCGCGAAGCCCGGCCACGGCGGCGTGCTGCCCGGTTCGAAAGTCACGCCCGAGATCGCGGCCACGCGCGGTGTGCCGCCCGGCGTCGACTGCCTGAGCCCCGCGAGCCACTCGGAATTCTCCACGCCGGCTGGGTCTCTTGCAGTTCGTCGAGCGATTGCGGCAGGCGTCCGGCGGCAAACCGACGGGCTTCAAGTTCTGCATCGGTCACCCGTGGGAATGGTTCGCGATCTGCAAGGCCATGCTCGAGACCGGCATCACGCCGGACTTCATCGTCGTCGACGGCAAGGAGGGCGGCACCGGTGCCGCGCCGCTCGAGTTCGTCGACCACGTCGGCACGCCGCTCCAGGAAGGGTTGCTGCTCGTGCACAACACGCTCGTGGGGTTGAATCTGCGCGACCGGATCAAGATCGGTGCAGCGGCAAGATCATCAGCGCGTTCGATATCGCGCGCGCGATGGCGCTCGGCGCCGACTGGTGCAACTCGGCGCGCGGTTTCATGTTCGCGCTCGGCTGCATCCAGGCGCAGACCTGCCACACCGGCAGTTGCCCGACCGGCATCACGACGCAGAACCCGCGACGCCAGAAGGCGCTCGTGGTGCCCGACAAGGCGGAGCGCGTGTACCGCTTCCACTCGCACACGCTGGATGCGCTGCGCGAGATCACGCAGGCGGCCGGGCTCATGCATCCGAACGAGTTCCGCGCCACGCACATCGTGCGCCGCGTGTCGCACAGCGAAGTGCGTCTGCTCGCGAACACGCTGCCGCAGGTGCGAGCCGGGCGCCGTGCTCGCGGCCAGCGAAGGGCGCGGCCCGTGGCCGCACAACGTGTTCGCGATGTACTGGCCGCGCGCGACGGCGCGCAGCTTCGCCGCCGCCTAGCCCGCCGCGCGGGCCGTCAACGGCACTCGATGTCGACCTCGTCGTGCACGCGCGTGCCGCCGAGTCTTTCGCCGAGCGCCTTGCCGGCGTCGTTGGCCGGATCGACGTAGAGGTACGAACGCTCGAGGCCGCGTTCGACGAACAATCGCTGCAGCGCCGTCAGGGCAATCGTCGCGTAGCCTTTGCCGCGGTACGTGGCCGGCGTATAGACGAGGCCGACGGCCGCGAAGCGCGGCGACTCGCGCAACACGCCGAGCATGCAGCGCGGCTGATCGTCGACCCAGAAGTACAAACGTTTCGCCGCCGCGAGCTGGGCGCAGAACGTTGCGTTGAACGGCGTGCCGCGACTGTCGAGCGACAGCGCCGCGCCCCAGCTCTGCGCGAGACCCGTAGTCGTTGCGGGCTAGCGAGCCGCAGCACGCCTGGCGTCGTCGCGCGGCGGCGGCTCGGCGGGCAGAGCGAGCAGCCGCTGTCGGCCCGTGACGCGCCAGGAGCCGCCTCGCAGCGCGGTCCACACCTTCGCGAGCACGGTGGCCGTTTCCTCGGGCCCGCTGAAACCGGAAACCTTGTCGTACGTCACCGAGAGATCGGCGATCAGCGTCGTGACCGCGTCCTCCGGCAGCGCCGTGACGCCGACGAGATACGGAGGCGTTCGGTAACAGCAACCCACGACCGAGTCTTCGTCCTCGACCGTGGCCCAATAGGTCGGACGTTCGTACAGTGCGTCGTTGCCGCTCGCGTTGCGCGCGCTCTGTAGCGCCGTGGCGCACTCGATCTCGTCGCTCGAGCAGCCAGCTCTTCGGCGCGCTCGAGAAACGTGCGCGCGCTGTCGTGATGGTGAATCGTGAGCATCGGGCGGAGAGTCTACCGCACACGAATCGTCGGCAGGTGGGCGGGCGCGGTGCGACACCGTATATAGTGTGTGCCCATGGCACGGAAACGCGACCCACGAAGTGGAACCCGACGAGCAGGTCGAGCTCGATGCCGACGATCGGCGACGAAATCGAGGGCCGAGGCCGGAGCAAGCGCAAGCGGGCGACTCACGAGATCACGGATCTTGGCGTGGAGCTCGTGAAGCTCGGCGCCGAGAAGCTCAACGCACTCTCGTTGCCCGAGCCGTTGCGCGACGCGATATCCCAGGCGCGGCGGATCGACAGCTTCATTGCGGAACGCCGCCAGGCGTTGTACATCGGCAAGTTGCTGCGCAAGCTCGACGAGGAGACGCTGGCGGCCGTCCGCGCCGTGGTGCACGTCGATCGCGCGCAGGCCGCGCGCGCGACCGCGCAGTTGCACCGGGCCGAGCGCTGGCGTGACGAGCTCGTCGCCGACGACGCTGCGTTGGAACGCTGGCTCGCGGAGTATCCCGGTACCGACGCGCAACAGTTGCGCGCGCTGATCCGGCAGGTGCGCAAGGACGCGAAAGTCGACGTCGACGCCGGGCGATGCGCCGAGGAAGGGTCGCGCGTACCGGCAGATCTTCGAGCTCGTGCGGGCGGCGTCTGGTCGGAAGCGCCGGCGGCAACGCGGCCGATCAGTAGTGCGGCGGAACCTCGTCGGTCGGCGCTCGAAGCGGCCTCGGGCGTGCTGACGGTCTGTCATGCGGTCGACGAGCTGCCGTAGCTCCGTCTCGAGCCGCGCGATCTGCCGCTGTTGCCGATAGAGCTCGTCGCTGAGCTCGAGTAGCGCCTGGTCCTGCTGCGCGAGCCGGGTTTCGAGCTCGTCGATGCGCGCGGCCGCGCGTTTCTGTTCGTCGTTGTTCGGTGGTGCCATCGTTGCGGCTCTACGAAGCGCCGTCGTCGCGGCCGGTTACTATGCCACGCGGCTGCGGGCTGCGCCCGTAGCCGCACCCCGGCCAGTTTCCGTTATCGTTGCGCATCCAAGCCCTCGAGGAAGAACAACATGGCAGAGAAGCAATGGTCCAAGGCGCCGGAGATGCAGATCGACGCGACGAAGGACTACACGGTGTCGATCGAAACGAATCGCGGCACGATCGAGCTTACGCTCCACCCGCAGCACGCGCCGCAGACGGTCAACAACTTCGTGTTCCTGCGCGAAGCAGGGCTACTACGACGGCGTGACGTTCCACCGCGTGATCGCGGACTTCATGATCCAGACCGGCGATCCCACGGGCACGGGCCGCGGCGGTCCGGGCTACAAGTTCGGGGACGAGTGCAAAGGCAATCCGCTGAAGCATGAGCGCGGCGTGATCTCGATGGCCAACGCCGGGCCGAGCACGAACGGCAGTCAGTTCTTCATCACGCACGTCGCGACGCCGCATCTGAACGGCAAGCACACGGTGTTCGGCAAAGTCACGAGCGGTCTCGACATCGTCGATGCGATCGAGCAGGGCGACGTGATGGAGAGCGTGACGGTCGGTGAGTGACGCCGTTCGAAGGCCGCTGGGTGTCCGTGAGGAGAGGTGACGTATGACTCGATCGATCGTGCTCGTCGCTTTAGTGCTCGCAGCAGCGAGCGCGACGTGCGGGGCCGCTGAGCCGGTGCTGAAGTTCAACGACAAAGGCGAGCTCGCGCGCCCAGCCGACTACCGCGAGTGGGTGTTCCTGACGGCGGGTCTCGGCATGACGTACGGCCCGAATGCGCCGCGCGCGGGTCAGCCGGCGCCGTTCAGCAACGTGTTCGTGAACCCGGACAGCTACCGCGAGTTCATGCAGACCGGCAAGTGGCCGAACGGCACGATGTTCATCCTCGAGATCCGCCGCGCGCTCGAGAACGTGTCGATCAACAACGGCGGGCGCACGCAGGGCGACGTCGTCGCGATCGAAGCGTCCGTCAAGGACACTACGCGGTTCCCCGACGGCGGCTGGGCGTACTTCGGGTTCGGCGGCCGCGAAGGTCTGAAGGTCGAGGCCGCGCCGTTCCCGCGCACGGAGAGCTGTTACGGTTGCCACAGCAAGAACGCGGCAGTGGAGTGGTCGTTCACGCAGTTCTACCCGATGCAGTTCGAGGTCGCGAAGCGGTTCGGTACGGTGCGCGCCGACTACGATCCGAATCGCAAGCTCGAGCAGTAGAACTAGGCGCGCTGTTTTCCTATTGATCGGATCGCTCGCCTACGCAAGGCAGTCGAGCGCTCGCTATGCAACGCCGTTTCAAACAAGTGGACGTATTCACTGCGGAGCCCCTGAAGGGTAATCCGCTCGCCGTCGTGCTCGACAGTGCGGGGCTCGACATCGCCGCGATGCAGCGCTTCACGGACTGGACGAACCTGTCCGAAGCCGCGTTCCTTGGCCCGCCGAAGAGTGCGCAGGCCGACTACGCGGTGCGAATCTTCTGCCCCGGTCGCGAGTTACCGTTCGCCGGTCATCCGACACTCGGCTCGTGCCACGCGTGGCTTGAAGCAGGTGGCCGGCCGCGCGGCGAGCACATCGTGCAGGAGTGCGGAGTAGGGCTCGTGCGAATTCGGCGCGACCGCGAGCGGCTCGCGTTCGCGGCGCCGCCGCTGAAGAAGACGGGTCCACTCCTTGAAGACGACGTGGTGCTGATCGCGCGTGGCCTCGGCGTTGCACGCAGCGACATCGTGGCGCATGCGTGGTGCGACAACGGGCCGAACTGGCGCGGCGTGCTGCTCAAGTCCGCCGAGCAAGTGCTCGCGTTGAAGCCGGACGGCCAGGTGCTCGCGGGGCTCGACGTGGGGGTCGTAGGGCCGTGCGCACTCCACCACGAAACGCAGTTCGAGGTGCGCGCATTTTTCCCGGGCGCCAACGGCATGACCGAGGACCCGGTGACCGGAAGCCTGAACGCCGCGCTCGCGCAGTGGCTGATCGGTGCGGGTTACGCGCCGCCGCGCTACGTCGCCGCGCAGGGAGCGGCGCTTGGCCGCGCGGGCCGTGTGTTCGTCGAGCAGGTCGGTAGCGACATCTGGATCGGCGGCGGCAGCGTGACGGTCGTCGCCGGCACGGTGTTGATCTAGACGCAACGAGGCGCGGGCGCCGTGGCCGGCGAGGCGGCGCCGGGCAGCCACTGTGGTAGTCTTTTGCGCACCATGCGAGCGACGGCCCGTGCACGACGGACGAGGGCTCGCGAGCCAAGACGAGGGGGAATTCGCTGTGAACACACACCATCTTTCGATTCCACGGGCCGGCCTGTTCGCCGCGGTGTTGGCGCTGACCGCGTTCGGAGCCTCCCAGGCCTTCGCGCAGTCGACCGAGCTGCCAAACCATAAAGATCCGATCCCGGGCATTACGACGGCCGGGCAACCGAGTGCCGAACAGCTCGCGGACGCCGCGAAGTCCGGCATCAAGACCGTCATCGATTTGCGCGCCCTGACCGAGGATCGCGGCCTGGACGAGCGAGCCACGGTCGAGAAGCTCGGCATGAGCTACGTGACCTTGCCCGTCGAGGGCGGCAACGGCATCACCTTCGCCAACGCCACGACGCTCGACAAGCTGCTCGCCGGCGCCAAAGGGCCCGTCCTGGTCCATTGCGCCACGGGCAACCGCGCCGGCGCGCTGCTGGCGCTGCGGGCCAAGCTCAACGGCGCGGACAACGATTCGGCGCTCGCGCTCGGCGTCGCCAGCGGGCTGACGGGGCTCAAGCCGGCCGTCGAAAAGAAGCTCGCGCAGGGGCATGACTAACGATCTGGCCGGGGAGACGACTATGACTGACGACACGTTGGGACGCCGCACCTTGATATCCGTGGTCGGCGTGGCAGCCGCCGCCGTCGCGCTTCGATCCGCAACCGCACAGGCACAGACGCAGGCGCCGAGCGGAAGCTTTCAGCCGCCGCGGCACGCCCAGGATTCTTGGTTCGACGCGCTGCCCGGCAAGCACCGGACCGTCATCGACTCATTCAGCTACAACGGTGGCGGCGAGGCCCTACTGTTCGCGAACAACCTGCACGTGGCCAACGCGGCGGGCTATGGCCTGACCGACGCCGAGGTCGCGGTCGTCGTGACGTTTCGCCACCGCTCGACTGCATTCGCCTTCAACAACGCGATGTGGGCGAAGTACGCCAAGGGCTTGAGCGAAGGGCTGAACCTGATCGACCCGAAGACCAGAGAGATGCCGACGGTGAACCTGTTCAACACGCCGGGCTACGGCATCGAGTTGCCGAACTTCGGGTTGACGATCGACTCCATCGCCAAGGTCGGCGTGCATTTCGCGATCTGCCAGATGGCCACGCGCCGGCTCGCGGGCCAGATCGCAAAGTCGGTCGGGGCAATGCCCGACGCGATCTACGAAGAGCTCGTCGCCAACACGGTACCGAACGGCCACATGGTGGCCGCCGGCGTGATCGCGGTCACGCGGGCGCAGGAGTACGGCTACACGGTGCTGACCGCCGGCTGACCGTGGCGCGTCCCGGCGACACCGGTCACGGCCCCGTCGTCGACCACGCGCTCGTTCGCGCGCATGCCGTCGCGGCCTTCGTCGCGCTGCTCATTTCCGTCACGTTCGGCATCATCGTCGCGGAGCAGCTCGTGCATCCCGACATGACCGCCGGCGTGCCGTGGCTGAGCTGGGGCCGCCTCCGCTACGACCACACGCAGGGCATCATGCTGGGCTGGCTCGGCAACGCATTCCTCGCGTTTCTGTATCACGCCGTGCCTCTTCTGACGGGCCGCCGCGTCACGAGCGCGCGGCTCGGCCAGTGGCTGTTCGGGCTCTGGAATTTCGCGGTGGTCGCGCCGGGCTGGGTGCTGGTGCTGGCCGGCTTCAGCCAGCCGCTCGAGTGGGCGGAGTTCCCGCTGGCGATCGACGCGTTCGTCGTGCTCGCGCTGGTGCTCGCGGTCGTCCAGTTCCTGCCGCCGTTCTTCGCGCCGCGGCCTCGAGGATCTCTACGTCTCGAGCTGGTACATCATCGGCGGACTGGTCTTCACGCTGCTCGCGTATCCGATGGGCAACTTCGTGCCGGAGCTCGTGCCGGGCGCGCGAGGGCGCCGCGTTCAGCGGCCTGTGGATTCACGACGCGGTCGGCCTGTTCGTCACGCCGCTCGCGCTCGCCATCATCTACTTCGTGATTCCCGCCGCAACGCGCCGGCCGATCTACAGCCACTTCCTCTCGATGCTCGGGTTCTGGCTGCTGTTCTTTCTGTATCCGCTGAACGGCACGCATCACTACGTGTTCTCGGTGATTCCGATGGCGCGCAGATCGGGGCGATCACCGCGTCGACGCTGCTCGGCGTGGACGTGATCCTGGTCGTGGCGAATCTGCTGCTGTCGCTGCGCGGCGTCGGGTCTGGTTCCGCGCGACATCGGCCTGCGCTTCGTCGCCACGTCGACGGTGTTCTATCTGCGTCGTCAGCATCCAGGGCTCGGTGCAGGCGCAGATGTCGATGAACCAGGCGGTGCATTTCTCCGACTGGGTGATCGGGCACTCGCATCTGGCGATGCTCGGCTTCGCGACGTTCGCGGCGGCCGGCGGCATCGTGCACGCGTGGCAGCGGATTCCCTGGGCGCGCTACAACGCGCGCGCGCTCGAGTGGGCCTACTGGCTGCTGCTTCGCCGGCGTGCTGCGTGATGGTGATCGACCTGACGATCGCCGGGCTCGTCGAAGCCGCGGCTGTGGCAGTCGAGCGCGCCGTGGCTCGATTCGGTGCGCGCGGCGCGGCCGTACTGGATCGTCCGGGCGCTCTCAGCCATTCCGATCGCGGCCGGGTTCATCGCGCTGCTCGTTGGGCTCACGACCGGCCCGCGCGGCGGCGGGCTGCAGACTCTGCCCGGCGGTCGGGCTGGCGCCGGCGGGCGTCACACCGCGGCTGGCCGCGGCGCGCGCGGAGGCCGTCGTGACCGAGCGCTCCGCCCGCGTGCTCCGCATGTCGTATCTCGTGGCGAGCGTGGCGGGCGTCGCGTTCTTCGCGATGTCGGTGGTGCTGCTCGGCGTCTGGCCCGGCCGCGTGCTCGAGGCACAGAGCCGGGCGATGTCGCCGGAGCATCCGCTGGCGCTGACCGCGAGCGAGCGAGCGCGGCCGCGCGATCTACGGCCGCGAAGGCTGCGCGTACTGCCACACGCAGCAGGTCCGCTACCTGCACGCCGACATGACGCGGTTCGGCGCGCCGACGCTCGCCTGGGAGACGCGCTTCGACTATCCGCACCTGTGGGGCACGCGCCGCATCGGTCCGGACCTCGCGCGCGAGGGCGGCACGCATACGGAGGACTGGCACTTCGCGCATCTGTTCTCGCCGCGCGCCATCGTGGCCGACTCGGTCATGCCGGCCTACGCGTCGCTGTTCGACGGCGCGCCCGATCGGCCGCGGCAGGAAGCGCGCGACCTCGTCGCGTATCTCGAGACGCTCGGCCGCGCGCGCGAGCTGGCCGGACCCGAGGGCGAGGCGCACGCCCGCGCGGCGTGCGATTGCGCGGACGACGAGATGCGCAGATGGCGTTCGGCGCGATGCCGCTGAACGCGAGCCCGGCACGGCGCGCCGCGCGAGGCGACGACGTCCCGAGTTGCCTGCCGGCGCCGATCGCGACGCGCGGCGCGAACTCTTCGCGGCGAACTGCGCCGGCTGTCACGGCGCCACGGGCGCCGGCGACGGCCCCGGGGCGGCGGCGCTGCGGCCGCTCCCGGCCAGATCTGACCGAGCACCCTACACGCGTGCGCGCGTCGCCGACGCGCTGTGGAACGGCGTCGCCGGCACGTCGATGCCGGCGTGGCGCGATTACCCGCCGCCGATCTCGCGGCGCTCGCGGACGTTCGTGCGGCAGCCTCGACGCAACCGCGGACCGCGAGCCGGTCGCAGCGCGAGCAGCGTCGGCGCTCGGGGCCGCGTGTACGCGGCCAACTGCGTGCAGTGCCACGGCGTCGCCGGCGACGGCGACGGCCCGGCCGTCGGCGAGCTGCGCGATCGCGCCGACCAACTTCCGCGCGCAGCGGCCGAGCCTGGCGATGGCCGTGCGTGCGCTTGCGATGACGGCATCGAGGGCACGCCGATGGCGCCGTGGACCGGTCGGCTTGAGCGACGAGCAACGCGTGGCCGTCGCGCACTACGTGCGCGGCCTCTTTACAGGGCGACGCGCCGGGCGGAGGTGCCCGATGATCGCAACGTCATCGTGTGCTCGGCTCGATGGTGCTCGGCGCGGCGTTTCGTCGCTGGCCTGGCTGGCGTTCCCGGCCTGCGCGCGTGGATCGAGCGGCCGAAGCATCGATTTCCAGGACGCACGTGCAGCGATATGATCGGGAGCGCAGCCGCGAGGCTGATCTACAAGGGGGACGATCCGCATGACTGAGCGAGACGCCATCGCGCTCGGGCTGATCTCGGCCGTGCTGCGTCTGCGCGGTCGTCGGCGTAGCCACGGCGGTGGCTGCGCTGGTCTGACGCATCGCGGCGGCGCGACGCCGGCGGCTAGTCCGGCACGCGGCCCGCATCGCGACCGAGGACTACGGCCGCCGTCTGCTCGCCGAGACCGCCGCGTATGCTCGGGCCCGATCAGCCGGATCCGGCGAAGCGCTACTCCGGCAGCCGGCTGGCGTGCGGATCGTGTCATCTGGGCACCGGCACGGAGCCCGGCACGCTGTCGCTGTTGCAGACCTTCGAGCACTATCCGCGTTTCTCCGCGCGCGCAGGGCGCCATGACGCGACATCGAGGATCGCATCAACGAGTGCATGCAGCGCAGCATGAACGGCCGCGCGCTGCCGATCGACAGCCCCGAGATGATCGCGATGGCGGCGTACATTCGGTCGCTCGGCGACCGTTACGCGGCGATGGGCGCGAGCCAGCGCACCGCCGTGGAGCCGCGCCGTTCAAGATGCCCGATCGCGCGGCCGACCTCGCGGCCGGCAAAGCCGTGTTCGACTCGCGCTGCGCGATCTGTCACGGCGCCGACGGCCTCGGCCTGCGCGCGACGGTCGATCCCGCCGACGGCTACGTGTTCCCGCCGCTGTGGGGCCCCGACAGCTTCAACGACGGCGCCGGCATGCATCGCGTGCTGACGGCGGCGCGGTTCGTCAAGGCTCGCATGCCGCTCGGCAATGCCGACCTCACGACGAGCAGGCCTTCGACGTGGCGGCTTACATCAACGCGCAGCCGCGGCCGCAGATGGCGAACCTCGACCGCGACTATCCCGATCTGACCGCAAAGCCGGTCGACAACACCTATGGACCGTTCGCCGACGAGTTCCCCCTCGAGCAGCACCGCTTCGGGCCTTCGCGCCGATCGAGGCGTACTACAAGGGTCTGAAGGCCAAACCGTAGGTGCGCTTGCGGGAACAGGTTCGCCGGGTAACGATAAGTGCCTTAAGTCACGGGGGGTGAGTCCATGCAACGAAGAGATCTGCTTACGATTGCGGCGCTGGGTGCGGCGCTCGGTAACGTCGAAGGTGTGTTCGCGCAAACGGGCGCTGCAGCCCCTCGCGCGCGGCTAATTCGTATCTATACGAAGAGCAACGGCGATTCGGCGGTCGCGGAGATCGAGATCTCGCCGACTGCGGGGCCGATTCCCGTCACGCACATGACGGCGGGGGGCTACGGCGGCGCCGCCAGGCCGCCGGCCTGGCACAACGCGCCGCGTCGCCAGTTCGCCATCAACATGACGGGCGATCTGGAAGTCGAGCTCACGGGCGGAGGCCGCAGGAAGATCGGTGCCGGCGACCTCGTGTACCTCGAGGACGTTACGGGTCAGGGCCACGTGACTCGCGCTTTGGGGCCGGTCACGAACCTGTTCATCCACGTGGCAGACGACTTCGACATCGTCGCGTGGGCGCGTGGCTGAGCTCGGGCTCTTGTACTAGCGGCTAGCGTGCCCGGCACGGGGCCGGCTGGAACTTGGCGCCGTTCGGCTCGCGCTTGAAGTTGCTCGTGGTGACGAACGGGCCGACAAGGTACACAGGGTCGCGAACGATCGTGGTCACGACGAACCATTCCGTGCCGTTCGGCTCGCGAAAGGTGTTGAAGTATTCCGCGAGCTCGACTTTGTCGCTGAACGGAATGCCGTTGGCTCGCAGATAGCCGGGGCGCAAGTGTGTCGTCGCGACCTCGAGCGCGCTAGCCTTTCGCGCCGGCGCGCGGCTGCGTACCGATCGAGAATATCTCCGGCGGCGAGGTGCCGCGCAGCGGCGGTTCCCAGCGCGCACTCGACCAGCCCTGCAGGCTCGGTTGCTCGTTCACCGGTGCGTCGCGGAAGTGCAGCAGTCGCGTCTGCGTGCCCTCGTCGGTTTCGATCTTGAGCGTGTTGTCGTCAGCCCACGTGACGTGCAAGCGACCGGGTCTGCGCAGGATCGCGGGCGCGCCGTACGCCTTGCAGGCTTCGCCCGCCGCTTCGTCCTTGGCCGGGTCCCACGCCGCGCCGACGGCGTAGGCAGCGGGTGTGGCGGGAATGTTGGCGAAGTCTCCGCGCAGCGGCGTCACCATGCGCCAGCGCCAGTCCTCCGTGATGACCGACACCCACCAACCCGTGAGGTCGATCGGCGCCGCGGCGCGCGGGCTCTGCGGCGGCGGCGGCGCGCCGCCGGGCGGCTGAGCGCTCGCCGTGGCGACGCAGAGGGCGGCGAGACTCGACGAGGGTTGCGACGCGAAGCACCGTGGCCACGTCAATCTCCCTTGGCGACCTTCTCGTCGACGAGGCTCGAGTACACGGCTTCGACGAACATCGCGGGCGTGACGGCGGCGGACCGGTACTCGAGGTCGTAGTCGAGCGTCGGGCGCGCGGCCTGCACCTCGGCAAGCGTCCTGCCTTTCGCTACAGGTCGCGAATCCTGTCAGTCACGATGTACACCATGTCGCGATACTCCGCGACGTCCGTCTCCTCGCACAGGCGCCCGTGCCCCGGAATCACCTTCGTGCCGCCGTCCGCGAACGCCTCGGGCACGGTCATGGCGAGAATCGTGTTCAGCGCCGCCAGCACTCCTTGCACGCTGCCGCCGTGCGCACGATCGATCAGCGGATAGCGATCGGGCGTGAATACGTCGCCCGCGCTGATGACGTCGGAGCTGCGGAAAAGAACGATGCTGTCGCCGTCGGAGTGCGCGTTCGGCATGTGATAGACGATGACCGGCTCGCCGTTGAACGAGAAGTCCTTCGTGGGTTCGAAGTACTCGCTCGTCGGCAGAACATTGCGCGACACAGCGTCGGCGCCCGTCGCCCGGGTCAGCTCGTTGAGCACGTTCTCGTGCGCGAGGATCGTCATGCCCTGTGCGGAGCCCAGCAGCACCGCGTTGCTCGCCGAGTTCAGCGCCGGGCCGGGCTCCTGACGCCGCTCGGCCGAGCGCCGCGACAGCTCTCGTTGCCCGCGATGTGATCCCGCGAGGCGCTGGTGTTGATGACGTAGCGAATCGGCGCAGGCGTCACCGTCGCGATGGCCGCAAACGTGGCGGCGGCGAGGCTCGGCAGCGGGGCATCGACCAGCAGCACGCCGTGTTTGCCCGTTTGCACGGTGACGTTCGAGCCGCCCACCGACAGCATGTAGATGTTCGGCCGCACCTGCAGCACGCGCACGCTGTCAGCCGGAGGGCTCGCAGCCGCCGCTGCGCCCGCGGTCCGGCGCGTTTGCGCCTCGACGTTCGTCGCGAGCTATCGCCGCCGTGATCACTGCAATGGAAATGAGCGAGAGGAACCGCAAGCCCCGAGCTCACTGCGCCGCTCCCGACGTTCGCGGTGGTGCAGTGGCTGGGGGCGGCGCAATGGCTCGCGCGGGTCCGCCGACGGGCACGCCCGGGAGCCGGCCGCCCAGGAGATTCGTACCGGGCACGCGGTTACAGTCGAACAGCGTCGAGCATATGCAGTACACGTCGCACTGCGCGGGCGGCGGTTTCGCGGGCTGTCCCATGACCGATCGATACTCAGGGTAAAGCGTCTCGGCACCGCCGCGCGTCGCCGCATAGGGCAGGCCATACTCGTCGGCGAACATGTGCAGCCACGGGTTGGTGCCGGGCAGATGGTGCGGCACGAGTTGCGCCGCGCCGGGGAGCTCGGTGCACGTACTCGCACTGCGTCGCGCCCATCCGCTGGCCGGGATCGAGCACCCAGCTCTGGCTGCGCACGAGCGGCTCCGTGAGCATCGCGGGGTCATCGATGATCGTGACCACCGTGAGGAACTCCGCGTGCCGCATCCAGTGCTCGGTCAAAGTACGGTTCGGCGTCGTGGGAATGCCGTTGCGGCGCAGGTAATAGGCCTTCAGGTGCGTGGTCGTGATCGTGAGCACATTGCCGTTCCACACACCCGTGGAGAACCCTTGCCAGGAGTGCACCCCTTCGGGCGGCGGATGCGAGCGGCCGTCGAGCCAGATCGTGCGATCCATGGCTTGAAAGCCGATGCGCGTGTGAAACGCGATCAGGCGTTGCGTGGCCGGATCGACCTCCGAATCGATGCGCAGCGTGGCGAGCCCGCGCATCGAGTAGTCGGCGCTGTGTTGGCGGCACTGGTATTCGGTGACGACGGAGATGCGATCCGCGTCGTAGCTGTCGGCGCGCAGCCGCGCAGCGTCGGTGACGGGGATGCCCGTGTAGTCGCCGAGCTCGGGACCCGGCAGGCGCTCGGGGCCGTCCTCGTGATACAGCGGCGTCCACGCACCGCTGAAGTCGACATCCTGGGCCCACGCAATGTGGGTCGCCGCCTGGATGAGGAGAACGGCGATCACACCCGTGCCAAAACGCAGAGATTGCTGGGTCTTCATGAACGCGGATTCCATCCTCCCGCTAAACCCGGGTGATTGCATTGGAATAATCAGTCACGCCTCCGAGACCCCCATTGGCTCGGGGCGAGCAAGCCGACCTCCGATCTGTGTTCAGTGATGTTTTCGGTACGCGGCCGGCGACACGCCGACGAGGCGCCGAAACCAGTTCGACAGATGGCTCTGCGAGGAAAAGCCCGTCGCGAGGGAAATGTCCGCGATCGGCAGAGCTGTGCTCGTGAGCAGGCGGCGCGCCTGCTCGACGCGCCGCGTGACGACGTATTGGTGCGGCGATTGGCCTACGGCCGAGCGGAAGGTTCGGACGAGATACAGGGGGCTCAGATTCGCTTCCGCTGCGAGCGTCTCGAGGCTCAGGTCTTCTCCGAGATGTTGCTCGATGTAGTCGAGCAGCCGACGCACGCGTGCACGCGACAAGCCGTCCAGCGGCTGGCTGCTCTGCCGCATGCGTGCGCGGGAAGAATGCGCGCGTGCGAGGTGCACGCCGATCAGTTGCGCGATCGTCTCGATGTACAGCCGGTCGTCGGCGGTGCCGTCGCGCAACGCATCCAGCACCGCGATCGCGAGCTGCTCGAGCAGCGGATCGACGACTGCGAATCGCGGGACGAGCGTAGAAGAGCTGCCGAACATATCCTCCGCGGCGTGTTCGTAGACGGACTTGCGCAAGTACAGTTGCAAGATCTCGGGGTTGCCCGAGTGTTGCCAGCTGCGCGCTCGCGTCGCCGGGGGTCACGCAGAAACGGCCAGGCCCAATCAACGAACGCTCGGCACGCTCGCCACCGAGCTTACGGCTGACGTCTGTCGGCCGTGCGAGGTGGTAGATCAGTGACGGATGACCGATCGCCGGTTCGGACGACGGATAACGGCGCCTCGCGGAACTTGGCGGCATACAAGGACCGCCACCCGACATCCGTGCTCTGCGAGATGATTTCGTTGCCGGCGCGCAGCACGCGGCCGTGCGTTTCTTCGACCCGAAAGACGTGGCCGTCGACCATATCGAGACCCCCCCCCGGGGATATCGCAGGTAGCTTACCCCCTCCCGGGGAACGCGGCGAGGCAGCGCAAAGGACCGAGCGCCGAACGGGACCCGGGGCCGCGCAGCCCCGTGTCATGGGGAGCGGAGGGGGTAGCGGAGGGCTCCGCTGTGCCCCGGGGTCGCCGGCTGTCAGAACCGCTTGTGGAAGCGGAGCCCGATGGACTCCGGATCGCCGTAGATGACGCGGTTGCCGGTGCCGCCTTCCACCGCGGCGATGTAGTGCTGGTCCGAACAGTTGTTGCAGAAGGCCTGCAGGTCCCAAGTCTCGGCTTCGTAGGTCGACGGAAAGGTTTCTGAGGTTGCGCTCGTCGATCTTGAAGTAGTTGTCCGTCTGGAACAGGCTCGCGAACGACTCGTCGACGTGCGCAAACGACGCGCGCGGCCGCAGCTTCGCGCCGTTGCCCAGCGTGAAGCCGTAGCTCAGGCTGAAGTTGTACGACAGGTTCGGCGAATACAGGTTGGCGGCACCCGACAGCGATCTCCTTGCCGAGCTCGTGCTGTAGTCGAAGCAGTTCGGTACGCCGCCTGTGACGATCGGCACCTGCCCCGCATTACAGCCCGGCACGTAGTTGTTGTTGCCGATGAAGAGATTGCGGGCCAGCAAGCGCGGGTCGATCGTCGTGATGCCGCCAAGGTCCGAATCCACTTTGCCGACACTGAACTGGAACGAAAACTCGCCGAATGCGCCGTTCAGAGACGCTTCGACGCCTTTGACCGTCGAGGAACCGATGTTCTGGATGGCGCCCGCCGCCGATAGTCCGGTCCCGAACGGTCGCACGATGAACGCCGGCTGCTGCATGTTCTTATAGTCCATGTCGAACGCGCCGACCTGGATTTGCAGGTGCTTGTCCAAAATCGACGTCTTCCAGCCGATCTCGACGTCGTCGACGTTTTCGGGGTCGAACGCTAGCCCGTTGTTGATTCCGCCCGACTTGTAGCCGCGCGCGAAGAACGCGTAGATGAACTGGTTGCCCGTTGGCGTCCAGTTCACGCCTACTTTGTAGGTGGGCGTCGAGTCGTTGTACGGGACCACGTTGCCCGGTGAAACCGGGAAGCAGTTATAGATGCCCTGCGCCGGCAGCACGGCCGTGAATTTCGGATCGGGGCAGTTTGTCGGTGGGCCGCCGACGATCTGAGTATTCAGGGCCACGAAGATGTGCTGCTCGTCGCTGTTATGGTCCCACGACTGGCGCGCGCCGAATTGGAGCTCGATCTTGTCCGAAGCCTTCCACGTCAGCTGCCCGAACAGACCCGCGTGCTGTTGCATCGTGTCGATGGTCAGGATTGCGGTCTGGATCGGCAGGGCTCCCGGCGGGCAGGCACGCGCGTCACGATGCCGGTCGCGCCGTTGTAGCCGCACAGGTTGTTGTCGCTGCGGATGTTCACGGGCGTCGTCCGGCGGAACCACGACATGCCGACGATCCAGGTGAACTTGCCGTCGCTCGGGGACAGAAGATTGAACTCCTGGCTCTGGTAGTCGTTCGTCGGCCCGACGTCGTTGATAAATATGCCGCTATTCGCGGTAGTCGCGTCCGGGTCGTCGCCGGTCTGCAGATCGTTGTGTTGGTAGCCGGTCAGCGAGCGGAACTCCACGCCGCGGCCGAATTTACGGCGCAAGTCGATGCTGTAGCGGTTCGATGTGTTGCTGTTCTGGGGATTGACCATGTCCCACGCGATCACGTAGGGATCGTTGCCGGGCACAGCGAACGCCGCGTACTGCGACTGGCCTCGACCGGTCGGGTCGTTCGGGTTCACGTACGTGGCCCGGTTCGGTTGGTAAGGCGCCAACGCGTCGGTCTCGGACGAGTTCAGCTCCGATGCGGCCGAGGACGCTGAGTTTGTCGTTCGGTTCCCACAGGATGCTGGCGCGCAGATTCGAATCGTCCACCTTGCCGGGTTGCCGGCCGCCCCTGTACATCGTGGGACCTGCCGGGAAGCCGATGTTGCGGAAGTAGCTCGTCGCGAGTCTCTTTGTTGAACGCGAACCGAGTGGATATCTTGTCGGACAGCGGCAGCGTGATCGCACCGGAAAACTTCTGGTCGTTCTTCGATCCGAGGCAGCCGTCGAAGAAGCCGCTGATGCCCCCGAAATCGGGCCGCACGCCGTTGATGCGAATGGCGCCGCCGGTCGAGGACTGGCCGACGAACGTGCCCTGCGGGCCGCGCAGCACCTCGATGGTGGCGACGTCGAGGAACCCCTGCTGCAGCACGACTGTCTCCGCCATCAGCAGACCGTCCTGGAACACGGCCACGCCGGGCGCGATGTTCGGATTCACGACGCTGTTGCCGATGCCGCGAATGTTGACCGATTGAACGGTGAAGCCGGTCGTGTTGATCGTGAGGTTCGCTGTCGCGTTCTCGAGGTCTCTGACCGATCTCAGCTGGTCCGCCGCCAAAGCGTCTGCGGTGAACACCTCGATCGAGATCGGCGTTTTGAGCACCGTGGATTCGCGGCGCTCCGCGGTCACGATGATCTCTTCGAGCTCCTGCGCCGCAGCCAGGAGTGGCGCAAGGCCCACGATTGCGGTGACCGGAATGAGCAGTAGCGTCCGTGTACGATCGATCACAGTTTGTGCCCCCTTCGAGTGGATCGAATACCCGCACGATCAGGTCCCTTGTTGTTTTTCGCCTACCCTGGCGCCGGTCGTCCCGTCTCGTGCGGCGGCAGCGGCCGATATCGTGCTACGCCAGAGCATGCACCTCGGCGTCAGCGGCGAAATTGGAGAAATTCGTCAAAAGCCCCGCCCGCCCGGACCGCCTTCGGGATGCCCGCGGACGTAAGGAATCTGCCAAACCGGGACGATTTCCTGTAAGCCGCGCCGGGCTTGGCCGGCGTACGCTGCCTTCGACTGGCCGCGCCCGGGGGGCGGCCCACTACGGCAGCTCGAGGGAGATTCGTATGTCCACACCAAAAGGCGCGGCCGGTGCGCAGCGCACCAAGCCGTTCACGTCCGCGGAGTACCTGGATAGCCTGCGCGATGGCCGGGAGATCTGGATCTACGGCGAGCGCGTCAAGGACGTCACGACGCACCCCGCGTTCCGCAATACCGTGCGTATGCTGGCCCGGCTATACGATGCGTTGCACGACGAGCGTAAGAACATCATTTGCACGCCGACCGATACCGGCAACGGCGGCTACACGCACAAGTTCTTCAAAGCGCCGAAAAGCGCCGAGGAGCTGGTGGGCTCGCGCGATGCGATCGCCGAGTGGGCGCGGGTGACGTATGGCTGGATGGGCCGCTCTCCGGACTACAAGGCTGCGTTCCTGGCCACGCTCGGCGCCAACCCCGATTTCTACGAGCCGTTCAAGGACAACGCGCTGCGCTGGTACAAGAAAGTCAACGAGGAAGTCACGTTCGTGAACCACGCGATCGTGAATCCGCCCGTGGATCGCAACAAGCAGCTCGAGGAAGTTCGCGACGTGTACATGCACGTCGAGAAAGAGACCGACGCCGGCCTGATCATCAGCGGCGCGAAGGTGGTCGCGACGACGTCGACGCTGACGCACTACAACTTCATCGCCAACAACGGTCTGCTACCGATCAAGACCAAGGACTTCGCGTTCGTTTGCATCGTGCCGACCGATTCGCCGGGCGTGAAGCTGTACTGTCGCCCGTCGTACGAGTACACGGCGGCCGCGATGGGCAGCCCGTTCGACTATCCGCTGTCGAGCCGACTCGACGAGAACGATTCGATCATCGTGTTCGACAAGGTGTTCGTGCCGTACGAGAACGTGTTCGCGTACGGCGACATCGACAAGGTCAACAACTTCTTCCCGCGCTCGGGCTTCCTGCCGCGGTTCATGTTCCACGGCTGCACGCGGCTCGCCGTCAAGCTCGACTTCGTCGCGGGTCTGCTGCTGAAGGCCGTCGATGCGACGGGCGCCAAGGACTTCCGCGGCGTGCAGGCGCAGGTGGGCGAGGTGCTCGCATTCCGGAACCTGTTCTGGGGCCTTACGGATGCCATGGCGCGCACGCCGACGCCCTGGACTCCGGGGCACGTCTCGCCGAATCTCGAGTACGGGCTCGCGTACCGCGTGATGTCGAACATGATGTACACGAAGCTGCGCGAGATCATCGAGAACGTGCTCGCGAGCGCGCTGATCTACCTGCCGTCGCACGCCAACGACTTCAAAGTGCCGGAGGTGCGCAAGTACCTCGATCCGTACGTGCGCGGCTCGAACGGTTACAGCGCCGAAGATCGCGTGAAGCTCATGAAGCTGATGTGGGACGCGGTCGGCACGGAGTTCGGCAGCCGCCACGGCCTCTACGAGCGCAACTACTTCGGCAACCACGAGAACATCCGGTGCGAGGTAGTCGCGGCCGCCGAGATGATGGGGCAGGCCAAGAAGTACCGCGGCTTCGCCGAGCAGTGCATGGCCGAGTACGATCTCGACGGCTGGACGGTGCCGGACCTGATCAATCCGGACGACGTCAGCGTCGTGATGAAGAAGGCTCAGCGTGGCGCTGCCTGAGCCCGAAATGCGCGGAGCCCTCGATGCGGTGCCGCAGGCGTTGTTCCGGAAGGTGATGAGCCGTTTCGCGACCGGCGTGACGGTCGTCACCACGGAGGTCGGCGGCGAGATCTTCGCCATGACGGCCAACGCGTTCATGGCCGGGTCGCTGACGCCGCCACTGTGCGTCATCTCGATCGCGCGCAACGCGAAGATGCACGACAGGCTCTCCGAGTCTCGAAAGTTCGGCGTGTCCTTCCTCGGCGAGCAGCAGGCGCCACTCGCGCAACACTTCGCTGGGCGAGCGTTCGCGCCCGTCGAGCCTATGTTTCAGCGCCTCGGAGAAGTGTCCGTCCTCGCCGGCAGTGTCGGCGTGGTCGCCGCAGATATCGTCAGCACGGCGGAGTGCGGCGATCACACGATCTTGATCGGCCACATCGTGAAATTGGCCGTCGAGGAGCACGCGCCGCTGTTGTTCTACGGGGGCCGCTACGCGGCGCTCGATCGCGAGCTGCGGCTGGAACAACTGGGGCCGCAATCGTTCTGGTGAGCCGCGAGAAGAACTAACGACGCAGTCGAAAGGGGGGGGGCGATGAATCCGGAGCGGAGTAGTGGTTCGACGTGGGATACGACTTATGAGTGGCGAGCCGTCGCGCTGCTCGGCGCCGGGTTCGGCCTCGTCGGACTCGACCGCTGGATCATTGCGCCGCTGTTCCCCTTCATCGCGGCGGATCTCGGGCTGGCCGAGGGTGATATAGGCCGGCTCGCGGGCATCCTCGGCATCTTGTGGGGCGTGTTCGCGATCTTCTCCGGGCGCCTGTCCGATCGCGTCGGCCACCGCAAGATTCTGATCCCGGCGATTCTGTTGTTCTCGATGATGTCGGGGCTGTCGGGCGCCGCTTCGGGGCTTACCGCCCTGATTCTGATTCGCGCGCTGATGGGCGCGATGGAGGGCACGTATTGCCCGACCAGTTTCACGGCCGTAGCCGCTGCGTCGAAACCGTCGCGGCGCGGGCTCAATCAGGGCTTGCAGCAGAGCGGATTCGCACTTCTTGGGCTCGCGCTCGGCCCGCTGATTGCTACACAGCTTCTCAACGTCGTGCCGTCGTGGCGGTGGGTGTTTTGGATCGTGGCGATCCCGGGGTTCATCGTCGGGCTGCTGTTGTTCGTCGTGTTGCGCGAGCCTGCGAATACGCAGGGCGGCAGGCTGATCGGTGTAGCCGAAGCGAAGGGCCGCTGGATTGACGTCCTGCGCGTGCCGAACATCATCGTCTGCATGGCTGCACTCTTGTGCGCGATGTCTTGCGTGTTCGTGCTGAGCGCCATGGTGCCGGTGTATCTTGTGAACGTGCTCCAATTGAGCGCGGAGGACATGGGCGTGGTGACGTCTGCGATCGGTTTCGGAGGGTTCTTCGGGCAGTTCGGCTGGCCCGGGCTGTCGGACCGGTTGGGCCGCAAGCCGCTCGCCGTGCTCGGGTTCGTCGGCGCGGCGCTCGCCGTGTGGTGGTTCGCGAGCATCGGCGCCGGGATGTTGCCGCTGTTCGTCGCGCTGTTTGTCTGCGCGTTCTTCTGTCTCGGCAACGTCGCGCTGATCACGGGCCCGATCGCCACCGAATCCGCGCCCGCCGGTCTGATCTCCGCCGCCATCGGTATGGTGGTCGGGGCAGGCGAGATTTTCGGCGGTGGGGTTGCCCCCTATATTGCGGGCGGGATCGCCGACACGTACGGCTTGCCGAGCGTTCTGAACGTGGCGTTGATCGGTGTCGTCTTGGGTGTGGTCGTTTGCCTGTTTCTGCGTGAGACCGCTCCCGTGAAGGTCAGCGCACAGCGCGCGGAGATGCCGGGCTGAGGGCTCGTGGGACCGGCGCCCTTTGGCCGGCGAAGCAGCGAAGTGTCGTTGGGGGTGCGCATGTTCCCGCTTCGGACCAGCGAGCAGCGAGGGTATTCTGCCGAGAGAACGTTTCCGCCGTCAGCGGACCTTGCCGAATTCGTTCGCAGCATCGAGTACCGTGAGACGCGCGAAGCCGATGACACTCTGCACCCGCTGGCCTTTACCGTCTTCCCGTTCGTCTCGTTCTATCTCGGTACGCCGTGCACCGTATTCGAGTACGGCCGCGGCCAGTGCCGACTTCTGCCGCGGATCACGGTCGTCGGTCCGTGCGAGCACCGCGTTGCGGACTTCAACTACGGCGCTAACTTCAGGGCGCTCCGCGTGGTCTTCGAGCCGACGGGCTTCTTCCGGCTGTTCGGCATCTCGCCCGCCGAGATTCGCAACTACGCTCACGATGGTCTCGACGTGCTCGGGCCTCGCGCCGGCGAGCTGCAGGCACGCCTCTGTGAGGCGCGGTGTCCCGAACAGATGGCCGTAGTGGTGGAGCAGATGCTGCGGACGTGGTGCACGAATGTGCCGCCGCCGTCCGGGATCCAGCTTGCGGCGCAGAGGCTTTTGTATTACCGAGGCAAGACCGACCTCGGCGCAATCGCGAGCTCACTCGGCCTGAGCGACAGTTCCTGGCGCCGACACTTCAGCACGGAGATTGGAGTCACGCCAAAACGCTATTTCCGCATGCTGCGTTTCGAGCACGCGGTAGGCTTGAAGCTGAAGTTCCCACAGTGGTCGTGGACGCAGGTGTGCCTCGAGTCCGGGTACTACGATCAGGCGCATTTCATTGCCGATTGTCAGGCCATCGCGCGCTGCACGCCGTCCAGGTTCATGCGAGAGGTCGCGGCGATACCGGCGCCGCTCGCCGATGCTCTCTACGGCCAGGCCGTGAGGCTGCACGAACGTGTCCCCGGCGCTCAGCACGGCCGGCTCTTGCCCGTCCGCGCGGCATGAGAACAAACTATGGAAACCCAGAGGAGTAGTGGAATGCGCAGGAAAAGGATCGTCAGTCGTTGGGTGCCGGCGGCGCTGGTTGCGCTGACGTTGCCCGCGGTCGCTCATCACTCGGCGGTCATGTTCGACGATGCGAAGGAGATTAGCGTCACCGGCACGGTGAAGGAGTTTCAGTACACGAACCCACACTCCTGGCTGCTCGTCGACGTCAAGGGTGCAGATGGAAAGGTGACGACGTGGGGCTTCGAAGCCGAAGGTCCGAGCACGTTGACGCGCGCGGGCATCCGCAAGAGCGATCTCTCGCCGGGCACGGAAATCACGATCAGCGGGCATCCGATGAAAGATGGCCGGCCCGCCGCGGCATGGACCAAAGCGACGCGTCTGTCCGACAAGAAAGACCTGATTCCCGGTGCGGGGTTTGCAGTCAAATGAAAACGAAAGCCGTGTTACTCGCGACGTTGGCGTTGCTCACGCTCGCCTGCAGCCGGGAGCCCGCCGCTCCGACTGCCGCTGCCTCGGCGGCGCCGGTTGGGATGCCGTGGTCCGCGCAGGCGGATGACTGGGCGCAGAAGAAGGCCGCGCTGCAGGCCTTGGGCGAGCAATTCGATTCGTCGTCAGCGCTCTACCAGAAGCTCAAGGCCGATGCCCGCGGTGGCAAACCGCTCACCTGGGCGCAGCTAGGCGAGCCCGCCTATGACTGGTCCGGCATCTATACCCGCACCAAGGGCGCGCTGCAGTTCGACCCCGATTTGCCGATGACCGTGGGTCCGGCATCCGCGCAGCTCACGCCCGAAGGTCAGAAGGTCGTCGACGCAAAGTTGGCGCACCTGAAAGCGACGGGCGGCGAGTACGATCCGATCAGCGATTGCCGGCCGCCTGGCACGCCGCGGTGGTTCACCGAGCCGTTCCTGCATGAGTTCATGATCGCGCCACAGCAGACGCTACTGATCAACGAGATGGTCAACGACGTGCGGCGCGTGTATACGGACGGGCGCGAACACACGGCCGAGGACGATGCTTACGCGTCGTGGAATGGCGATACCGTCGGGTTCTGGGACGGCGACATCCTCGTCACACAGACGAAGTATCTGATGTCGGGTCAGTATCAGCGCGGCGTGCAGCCCAACTACTCGGACCAGGTCAGCACCGTCGAGCGGTGGCGCAAGGTGGATCCGAAAGACTCTTCAGGTGGACGTGTGGGTGTTCGACCCCGTGAATCTCGCCAAGCCCTGGTACGTCCGCCAGAGCTATTCGAAGCTCACGAACGACGACTACCTGCTGCGGATCCGCTATTGGGACTGCCGCGAGAACTCGAACAACTCGATCATCGTGACGGACGAGGGAACGAGTCAGTTCCCGGACCTGAACTTCGTCGACGACGATGCCGCAGCGAGCAGCGATCCGAACGTGAAGAAGCACGCCGCGCAGGCGGCCAAGAAATAGGACGCCGCGTCGGGTCCGCTACTTCAGCTCCGCCTCGACGAGCTCGATGCGCGTCGTTCCCGTGTTGCGCACGGCGCGCGTGACGCCGGCGTCCTGCCAGAAGAACTCGCCCGCGTGCGGCGCGATGCCGCGGTCGGGCCGGCCGGCGATGCGTTCGACGATCTCGCCGCCGGCGACGACGATGCGAATTCCGGGCGCCGCCTGCGTGATCGCGGGCGCTTCCGCGCCCGGTGCGAGCACGAGACGCCACACCCGCACGCGCTCGTTGTCGAGCACCTGCGTGTAGCCGGAAACGCCGTCGCGCGACCCGGGCTTGAATCCGTACGGCGCGGGCTTCACGAGCTCGACGACGATGTTGTGAAACGGCGCGTCGCCCTTGATCGTGATCGTGTGGACGGCCGGCTCACTGCTGTAGAACGTGAAGTTCACGGCGCCCGGGTCGCGCCGCGGCGTGGGCCTTTCCTCGGCGCCAAGCACCTGGCCCGTGCGGTCGGTGTCGCCGATCAGAACTCCGAGCGAATCGAGAGAGTGGCGGTGGTAGCCCGAGGTGCGCTGCGGCGGCACGAACACGTTCAGCACGGTCACGTAGTCGTTGCTGAACGCCGGCACGTGGTACGGCGTCTGCTCGACCGGGAGCACGGTTTGCGCCGACGCGGGCAGGGCCAGTGCCGCGATCGCCGCGAGCGTCGCCATGAGAAGTCGTTGCAGCATCGCCCCGAATGGTACGCTTAGGCAGGGGTTCCGCGCAGGCCTTCCCGGCCACCGGAACGGGGGGAACAATGACTCTTCTACGACATGGCGCGTGGGCGCTCGTGGGCGTGCTCGCAGCCGCCGCGGCCTCCGCGCAGACGCGCGACGGTCAATGGCGGGCGTACGGCGGCGACAACGCGGCCTCGCGCTACGCGCCGCTCGATCAGATCGACAAGTCGAACGTCGCGAAGCTCGGCATCGCGTGGCGGCGGCCGGCCGTGGACGCGTCGATTCTCACCGTCGTGCCGCGCCTTAGACCCGAGCGCACGTTCCGCGCCACGCCGCTGATGGTCGACGGCGTGCTGTACAGCCCGAACGGCATCGGCTTCGTCGAGGCGTTCGACGCAGGCACCGGCAAGACCGTGTGGATCGAGCAGCCGTTCACTCCGGGGCCCGACGGCTATCGCGGCACGTCGACGCGCGGCGTCGCGTACTGGACCGACGGCCGCGACGCGCGAATTCTCGTGCAGCGCAGCGAGTACCTGATGGCGCTGAACGCGAAGACCGGCAAGCCGTACAAAGAGTTCGGCGACGGCGGGCGCGTGAACCTCTCGGCCGGCTATGGCCCGGACATGGTCTACACGTGGAGCGGCGCGCCGCTCGTGATCGGCGACGTCGTCGTGATGGGCAGCTCGCCGGGCGATACGTTTGCGAGCAAGAAAGCCACGCGCGGCGACGTGCGCGCGTACGACGTGCGCACCGGCAAGCTGCGCTGGCAGTTCCACGTGATCCCGCAGGCGGGCGAGCCGGGCGTCGAGACGTGGGAGAACGAGTCGTGGAAGTACACGGGCCACGCTCCCGTGTGGTCGCTGATCAGCGCCGACGAAGAGCTCGGCTACGTGTACCTGCCGGTGACGTCGTCGACGAACGACATGTACGGCGGCCATCGGCTCGGCGACAACCTGTTCAGCCAGAGCCTCGTGTGCGTCGATGCGAAGACCGGCAAGCGCGTGTGGCACTACCAGCTCGTGCATCACGATCTCTGGGATTACGATCCGCCGACGGCGCCGATGCTCGTCGACATCACGGTCGACGGCCGGCCGATCAAGGCGGTCGTGCAGCTCACGAAGCAGTCGTTCGCGTACGTGTTCGATCGCGTGACGGGCAAGCCCGTGTGGCCGATCGAGGAACGGCCCGT
This sequence comes from uncultured Gammaproteobacteria bacterium, assembly GCA_963748045.1. GTDB lineage: Bacteria > Pseudomonadota > Gammaproteobacteria > Steroidobacterales > Rariloculaceae > FEN-1219. The sequence goes on from CAVVIC010000009.1 coordinate 161,800, forward strand.
GCCGCAGTCGAACGTGCCGGGCGAGCGCACGTCGCCGACGCAGCCGTTCCCGACGAAGCCGCCGGCGTTCGATCGGCAGGGCGTCACGTCGACGACCTGATCGACTTCACGCCGGAGCTGCGCGCCGAGGCGCTCGAGATCGTGAAGCATTTCACGATCGGGCCGCTGTTCACGCCGCCGACCGTGCGTGACGACGCCAACCCGGACGGTAAGCAGGGCACGATTCAGCTGCCGGGCTCCGTCGGCGGCGCGAACTGGGGCGGCGGCGCGTTCGATCCCGCAGACGCACCTTCTATACGTGCCGTCGGCCACCGCGCCGTTCGTGGCCGACATCGAGCCCGGCGACCCGGCCGTAACCGACCTGCGTTACGTGAAGGGCAAACGGCTGTGGGCTGCGGGGCCGCGCGGTCTGCCGCTGTTCAAGCCGCCGTACGGCCGCATCAGCGCCATCGATCTGGACAAGGGCGATATCCGCTGGCAGGTCGCGAACGGCAACGGCCCGCGCGACAATCCGGCGATCGCGCAGCTGCATTTGCCGCCGCTCGGCAATACGGGTCACGCCGTGCCCGTTGCTCACGAAGACGCTGCTGTTCGCCGGCGAGGGCTCGAACTCGTCCGCGTCCGCAGCGCGCACTCCGCCCGGCATGCCGGTCGAGATCACGGCGAACCAAGGCGAGCCGTGGTTCCGCGCGTTCGACAAACAGACGGGCGCCGTGCTGGCCGAGATCAAACTGCCGGCCGGCACGACTGGTGCGCCGATGACGTACATGCATCGCGGCAAGCAGTACATCGTCGTGGCCATCGGCGGTCGCGACCAGGATCCGGAGTGGGTGGCGCTGAGTTTGCCGTGAGCAAGAGGGGATGGGTCAGTGCGTAGAGTTCGATCGTTCGTGGCACATGGCTTCGGCGTGGCAGCCGTTGCTGTGGCTCGGCCCGCCGGTTGGCGCGCAGGTCGCGCCGGGTCCGAACGTGAGCCCGCGCACCGTGTGGTCCGAGCCGCCCGAGCAGTTCACGACGCGCGTCGTGGCCACCGGCTTCGAGGATCCGTACGAAGTGGCGTGGGGCCCCGACGGCTAGCTCTGGATCACGGAGCGCGTCGGCAAACGCGTCGTGCGCGTGAACCCGGCCGACGGCAGCCGCAAGGTCGCCATCACGATCGACGAGGTGTATCAGAAGCTCGCGCAGGAAGGGCTGCTCGGCCTCGCGTTGCATCCGCAGCTCTTGCACGGCAGCAACTACGTCTACGTGATGTACACGTACGACGCGGATCCCGGTCCGGCCGAGGAGCGGCGCGCGAAGATTCGCCGCTACACCTACGATCCCGCGACGGAGCAGCTCAAGGATCCGCTCGACGTGCTGACCGGATTGCCGCACGGCCCGGATCACGGCGCGAGCCGGCTCGTGTTCGGACCGGACCGCAAGCTCTACGCGAGCCGCGGCGATCACGGCTCGAACTTCCTCGCGTACTACTGCGTGCCGAACCGTGCGCAGGAGCTGCCGACGGCGGCGCAGGTGCAGGCGCGCGACTGGCAGAGTTATCAGGGCAAGATCCTGCGCGTGAATCTCGACGGCTCCATCCCGGCCGACAACCCGGTGCTCGCCGGCGTGCGCAGCCACGTGTTCACGTACGGGCAACCGCAATCCGCAGGGCATGGCGTTCGGACCGGACGGGCGCCTGTACGAATCCGAGCACGGGCAAGACACCGACGACGAGGTCAACCGCATCGACGCGGGGCGCAACTACGGCTGGCCGCTGATCGCCGGCTACAAGGACGACCAGTACTACACGTACGCGAACTGGTCGGCGTCCGCGCCGACGCCGTGCGCGAGCCTCGCGTACGGTCGCGACATCCCGAGCACGGTGCCGCAGACGAAGGAGTCCAGCGTGAACCTGCCGGACTTCACGCCGCCGCTGAAGACGTTCTTCACCGTGCCGACGGGCTACGACGTGCGCACGCTCGGCAACGCGACGGCCGCGCTCACGGGCCTCGACGTGTATTCGTCGATGGCGATCCCGGGCTGGAACACGTCGATCCTCGTGTGCGGCATGGCGAGCGGCACGATCTACCGCATTCCGCTGAACGCACGTCTCGAATCCGCCGCTCACGTACTTCAAGGCGCAGGACCGTTATCGCGATCTCGCGATCGCTCCGGACGGCAAACGCATCTACGCGATCACGTCGATCTTCGGTCGCACCGTGACGGCCACCGGGGAGCCGACGGCGACGCTCGCGCATCCGGGCGCGCTGCTCGAGTTCACGTACACGGGAACGAGGGCCGAACAAGCCCTAGCGCAAGGCGCCGTTCGTCAGTCCGGCTCCCATAGGTGCGCCTGGAACGGGAAGCCGTTCATGGCGAGCCGGCAGGAGCGCAGGCCCGGGTTGCCGCCGTTGCTCGCGAGGTGCCACGTTTGCCGCGGCGCGTAGACCACGTCGCCGGGCTCGGCCTCGAACTCCGGCAGCCCTTCGATCTTGTAGCGGACTTTGCCCAGCATGATGAGCCAGAACTCGGAGCCTTCCTCGTGGAAGTGGCCTTTCTCACTGGCCGCCGGGCGCTGATAGTTGCCGACGATGATGTTCGCGAACGCGCGGTCGTCGCTGACGAACGGTCCGCCGCGTTCCTGCCCCGCGACGACTTTGTTGAAATCGACGACGGGCCGGTTCTCTGCGTCGAGCGTGCCGCGGCCGCCCGTCACTTTGGTCGCGACGTAGTCGAAGCCCGCTAGCGGCGCGGGCGTCTCGTCCAGCGGGTACAGCTTGCGCGCGCGCGTGACGTTGACCTCGAAGCGCAGCGCGGGCTCGTCGCCGACGCTCTCGATCTGGTACAGCGTGCGATACGGCACCTGCACCATGACGCCCTTCGTCGCGACGACGGGCTCGCGGCCTTCGACCGTGAACTTCAGCGCGCCGGACTGCACGATCCACCACTCGCGCGTGTCGCCGTTCATGCGGCGTGGCGTTTTTTGTCCGGGACCCATCGAGATCCACTGCGCGACCAGGCTCTCGTCGTCGACGACGGTTTCGGCCCAGTCCTTTTGACTCGCGTGCCTTGCCAGCACGTCGGCGAGCTTCGTGTGCGGACGGTGCACGCCGGTCCAACCGCCGGACTTGGCTTTCGGCGAGAGCACGACGCAGCGGCGGTTCCTGGCCGGATTGCGCGAGCGAGCCCGCCGAGGTGCCCAGCGCGCACGCGAAACCCAGCAGCAGGGGCAGCAGTGGCGCGCGCCGCATGTCAGTTCATCGACAGGCGTTGCGACTCGGCGCAGAGACCCTGCATCTCGAAGTAGCGCTTGATGGTCGCGGCGTCCGTCTCGTACGGATGCTTCTCGCCCGGCGTACGCGGCAGCTGTGCGATGCGCGCGCGCTCCCACGCGCGGTCGAACTCCGTGTGGTTCGTCATCAGCACCGTGGCGCCGGCCGCGCCGGCGGCTTCGCCCATCCTTTTTGCACTGTCCCTGTAGATCGCGAAGTTCTCGGCCACCCGCGGGAAGTTGAACGCCGTGCCGCCGGAGTAGGCCACCGTCAACGTGCGACCGCCGTCCTTCACCGGGAAGATGAAGGAAAGCGTGCCCGGCGTGTGGCCCGGCGTGGGCACGACAGTGACCGTGGTGTCGCCGAGCGTGATCTTGGTGCCTTCCGCGCCGACGGCGATGTCGCGCTTCGGCACGCCGCCGGGATACGTGGAGTCGCGCTTCAGTCGTCGAGTCCCAGTCCACGGCGCCCATCACCACCTTGGCGCCGTAGCGGCTCTGCAGCAGCGCCGCGCCCTGGTCGTGGTCGCCGTGCGCGTGGCTGATCAGCACGTACTTGATGGTGCGCGGATCGAGTTTGAGCTTCGTCAGACCTTCCACGATCTCGGGCTCGATCGCGTAGTCGAACAGCGTGTCGATAAGGATGATGCCCTGGCTCGTGGTCAGCGCCCACGAAGAATGGATCTGCGTGCCGACGAAGTAGAGGTTGTCGAACACCTTGTACGGCTGCGCGTACCACGTCGCTCGGTCGGGCACGACGCGCGTGGCGAGCGTGGGCGCTGGCCGTGGACCGCCGGCGTTCAGATTGTCGGGTGCGATGCAGATCCGGATGAAGGTGCCCGCGTAGTCCTGGCCGGCGGCGCGCTTCGCCGCGACCACGAGGCCTTCGGGCGTGGCGGGCTCGGCCGCTTGGGCGCAAGCCGCAGCGGCGGCCAGCAGCGTGGTGGCCACTAGTAGCAGTGGAAGTCTCATTGAATCCCCCCGGAAACCTGAGCGACGTCCGCATCGATTCTGCGCCCGAGACGCGTTCGGGTCGAGCGTTCGGGTTGCATTTGTGCGCGCCGAGTCAGCAAACTCTGTGGCTCGAACGGGCGCATCCGGCGGTTGCGCCCGGGCAGCGCCGATGAGTCGAAAGTGATTGGGGGTCAAGAATGTTCAGCAAGAGCTCGTATGTGTTCGTAGGTGCGGCAGTGGCGGCTACTGCCTTTGCGTCGGTGGCGTTCGCCGGTGGCGAAGCCGGGTCCGCTCACGCTTCGCGATTTGGGCGCCAAGTTCGTCGGCTATACCACGCAAGGAAGCCGACAAAGGTTCGCTCGACGTCGCGAATCCGATGTTCGTGCAGTACATGCTGCCCGCGAACAAGAAGCACCCGACTCCCATCGTCATGATTCACGGCGGCGGCGGGCAGGGCACCGACTGGCTCCAGACGCCGGACGGCCGCGACGGCTGGGCCGACTACTTCGTGGCCGACGGCTGGGACGTGTACGTCGTCGACCGTCCGGGCCACGGCCGCTCGCAGAGCAACCCGAGCTGCCGCGACGGCAAGGTGGGCGTGGCCAACTCCACGATCATCTCCCGACTCTCGCATTCCGCGCCCACCGTGTGGCCGGGCGGCGAGCCCACGGTGACGAACGACGCCGTGGTCGCTTGGACCGCGACCTCCACGACGGCGCCGTACTGCGGCGACCCGGTCGCGGCGAAGACCATCTCCGCGCTGCTCGACCAGATCGGGCCGGCGATTCTGCTGGCGCACTCGGCCGGCGGCGGCAGCACGTTCCGCGTGCCGGACTTGAACCGCGCGAAAGTGGTCGGCGTGATCGGCTTCGAGGCCGCGGGCGCCAACCCGTTCGCTGCGGGATTCAACAACAGCCCGCCGCTCGCGACAACGTGGGCCGCCGAGCCGAAGCTGGCCGCGGACTTCAAGGCCGTGGACAAGAACGGCTGCGCGATGCAGGGCGACCAGCCCAAGCAAGCTGACGCACTACGCGGGTTTGCCGATCGTGGTGGTCGGCTCCGAGATGGGGCTCGCGAATCAGGATGCGTTGAAGTGCCAGGCCGCCGTGTGGAAGCAGGCCGGCGCCGACGCGAGCTACGTGTACCTACCCGATCGCGGACTCAAGGGCGGCGGTCACTTCGCGATGGCGCAGCTCGACACGGCGAAGTACGCGGCGGTGTTCATCGACATCGCGGCGAACATCGAGAAGTCGGCGAAGAAGTAGAGAACACAACATGAAACTTTGGCGCTCAGGTTTGTGCGTCGCCGCATTTCTCGTTGCCGCGTCGGCGGCTGCTCAGGCGCAGAGCTTGAGCGCCGACGACAAGAGCGCGATCCAGGAGTTGAGCGCGAGCTATATGAAGGCGCTCTTCGGCTGCAAGGCGGAGGAGTTCGCCGATCTGTTCGTTCCGGATGCCGGGCTCCTTCGCGAGCGGCTTTCGCGGCCGCATGGTCGGCCGCGAGAAGCTGATCCTGCTCGTGCAGAGCGAGCGTCATTGCACCGGTGACCAGCCCACACGCCCGGGCGGAACGAACGCGCCGACGGTCGAGATCGAAGCCACGAAGTTGGGTGCGCACGGTGTTGCGAACCTCGGCATGGCCGAGTACGAAGATGAGTACACGAAGACACCGAAGGGTTGGCGGTTCGCGTCGCGCACGGTGGTCATCGCGGCCGAGAAGACGGCAGGTCTCGACGCGCGCGAGATGCTCGCGATCCAGAAACTCGCCGGTACCAAGCTCGGTGATTACTACGAGCCGGATCCGAAGGGCGTCTCACGTTTGCTGACTTCGGGCGTGCGGATCACGGCGAAGGACAACGCAGTCACCGGCCGCGCCTTCCTGAAGGACGGTGGTTACGATGACGAGGTGTACGAGAAGCTTGGCCCGGGCCAGTGGCGCGTGAAGTCGAGCACGCACGTGCCTTCGAAGCACTGACTTCGGTAGCTCACGTGGAATACCTCGACAAGCTCGCCGAAGAAGCGGTCAAGCAAGCGATCAAGGACTTGCGCGAACGCGGCGAGCGCCCGTCCAGCAAGAGCGTGCCGCCGGAAGCGCGGAAGATCCTGCTGTTGAAAGGGCGCCATCGGATCGCGCCGGCCGATGCGGAGCAGCGAGTGCAGCAGGCCATCGCGCGAATGAAGGAACGCAAGGAGATCAAAGCTCCGAGCGCGCCGTACAACGATTGGGCGCTGATGGAGATCGCGTCGCGGAGCGCACCCGAGCCTTCGTAACGCGCGTGGCTCCGGCGTTTGCGCCAACCCGCACATCGCAAAAGCGATTCTTCGGACAAGCGGGCCTGGGCCAATGTAAAGTACCGCACATTACAGCGGCTTCGCTTCCCATGACCTCGAAGGCCCACTCTGAGCACTCCCCTGCCTCGCAAGGACGCGGGCCCCGATTCGCAGGGTCTAGGGAATCGTCGGCTCAGATTCAGCGGCGACAACGCATTTCACATCGAGCTCAGGCGCCGCGTTAAGGCGCACCTGCACGCGACGGGGCGGCGCGAACGCGGCGGCCCCGCGATGTACGTGAAAACCGCGATCATTCTCGCGGCCTTTGCAGCCACGTACGCATTGCTCGTGTTCGTCGCGTCGACGTGGTGGCAGGTTCTGCCGCTCTCCATCGTCTTTGGGCTGACGGTGGTCGGGATCGGCTTCAACATCATGCACGACGCGAATCACGACGCCTATTCGGATCGGCCTTGGGTCAACCGAGTCATGGGCGCAACGCTCGATGTCGTCGGCGGCAGCTCGTACTTCTGGCGGTGCAAGCACAACGTCTTCCACCACACGTTCGTGAACGTCGCCGGTTACGACACGGACATCGACCTTGCCGGCCTCGGCCGGCTGTCGCCGCATCATCCTCGTGCGTGGATCCATCGTTGGCAACACTTCTACGCGTGGTTTCTGTACGGCGTGATGGTCATCAAGTGGCACTTCTACGACGACTTACGGCTCGTCTTCACGTGCCGCATGGGTGAGCACACCTGTCCGCGGCCCGATGCCCGGCAGCTCGCGGTGTTCTTCGGCGGCAAGGTGGTGTTCCTTTCGTTTGCGTTTGCGCTACCGTTGGCGCTGCATCCGGTCTGGGCCGTGGCGGCAGTGTACGCAGTGACGGCCGTCGTCATCGGTGTCGTGCTCGGAGTTGTCTTTCAGCTCGCCCACTGCGTGGAGCAGGCCGATTTCCCCCTCGAGCTCGGAGCCGGGCGCATGGCCGCGCCCTGGGCCGTTCATCAGGTCGAAACGAGTGTGGATTTCGCGCGCGAGAATCGAGTGGCGAGTTGGTTGTTCGGCGGGCTGAACTTTCAGATCGAGCATCACCTGTTCTCCAGGATCTGCCACGTGAACTATCCCGCCATCGCGCCGCTGGTCGAAAAGACCTGCGAGCGAATTCGGTGTTCGCTACAAGTACAACGCGACGGTGCTGTCGGCGCTGCGCTCGCACTATCGCTGGCTGCGCGCCATGGGTCGCGAAGACATTCCAGGGCGTGCGGCGATGGCCCCGGTCTGATTTAGAACAGGCACAGAGGGTTCACCGGGGCCGAAGTGCCGCCGGGCAGCCGCATCGGAGCCGTCGTCAACAGAAAGTCCCAGCGCTTCTGGCGCTCGCACGTCTCTGCGAGTGTCGTCAGCGCCGGCCAGTCCAGAATCGGTAGGCCCATCGAGGCGAGCGCGATCATGTGCATGGCCGAGGGGAAGCGTTCGCTGGGATAGGGCAGCTTCTCGATGCAGTCACCGCCGTAGATGGCCACTTCGCGTTGATGCATCCACTCCGCGCACTCGGCGTGAAAGCCCGCGCGCGGGTAAGTGTCCTGGATGCCGCGTTCCTGTTCCATACGTTCCATGCCGGTCCGCACCAGCAGCGCATCGCCGGAAGAGACGCGCACGTTCTGCCGCTTCTCGGCCGCTTCGAAGTCCGCGACCGTCACGTATTCGTTCGACTCGTACCAGGGCACTCCGCGGGCGGCGGCGACATCGAGCAATACGCCGCGCGTGAAGACGCCTTGCCGCATCGCGTAGATGGATCCCCACTTAGCGCCATCGGCCGTCATCGTGGCCGAGCGCTTGCGCCCGTTGTACAGCGTGTCGTTGAAGCTGAAGTGGGAGAGCGCATCGAGGTGCGTGATCGTCATCCCGTGCGGCGCCATGGTGAAGTAGTCGCTGATGCCGGGCGAGCCGCCGTTGTACGTGATCATGAGCTGGACGGGGTGCGGATCGACCTTGCTCGCCGTTTTCGAGATGTCGCGTCCGATCGAGACGACTTCGCCGGTTTTCACGAGCTGCGCTGCGGCGATGCGTTTGGCTGCGGTGACGTAGTTCAGGGTGCCGAGCTCGTCGTCCGCGCCCCACTTTCCTGAGTTCGAGCAGCGCTTGAACATCGCCTCGAGCTCGGCGTCGGTCAGGTCTTTGGCGCGGGTCGTGGCTCGCGGCGCACCGGCGCGGTTCTGTCCCGAATTCTCGTCGTGTCTGCTGGGTCGCCGCCGTTCTCGACAAGGCCGCAGCCATGAGACCCGCGAGGGCTACGAATCCGCGACGTGTAACGTTGCTCATATAGTGTCCCCCCTTCGGCGGAGCCCCTCCGCCATGCCGGTAGTATCGCCGACCTCCGGGCACGTAGACTATCGGTGAGGCGCGCGAGTCCGCGCGGCTCGGGGGAGATACTCATGAAGATTCAGCAAGGCATCTTGGTCACCGCTGCGGTGGTCGTCCTTTCTTTCGCGTTCGGCAATCTGGCGCAGAGAGCCGAAGGCGCCGACACGGTCGAGGCGCGGACGCGCAAATTGGAGGACGTCGAGGCGATTCACTCGCTGCTCGTTCACTACGGGCGCGAGCTCGACAAACGCGACTACAAAGCCTACGGCGCGCTGTTCGCGCAGGACGGGTCGTGGAAGGGCGGCATGGGCACGGCAACGGGGCCGGACGCGATTGCCAAAATGGTGGCCGCGGGTTTCGAGCGCATGGACCCGGCGCTGTATCAGAAGTCCTATCACTCGATGACGAGCTTCGACGTCGCGGTCAACGCTGACACGGCGACCGCGTGGTCGCGTTGGACGTGGATTGTGGTCGGTGCCGACGGCAGACCACGGCTGGAGAGGGCGGGGCACTACGAGGACACGTTGGTCCGCGAACGTGGCGAGTGGAAGTTCAAGACTCGCCAGGCGTTCACCGAAATCAATTGAGGGAGTCACTTCAATGAGCTACGCGGCAGCGTTGCGAGGCATCGTGGGGTTGTTGGTGTGGGTGTGTACCCCGTGGGTATTCGCCGCTGATCTCGTCCCCAAGGCGCCTGCGGACGCCATGAAGCTCACGGCGCAGGATTACGCCGAGATCCAGCAATTGGCCGTTCGCTACGCGTGGTTGCTCGATCAATGTGCCAACGGTGGCTACGACTACGCGGACCTCTACGTCGCCGATGGGCAGTTTTCCGTCGCGGAGAACTTCGGGGCGGCGTCCGACAAGCACCGTTTCGTGACTAAGGGGCGCGAGGCACTCGCGAAAGCGGCCGGTGGCGACGGCAAGGGAGGTTGCGTCGATCCGAAGACGCAGCTCGGCTACGGCCTCACGCACATCGTGACCAACCACATGATCGTCCCCACGAAGGACGGTGCGGTCGGCAAGCATCGGCTGCTCACGGTGGGAGTCTGCGGCTATCCGCACCTCATGGAGCTGCAGGGCGGCTACGAGGACGAGTACGTCAAGACCAAGGACGGGTGGCGGTTCAAGTCGAGGACCCACGTGTTCAAGTCGGCGCCGTCGCTGCAGTTCGGCGTTTGCGCGAATCGCGACCCGCCGTGAGCGGCTGAGCCCTACTTCTTCTTCGAGCGGGCGTCCGCTTCTTCTTTTCGCGCCCCTGCGAGAATACCGAACATCCCGAGATTGCCTTCGTGGCAGGCGTATTCCAGGAGCGGCTCGTTGCTCTGCTTCAAGGAAAGCCGCACGGTCCACGGCTGCGTCCACGTCGACGGATCGCTCATGGTCACGTCGTACTGCAAAACGTCAGCCGCGACCCGGGTGAAACGCTCGACGAGGTGTAACCCCGTTGACGATCCCATCATGTCGCTCTTCGGCGAGAAGCCTGTCGTGTCGACGACGAGCGTGTCGCCTTCCCAGTGCCCGCGCGAGTTGCCGTCCCATTGCGGCAGGCTGGATGGAAGATGTGGCCGCCCGTCGAGGGGAATCACGCGCGCGTCGTGGATCGTCTCCATGAGGAAGACGACTTCGTTCGGCGACTGCACGACCTGAAAGACGCTGCTGTAAGCGGCGGTGAGTCGCGGCACGCCGAACGTGATGCAGCGCTCGCTTAAGCCCCGGTTCGTGGGTCCATCGGCAGGATGCAAGCGCCGCTGCTCGGCGACCGCTGCTCGGCGGGCCTGCGCTTCGGGCGTTGGCGGCGGGATACGCCCATTCGCGGGATCGATGACGAGCGAAGTCCGCCGCTCGAACTCGCGGGGCGGCAGCCAGAACCCGTTGTAGTTGCCGGTCTGGGTGTCATGCGACTGGGGCTTCTGCTTGCCCTCGACGGCGTCGACGATGAGCTCGTCGCCGAACAATGCGTCACCGTCCTTCTCGAGCTCTCGCACGGCGCCCTTCACGGTTTCTAGCTCGGCGTCCGTCAGGAATTCCTTGTTCGCCCATTGGGGCGGGCGCTGGAGCGGCGTGGCGTTGTTGTTCGCCCACGCACCCTCGAAATTGGGCTGGCCGAACGAATTTCGCGGAGCTGTGTACGGCTTCGATGCGGACGCGGGCGGTTGGCCTGCCTGAGACCACGCGGGGAGCGGGGTGATGCACGCGATTCCGAGAACCGCGACAGAAGCAGCGATACGCGTCAGCATACTGCGAACTCTAGACCCGCGGTATCTTCGGCGTCAAAGCGTCAGCGCGCTGGCCGTGGCGGCAGAGGATTGTTGCCATGGGCGAGGGTGTCCCATTCGTCCGGGGTGATGCACTTGTCGAGCTGTCCATAAGGTCCCCACAGCCACTTCTTGCCATCCGGCTTCACCAGCACTTGTCCGTGGATGAAATGGATGGCCGCGCTGTTCGGGTCGGGAGAAAGCCGGCGGCCCAGCGCCTCGTCTTTCAGGAAGAAGCCGCAGACATCGATGACTTCCCCGAGCTTGATGAAGTGCTCATCAACGCCCAGTAACTCGATTCGTCCCAGGCGAGGGCCTTCCACTATCCATTCCTGGATCTTGCCGTCCGCTTTGCGCTCCTCCAGCGTGATCAGGGCGTGCGGGTTCATGTGCTGGTAACGGACGACGGTGCCCTTGACCCACAGGGACTTGCTGAGATCGAACATGCCGTTGGAGTGATGCGCTTGCAGTGCGCCCGCGCAGATCAACATGGCCCCTGCAGCGGTGACTCTCATCAGTTGGCGGATGCCCATGATTGCCTCCTCTGTCTGAAATATTGGCGGAGAGGGAGGGATTCGAACCCCCGAGACCTTACGGTCTAACGGTTTTCAAGACCGCCGCATTCAACCGCTCTGCCACCTCTCCGTGCCTTGGAACGCGTCGCTTACAGTGGGGCGTCTTTCGCGAAGCACGCGCAGTTTAACGCAGATGCTGCTGCCGCCGTGCTGGCCTGGATCACGCTAGGCCGGTGTCATTCGTAGTAGGCAGGCGCCTTCTTCAGTTTCGCGTTGGCCGCGAAGTCGTGCTCGATCCAGATCTCGGTTTTCGTGCGCTTCAGATACTCTTCGATCATGACCCGCGACGCGGCCGACTGCTCCACGCTGAACTCCGTCGCGGGCGGCTGCCGATGCAGCGTGCGCTCCTGCGGGTAGTGATAGAGATCGCCGGCGAGCATGACGCGGCCGGTCGATGCGAGGTTTAGCACGAGCACCTGATGACCCGGCGAGTGTCCGGGAGCCGACTTGATCACGACGGAGCCGTCGCCGAACACGTCGTACTCGTCGCGATCGAGGCTGATCGTTTTCGACTTCTCGATGCGATCGAAGTACGTGCGGTTCACGCGCGTATTGCCTTCCTGCCACATGAAGGCGCGCTCTGCGGGGCGCGCGAGCCACGTGGACGCGGCGAACAGGTTCGCGTTCGCGACGTGATCGCCGTGCGCGTGCGAGAACGCAAAGTGGGTGACGTCCTCGGGCCGATAGCCGAGTTCCGCGAGCTGGCTCGTGAGAGTGCGCTTCACGGGTGTCACGGCTTCCGCAGTGGCGGTGGGGTTGCCTTGCTCGCCGCGCGCTCGTGCCTCCACGGTGCCATCCGGGACCACGCCCAAGTCCCACATCAGCGTGCCGCGGGGGTGCGCGATCAGGAAGCAGGGCACCACGAACCGCGTCTCGCCGACTTCCTCGGGTGTCACGTTGTAGCGCTCGGTGCCCGCGCGGTTCACGTTGATAAGGCCGCAGTCGAACACGTACAGCCGCAAGTTCTTCGGCGGGGCCGGGGCGGCGGACGCGTCCTGCGGCCTGGCGCAAAGGAGGCCCACGCAGAGGGCCACGGCCGAGAGTCCGAGCAGCAGCAGTCTTCGGAGCACGCTCATATCGATCCCCCCCTCGATAGCCCAGCCGTTCTCGCGGAATTGGAGCACGCGAGCGGTGGCGCGTCCACACGGCTTGCGTTGAGGCCCGCGTGCTTGGGACCATGCGCACTCCTTGGGAGGCGCTTGATGGCATCGAGACGACTGCAGGTTCCGGTTGCGCTGCTGGCGGGCGTGCTGCTCGCCGCGGGTATCGAGGCCCAACAAGCCCAACAGGTTCCGCCGGCCGAAGAGGGGAACGCCATCGCCGACCCGGCCGACCTCGCGTTCGAGCAGGGCCGCTGGCAGGACGCCATCGTTCAGTACCGGGAGATCCTGGCCGCGCGCCCTGACGATCGGTTGAGCCTGCTGCGCATCGCGCAGGCGCAGCGCGAGCTGAAGCGCTACGACGACGCACTCGCTACGCTCGAGCAGGCCCGCACGGCGAATGCGCCGGAAGCGATGATCGACTTCGAGCGCGCGCGCAATCTCGCGCTCCAGCATCGCGACGACGACGCGCTGGCCGCGCTCGATGCCTCCGACCACAACGGGCTGCGCGCGCTCGAGCTCGTGGAGCGCACGCACGAGTTCGACGCGTTTCGGGCCGGCAGCCGGTTCCAGCGCGTCTACCGCAACGTGCGCTCGCGCGTGTATCCGTGCGAATCCATCGAGGCCGCGCGCGATTTCGATTTCTGGCTCGGCCACTGGGAAGTGCGGATGTCGGACGGCACGCTGGCCGGCACGAACACCATCACGAAGCGCGACGGTGGCTGCGCGCTCGAGGAGCATTGGGAAGGCTCGGGCGGCGCCACGGGCACGAGCCACACGTTCTTCCTGCCGAGCCGCGGCGAGTGGCGGCAGGTGTGGACGGGCTCCGGCGGCACGTTCTTCGACATCACGGGCAAGGCCGCAGCGAACGGCAGCATCCACTTGGAAGGCCAGCTCGAATACGCCGACACTCACCAGGTAGTGGCGTTCCGCGGCACGTGGACGCCGGGCGCCGACGGCCGCGTGCGTCAGCGGCTCGAGGAGTTCGACCTCGTCGGCAAGGCCTGGATCGTCTGGTTCGACGGCTTCTACCGCCGGCTCGACTAAGGCGGTGCCAGGCCTTGCATAGTTGCACAGATCGCCACCGCGCCTGTGCCCATAGAACCGCGAGGCGCGGGCGATCTGTGCAACTATGCAAGGCCTGGCACCGTCTTCGCTGCTAGAATTCACCGCATGAACGGCCGCGTATTCTCGTTCGGCAGCTCGGGCAATCCGCTCGCGCAGATCCTCTCGTTCCTCGTGTTCGGCGTGCTGCTCGCGGCCGCGCTGATCATGGGCGCCGTGGTGATCGCCGTGCTGCTTGGACTGGCCGTGATCTTCGGCACCGTCTTCGCGGTTCGGGCCTGGTGGTTCCGGCGCAAGGTTCGCGGCGGTCCGCCGTTCGACGGCGGCTCCGAGCCGCCGGGGCCGGGGCCGGCCAACGCGCGGCTGATCGAAGGCGAATACGTCGTCGTGAACGAGCCGGACGCGGAAGCCGCGCGACGGCAGCGCTAGCCCGAAACCCCAACGCCCCATGGCAGCACCTCTGCTACAGCATCAGATCGAACGCCGCCGCCGCCGGCGACTGCGGTTGATCCCGGTCATTGGCTACGCGATCGCGGTACTCGGCCTCGCGTACTTCTTCGAGCAGCGGCCGTCGACGACGATTCTGTTCGTTCGCCACACGGACACGGACGCCACCGTCGCGGACGATCCGCCGCTCAGCGAGCGTGGCCGACAGCGCGCCGAGGTGCTCGCGGATTTTCTGCAGGACGTGGACGTGGTCGCCGGCGTCGACAAGATCTTCGTCGGCCACAACAAGCGCACGGAGCAGACCGCGGCGGCGCTCGCCGGCACGGCGGAACGTGTCGGTCGAAGCGCGCGACCAGGACAACGTCGCGGCCTACATACGCTACGTCCATGCGTCACCACGTCGGCGAGATCGTGCTCGTGGTCGCGGACGGCGACATGATTCCCGCGATGATCGATGAGCTGCACGGCAGCAAGCGCCTGCCGCCGTTCGACCCGAACGACTTCGACGAGATCTACATCGTCACGAGCCCGTGGTACGGCAAGGTCAAGACGCTGCGCCTGCACTACGGTGCGAGCAGCGGGTTCACCGTCAAAGAGCCGTCGGCCGAGAGCGGCGGGTAAGCGCGCTCGAGCTCGCGGCAACGCGCTGCGATGTCCGGGATAGCACCACTCGAACAACGTGCGCTCGAATTCTTCGGGCGCCAGTCGGCACTGATCGTACATACCGGCCGCGCGGCGCTGGCGCTCCGCTTCGAGCAGGATCGCGCCCGTGGCCACCGACACGTTCAGCGACATCCCGAGCCCGTGCATCGGAATCGCGACGAGCTCGTCGGCAGCGGCAAGCGCCTGCGCGCTGAGTCCGATCAGCTCGGCGCCCACCATGAGCGCGGTCTTGCGCGTGTAGTCCACGTCGCGGAAGTCACGCGCGCCGTCGCCGGCGTGCGCCGCGACGAGCCGAAAGCCTTCGGCGCGCAGCGCCGCCACGGCGAACTCCGTCGAAGGGTGCAGCACGAGTCCCACCCAGCGCGTGGCTCCCCCGGCGATCATGTGATGCCGGCGCATCGCGGCGTTCGTGGAGATCGCGTGCAGCCGTTGGAGAGCCACGGCGTCGGCCGTGCGCAGGATGGCCGAGACGTTGTGCGACTTGTTCACGCCGTCCATCAGCACCGTCAGGTCGGGCTGGCGGCGGGCGAGGGCGGTGCGCAGGCGGCTGAATCGCTCGGGCGTCATGGCTGCGCTATCTTATCGCCATGTTCCAGGCCGAGATCGAGCTTTCGACGAAGGGCCGCGGTACCTACGACATCACGTCGCAGGTGGCGGCAGCGGTACAGAAGGCCGGCGTTGCGACGGGCCTCTGCCATGTGTTCGTCGCGCACACGAGCGCGTCGCTGATGCTCTGCGAGAACGCCGATCCCGACGTGCGCCGCGATCTCGAGACGTTCATGGGCGATCTCGCGCCGGACGGCGACCCGCGCTTCGTGCACACGGCCGAAGGCCCGGACGACATGTCGGCGCACGTGCGCAGCGTGCTCACGCAGTCCGATCTCACGATCCCGATTTCTGGCGGCCGCCTCGCACTCGGCACCTGGCAGGGCGTCTACCTCTGGGAGCACCGCGTGGCGGGCCACCGCCGCCGCGTGCTCGTGACCGTGCAAGGCTAGTCGGCGCAGTGAAGAAGAGATCCTCTCTTTTAGACGCTGTGTTGGAGCACGCGCTCCAATAGCGCGGCGTGGGTTTGCAGGCGGAGGGTGGCTTTTGCGACGCCGGCGATGTCGGCCGTCGCGGTCAACGACATACGTCACGCGCCGCGTGTTGATGCCGAACAGGCCCAGCACGTCGTAGGCATGGCACACCGCCTGGTCGATGTCTGAGAGCAGCCGGAACGGCGAGTCCAGCGCTTGCCGAAATCGGCGGTGACTCTCGAGATCGTCGGTGCTGATGCCGAGCACCACGACGCCGGCGGCCGTGAGCTCCGCGTGCCGCTCGCGGAACATCGAGAGCTGCCGCGTGCACATCGGCGAGAAGTCGCGCGGATAGAACACGAGCAGCACGGGGCCCGCCGCGAGCAGGCTGCCGAGCGTAACCGGCCTGCCGTCCTCGTCGGGGAGCGTGAAGTCCGGTGCGTTGTCGCCGACTTTAAGCAAGCTCTAAGGAGTTGCGGGAGATCTTCGCGAGGCTCGTCGTTCCCATCTGCATCATGACGATGCGCAACTCGCGCGTCAGGATGTCGATGACCTTCTCCACGCCTTCCTGGCCGAACGAGCCCAGTCCCCAGATGTACGGCCGGCCCACGCCGACCGCCGTCGCGCCGAGCGCGAGCGCCTTGAAAATATCCGTGCCGCGACGAAAGCCGCTGTCGACGAACACCGGTACGCGGCCGCGCACCGCGGCTAGCACTTCCGGCAGCGATTCGATCGCGCCGCGCCCCGTTTCGTCCGCGCGGCCGCCGTGATTGCTGACGACGATGCCGTCCGCGCCGTGCTCGAGGCACCGCGCCGCGTCCTCACGCGTGACGATGCCCTTGACCATCACCTTCATCTTCGTGGCCTTCTTCAACTGATCGACGTAGCTCCAGGTGAGGCCGTTCAGCCCCATGCGCACGGTGCTCATGTCCAGGCCATCGAACATCGGTCGCTGGCTCCAGCCTCCGTCCTCGACACCCCCGTGGCAGGCCTGACACACGGGGTCTTTGCCGCGATTGAATCGCGCGATCGGCTCGAGGTTGCGCGCCGGAATGTCCACGGTCCACGCGAGCGCCGTGCAGCCCGCAGCCTCCGCGCGCTTGATCTGTTTCAGCGTGCTCGGCCAGTCCGACGTGGAATAGAGCTGATACCACCCAGGGGCTCCGCGCGCGGCGCGCACGTCCTCGACGGAGTAGTTCGTGACGGTGGACAGCGCCTGCACCAGGTTCTTCGACTTGGCACCGCGCGCGACGGCTACCTCGCCCTCGGGGTGGAACATGGCCTGCGCGCCGATCGGACATAGATATAAAGGAGCGGCGACCTTCTGGCCGAAGATCTCGGTCGTCATGTCGATCTTGCTGACGTCGACGAGCCGCTGCGGCCGCAGCTTGATCTTCTCGAACCCCGCGCGGTTCGCGGCAATGGTGCCGAAATCGTCGGCGCCCTGCGCCATGTAGGCGTAGTGGCCGGCGTTGACGCGCGCGCGCATCACGGGCTCGAAGTCCCAGACGTTCAGCGCTTCGTCGACGGATTTGATGACGTCCTTGAACTCGAGCGCGCCGCGCAGCACGGCGTCGGTTTCGCTGCGCGTCTGGGCCGCGGCGGCGCTGGCGAGCAGCGTTCCGCTCAAGCCGTAGAGCAGCGGGCTGCCGGCCAGAAAGCTCAGGAATTGGCGGCGCGAATGGTCGCGGGTGTCGATCGGCATCGTGGGTCCCCTTGGTTCACCGCGACCATACCATTTCGTCGGTGGGTGCCCAAGCCGTGCGGCCATTGCAACGCGGTTCGGATGTATTCAGGGCTAGAATGGATCAGGCAGGGAGGTAGCCATGCGATATCTGTTCTCGGCAGTACTTCTGGCGATCGTTTCGACGGCTGCGGCACACACGCCGCTGACAGCCACCGCGCCCGCGGCGAAGGCCACCGTGCCGGCGCCGGTCAAGGAGATCGTGCTCGAGTTCGGCGGCGACGTGCGGCTCACCGCCGTGGTGCTCACCGACGCGCAGGGCGGCAACAAGAAGGTGGCGGCCGCGCCGGCTGCCGTCGCGAAGAAGTTCACGCTCGCGGTCGAGGAGGATCTGAAGCCCGGGGCGTACACCGTGAACTGGCGCGCAGTCGGCGCCGACACGCACGTCGTATCCGGCGACTTTCGCTTCACGGTGGCGGCGGCCACTCCGCTGTAACGGCTCGCACCGCCGGTGTTTCTCGCCGCGGATCTCGCTGTCATCAGTCTGCGGGCGCTGACGTTCGTCGCGCTGTTCATGGCCGTCGGCACCTGGATCTTCGTCGCACTCTGGGAGCGCGACCTCGCGCTGGATCAGGCAGAGCGAATTCGCAACGCGGCGCGCGCCGCGGCCGTCGTCGCGCTGATCGTGACCGTCATTCACTACGTGCTGAGCCCGGCGCGCATGGCCGGCAGCTTCGGCTCCACGTTCGATCCTTCGCTCGAAGCCTTGTTGCTGCAATCGAGCTCCGGTCCCGCGAACATCGCGCGCGTGGTTGGGCTCGCGCTGCTCGCGCTCTCTCTCGACCGCGCCACGAAACTGAACACGATCGGGGCTGGGATCGGCGCCGCGCTCGCGATCGCGTCGTTCGCGTTCGGCGGCCACACGGCGATCCATCCGCTGTGGTTCGTGCTGGCGCCGTTGCTGCTCGTACATGTCGCGGCCGCAGCGTTCTGGTTCGGCGCGCTGTGGCCGTTGTTCGCGGCGGCGGGCGAGGGGCCGCCGCAGCGCGCCGGCATTCTGCTCCACCAGTTCACACGGCTCGCGATCCGCATCGTGCCGCTCGTGCTCGTGGCGGGCGTGGGCATGAGTGTGGTGTTCGTGCGCAGCGTGTCGGAGCTTGCGACTCCATACGGCGCGATGTTGATCGCCAAGACCGTTGGCTTCGGTGCGTGCATGGCGCTCGCGGGGCTGAACAAGGGCCGATTCGCGCCGGCCGTCGGCGCGGGCGACGAGCGCGCCACGCGCTCGTTTCGCTGCACCGTCGCCGCCGAGTGGGCGCTGATCGTGGTGATTCTCGTCACGACAGCCGTCATGACGTCGCTGTACGCGCCCGAGCATCTCGAAGGGGCGTTCGGCGCCGGGCACACCACGGAGCCGACACACTAACGCCTTCGACGTACCGCTTCCAGCCAACTATCGTCGTTCAAGTCCGGAAAATGGCGCAAAATCGATTCGAGCAGGCAATGCAAACTGAGCAGCTTGCCAGACAGACAAAGCAAAACACCGTCGCGATAGTCTCCAACTCCAGGCAACAGTCACTGAACGCTGAACTTCAGCTTCTACGAATGATCGTGGATTACCCCGTTACTGGCCTCTCATACGAGGCGGCCACCGACCAGGAGGGGCTGCGGCGTCAGCAGGCCGTTGATCTCGCGTTCTTTCGAATTCGAGAGCAGCAGTGGTTTCAATTTCGTGATGATCAGCTAGACGAAGCCACGTGGCGATCCTATCTCGCGCTTCTCGTGTTCATTATTCGAGGCAACCCCCGGATCGCACAGCGGTGGAATCAGACCAGCTCAATAGGCTATGCGCCCCGATTCGTTTCCGCCGTTAACGAAGCGCTTGCAGGATGACGCCTTCGGGCCGATTGCCGCCGCTTTCTGGGGCAAAGTTCGGGGCAATCCGTACCGCTTGGCAAACCCTTCCTACGTGCCTGATAATGCGCCCCGTCCAACGTGTGGGGCAGTAGCTCAGCTGGGAGAGCGCCGCGTTCGCAATGCGGAGGTCGAGGGTTCGATCCCCTTCTGCTCCACCAACCCACCATAGCATCAATGATTTACAGACTATTCGTCTGTGGCTTATGCGCCCCCGTTTGATCGCGCACTAGCTCATCTAATTATCTCCTCGCCGGTCCTTGCTCACGTGGGCTCCAACTAACGGTGCCTATGTTCATTCAACATGGACGAGAGAGCGGCCTTGAGAATCCGGGATGAAGTGGTGTAAACATCGCGGCGGAGGCGTCCATCTGCTAGCGCGTCGCTGTGAGGTCCAATCGAAACCCCTCATAGACAAACGCTCCGCTGATCACCTCACAGTCCTTTTCAGACACACCCTCGTGCCGCGCGACTTCGTACCATCGATTTTTCACCGTTCGTTCCATAGTAGCGATGACTGTTTTCGCGTCTTCGTCGTTCACGAGGAATCTCGCGCTTTGCGAGCGCAGATTGTCGGCGTGCGCGTAACGCCCCATGTCCCCGCACGCGAGCGCGAGGTCTCGTCGCTCGATACTGATCTGCGGGATTGGTGTTAGATCGTAAGCGGGTGATAGTCGCCAGTCGTTTTCCATAGCAATCACGGCATGATTGCGCGGATGATCGTCGGTGTTGCTGATCAGTGCGTTGAAGCACATTCGTTTTAGAAGCTCAGGCGCGTCCTCCTTTGGCCGTGCTGAGATCCGACGCAATTCCTCCGCTAGCAGCACGTAAGACCACTTCGCGCGGTCAGTATACGAGTCCTCGGCGCGAAGCAGAGTAAGCGCGCTCAGCATGCGTGCCCGCTGATAGCCG
Organism: uncultured Gammaproteobacteria bacterium; assembly: GCA_963748045.1. Lineage (GTDB taxonomy): Bacteria > Pseudomonadota > Gammaproteobacteria > Steroidobacterales > Rariloculaceae > FEN-1219. The sequence goes on from CAVVIC010000009.1 coordinate 182,273, forward strand.
CTTGCTGTACTCTCGCGGTCGAAACGCTTGACGAGCAGCGCGTCGCGGTCGCCAATTGTCACAAGCTTGTTCTGCGCTGTGTGGATGCCGCATTCACGCGCAAGTTTGAGCATCGCGCGTTCGACGCGCGCCTGATTCCATTTATCATCCGGGCGGTTGAATTTCGAAACCCAAAGCGCGCCGTCGTCCTCGATGACGGCCTTAGGACGCGCGCCGCCCATCGACGTGCCTTCGAGTATCAGTCCCTGTGCCTGTTGCGCGTCTGGGTCTTGGGGCAGATCTTCCCCGGCGAGGATTCTGTCGGCGAAATCCTGGAGTTTTTGCAGGTCGATAGCGCGATTGAATTCGCGGCGTGGGGCAGGCGGCGCGGACCCGATGCCAAAACCTAGCGCACCGGCGCGGTCGTCCGGCGAGTAGAGCAGATAGTCGATTTCGCCAAGTAGCGCTTTTCCGGCGTGTTTGTCGATCACACGTCGTCCCCAATAGTCGGGGCTCGCATCGCGCAGGGCACCAAAGATGCCCTTGAGCAGCCTGGTCTCGTAGATATGTGGCGCGAGCTTGAGTTCGATTGGGTCGATCGCTACTGCGTTGGCGCGAGCGAGGTAACTTTTGCCGTAGACAAAGCGACCCGTGGCCACACCATGGCGGTCGATATCAACGCGGAATCGCCCGGCCGTAACGAATTCCGTTTCGCCGGGCAGGGCGAGGTAAACGAAGCACTCAGAAGTCACTGTCGAAGTCCTTCGGGTTCTTCGCCCGCGCGCGTTCGCGCTGTGCGGACAGCGCCTGCCCTTCCTTGTCGAATGCCGGGTCGGCGACCGCGTTCATCGGTGCGAGCAGGTCATAGGCCCACAGCAACGCCATGTAGACGGCGACACTCGTTGAGACTTTGCCTTTCTCCGCGTCGGAAACAGGTCTTGGCCCCGTTCCGATCTTTCCGGCGGCCTCCTCGATCGTGAGGTTTCGTCGTAGTCTTGCCGTGCGTAGGTTTGCGCCTAGCTGTTTGAGCGTGTGCTCGACAAGATAGGGTGGGGCGGTTAATAGAGTGTTGATCTTGGCCATCTGCGGTTTAAAGCTTGTTAAGCGAGTTTGTCTGCGTTAAAAAGCATATCGATTGGTCGCGCGGAATTCAAGCGCTGTATGCTTTTTTAAAGCAGATTAACCTTTTTACGCGGCTTTAAAGCGCAGCACACTTAACGCGAGCCGAGCAGTCAGTGGACTACGACTACCTAGCCAACCTGCGCCGCAACCATCCCGCGTGGCGACTACTAGCAACGGATAGCGCGCCGTTCGTGCTCGCGTTCTTCCATCGCTGCTTCGTCCGCGACAACGTGCGGTCGCTCAGCGAACCGGAGATCGCGTCGCGGCTCGAGGATTACTTGCATCACCTGCGCGAACGGTTCGGCGACGAACACGCGCCATCCCGGCCGGCTCGCCAATACCTTGCAGAGTGGTCCGACAACGAGCACGGCTGGCTGCGCCGATACTACGCGCCGGAATCCGACGAGCCGCGTTTCGACCTGACGCCGGCGGCCGAGCGCGCGGTCCACTGGCTCGCGGGTCTCGAGGAGCGGCGATTCGTCGGGGCGGAGTCGCGGTTGAAGCTCGTGTTCGACTTGTTGCGCCAGATCGCAGAGGGCAGCGAGACGGATCCGCGGGCGCGAATCGCCGAACTCGAGCGGCGCCGCGCTGCTCTCGACGCGGAGATCGAGCGCGCGCATGGGGGCACGCTGTCGTTCCTCGATCCCACGCAGCTCCGCGAGCGGTTCTTGCAGGCGGCCGATACCGCCCACGCGTTACTCGCGGATTTTCGCCAGGTCGAGCAGAACTTCCGCGAACTCGACCGCCAGGTTCGCGAGCGGATGATGACGGCCGAGGGCGGCAAGGCTCAGGTGCTCGACGAGATCTTCGGCGACCGCGACGCGATCACGAGCTCCGACCAGGGCCGCAGTTTCCGCGCGTTCTGGGATTTCCTGATGTCGGCGGCCCACCAGGACGAGCTCGGCACCCTGCTCGAGCGCGTCTTCGAGCTCGACGCAGTGCTCACGCTCGCGCCGGACCGGCGGCTGAAGCGCATTCACCACGACTCGAAAACTCCTCCGACAAGCTCCGCACGCTTCAGAAACAACTCACCGCGATCGACGAGCGGCTCGAGGTTGCAAAGGGCGACATGCAGAGCGCGGGCGAGGAGCGTGCCGTCACAGCGGACAAGCGCGTGAACGCTGAGCGCCTGCTCGGGGACGCGCGCACGCTGCTGGCGGCGACGCCCGACGATGCCAAGGCGCGCTATTTCCCACAGATCGAGGCCATGCGGGCCGACGCGTTGGGCGCCCAGAAGCTCACGGTGGAGAGCTGCGACAACCGCCAGAGCGATATGCGTGAGTGGCTGCAGGGGCGCATCGACGCAGAGGAGAAAAGGATCTCGCACCTGCGCGAGAAGATCGGCGCCGCGATGCAGCGCTACAAGAACGACTGGCCTGTGGAGACCCAGGATGTCGACGTTAGCATCGAAGCCGCCGCGGAGTACCGCGCCATGCTCGAGCGGCTTGAGGCCGACGACCTCCCCCGCTTCGAGAAGCGGTTCAAGGAGCTCCTGAACGAGAACACGATTCGCGAGGTCGCCGGTTTCCAGGCGCAGCTCAATCGCGAGCGCGAGGAGATTCGTGAGCGCATCGAGACGATCAATGGCTCGCTTCGCCAGATCGACTACAACCAGAACCGCTACATTTGCCTGCTCGCGGAGCCCACGCAGGACGTGGATGTACGTGACTTCCGCGAGAGCCTGCGTGCGTGCACGGAAGGCGCGGTCACGGGATCGGAGGACGAGCAGTACTCGGAATCGAAATTTCTCCAGGTGAAGATCATCATCGAGCGCTTCCGTGGCCGTGAAGGCCAGACCGATCTCGATGCGCGCTGGACGCGCAAGGTCACGGACGTGCGCAACTGGTTCGTGTTCTCGGCGTCCGAGCGCTGGCGCGAGGACGACGCGGAGCACGAGCATTACACGGATTCAGGTGGCAAGTCGGGAGGTCAGAAAGAGAAGCTTGCGTACACCGTGCTTGCCGCGAGCCTCGCGTATCAGTTCGGCCTCGAATGGGGCGAGCAGCGCTCGCGCTCGTTCCGTTTCGTCGTGATCGACGAGGCATTCGGCCGCGGGTCGGACGAGTCGACTCGCTATGGCTTGGAGCTCTTCAAGAAGCTCAACCTGCAGCTGCTGATCGTGACGCCGTTGCAGAAGATCCACGTCATCGAGCCGTATGTCGCGAACGTCGGCTTCGTGCACAACGCAGACGGCAGCCATTCGCTGTTGCGCAACCTCACGATCGAGGAGTATCGCGCCGAGGAAGCCGCGCGCAGGATGATCGGCGTGCCATGAGCTGGACGACGTCCGATGCGATCGCGGAACAGGTCCGCAAGCGTTGGGAACGCGGCGACATTCTGGCGGCGCGAGTAACGGGCGAGCGGCTGTTCCCCCTCGAGCTCAAGCTCAAACGGCCCACGCCACGCGAGGTGGCCGATCGCTTCGGCGACGTGCTCGTTTGGGCACGCGGCCTGGCGAATGCGAGCCGCGATGTACGGGGGTTTGGCTTCGATCTCCGCCGCGAGACGCTTGCGAACCGCGTGCAGGGCACGAACGATTTGCCGGTCGCGGCAGTGATTCCGAGCGAAGTCGATGCATTGCGCCTCATTCGGCAGGAGGCTGCGGCCCGGCGTTTCGCGGACCTCGTCGATGCATCGACGCGTCATCCGGCCCTGCTTGGCTGGCTCGCGCGCCGGCCGCTCGCGGCGCTCGAGCACGCCGAGCGCTGGAGCGAAGTGCTCGCCGTGCTCGATTGGTTTTGCGCTAACCCGCGGCCCGGTATCTACGTGCGCCAGCTCGACATTCCGGGCGTGGACACGAAGTTCGTCGAGGCGCACCGCAGTCTCATCGCGGAGTTGCTCGACCTCGTGCTGCCCGACACCGCGATCGATCGTACGGCCGTTGGGACCAAAGCGTTCGAGCGGCGCTACGGCCTCCGCAGCGAGCCGCCGCTCGTGCGGTTTCGCTATCTCGACCGGGCGCTCTATCTGCACGGGCTGTCGGATCTGTCCCTTCTGCCCGATGAATTCGCGGCGCTTGCGCCGCCGCGGCGCGTGTTCATCACCGAGAATCGCACGAACGGCCTCGTGTTTCCCGATTGCGCCGGGGCGATCGTGGTGTTTGGTCTAGGTTACGGCCTGGATCGGCTCGCTCGGACGTCCTGGTTGCGCGGTGTGGACGTTCACTATTGGGGTGACATCGACACGCATGGATTTGGCATTCTCGAACGCCTGCGGGCGGCTCTGCCGAGGGCGCGCTCATTCTTGATGGACCGCGTCACGCTCGAGGCACATCGGCACCTATGGGGAACGGAGCCAGAGGAGAAACGGTACGCCGGCACCTTGGGGCATCTCACGGCGGACGAACGCTCGTTGTATGAAGACCTTCGGCTCGATCGGTTCGGCGAGCGCGTGAGACTCGAGCAGGAACGCATCGGCTATGGCTGGGTCGTGAGCGCGATTGCTATGTCTGGTCGATGAGGCCGGCGTGCACCTGACTGCGTTGGCGGCGAATCCCTGCGGGACTTTTGCGGGATTCGGTTCTGCGCCGTTGTGATTAGTCCTGATAGGTTGCAGCGGGCGCCGTCCGGCCGTAGTAGTTAGATCAATCAGTTACGAATCACGAATCGCGTTCGCAATGCGGAGGTCGAGGGTTCGATCCCCTTCTGCTCCACCAAATACACAATAACGTCAATGAGTTAAGGCTCCGTCGGGTGTGTTGCAACGAGTACGCTCGTTGCAAATGTGCCCGAGGGCGATTGCCGCTATGTCTTCATCACGACTCTGCTCCCTTGAGTGAGGGTACGGAACTCATCTTGAATCAACCTAGGTGCGAGAACAGCGGCAAGAATCCCGGGAAATGTGGCACAAACATCGCGAATTGAGGATCGCGCACATCTTGTCGCGAGCGTGTGTGGCTAAAGGTCTGTTGTTTTTATCATCACCGACAGATCTGGTTCGAGTCTGCCGGCCAGATACTTTCGCCGGGCTTCGTATTCGATGCGCGCGCGGTTTGCGTTGAAGACTTTCAGCATGTCCTTGTCGTCACCGTCGTAGCGATCCCCCAGCGCTTCCCGGCTGATCCCACATCGAACGATGAGCTTGCGGTCGCGGCCTCTGAATAGAACGGCCTCGCCGTTCGATCGAGGTTCTGGATCAGGGAACGTCAGTGTTCGCTCGTCCAGCATGCCAAGGACGCCAAGGATATTGGTAACGGTAGACAGCTGAATGTCGCGCTCACCGCCTTCGAAGCGCGAGATCGTCGGCGTGCTCACGCCCGCGAGCTCGGCAAGGCGTCGCTGCGTCAGCTTCTGGCCTTTTCGTCTTTGCTTCGCCTCTTCGACGATAGCAGGCCAGTTGATGCGAAACTGAGTTTCCATCGTTTCTCCATTCGTTCTTGCATGGTTTTGCGCAGGTTTTCCGGCCCGACGCCGGACTTCTCGATCGTCTCCAACGCGTGCGGCAGTCGTTTCTCCATCTGCGCGATTGCGCTGACCAGTGCGTCCTCGCTGACGCCGAAGCCACCTGTCATGCGCAGCAGATGCCTCGGTTCCAACGACGCTATGGCCAAGTTGCGCGCGCCAGCGATGTGAAGGGCAATGGACTGATAATCCGGATACAGCGACGCCGCGACGAGATCGTACGCCGGCGTCAGCCGCAGCCCGTCGCGAGTGTGGAACATGGCGAAGTTCTTGAAGTGCGCATCCGTGTTTCCAACGAGAAGACAGGCTAGTAGCCGGCGGAGGAGGCGATCGGCTTCCGCGGGGATACATGTGGGCGTTTTGAGGATGAACTGCCCCATGTCTTCGTAAGCGCCTGCGTATTTGTCATCGCCTGAGTATTTGCCGAGAAGTTGGTTGAACTCCTCAAAATGGATGCGCTTGCCGCTGCCTGTGCGATCAAAGCGTGGGATTACGAGTGCATCTTCCTTGATCGCTGGCAGGTGAACGATGTCCATGTCGACAATGTCTTCCCCTGGCAAGAGAGCGCGCACTACTTGGGTGGTCAGGTATTCGAGCTCGAGCAGGTTCGTCAGGTTGCCGGAGGGAAGCTTTGCAATATGGGTGCTGAGTTCGTCTGGTCCGACCGGACGGTAGCTGCCGCCTTCCTTCACGACGAGCAACTTTCGTTGGATGCCGGAAAGGGAGGCTTTCCCCAACGACGCGGCGATCGTTGCTTCATCGGCATGATCGAGTTGCCGATGTTCAGCGGGTTCCGGGTCCTCAACGGAAACGGCTCCCGCGAGGTCATGGCCGAAGCCAAGCAGGAGCGCAAAACGGCTGGCTGGATCGACCCCAAGAGCGCGGGCCTGCGCGTTGCGAAACCAGCCTTCAGCCACGAGATTGTCGAAGAACGGATGGAGGCCCCGCTCCGAGAAGTACGGCTCCAGCCTGACCGGCAGGGTATGGCCTATCGGTGGCTGCTGGGCCTCAACGTGGGTAGGATCGTAGGTGAAAACGCAGCGGCCGCCAGGCTCCTCATGCAGACGGCCCGCATAGACGTCCTTGAAATAGACATTGCCCCAGAGCGTTCTCGCCATATAACACCCATTTTGTAACCTGGCTATTTCCGAACTCGCATGTAAAGTATAGTTTATATAAATATTCTACCTCGTTCGAGAAGTAAAACCAATTTTATAGTGGTCCCACGTAGCCTGGGAAACGCATCTGCGCCATGAACCAACGAAAGTCAGTGAGAGTCCGGATCAAACGCTTGCGCGGACTGGCGCGGCTCCAGCGCGGGGTTCGGGTAGACGAGATTCGCCCGCTTTGCGTGGGAGCGAGTCTTCGTGCCGGGCGTGGCGTCGGTCTCGATGACGTGTAGTCGGGCATGCCCCCGGACGACCAAGTGCCCACGATGGTCGCTGAGCTCCAGCGACGTCTCGCTGCGCTGGAGTCCGAAAAGCTCGGGATTCTCGCGGAGCTCACGCGGCTGCGGCAGCCGCAGCGCGTTGCCGACGCGGGTGCGCTAGCCAGACCACCGGGTGCCCCTGCACCTACAGTTACCGCTGCGTCGGATAGTGCAGCAAAGATCACGCTCTTTCGGTCGTTGTTTCGCGGCCGAGAGGACGTATTTCCGCGCCGCTGGCACAACGCGAAGTCCGGCAAATCCGGCTATTCGCCCGTCTGCCGAAACGAATGGGTTCGCGGCGTCTGCGAGAAGCCTCGGGTGAAGTGCGGCGAGTGTCCACACCAGGCATTCGTCCAAGTCACGGACGAAGTCATCAAATGTCATCTGCAGGGCACGGATCGCGATTTGTCGGGCCGTCAACCCGGTTCCGAATACATTGCCGGCGTCTATCCGCTGATGCCCGATGAGACTTGCTGGTTTCTCGCGATCGATTTCGATAAGCAGTCTTGGCAGATCGATGCTCGTGCATTTCTCGACGCCTGTCGGGCCCACAACATTGATGCGGCTCTCGAGCGCTCGCGCTCTGGTCAAGGCGCTCACGTTTGGATCTTCTTCGCCCAAGCTGTGCCGGCCATCGACGCTCGCAAGTTGGGCGCGCTGCTAGTCACGAGCGCTATGGAGCGCCGACCGGATATCGGGTTCGAGTCTTACGACCGGTTTTTTCCAAGTCAAGACACGAGACCCACCGGAGGATTCGGCAACCTGATCGCACTGCCATTTCAGGACGGCCCACGTCGCCTGGGTAACAGTGTGTTCGTCGACGACGATTGGGTTCCCTACGAAGACCATTGGGCGTTCTTGTCCAGCGTGAAGCGTGTGACCTATGCGGAGGTGTTGTCGCTCGTCTCCGCCGCATCGGCAGCGGGTCGAGTCGTGGGTGTCCGTCTGCCGGTGGATGACGATAGCGATGAGCCGTGGCGACTTCCGCCGTCGAGGCGATCTGCGGACCCGCCCGTCCGGGATAAGACGCTGCCTGAGCGCGTGAAGATTGTTCTCGGCAACCAGATCTACGTTGATCGGAGCGCGCTGCCGGCACCTCTGGTGGCGCGGTGCATCCGCTTGGCGGCTTTTCAGAATCCTGAGTTCTATTCCGCGCAAGCGATGCGCTTGCCCACGTTCGGAAAGCCAAGGGTCATTTCCTGCGCGGAGATTTTTTCAGGTCACGTGGCGCTCCCGAGAGGATGCCTCGATGGACCTGCTCGAGCTCCTGAGCGAGCAGGGCATTCGACCCGACGTTCAAGACGCCCGGGAATCAGGAACAGCACTGGTCGCAGCGTTTCTCGGCCAACTAACCGACGAGCAGGAAAATGCGACTGCGGCCTTGCTGCAAAGTGACTACGGGGTATTGGCTGCTGCGACGGCCTTCGGCAAGACTGTGGTCGCGAGTCGAGTTATCGCCGCACGCGCGTGCACCACCTTGGTCCTGGTCCACCGGCGCCAGCTGATGGACCAATGGGTCGCGAGACTATCGGCGTTTCTCGACATCGATCCGAAAAGCATCGGTGTCATCGGCGGCGGCAAGAAGAAGCCGACGGGTGAAATCGACGTCGCGCTCATTCAGAGCTTGTTCCGGAAGGGAGAGGTGTCCGACGTCGTGGCCAACTACGGACAACTCATCGTCGATGAGTGTCATCATCTGCCGGCGGTGAGTTTCGAAGCGGTCGCTCGAGCGTCAAAGGCGAAGTACGTTCTGGGCCTGTCGGCGACCGTGACGCGGAAGGATGGGCATCACCCGATCGTTTTCATGCAATGCGGACCCGTACGCTACAAGGTGGACGCACGCAAGCAGGCGTCGATACGGCCTTTCGCACACAAAGTCGTGTTTCGGCAGACGGCGTTCTGTAGGGCCGAGTCCTCCAGCGATGGGACTACGCGCATCCAAGAGCTCTATGGACTGATCGCGAAGGACGAGGTGCGCAATGATCTGATCTTCAACGATGTGCTTCTGGCGTTGGACGCTGGACGGTCTCCGGTCATCCTAACCGAGCGGAAAGATCACCTGATGGAGTTTGCAGCTCGCCTCTCGAAGTTCGCCAAGAACGTCATCGTCTTTCACGGCGGCATGAAAGCGAAGACGCGGAAGGAGGCGGAGCGTGCGTTGAAGGATGTTTCAGACAGCGAGGAACGAGTGTTGCTGGCAACAGGGCGCTATCTCGGTGAGGGTTTTGACGATGCGCGGCTTGATACACTGTTTCTGACGATGCCGATTTCGTGGCGCGGGTTGTTGTCGCAATACGCGGGCCGCCTGCACCGGCTCCATCCGTCGAAACGCGATGTGATGATCTATGACTATGTCGACGCCCGCGAACCCATGCTGTTGAGTATGAGTATGAAACGGCGTTCAGGGATTCGGACCCTTGGTTATACAGAGGTGTTGGCGCAAGAGACGCCTTCGAGGTCGGAGGTAGTCGTCGACGAGGCTGTGACGCAAAATCGGCTCGACGTCGCCCCGTTCTCGGACGGCGAGGGAGTTTAGATGTGGCTGCATCAAACTCGCCGCTATGTGGATCGTTACAAGAGGCTAGGTCGTTGCGGGAGTCTTGCGGGACTCGGTCCAGTGCCGTTGTGATTCGTCCTGATAGGTTGCAGCGGGCGTCGTCCGAGCGCGTGAGTTAGATCAATCAGTTACGAATCTCGAATCGCTTTCGCAATGCGGAGGTCGAGGGTTCGATCCCCTTCTGCTCCACCAATCCACATTGCTTCAGTCAGTTACAGACTATTCGTCTGGCGGCGTTTGCGCCTCATGTTGATCCCGCGCTAGCTCATCTAACCATCTCCTCGCCAGTCCTTCTTTGTGGGCTCCAGCTAACGGTACCTATATTCATCCAAGATGGACGAGAGGGTAGCCTCGAGAATCCGGGAAGAAGTGGTGCAAATATCGTGGCAGCGGCCGCCAGCTCACGCTGACTTCCCCGTGAAAGGGCGACATGGGGAACGTCCATCCGGAGCACGTGCGGCTTGTCTTCGATGTTTGGCTTGGAACGGACCGCCTGGTCGGTTCGTGTTACCTCGGCCCACACGCTAATTGACGCCAAGAACACAGCGCGCGTCGGTGATGGCGTTTAGCACCTGCTTCAGACGCGGCGCTGCAAAATCTAGGAAGTGACGCATTTTTAGTGGCATCTGCCCACGCGATGCATGGACGAGATGAACAGGAACTGCTTCAGGCTCATACGACTCAAGAACGATTTCCAATTTACCGCGTTCGACCCCTTCGACCGCCTGGTAATGCAACAGCCGGGCAACGCCGACTGCACGAATGGCGGCCTGTACCGCTGCCTCGGCCGTGGTAACTGTCAGGCGCGGCAAAATGGCAATGTCGAGTGCAGCGCCCGAGCGTGGTTTTCGGAAGCGCCAGTACGGCGAAGGCATGTGCGTATCTACCGCTATGCACGGAAGCCCTAGCAGCATCAGGTCATTGGGGTCTCGCGGGATGCCCCGACGTTTGAGAATTGTCGGGCTGGCGCATGTCACGATGCGCATGACGCCGATCTGTGTCGCCACCATGGAGCTGTCCGGGAGCTTCCCGATCCGCACTGCCATATCCACGTGGTCTTCGATGAGATCCACGTTGCGATCGGCCAAGATCAGCCGGATGCCGATGTCGGAGAACTTCGCCAGAAAGTCCGCGACGACGGGCAACACATGCACGCGCCCGAACATGAGAGGGGCGGTCACCACCAACTCGCCCTTCGGTGCAGTGAACTCGCCAGCCGCTTGGCGCTCGGCATCGTCGACCTGCTCGAGGATGCGGCGAGCCGCAGCGACGTAAGCGATACCGGCGTCCGTCAGCGCGAGCTTCCGCGTCGTGCGCATTAGTAGCCGGGTGCCGAGCTGCGCTTCCAGCTGAGAGATCTTGCGGCT
>CAVVIC010000010.1:0-67259 GCA_963748045.1 uncultured Gammaproteobacteria bacterium
GTGCCGCTCGACCGCGACGTGATCTTCCTGGCCGAGGCCGGCGAGGAGGGCAACACGCGTTTCGGCATCGAGCACATGGTCAACGAGCACTACGGCACCATCGACGCGGAGTACTGCATCGCGGAGGTCGGCAACGTGGTGCGCGCGAACGGCGCCGTGCGGTTCGCGACCGTGGCGACCGGCGAGAAGCTCTCGAAAGGCATCGACCTGATCGCGCATGGCCCGTCCGGTCATGGCTCGATTCCGCTCGAGAACAACGCGGTCACGCATCTCGCGCGCGCGATCGCCGCCGTCACGCAGTGGCAGCCGCCCGTGGTGCTGAACGCCACGACGCGCACGTATTTCGAGCGGCTGGCCGCGATCTCGCCCGCCGAGCAGGCGGGGCAGTACCGCGCCCTGCTCAGCAGCGATCCGAAGGCGGTCGAGGCCGCGGATGCCTGGCTGCGCGCGAACGAGCCGCGGCACGCTTCGATGCTGCGCACGTCCGTGTCGCCGAACATCGTCCAAGGCGGCTATCGCAACAACATCATCCCGTCCGAGGCGCGCGCGACGCTCGACGTGCGCATGCGGCCGGAGGATGACGCGGAGGCGTTTCGCGCGCAGCTTAAGCGCGTGATCAACGACCCTGCAATCGACGTGATGTTCAACGGCTTCGGCGGGCGGCCCGCGTCCGGCGTGTCGCCGATCGACAGCGAAGCGTTCCGCGTGATCGAGGCGGCCATCACGCGGCACTACAAGACCACGACGTTGCCGATGATGAGCACGGGAGCGACGGACATGGCGTTTCTCCGAGCCCGCGGCGTGAAGTGTTACGGCGTGGGCCCGGCCATCGACGAGGAAGATGGGCCGAAGGGTTTCGGCGCGCACAGCGACCAGGAACGCATCCTCGAATCCGAGCTATACCGCTTCGTGCGATTCCACTACGACATCGTCGAGCAGCTCGCCCGGAAACGGTGACGCGGTCCGCCAACCCTTTGCAGCGAAGTGGTAGCATCGGCGCGCTGACTTAGCTTGCGGGCGGAGGGTTTTTCGATGCGACGACGTCTCGTGCTCTCGATGTTCGTGGCGCTGCTCGCGTGCAGCGGCGTAGACGCATTCGCGGCCGAACCGGTCGAAGGCAAGGATTACCTCCTCGTGCAGCCGCCGCTGCCGGTTGCCGATCCGACCAAGGTCGTCGTCACCGATTTCTTCTCCTATGCCTGCCCACATTGTTTCTCGTTCTCGCCGGATCTGCGCAACTGGGAGAGCAAGCTGCCGAAGGACGTCGTGCTCGATCGCGTGGCCGTGACGTTCGGTCGCCAGGCGTGGGGGCTGCTCGCGCAGCTGTACTACACGCTGCGTTCGTTCGGCAAAGACAAGCAGCTCGACCGTGCGCGTATTCGAGGCCCTGCATGTCGAAGGTGCACAGCTGACGTCGGCCGAGCGCATCGCGGACTGGGCCGCGGCGCACGGCATCGACCGCGAGAAGTTCCTGAGCACGTTCGGCTCGTTCACGATCCGCTCGTTCGCGGCCACCGCGGAACAGTTGACCGGTCGAGTCAAGCTGCGCGGTGTGCCGTCGCTGGTCGTCGACGGTAAGTACCTGGTCCAGATCGCCGACAACGGCGATTTCGCGCCGCAGCTCGCGGTCGTCGACGCGCTGATCGCGAAGGCGCGCCTCGAGCGTAGTCTCGCCGCACCTCGCTGACCCGTTTGGCGCGCTTGCCCGGCGGGCGGCACGTTCGTTACGCTCAGGCAGTCTGTTCGGCCCCGGGGGGAGGTCGCAATGTCGAAGGCTACGCGCCACCGCGTCAACGCCGTGGTGTGCCTGCTCGCGCTCGTGTATGCGCTCTACTGGTTCGCCACGGGGCAGATGGACGCAGCGCCGGGTTGGCGCGTCGGTTCGATGGGCGCGCTCGTGGTGCTCGGCATCGGCGGCGCGGTCTGGTTCCTGCGCCGCGCACGCGGCGCGGCGCACTGAGGGGCACCATGGGCACAGTCTCTTCCAAGCTCGCGAGTTTGGGTCTCACGCTGCCGGGGCCGATCAAGCTGCCGCCGGGGGTGGTGTTGCCGTTTCGTTTCGTGAACATCCGCGGCGAGCACGCGTTCATCTCGGGGCATGGGCCTGTGCACGCCGACGGCACGCTCGCGCGGCCGTTCGGCAAGCTCGGCCGCGAGCTCACGGTGGAGCAGGGCTACAAAGCCGCGCGGCTCACGGCGCTCGCGATCTTAGGTAACCTCGAGCGCGAGCTCGGCGATCTCGATCGGATTCGCGCCTGGACGCGCGTGTTCGGCATGGTCAACTCGGCGCCTGGATTCAACCAGCAGCCGCTCGTGATCAACGGCTTCTCCGATCTGATTCTCGAGCTGTTCGGACCGGATCGCGGCGCGCACGCGCGCAGCGCGGTCGGCATGGCAGAGCTGCCGTTCGATCTGCCGGTCGAGATCGAGGCTGTGGTCGAGATCGATCCGTAGCGTTGCGCAACGGACGTCAAGATTGATCGGGACCCGTGGTGAGCTTTGCGAGCCGCTGGGTATGATCCGGCGCTGTTAGTACTCTCTTGGGCAGTCTTTGGGGGATACCATGTCACGCCAGTTCTCGCCCTCCGGTTTCTCGCGTCGCGTCCTTGTGCTCGTCGCGGCGAGCTTTGTCGTCGGCGCCGTCACTCTCGGCGGCGTCGCGGCGCAGGCTCAAGAGCCGCTGAAGATCGGCATCATCGGCACCGGCAAGATCGGCGGCGCGCTCGCGCGCCATTGGGTCAAAGCGGGGCACGAGGTGTTCGTATCGTCGCGCCATCCCGAAGAGCTCGCGGATCTCGTGAAGGAGCTCGGGCCCAAAGCGCACGCGGGCACGCCGCGCGAGGCGGCGGCATTCGGCAGCGTGGTGCTCGTCTCGGTTCCGTATGGCGCCATGCCGCAGATCGGCACCGACTTCGCCAAGGAGCTGGCCGGCAAGGTCATCATCGACACCAGCAACCCTTCGCTGTCGCGCGACGGCCCCCAGGCCCCCGAGTGGCAGCGCAAAGGCGCCGGTGTATCGACCGCGGAGCTGCTGAAGAGCACCCGCGTCGTGCGCGCGTACAACTGCATCCCGGCCGCGTCGCTCGCGAACCAGGCGAACCGGCAGCCGGCACGTATCGCGATCCCGATCGGCGGCGACGACGCCGCGGCGATCGCCATCGCCGAGCGACTCGTGCGCGACTCGGGTTTCGATCCGGTGATGGTCGGCTCGCTCGCGAAGACCCGCGAGTTCGATCTCGGTCAGCCGCTGGCCGCAGGGCAACCTGAGCGCCGCCGAGCTGCGCGCCAAGATCAAGTAATCGCAGCCGCGCTCGGTCGCGTCGGCATGGTGCCGAGGGCCTCTCGCGGGACCGTCTGCGCACAGGGATGTGCGCAGTCGAGCCGCAGGGATGCGATTTCCGGCGTGTCCCGCGAGAGGCCCTCAGACGCGCCTCGCGCCGACGCGACGGTCGCGAGCTACTCGCCGTGGCACTCGTAGATGACGGGCACGTTGTGCTCGACCGCGTAGCTGCGCGCGATGAATAGCGCGTCTTCCTTCGACATGGCCTCGCCGTCGACGATCGTCGTACAGCTCCAGCCGGCACGTCCCGCGCCGTTCGCGGCGCTGTAGGACAGGTGCTCGATCGTCGCCAGGCGCGCGCCGGGTTCCGCGGCCGGCGCGCCCGTGTAGACCCGCACGAAGTTCGGCTCCGTGTAGGTTTCGGTCGGCCGGATACTGGGTGCGACTCTGGCCATCCTTGGTCTGTCCCATTGCCATTGGCCCGGCGGTACCGGGCGTACAGGCATGATTCTGCAAGGCCTATGCCACTGACGAGTCGATGCGGCTCGGGGTTGCCGGGGCCTCGTTTATGTCAAGGCCGAGTGACGCGGACGGTCGACACTGACCCCGCGCGACGAAACGGGCTCACGTCGCAAACCTCAGAATCGGCAGGCTGCCCGTGACTGTGGTCACAGCCAAGTACGCGTCGCGCCTGCTGAAATGTACCGCCTACCGACAGCATCGGTTGGTTTGGAGACAGCAGCGGGTGAGTGGGACGCAGGAAGAGTCCAACTCCGGCAAGCGCCGGAGCATGAGCATCAGCTTCATCGAGCAGTTTCTCCGCCAGGGCCAACAGGGGCGCCTCGCGGCGCTACTGGTCGGTAAGCTCGATGCGTTCAACCGCATCGCGACGACCTTCGGCCGCGATCGCTGCGAAGAATTCTGCGCTGAGTATACTGATCGCCTGCGCGACATCCTGCCGCCGCGCACGCCGATCATCCGCCTGTCCGAACGGCGCTTCGCCGTGCTGCTCGACTGCGACTCGATGTCGAGCGTGCTCGACCATGCCGTCTCATTGACCGAGGATCACCAGCCCGAGATCGCCGACGGCGACGACAAGCTGTTCGTCGACGTGACGCTCGGCATCGCCGTGTATCCGTCGCACGCTGACGATGCCGAGACGCTGTTTCGTCGCGCCGAACTCGCGGGGAAGGAAGCGCGCGAGAAAGAGCTCGCGTTCGACATCTATCGCCCCGACGCCACGCAGCAGCAGGCCGCGCTGTGGAAGTTCGAGTCGGACCTGCAGGGCGCCGTGCAGCGCCGCGAGCTCGAGGTCTACTTTCAGCCGAAGATCGAGATCGCGGCGCGCCGCGTGTCCGGCGTCGAGGCCCTGGTCCGGTGGCGCTCGCCGTCGGGCGCGTTCATTCCGGCCAGTGAGTTCATTCCGATGGCCGAGCGCACCGGCGTGATCGTGCCGATCACGTGGCTCGTGTTCGAGCACGTGGCCGCGCGCGTGGCCGAATGGGACGCCGTGCAGCGGCCGTTCTCGGTAGCCGTCAACGTGTCGCCGCCGATCCTCGTGCACCCGGAATTCAGCACGCGCATCAAGGTACTGAAGGCGGCGCTCGACGAGCTCGGCTTCGGGCTCACGATCGAGATCACCGAGGACAGCCTCGTCCAGGGCGACGAGTCCGCGCTCGCAGGCATCGAGCGCCTGCGCAAGCTCGGCGTCGATTTCGCGCTCGACGATTTCGGCAAGGGCTACTCGTCGCTCGGCTACCTGAAGGAGCTGCCGGCGACGGAGATCAAGATCGACAAACGCTTCATCGGCACGATCGCCATGGACGCGACCGACCAGCAGATCGTGAAGACCGTCGTGGCGCTCGCGCGCGCGCTCGGAATGCGCGTCGTGGCCGAAGGCATCGACAACGCGGAGGCGCTCGCCGTCGTGACCGAGCTCGGTTGCGAGATGGCGCAGGGCTTCTTCATCGGCCGGCCGATGCGCGGCGACCTCGTGCCCGCGTGGATCGATCGCTACCTCTCGTCCGCCAGCAGCGTGAACCTCGAGGTCATGCGCCCATGGCCGGAGTCGGCGCTGGCATAGCCGCCGATCACCGCGACTGGAGTAAACTCCCCGCCACTTTCGCCTGCCGACGGGTCTGTCGATGGGTCTGCTGCTCGACTTCGCGTACCTGCTCGTTTGCATCGTCGCCTCGCCCTGGCTTGTCTACCGTCTCGCGACGTCGGGCTTCGGCGATCTGAAGCGCCGTTTCGGGCGCAATCTCGGCGCGCCGGCCAAGCGCAGCATCTGGCTGCACGGCTCCTCGGCCGGTGAAGTCGCGCTGCTGCGGCCGCTGGTCGCGCTGCTCGAGCGCGACTTTCCGGCCACGCCGCTCGTGATCTCGGCGTTCACCGTCACGGGTCTCGCGGCGGCCGCGAAGCTCTATCCGCGGCATCGCGTCGTGCCATTGCCGGTCGACCTGTCGTTCGTGGTGCGGCGCTGCTTTCAGCACTTCGATCCCGAGCTCGTGATCGTGGCCGAGTCGGAGTTCTGGCCGAACTTCATCGCGGCGCGCGGCGGCGAGACACGTCCGTAATGTTGATCAACGGCAAGATGTCGGCGAAGTCGTACCGCGCTGCATGCGCGCACCGGGTTGATCGGACGTGTGCTGCGGATGCTCGACCTCGTCGCGGTCCAGACCGAGGAGCACGCGGGCCGGCTGCGCGCGCTCGGCGTCGACGTAGAACGCCTGCGCGTGACCGGCAACATGAAGTACGACCTGACGCGAGCCGCGACGGATCGCGATCAGGCACAAGCGCTGCGTCGCTCGCTCGGCTACGGGCCGAGCGACGTCGTGATCATCGGCGGCAGCCTGCACGAGCAGGAGGACGAGGCGCTGCTCGAGGCGTACGCCTCGGCGTCGAGATACGGGCGCGCCAGTCGCGTTGATCCTCGTGCCGAGGTATCCGGCCGAGGCTAGCCGGCGTCGAGCAACGCGTGCGAGCGCGCGGCTATTCCGCGATCCTGAAGACGGCCGTCGATTCGGGCCGCGAGCGCGCCCCGGGGCGCGACGGCGTGCTCGTGGTCGACACGGTCGGCGAGCTCGGCAAGCTGTACTCCGTGGCCGATATTGCGTTCGTCGGCGGCAGCCTGTTCTTCCGCGGCGCGAACAAGGGCGGCCACAATCTGATGGAGCCGGCGATCCTGGCGATCCCCGTGCTGTTCGGCCCGTACAACTTCAGCTTCAAGGAAACGGTCGAGGACCTGCTGGCGGCGGATGCGGGCAAGCTCGTGCGCGACCCGGCGGAGCTCAAGGACGCCATCGTGTCGCTCGTGACCGACAGCGGGGCGCGACGCGAGCTCGGTGCACGCGCGCAGCGCGTCGTGCACGAGGGGCAGGGTGCGACCGCGCGCAACTACGCATTGCTCGTCGAGTTGCTCAGGGCGCGGGCGTGAGCGCTTGCCACGCCGCAACCCTTGGCCGCAAAATGCCACGATCTATTAGGCACTTGGGCGTTTGATGAGCAAAAAGCACGTTTTCGTCCGCGACATCGATTGCGGCTCCGATCGGTTGTTCCTGATCGCCGGGCCATGCGTGATCGAGGAAGAGTCGCTGATGATGCGTACCGCCGAGCGCCTGAAGAAGATCACCGCATCGCTCGGCATTCCGCTGATCTTCAAGTCGTCGTTCTCGAAGGACAACCGCAGCTCGCTCGACTACTACCAGGGGCCGGGTCTCGATGCCGGGCTCAAGCTTCTCGAGAAGATCAAGAAGCAGTTCGACCTGCCGATCCTGACCGACATCCACTATCCGTATCAGGCGGCGCCCGCGGCTGAAGTTTGCGACGTTATTCAGATCCCCGCGTATCTGTGCATGCAGAGCGAGCTCGTCGTCGCTGCGGCGAAGACGGGCGCCGTCGTGAACATCAAGCACGGCCAGTTCCTCGCGCCCGAAAACATGGCGAAGCCGTGCAAGAAGATCGAGGATTCCGGCAACGACAAGATCATTCTTACCGAGCGTGGCTACACGTTCGGCTACAACGATCTCATCGTCGACCCGCGCAGCTTCTTCCTGCTGAACCAGATCGGCTATCCCGTGGTGTTCGATGCGGGCCACTCGATCCGCAAATACGGCATTCCGAGCAAGGATCCGAGCGGCGGTGCGCGGCAGTTCCTGACCACGCTCGCGCGCGCCGCGGTGGCCGCCGGTGTCGACGGCTTCTTCATCGAGGCACATCCCAGCCCTGCCGACGCGCTGTGTGATGCCGCCAGTCAGTATGCACTCGACGGTCTCGAGTCATTCATGCGTCCGCTGATCGAAATTCACGATCTCGTTCGCTCACAGTCGGTGCACTAAAGGATCTGCATGGAACTCTATCTCGACTCCGTCGACTTCAAGGAGATCGAAGCCGCGCTCGACTTCGGCTTCATCAAAGGTCTCACGACCACGCCGACGTTCATGCATCGCCACGGCATCACGGACATCGACGGCGCGATCGTGAAGCTGTCGAGGATGGTGCCGGAGCTGCAAGTGGAAGCGCTCGGCAACAACCCGGACGAGATTCTGGCCGAGGCCGAGCGGCTGCTCGGTTTGGGCCTCGCCAAGCCGCCCGTCTTCAAGGTGCCGATCAGCAACGACGGCGTGAAGGCGTGCAAGCGGCTGACCGACAAAGGCCACCGCGTGAACGTGCACCTGATCTACACGCTGAACCAGGCCTACATGGCCATGGAAGCCGGCGCCGCCGTTCATCTGCCCGCTGGCCGGGCGCATGCAGGACCAGGGGCACGACGCGATCCAGCTGTTCGAGCAGTGCGTCGACGTGATCGACCGCTACGGCTACAACAGCAAGGTCATGTTCTCCTCGGTGCGTCATGCAGAGCACGTGCGTCAGGCCATGTTGACCGGCGTGCACGTGTGCACGATGCCGTTCAGCGTCATGAAGAACCTCTGTGAGAACACGCTGACGGCGCTCGGCACCGCGCAGTTCCGCGAGCACACGCAACTCATGACGACGCGGGTGAAGGATGTGATCCGCGCCGCGAATCCCGTGTGCCAGACCAGCGATACGCTGACGAACGCCATGGTCAAGATGACGGAGTCGCGGCTGGGCGTCGTGACGCTCGTCGATGCTACCGGCGCCGTCGCGGGCGTGTTCACGGACGGCGACCTGCGGCGCAAGCTGCAGTCCGACGGCCGCGGCATTCTCGACAAATCGTTCGCGACCATCGGTTTCTCGAAGGCGCCGCTCACGATCGATCGCGACAGCCTGCTGAACGACGCCGTCAAGGTGTTCAAGAAGGCAGAGGTCGACAGCATCGTCGTGGTCAACGGCGAAGAAGCCCGTCGGCGTGCTGGATGTCCAGGACCTGATCAAGCTCGGACTGCTCGGCCAAGAGCATCTCTAGGCCACTCGCATGAGGCACGAGGCTGAGCTCGAGAACCGCTTCTCGAAGCTCGGCGGCCTGTTCGTCACGCCCGCTCGCGGAGACGGCAGAGGGCTGACGTGACACTCTGGTCGTTCGTCGTCTACCTGTTGATGCCGTACGCGCTCGGCAACCTCGTGTGGCGCGGGCTGCGCTATCCCGCGTACTGGCACCGCTGGCCCGAGCGTTTCGGTTTCGTGCCGCCGCTGACCGGAGCGCGGACGATCTGGGTGCACGCGGTCTCGGTGGGCGAGGTGCGCTCGTCCACGCCGCTGATTCTGGCGCTCGCCGATCGTTACCCGCAGCACCGACTCGTCGTGACCACGATGACGCCGACCGGCGCAGCCCAAGTGCGCGAGCTCTGCGGCGATCGCGTGACGCACTGCTACGTGCCGTACGACCTGCCCGATGCCGTGCGGCGATTCTTGGATCGCGTGCATCCCGAAGTGGCCGTGATCGCGGAAACGGAGTTCTGGCCGAACATCTTCGCCGAGTGCGGCCGGCGAAAGATTCCGCTGCTGCTCGTGAACGGCCGCGTGTCGCAGGCCTCGCTGCGCGGCTATCTGCGCGTGCCGAACATCACGCGTGCGATGCTCGCGAACGCCGACCTGTTGTGCGCGCAGACACGTGTCGATGCGCAGAGGCTCCGCAACCTAGGTGTGCCCGAGTCGCTGATCCACGTGACGGGCAACTCTGAAGTTCGACGTGGAGCTGCCGGCGCGGCTGCTCGACAGAGGCGCACGAGCTGCGCGGACTGTGGGGTCGCGCGCGGCCGGTCTGGATCGCCGCGAGCACGCACCGCGGCGAAGAGCGCAAGGTGCTCGACGCGTTCGCGCGCCTCAAAGCGCGGCTGCCGGACCTGTTGCTCGTGCTCGTGCCGCGGCATCCCGAGCGGTTCCAGTCGGTCGCTAGGCTCTGCCGCGGCCGCGGCTACGCCGTCGCGCTGCGCAGTTGCACGCCGGGTGCGCTTCCGCCGGGCACGCAAGTGCTGGTCGGCGACACGATGGGCGAGCTGCAGCGCCTGTACGCCGCATCGGACGTCGCGTTCATCGGCGGCAGCCTCGTGCCGCACGGCGGCCAGAACCTGCTCGAGGCCTGCGTCGTGCGCGTGCCCGTGGTCTTCGGGCCGCACATGTTCCACTTCGAGGAGATCAGCGCCATGGCGCTCGAGCGTGGCGCCGCGCGCCAGGTGCTCGACTTAGACGGGCTCGTGGCCGCGGTCGCGCTGTACTTCGAGCAGCCCGAGCTGCGGCGTGCGGCGGGCCGCGCCGCGCACACGCTCGTGACCGAGAATCGCGGCGCGCTCGAGCGCACGCTTAGGCTAGTCGAAGCCACGCTGCGCGCGGCCGGGTGGAACGACGCGACAGTCGCCGGTCACGGCCGGCGCGGTCACCGCGCCGGCGCGCGGTGACGTTCGGTGAAGAAGGTCAGGTTCGGCATCCGCGCTACCGCGAGCACGGGGTCGGCTCCGCCGCCCCAGGGGCTCATGGCCTTCTATTGGCACTTCATTCGCCAGACGAAGGGCTGGTACGCGGCGATGTTCGTCGCGAGCCTGGGCGTTGCGCTGCTCGATACCGTCATCCCGCTGATCTTCGGCCGGCTCGTCGCGTTGATGGATGCGCAGGACCGGTTGGCGGCGATCGCCGCGCAGTGGCCCGTGCTGCTCGGCATGGTCGCGCTCGTGCTCGTCGTGCGCCCGATCGCGATCCTGACCGACATCGTGATCCGCCAGAACGTGCTCGTGCCCGGCGCGACGAGCCTGATCCGGTGGCAGAGCCACTGGCACGTCGTGCGACAGAGCCTCACGTTCTTCCAGAACGATTTCGCGGGCCGAATCGCAAACCGCGTGATGCAGACGGGCGGATCGTTACGCGAGAGCGCGATGTCGAGCATTCGCGCGGTCTGGTACATCAGCGTGTACGGCGTGACCGCGTTCGCGCTGATGACGGCCGACGACTGGCGTCTCGGCATCCCGATCTTCGTGTGGGTCGTCGGCTACGTGATCGGTCTGCGCTATTTCGTGCCGCGCCTGCGCGAGCTCTCGCGCGTGAACTCGGAAGGGACGCTCGCTCGTCATGGGCCGTGTGGTCGACAGCTACACGAACATCCTCACGGTCAAGCTCTTCGCGCGGCTCGCGGAGGAGGACGCAGTACGTGCGCGAGGCGATCGACGGGCATCAGACCGCGATGGCCGCGCACACGCGCATGATCACGTTCTTCTTGATCTGGCTCACGGTGCTGAACGCGGGGTTGATCGTCGGCACTGCGGCGATCGGCCTCACGCTATGGGCGAACGGCGTGGTGGGCGCGGCGATCGTCGCCACGGCGCTGCCGCTCGCGTGGCAGACCGCGAACGCGGCCGGCTGGGTCAGTTGGGAAGTCACCGCGATCTTCGAGAACGTCGGCGTCGTGCAGGAAGGCATGCAGTCGATCGCGGTGCCGCACACCGGCGTCGATCGTCCCGACGCGCGGCCGCTCGACGTCGCGCACGGCGAGATCCACTTCGAGCGGCTCACGTTCGGCTACGGCCGCAAGGACGCGCCGCCGGTCGTCGACAAGCTCGATCTCGCGATCCGGCCCGGCGAGCGCGTCGGCATCGTGGGCCGCTCCGGCGCGGGCAAGTCCACGCTCGTGAACCTGCTCCTGCGTTTCCACGATCCCGGAAGGCGGCCGAATCCTGATCGACGGCCAGGACATCGCCGGCGTGACGCAGGAGACGTTGCGCGGCGCGATCGGCATGGTCACGCAGGACACGTCGTTGCTGCACCGCTCGATCGCCTCGAACATCCGCTATGGCCGGCCGTGGGCTACGGACGAGCAGGTCGTGGCCGCGGCGCGCAAGGCGCAGGCGCACGAGTTCATCCTGGGGCTGCGGGACTGGAACGGTCGCACGGGCTACGACGCGCACGTCGGTGAGCGCGGCGTGAAGCTCTCCGGCGGCCAGCGCCAGCGCATCGCGCTCGCGCGCGTGATCCTGAAGGACGCGCCGATCCTCGTGCTCGACGAAGCGACGTCCGCGCTCGACAGCGAGGTCGAGCTCGCGATCCAGGAGCAGCTGCAAGACGCTGATGGAGGGCAAGACCGTCATCGCGATCGCGCACCGGCTGTCCACGATCGCGCGCATGGACCGGCTCGTCGTGCTCGAGCACGGCCAGCATCGTGGAGCAGGGCACGCACGCCGAGCTGCTGCGCCACGGCGGCCACTACGAGAAGCTCTGGCGGCACCAGTCGGGCGGGTTCATCGCGAACGAGCTCGACAGCGAGTCGCTCGCGAGCCTGGCGCAGCGCGCGACGGGCTAACTGGCGCTGCCGCGTCTCGGCGCAGGAGCCTGCCGCCCGCCCAAGCGACATGTTGACCGACTGTCAGACTCATTACAATAGGCGAGCAATGGCGAGCTCGGCGCTCAATCACCGGCGCCCGGTACGCACGGTAACGGAGTGCCCTGAGCAAGACGTCGAACGCGAAGCTGGTCCGGCTGCGCCGCCGGCATCAAGTGATCGCGCCGCGCTCACAGCAGGCGGGCATCATGTACGCGCTCGGCGCAGCGGCTGCTGCACGAGACATGCCATCGAAGCTGCCGAGCTGCGTACCGTGGTGCCAGCGCATCACGGTAACGCGGCCGTAATGATCTTCTCGGCGGCGCAGTGCGCATAACGTTCGCGGATGCACGTGAACGCAGCCGAGGCTTCATTGGAATCGTCTCGCTGCGAGTCCTGGGATGATCGCTGGCCGCAGACGGTGGTGCGCCTGGGCGATTACCCGCAGTTGCGGGATCTCGCCTGGAACCGAGTCGACGATTTCATTCGCGGCAAGGAGGCCTTTCAACTCTACGAGCGCAACTGGCGCTTGCTCGACCTGGCGTTGCTCGATGGGCGCGAACGCGAACTGATTGCACGTCTCAAAGCGGAGTTCGGCAATGACGATATCATCGCATGAATTCGCCGACCGCACCATCGAGCCATCGCGCGTGCATTGCGTGCGATGGATGCCGAGTTTCTCTCGAGCGCGGGCTGCTTCTTCGGCGGTGGCACCCAGCTTGCGATGTCGCTCGGCGAGTACCGTGAATCGCGCGATATCGATTTCCTGTGTTCGAGCCGCGCCGGCTTTCGGCGTTTGCGCGAAACGGTCACCCATCGTTCGCTCGGCGCGGTCCTGCGCGGCGATCTCCACTTCGCCCGCGACGTGCGCGCAGACCAGTACGGCATTCGGACCTTTTTGGTCGTCGACGACACTCGCCTGAAGTTCGGGATCGTTCGCGAGAGCCGTATCGACCTCGCGGGCGAATTCGACCGAAGCCTCGGCGTGAGCACGCTCGACGCCGAGCATGCCGTGGCCGAGAAGCTGCTCGCCAACGCGGATCGTGGCCTCGACGATTCGACATTGGCCCGCGACCTCATCGATCTCGCGTTCGCTACCGCGCACTTCGGCCGGCCGGTGCTGGAAGCGGGCTGCGCGATCGCAGAAGAAGCCTACGGAACGGCTGTGCGCCGCCACCTCGGCTCGAGCTTGAAGTCATTTCGCAGCCGCAGTCGGGCGACGGCCTGTATCAAGTCGCTGGGCGTGGAGGGCACCACCACGTTGCGCAAAGGTCTGCGGATACTCGCGGCCATCACAGCAGGTTGACGAGTCGCCGTCGGACAGTGGCTCTCTAGGCCGGCGATTCCTGACGGCCCACGAAATCTCGCCCCGCGCGGCTCGTTGTCAGTCTGTCAGCGGCAGAGATCCGTCACGCAGATCGAGTCGAGCGTGCGGCCGGCCGGCGGCGTCTTGAGTCCGGCCTTCTTCATGTAGTCGCGCAGCAGCGCCGCGGCTTCCGGATGCGGGATCGCGGATTGCACGCCCACGCGCACGAGCCCGTCGGCGTAGTCGATCGCCTGCCAGGTTACGCCGGCGAGCTTGTAGATCGTGTCGCGGCTGCCGACGTCGTGCGTGTCGAGCTTCGCTCCGTGCTCCACGAGCGCGGTGATCACGTCGGTGCGGCCTTTGTGCGCGGCGCCCATGAGCGCGGTGCGGCCTTCGGACGTGTCGCGTGCGTTGACGTCGTTACCGAGGTCGAGCAGCAGCTTCACGACGTCGCGCGTCTGCTGCCGGCGACCACTCGTAGGTCACGCCTTCGACCCAGCCGATGCCGGACGCGACCATCAGCGGCGTCACGCCGGTGTCGGTGTTGATGTTCGGATCGGCGCCGTGCTCGAGCAGCAGCTTCAGCAGCGCCATGTCGCCGGATTGCGCCGCGCGCAGGAACGGCGTGGCGCCTTCCTCGTACAGCCACTGATGCGTGAACACCGTGCGTGTCTCGGTGCTCGACGCCATACGCGCGTTGACGTTGGCGCCGCGGTCGATCAGCAGCTTGATGAAATCGAGGTGGTCCATGTCCGGCTTGCGCGTCGGATAGTCGCCGCCTTCGATGTTGCGGTTGTCGGTGGCGATGTACAGCGGATTCCAACCGCCCTTGTTCGCGATGTTCGGATCTGCGCCGTGCTCTAGGAAGAACTTGCCGAGCTGGTAGTAACGGTTTTGCGTGGCAGTCAGGAGCGGCGTCCAGCCGAACTCGCTCGTCTGGTTCACGTCGGCGCCGTGGTCGAGCAGGATCTTGGCCGTCGCGAGATCGCCTTCGCGCGCCGCGAACACGAGCGCCGTGAGGCCGCCCCAATCGGCCGTGGCCTGCGGCGGCGCCGGCGCGCCGTCGTCCTCGGGGGGCGGGGGTGGGGGTGCTGACGTCTTGCCGGGTTGCGGCAGGCGGACGACGCCGGAAACGTTGACGCCGCGCTTGACCTGCTCGATCCGCTGCGCGCCCGACGGCGCGAGATACGGGCGTCGGCCGCGCGGGATGGCCTTCGAGCGCAGCGACGCATCCGCGCCGTGCTCGAGCAGCGCGCTGACCGCTCCCGGGTTCTTGTAGGCCGCAGCCCACATGAGCGCGGTGGTGCCGCGCAGCTGCTCACGGGCATTCACGTCCGCCGCCGTGCTTCGATCAGCACGTCGATGGCGGCCACGTTGCCGGTACGCGCGGCCATCATGAGCGCGGTCTCGCCGTTCTTCAGCGTGGCGTTCGGTGCGGCGCCCGCGTCGATCAGCAAGGCGATCATGTCCGGATTGCCGCGCTCGGCGGCGAGCAGCAGCGGCGCGACGCCAGCCTCGTTGGCGGTCGCGACGTTCGCCCCGGCTTTCAGCAGCTTGCGCGCGGTAGCGAGGTCGTTACGGTACACGGCCCAGTGCAGTGCGGTGCCGCCGTCGGGCCGCGGTTCGTTCGCGTCGGCGTGGGCCGCGAGCAACCGGTCGATCGTGACCGCGTCGCCATGCATGACGGCGTCGGCCAGTTCGGCCGCGCGAGAGCTGAAGGTACAAAGTGCTGCAACCGCCAGCGTCAAGGACAACCCATGCCTCATAGAATCCCCCGCGCGACGCCCGACGTGCGTCGCAATGCCCCAATCATAGTTCGCCGGGCCGGGTACGCCAAACGAGGGGAGCCGTGGCCGGGCGGGTCACTCCGCCCGCAGCGCGTCGAGCGGCTCCAGTCGGGCCGCGCGCGCGGGCAGCACGCCCGCGATGAGGCCGATCGCCACCGCGATCCGATCGCGAGCACGACATAGAGCGGCGCGATCCGCGCCGGCACGACGGGCAGGGCCCAGTGGGCGAGGCCGACGATAGGAAGCCGAGCGCGAGCCCACCGATGCCGCCGAGCGCCGACAGCAACATCGCCTCGCCGACGAAGAGTTGCGCGATGCCGAGCGACGCGCGCCGACGCGCGCAGCAGCCCGATCTCCTGTGTGCGTTCGCGCACGGCGATCGTCATGATCGTGAAGATGCCCACGCCGCCGACGAGCAGCGAGATGCCACCGAGCGCGGCCACGCCGAGCGTCAGCACGTCGATGATCGAGCCGAGCACGTCGAGCATCTGCTGCTGCGTGTGATCGTGAAGTCTTCGCCGCCGTGCCGCGCGAGCAGGATGCGCTTGACGCCTTCGACGACCTCCTCGATCGGCGCTTTCTCCTCGTACAGCACGTCGATCTCGAGCAGGCCCTGGCGGTTGAACAGCTCGAGCCCGCGCGCCGCCGGGATGTAGACCGTGTCGTCGAGATCGAAGCCGACCATCTGGCCCTTCGCCTCCATCACGCCGACGACGCGGTAGCGCTCGCCGCCGACGCGGATCCGCTCGCCGAGCGGGTTCGTCCGTCGCCGTACAGCTCGCTTGGACCTTTCGCGCCGAGCACGGCGACGGGCCGCGCGCGGTCGAGCTCGTCGGGTGGCAGGAACGTGCCGAGCGCGACCGTGAACTTGAACGCCTGGTCGAACTCGGGCCCGACGGCGAACACGTTCACGCGTGCGCTCGCGGCCGTTACCCTCGACCGACGCGCTGCCCGGGACCGACGGGCACGGAGTGCAGCACGTACGGCGCGTGCGTCGAGCGCCGCCGCGTCGTCGAGGCTCAGCGGTCGCGTCGGAGTTCAGCACGCCGGGCGAGATCCCGAACGTGCTCGCCTTGCCGGGATTGATCGACGAGGGTGTGCGTGCCGAACTGGGTGAACTGCTCGACGATGTAGCGGTTCAAGCCCTCGCCGATCGACGTCAGCAGCACGACGGCCGTGACGCCGATCCCGATGCCGAGCGCGGTCAGGCGCGCTGCGCAGTCCGGTGCGCGGCGACCGATTGCGCGATGAAGCGGAGGAAATCGCTGGCTGCGCATGGCCGTCAGCGTTGCGCCAGCGCGATGACGGGATCGAGCCCGGCCGCACGACGTGCCGGCAGGATGCCGAACACCAGTCCGCTCGCGATGGCGACGCCGACGGCGGCCGCCGACGGCCCAGGCGGTGGCGCGAAAGTCGAGCACCGGGAACGCGAGCTCGAGCGCCCACGATGCCGGACCAGCCGATGGCGAGACCGACGAGGCGCCGAGCAGCGACAGGCAGGCGGCCTCCGTCAGGAACAACGCGATGATCTGGCGGTTGCGCGCGCCGACCGCCTTCAGCAGCCCGATCTCGGCGGTGCGCTGGCTCACCGCGACGAGCATGACGTTCATGATCAGCACGCCCGCGACGACGAGACTGATCGCCGCGATCGCCGCGAGCCCGGCCGTGATCATCCCGAAGATCGTGTCGAACGTCGACACGAGCGCGTCCTGCGTGACGACGGTGACGTCCTCCGTCGCCGGCGTGCCGGGCCTTGAGCAGTCGCGACGATGTCGCGCTTCGCCGCCTGCACGGCGTCGCGCTCGTGGCCTCGACGAGGATCCGGAACACGGCCGAGGTGTTGAAGAGCTGCTGCGCGCTCGCGACCGGCATGATCACGGTCTCGTCGACGTTGAACCCGCCCGACGAGCCCTGCTGCGCCAGCACGCCGATCACGCGGCAGCGTGCGTCGCCGATGCGCAGCCACGCGCCGACGGGCCGGCTCGGTGCGAAGAGCTCGCGCGCGACCGTGTCGCCGAGCACGCAGACCGGTTCGCGAGGTCGAGCTCACCGGGCGGCAGGAAGCTGGCCGCTGCCCATCGTCCAGTGCTGGATCGCGAGCCATCGTGCGCGCTCGTGCCGATCGACCGTGATGTCGCGCTCGCGGCTGCCGGCGGACACCGTGCCCGCGCCGACGACGACCGGCGTGACCTGCCTGCATGCGCGCGGCTGCGGCCGACGGCCAGCGTGTCCTGCGAGCGTCAGCTCGCGCGCGGTCTCGCCGATCGAGCAGGCCCTGGATGCCGCCGCCGCTCGTCTCTGCGCGGCCCGGCAGCACGATGATCAGGTTCGTGCCGAGCGACGGGAACTGCCCGGTGACGTAGCGGCGCGCGCCTTCGCCGACGGCCGTCAGCATCACGACGGCCGCGACGCCGATCGCGATCGCGAGCAGCAGCATCGACGTGCGCAGCGGGTAGCGGCGACAGCGCCTGCAGCGACAATCGCGTCGAGTCGAGCGGCTCTCATACGGCCGTCGCCCTGCGTCCTGACGATCTTGCCGTCGCGCAGCGTGAGGTGGCGGTGCGCGCGACCGCCGATCACGGGGTCGTGCGTGACGATCAGCAGCGCGATGCCGTCGCGGTTCAGCTGCTCGATGATCTGCATGATCTCGCCGCCGGAGCGTCGTGTCGAGGTTGCCGGTCGGCTCGTCGGCGAGCAGGAAGCGCGGCCGCATGACGATCGCGCGGCCGATCGCGACGCGCTGGCGTTCGCCGCCCGACAGCTGGTCGGGCCGGTGGTCGAGCCGAGCCTTGAGCCCCATCGACTCCAGGATCGAGACCGCGCGCTCGCGCCGCGCCCGAGGCGCAGCGCCCGCGAGCACGAGCGGCAGCTCGACGTTCTCGAGCGCCGTCAAGCCGCGGCACAGGTGAAAGAACTGGAAGACGAAGCCGATCTGCTGCTGGCGATGCTGCGGCCAGCGCGTCGTCGTCGAGCGACGAGACGTCTTCGCCTTCGAGCGCGATACGTGCCGGCCGTCGGTCGGTCGAGCAGGCCGAGCATGTTCAGCAACGTCGACTTGCCGGAGCCGGACGGGCCCATGATCGACACGTACTCGCCGGGCTCGATCGTGAGGTCGACGTGATCGAGCGCGTGCACGATCTCGGCGCCGACCTCGTACTCCCGGCAGATGTCCGCGCAGCTCCATCATCGCGCGGCTTAGCCGTCGCGCGCTACTTCGGCGGCGCGGCGCGCCGTCGCGCACGCCCGTCGCGGTCGACCGAGCTCACGACCGCTCGCCGGCGCGCAAGGCCGCTCAGGATTTCGGTGAACTCCCAGTTCGCGATGCCGGTCTCGACCGGCCGTGACGGCGAGCTTGCCGCGTGGCGGATCGAGCACGTAGACCGTTTGGTCGGCAGGATCACGGAGCTCGGCACGCGCAGCACGTCGGCGCGCTGCGGCGAGCACCACCTCGACGTCGGCGCTGTAGCCCGGCAGCAGGCCCGTGCCTCTCGGGTTCGTCGAACTCGGCCTCGATCTCGACGGTGCGCGCCTGCTTCTCGCGGTCGAGCACGTACGGCGCGACGCGGCGCACGTGGCCCGGGAACGTCTGCGTTCGGGAACGCGTCGAGGCTGATGCGTGCCGGCAGACCTTCCTGCACGCGCGGCGCGTCGACCTCGTCGATCGGCGCGCTGATGTAGAGGCACGTCGCATCGATCAGGTCGACGGTCGGCGGCGTCGGGATGCCGACCGGCGACGGCGTCACGAACTCGCCGACCTCGCCGTTGATCTCCGCGATCACGCCCGCGAACGGCGCGCGCAGCTGCGTGCGGTCGAGCTGTGCGCGCGTGACGTCGATGCGCGAGTCGGCGACGCGCGCCGCGTCCTGCGCCGCCGTGCACGCCGCGTCGTTCGACTCGGCTTTGCCCTGCGCCTGGTCGGCGGCTTCCTCCGACGCAAGCTTCTCTGCCCGCAGCAGCTTCATGACGTTCTGCGTCGCGTTTCGCGACGTCGGCCGTGACGCAGCTCGCGCGCGAGCGAGCGCGAGGCCCGCGCGTCGCGTTCGCCGTAGCGTGAGCTGCGCCTTCACGTCGTCGTTCCACAGTTCGAGCAGCAGCGTGCCCTTGCGCGACGCGGTCGCCGTTTCTTGACGGGCAGTGTCGCGATCTGCCCGCCGAGCGCCGGCGAGAGGCGCGCGCGGTGGCACGCGTCGACGGTACCCGCGCGCGTGTTGGCGACGGTGGCGGACTACGGGGCCGCGCCCGACCGTCGCGAGTGCGACCGCGACGGGCTTCGCTCGCGTGAACCACCACGCCGCGGCGAGCGACGACGATCAACACAACCGCGACTCACAGCGATTCGCTTCATGAATCCGCTTCTGGGAGGATCGGCCGCCGCAGTCTAGCGGATAGCCGGCGGAGCAGCGACACCCAGGAGCGGAAAGCGAATCGGTGTCAGCTCTCCGTCAGAAAGCGCTCCGCGTCGAGCGCGGCCATGCATCCCGACCCGGCCGAGGTGACGGCCTGACGATAGATCGGATCGGCCACGTCGCCGGCGGCGAACACGCCTTCGACGCTCGTCGCCGTGGCGAACCCGCGGCGACCGGTGCGCGTCACGATGTAGCCGCCTTCCATCTCGAGCTGGCCCTGAAAGATTCCGGTATTCGGCGTATGGCCGATCGCGATGAATACGCCCTGTACGGGCACGTCGCGCTTCGCGCCGGTCTCCGGTGTGCGCGAGCCGTACGCCGACGACGCCGTTATCGTCGCCTTGCACCTCGTCGAGCACGTGGTCCCACACGATCTCGACGTTGCCGGTGCGGCTTCTCTCGACGAGTTTGTCGATCATGATCTGCTCGGCGCGAAACTCGTTGCGCCGATGCACGACCGTCACGCGCGACGCGATGTTGGCGAGGTACAGCGCTTCCTCGACGGCGGTGTTGCCGCCGCCGACGACGGCCACCGGCTGGTTGCGGAAGAAGAAGCCGTCGCAGGTTGCGCAGGCCGACACCCCGCGGCCTTTGTAGGCATCTTCGCTCTTCAGGCCGAGATACTTGGCGGAGGCGCCGGTCGCGACGATCAACGCGTCGCAGGTGTACTCCGCGGCGCCGCAGAACAGGCGAAACGGCCGTAGCCCAAGCTCCACGCGATCGACCTGGTCGTTGATCAGCTTGGTGCCGAAGCGCTCGGCGTGACGCTTCATTCGCTCCATGAGCTCGGGGCCCATGACGCCCTGGTCGTCGCCGGGCCAATTGTCGACTTCGGTCGTGGTCGTCATCTGCCCGCCAACTTCGACGCCGGTGATGATCACGGGCGTCAAGCGCGGCGCGCGCCGCGTACACGGCCGCGGTGTAGCCGGCCGGCCCGGAGCCGATGATGATCAGACGATGGTGTTGAGTGGCCATGCACCCTCCTTGCTGCGGCCCGCTATGGTAGTGGAGAGCCGCGGCCAAGTCAGGACCGCGCGCCCCTATCCGCACACCGGCTCGGGCCGTCGGTGGTCGCTGGCGCCGGTCCACGCGCTTTGCGCGCCGCTCGTGTACCCGTCAGGTCGGTCTGGCATGATTCGCGCCGTAGAACCGTTGCCACGAGGAGCAACGCGATGCATGGACGCCGCTCGTCGAGCCTGAAGCTCGCTCTCGTACTGCCGGTACTGCTGGCCGTAGTGGGTGCCGCTGTGCACGCGCAGGGCGCGGCCGATGCGCAAGCCCTGCCGCAGCACCGGCGCTCGATCGGGCTCGCGTTGTCCGGCGGCGGCGCGCGTGGCGGCGCGCACATCGGCGTGCTGAAGGCGCTCGAAGAGCTGCATGTCCCCGTCGACTACCTGGCCGGCACCAGCATTGGCGCCGTGGTCGGCGGCTTCTATGCCGCCGGCATGACCGTGCCGGAGCTGGAGCAGCTCGTCGCGAGCCTCGAGTGGGAGCGCGCGTTTCTGAACGTCACGCCGCGACAGCTGAAGTCGTATCGCCGCAAGCGCGACGACGACCTGTTCCTCGTCGATCAGAAGCCCGGGCTCGTCGGCGGCGAGTTCCGGTTGCCCGCGGGCCTGGTGCAGGGCCAGGTCATCGACACGATCCTGTCGCGCGAGACTTTGCGCGCGTCGGAAGTGCACGACTTCGATCGGCTGCCTGGTTCCGTTTCGCGCCGTGGCGGGCGACCTCGCGACGGGCGAGGCCGTGGTGCTGCGCTCCGGCAACCTCGCGCGCTCGCTGCGCGCGAGCATGTCGATCCCCGCGGCGCTGGCGCCGATCGAGATCGATGGGCGGCTGCTCGTCGACGGTGGCATCGCGATGAATTTGCCCGTCGATGTCGCGCGGCAGATGGGCGCCGATGTCGTGATCGCAGTCGACATCTCGTCGACGCTGCTGACGCGCGACACGCTGCGTTCCGTGCTCGACGTCACGTCGCAGCTCACGAACCTGCTCACGCGCGCCGGCAACGACGAGCAGCGCCGCAAGCTGCGCGGTGACGATATCCTGCTGCGGCCGGAGTTTGGCGAGGATCTGAGTTCCGTGAGCTTCGCGCGCATGAGTGAAGCGATCCAGGCGGGCTACGACGCCGTCATGGCGCACCGCGCGGAGTTCGAGGCGCTCGCGCTCTCCGAGGCCGACTACTCCGCGTATCTCGCGGGCCGCACCGATCCGCGCATGCGCGAGCTGCCGGTCGATCGACTTCGTGCGCCTCGACAACAAAGGCGCCGGTTGCCGACAGCGTCGTGCAGACGCGGCTCGAGGACATCCGCGTCGGCCAGCCACTCGACGTCGACGCCGTCGAGACGCGCGATCAACAAGGTCTACGGTCTCGAGTACTACCAGAACGTACGCTACGGGCTCGTGCAGGACGGCGGCAAGACCGGCCTCGAGGTCGAGCTCGACAAGCGCTCGTGGGGCCCGAACTATCTGCAGCTCGGCATGGAGTACAGCTCGGCCGGCAAGGGCGACGCCCTGTTCGGGCTCGCAGCGAGCTATCTCGGCACGGCTATCAACGACCGCGGCGGCGAGTGGCGCGCGACGCTCGTGATCGGGGACGAGCCGGCACTTGCTCACGAATCTTTATCAGCCGTTCGGACCCAAGGGCCTGTTCTTCGTCGCGCCGGCGCTCGATCTCGAATCGACCCAGTATCAACGTGTACGACGGCGACGATCGGCTGCTCGCAAGCGCAGAAACGCCAGGCCACGCTCGAGCTTGCGGTGGGCCGCGAGCTGCCGAGCTGGGGCGAGTACCGCTTCGGCATTCGCGAGGCGTCCGGCAGCTACGAGCTGCGGGTCGGCGATCCGGCGTACATGCCCGACGAGAACTTCCGCGTCGGGGAGCTCTTCGGTCGATTCTCCGTCGATACGATGGACAGCGTGTCGTTTCCGCGCCAGGGCACGCTCGCGAGCCTCGAATGGCGCGGCTCGCGGCGCGGGCCGTTGTCCGCGGACGCCGACTTCGATCAGGTGCTCGTCTCGGCTCGCGCACGCGAAGACCTGGGGCCGGTACACGATCCTGACGTCGTTGCGCTACGACGCGACGATCAGCGGCACTGCGCCGGTCAACGGCCTGTTCCGCATGGGCGGCTTCTTCGATCTTTCGGGCATCAATCGCAACCAGCTCGCGGGCCAGTACGCGGTGCGCGCTCGGCGCGAGCTACTACCGGCGCATCGGCGATCTCGCGCTGTTTCCGGCGTTCGCCGGAGTGACGGTCGAAGTGGGCAACGTCTGGCAGTCGCGCCACGATATTTCGCTGCGAGGCAGCATCGTGGGCGGATCGTTCTGGGCCGGCGTCAGCACGCCGGTCGGTCCCGTCTATGTCGGCTACGGGCGCGCCGAAGGCGGACTCGATGCGTTCTACATTGCGCTCGGTCGGGTGTTCTGATGACCACGACGAACTCCGGCGCCGTCGATCTCGAGAGCCTCGATCTCGCGCACGTTCTGCACCCGAACACGAATCTCGCGGCGCTGCATCGCGAGCGGTCCGCTCGTGTTGGTACGTGGCCAGGGCATCCACGTCTGGGACAACCGCGGCCGGCAATACATCGAAGGCGATGGCTGGCCTCTGGTGCACGACGCTCGGCTACGGCGACGAAGAGCTGGCGCGCGTGGCTTACGAGCAGATCAAGAAGCTGTCGTTCTCGCATCTCTTCACGGGCAAGAGCCATGAGCCGGGCGTGCTGCTCGCCGACAAGCTCGTTGGAATGGCGCCGTTCGCTGCGTCGCGCGCGTTCTTCGGCAACTCCGGCTCCGACGCCAACGACACGCAGATCAAGCTCGTGCTGGTACTACAACAACGCGATCGGCCGCCCGGCCAAGAAGAAGATCATCGCGCGCCACAAGGGCTATCACGGCACGACGCTCGCGTCCGCCGGGCTCACGGGCTTGCCGGCGTTCCACAAGTTGTTCGACGTGCCGTTGCCCGGAATCCTGCACACCGATGCGCCTTACTTCTACCGCGGCGCCGAGGCCGGCGAGCGGGAGGAAGACTACGCGTCGCGGCTCGCTTCGAATCTCGAGAATCTGATCGTGCGCGAGGGCCCCGACACCGTCGCGGCGTTCATCGCCGAGCCGCTGATGGGCGTGGGCGGCGTGCTGCTGCCGCCGCGCACGTACTTCGAGAAAGTGCAGGCAGTGCTCACGAAGTACGACATCTTGCTGATCGACGACGAGGTCATCACGGGGTTCGGCCGCACCGGCGAGATCTGGGGCGCGCAGGCGTTCGGGATGCGGCCGAACACGTTGACGGCCGCGAAGGCGCTTGTCGTCCGCGTATCTGCCGATCAGCGCCGTGCTCGTGCCGGAGTTCATGTACACGCCGATGGTCGAGGCGAGCGGGCAGGTCGGTCTCTTCGGCCACGGGTTCACGTACTCGGGCCATCCCGTGAGCGCGGCGGTGGCGCTGCGCGCGCTGCAGATCTACGAGGAGCGCAATCTGTACGGGCACGTGCGCAAGGTCGCGCCGCAGTTCCAGGCGCGGTTGAAGGCGCTTGGCGTCGCATCCGCTCGTCGGCGACACGCGCGGCATCGGCCTCGTCGGTGGGTGCGAGCTCGTGCAGAACAAGACCACGAAGGCGGCGTTCGACGCGAAACGCGCCGTCGGTGCGAAGTGCATGCAGCTATGCCAGGAGCGCGGCTTGATCGTGCGTGCGATCGGCGACGTCATTGCGCTGTGCCCGCCGTTCATCGTGACGCCGGATCAGATCGACGAGATCTTCACGCTGCTGGCGCAGGGTCTCGACGACACGCTCGACCTGGGCGCGCAAGGAGCAGCTCGTCTGAGGTGGGTATGGCAGTGACGCGAGCGAAAGTGTTTTGGATGCTTGCGATCGTGGCGAATGCGCTCGGTTGGGCGTTGCCCGTGATCGAGGACGATCAGCGTGTCTATCGCGGCGTGCATGCGTTCCGGGTTGCGCTGAGCCCGCTCTGGCCGTACGAGCAGTTCCACATGCCGGGCGGCTACATGATGTGGCTCAGCGTCGCGAGCGCGCTCACGAACGTCGTGTTCGTCGTGATGGCCGCGGTTTTGTGGCCGCATGTCGCGCGGGCCACCGGCAGTCGGCTGGGTGTGTTCGTGCTCGGCGCCGCCGCCCTGTTGAACCTGCACTGGACCATGACGTTGCAGGGCAATGCGGCCGATCTCGCGATCGGCTACTACGTCTGGGTCGCGTCGTTCGTGCTGTTGCTGCTTGCGGTTCACCCGGCGCTCGCCGCCCGCCGCCCTTAGTCGTAGAGGACCGCCGGAGCCACGACGCGAGCCTCTTGGGCAAGCGGTAGCCCGGGGTGCCAGGGACATGACTTGACATAAGTCGATGCCGGGTTGACCGGGCCGACGAAATCGTTAAGATATCTAAGTGATATCGAAACGCTCGGGAGGATGTCATGTCTACCGCAACCATGAGAAATTCCAGCTCCGAACGCGAAATCACCGCCTGGAACGGCGGGTTCATGCTGGTCGTGAACGTGCTGATCGTGCTCGGGGCGGTCGCGTTCTTCGTGCTGACGATCCGCGCCGTTGCCCGAGCGGAGATCGCTCCGTTCTGGCTCGTCGTGCGGCTCCTCGGCTGGGTCGTGTGGCTGGTCGGCGGCATCATCATGTTCTTCGGCCATTTCACACTGCAGCCGAACGAAGGCGCGTGTGCTGATTCTGTTCGGTTCGTACAAGGGCACGGTGCGCAAGAGTGGGTTCCACTGGGCGAACCCGTTCTACGCGCGCAGTCTCGGCAAGCTGCCGCGGAAGCTCGGACTACAAAAGATCTCGCTGCGCGCGCGCAACTTCAACAGCGACAAACTGAAGGTCAACGACAAGCGCGGCAATCCGGTCGAGATCGCGGCCGTGATCGTGTGGCGCGTCGAGGATACCGCGCA
Organism: uncultured Gammaproteobacteria bacterium; assembly: GCA_963748045.1. Classification (GTDB taxonomy): domain Bacteria; phylum Pseudomonadota; class Gammaproteobacteria; order Steroidobacterales; family Rariloculaceae; genus FEN-1219. Next base: position 25,413 of record CAVVIC010000010.1, read on the forward strand.
GGCTGCGTTCGACGTCGAAGACTTCGAGAGCTACGTGACCGTGCAGAGCGAATCCGCGATCCGCTACATCGCGAGCGCGTATGCCTACGATTACGGCGAGGAGGACGAGGTCACGCTGCGCGGCGGCGGCGACGAAGTCTCGCACGCGCTGAAGAAGGAGCTCGAGACGCGGCTCACGAAGGCCGGCGTCGTCGTCGACGAGGCGCGCTTGACGCATCTCGCGTACGCGCCCGAGATCGCGCACGCGATGCTGCGCCGGCAGCAGGCCGAGGCCGTGATCGCGGCGCGCCAGAAGATCGTGCTCGGCGCCGTTAGCATGGTCGACATGGCGTTGCGCGAGCTCGACACGAAGCAGGTCGTGAAGCTCGACGAGGAGCGCAAGGCCGCGATGGTCAGCAACCTGCTCGTCGTGCTGTGCGGAACCGCGGAGGCCGCGCCGGTCATCAACACGGGCACGTCTGTACGGCTGATCGTGGCGGAGGAGCGCAAGTCGTTTCTGTTGCGGCTGCCGCCCGAGCTCTGGAAGGAGCTCGAGAAATGGGCCGCCGACGAGCTGCGCAGCGTGAACGGCCAGATCGAGTATCTGCTGCGCCAAGCCGTACGCGAGCGCAAGGGCGGCGACAAGCCGGACTAGAGCGCGCGTAGGCCTTCAGTCAGCTCGATCGTCGTACCCCACGGGTCGGCCAGGAACGCGAGCCCGAACCCGGACGGCAACGTCGAATACGGCCGATCGAATTTCAGGCCCGCCGTTTCGAGCTGCTTGCAGAAGGCCGCGAGGTTCTGAACCTCGAAGCCGATGTGATCGAGCATGCGGCCGCGCGTCGGCGCTTTCGCGCTCGGTACGCCCGAGATGTTGATGTTGATGCCGGGTAGATCGACGGCGTCGTAGTGCCACCGCTTGCCGCGCACGCCGCCGAAGTATTTCGCGTACCACTCCTTCGCGGCGAGCACTTGGTCTTCGGGTACGTTCAGGTGGATGTGGTGCGCGACGATCGGCACGTCGAGCTTGCGATTGTGGCGCGCCGCGAATGCATCCGTGCCACCGCCATCGACGGTGAAGCCGAGATTCGTGGCCAGTCCGTCGTCGAACAACTCGATGCGCTCGCCCTCGGGCGTGTACGTAGATGCGACGCCGGGGACCTCTTTGTTGTACTCGACTTTGAATCCCTTACGCTCGAGCGCGGCGATCGACTGCACTCGAAACGCGACGTGATTGACGACGGACCCTTCCGTGCCGCCGCTCGATTCGCCTTGCCGAAGCAGCACGACGACGTCGGGGAGGGAAACGCCTTCGATCGTGCCTTCGAGCAGAACGGGCTTGCCGCCCAGCGCGACCCAGAACGCCTTGTTCGCGGCCACATCGTGCACGACGTAATGGAGGTGGCCCATCGCGACCCCCGCGGCGTTCGGCCGTGATAGTTGCGCGGTCGCCGGGGCGACGGCAGCAGTCAGGGCGAGCAGGGTAACGAACGGCAGCAGTAGGCGCGGCATGATGCGACTCCAAACGTGAGCGCGAACGATTGTACCGGGCGCGCGGCGCCCTTGCGCCATGTCCGTCGGCGGGCTTTCCGGTATCATCGCCGACTCATTCTTACGGACTTCAGGGCAAGCCGATGGGCTTCACGACCAAGCAAATCCACGCCGGCGTCACACCGGACCCGGTCACGGGCGCCATTTTGACGCCGATCTATCAGTCGACGACGTTCGTCCAGGACTCGGTCGACCAGTACCTGTCGAAAGGCTACTCGTACTCGCGCAGCGGCAATCCGACCGTCAAGGCGCTCGAACAGAAGATCGCGGCGCTCGAGAACGGCTTCGCCTGCACGTGCTATTCGACCGGCATGGCGGCGGAGCAGGTCGTGTTTCAAGCGGCGCTGTCCGCGGGCGATCACGCCATCGTGTCGGACGTCGCGTACGGCGGCACGTATCGGCTCGCGACGAAGATCTACTCGCGATTCGGCGTCGACTTTTCGTTCGTCGATACGGCGAATCCCGAGGCGGTGCGCGCCGCGATTCGTCCGAACACGAAGCTGATCTTCACCGAGACGCCGGCCAACCCGACGCTTGAAGCTGACGCCGATCGCGGCGATCTCGAAGATCGCGCGTGAGCGCGGCATCCTGCATGCCGTCGACAACACGTTCCTCACGCCGTACTTCCAGCGGCCGCTCGAGCTCGGCGCGAACATTTCCGTGCACAGCACGACGAAGTACTTCGACGGCCACAACGCGACCACGGGCGGCGCCGTGATCGTCGACAGCAAAGAGCTCGAAGAGAAGATGCGCTTTCATGCAGAACGCGACGGGCGTGATCATGTCGCCGTTCGTCGCGTGGCTCACGCTGCAGGGCGCGAAGACGCTGTCCTTGCGCATCGAGCGCCAGTCGGAGAACGCGCAAGTCGTCGCCGAGTTCCTCGAGAAGCACCCGAAGGTGCAGCAGGTGCGTTACCCGGGCCTCGAAGAGCTTCCCGCAGCACGCGCTCGCGAAGGAGCAGGCCTCGGGCTTCGGTGCGATGCTGTGGTTCGAAGTCGAGGGCGGCGTGAAAGCCGGCAAGAAGCTCATGGACTCCGTGAAGCTCTGCACGCTCGCCGAGAACTTGGGCTCGGTCGAGACGCTGATCACGCACCCGGTCACGATGACGCACGCCGACGTGAGCGCCGGCCGAGCGCTTGCGCGTCGGCATCACGGACGGCCTCGTGCGCCTGTCGGTCGGGCTCGAGGACGTCGAGGACCTCGTCGCCGATCTGCGCGAGGCGCTGGACAGGCTCTAGCGTGCGCGCGGTGCCGCCATGAAGAAGCAGACCCGAGTCACGCATCCGCGAGGCGTCAAGCTGCTCGACGGCAACGACGCCGTCGTGTCGCCCGTCTATCGGTCCGTGAAGTTCACGTATCCGACGATCGCCGAGTCTCTGACGGCCGAGTCGAAGGAGCACGGCTTCGACTACACGCGCGACTCGAATCCGACGACCCGCGAGCTCGAGCTGCTCGCGGCCGAGCTGCAGGATCGCGACGACGCGATCGTTGTCGGCTCCGGCATGGCCGCGATCTGGCTCGACCCTGCTCGGCAATCTCTCGGCCGGCGACCGCGTCGTGATCTTCGTCGAGTCGTATCGGCCGAATCGCGTGGCGGTGCGACGCTTCCTGCCGAAGCTCGGCATCGAATTCGCGATGTTGAGCGTGCACGACTTGCCGGCCATCGAGCGCAGCGTTCGCGCAGGACGAAACGAAGCTCGTGCTGTTCGAGGCGCCGACGAATCCGATGCTGCAGGTTCCGGATCTCGAAGCGATCGTCGGGCTCGCGAAGCAGCACGACGTGGTCACGGTGCTCGACAACACGTTCGCGGGGCTGCACAACCACGGCCGCTACGGCATCGACTTCTTCGTGCACAGCCTGACGAAGTACGCGAACGGTCACGGCGACGTCATGGGCGGCGTCGTGATCGGCGACAAGAAGCGCATCCGCGCCATCAAGCCGCTCGCCACGAACATGGGCTCCACGCTCGATCCCGGCGCCGCGTTCATGGTGCTGCGCGGGCTGAAGACGTACTACCTGCGCTATCGAGCGGCACTCTGCCAACGCGCTCGCGATCGCGCAGCTACCTCGGCACTCGCAAAGAGGTGGCGCGGGTCATTCTATCCGGGGCTCGCCGAACGATGCGGGGCACGCGCTCGCGCGCAAGCAGATGAGCGATTTCGGCGGCGTGCTGACGTTCGATCTCGAACGCGAACGAAAGAGCAGACGTGGGCGTTCATCGACGCGCTCGAGCTCTTCGTGACGACGGCGAGCTTGGGGTCGACGGATTCGCTGGTGTCGCCGGTGAAGCTGTTCCTCGGCAGCGACCTCAGCGCCGAAGAGCAGGCGCGCGCGCAAATCAAAGAGTCGACCGTGCGCTTCGCGGTCGGCATCGAGCACGTCGACGACCTGATCGCCGACATCGACCAAGCGCTCCTCAAGACCTTCGGCTGACCGCTACGCGGCCAGGAACTTGCAGCTCGCCCGAGCGCCATCAGCGGGAAGTAGTGCCGATACAGGTTGTAGTTGATCATGAAGCCGCGCTGCAGCTCCGTGCCCTGCGCGATGCGCTCGAGCGTACTTCTTGTCGCGAAAGTCCATGCGCTCGCCGAAGCCGTAGCCCGGGAAGCCCGTGCCCGTGTAGTACGGCTCGTCCCACGTGCCGTCGTCGCGCTGAGTGCCGGCCAGGAAGCCGATGCCGCGACGAATCGTGCGCTCGTAGCGCGCGGTCGCCGGTCGCCACTGAGCGCGAGCAGCGCCCAGCCGTCTGCGACGCCGTGCTCGGGCCCTTGCCGCGCAGCGTGTCGTCCATGTACGACGCGCACGTCTCGCCCCAGCCGCCGTCGGGGTTCTGGTGAGCGACGAGCCAATCGGCCGCGTTGCGGACGTACGGCTGCGACATGTCTTCGCCGATCGCGGCGAGCGCCGGCAGCACGGCGGCCGTGCCGTAGACGTGGTTGACGCCCCAGCGGCCGAACCAGCTGCCGTCGGTTTCCTGCTCGGAGCGCAGGAACTCGTAGCCGCGCTGCGACGGCCGGGTGGTGGCGGTCGAAGCCGAGCAGGCCGAGCGCCTCGAGCACGTGCGCCGTCACGTCGGCCGACGGCGGATCGAGCGCTTCACCGAAATCGCAGAACGGAATCTTCGTGAGGATCTGGCGGTCGTTGTCCTTGTCGAACGCGGCCCAGCCGCCGTTGCTCGACTGCATCGCGAGCGTCCAGCCGAGCGCGCGGTCGATCACGGCGCGGATTCGCGGCTCGTCGAGCAGAGTGCGCGGCAAGCGCGCGAGCACGATCAGCGCGACGGCCGTGTCGTCGATGTCGGGGTAGTGCAGGTTGGCGCGCTCGAACGCCCAGCCGCTCGGCTCGACGCCTTTGACCTTCTTCGACCAGTCGCCGTAGTAGCGGACTTCGTTCGCGAGCACCCATTCGAGCGCGCGCTGCATGTTCGGCGTGAGCTCGCGATCGCAGTCCTGCATCGCGAGCAGCGACGAGCAGCGTGTCCCACACCGGCGACTCGCTGGCCTGAATGTGCAGCGTGCCGCCGCGCTCGTACGACCAGTGCGTGTCGAGCGCTGCGAGCCCCTTCGACACAACGGGATGCTCGAGCGTGTAGCCCTCGACGTTCAGCGCCATGAGGCTGTAGATCCACGGCGGCTGAATGCCGCCCCAGGCGCCGTCCGCGTCCTGGTGACGCACGATCCACCCGAGGCACGCGTTGATCGCCATCTCGCGCCCCGGCGTGAATCCGAGCTGCTGGTAGAGATGCAGGAAGCGATCGGAGACCAGGAACAACCGGCGCCACGAGAGCCACGGGCTGCGTCTGCGGCAGGCTGTAATCCATGCGCTCGCGGCCATCGGGGAACAGCTCGTCGAGCCTGCGGTCGGGCGGCAGCGGGCGCACCGCGCGGCGCGCGGACAACACGGCCAGCGGCAGCAGCGTCGCGCGCGCCCAGCTCGCGAAGTTGTAGATGTTGAACGCACCAGCGCGGGTTCGCGATGACCTCGGGCGGCAGATTCGGCGTCGCGCTCCACGGCCATTCGCCGAGCAGTGCGAGCCAGTAGCGCGTGAACACGCGAACTGCGGCGTAGGCCCCCGTGGGCGAAGATCCATCGCCGCGCACGCGCGAGAGGCTCGTCGTCGGGTTGCATGCCGACGCTGCGCAGCGCCGCGTAGCACTCGACGGTGCTGTTGATGTCGCCCTGTGGCGCCTGGTAGTAGCTTTCCCACGAGCCGTCCGGCCGCTGAGCTTTCAGTAGCGTCGCCGACGATGTCGTGTTGGCGCGGGTGGCGGTAGTTGAGGAAATGCATCGCGAGCAGCCACTCGGCTTCCATCGAGTAGTTCGACTCGAGCATGCCGACCCAGAACCCGTCCGGCAGCTGCTCGCGATCGAGCCACGCGATGGCCTTCGCGATCGAGGCATCGACCTGTTGTGCAGGCTCTTCGAGGGCTCGCGGAGCTGAAACGGCCATACGGGTGGGCAGCAAAGTGACTGAGCCATTATCGCACAGGCCCGCCTGACCGTCGTTTTGGCCGGTCGCTTGCGGCGCGATGGTGAATCGCAGCGCATGCCCCGTCGCGCGTGACACCCCAAAGAAACAAGCAGGAATCTAGGTAATTTGCTGAGATACGCGCCGCCGGCGTCAGGGCCTGGACGCGTAGGCTCGTCGCGTTCACCCATCGCAAGGACGGACAGCGCCGCGCTCCTCGCGGACGAGGTGTTGCTGGCGAGCCGATGTCGGGTGGGTCACTCGACCTTGTCGATCACTCGCCCACCCGGATCGAGCGTCAGGGTTCGTCCGTCGCTTGTAATGGGGTTTCGATTGTTCTCGGCGCATGCGTAGTCGTACACGGTGCTGCCCGGCGGCAGTCGCGAGTACGTGAACGCGACGGGCCACGGCCGCGTGAGCGCCTCGGCATCCGTGAGCACCGTTGCCACTAGCAAACGATCCGGCGCGATCAGACGAATTCGCGTCGTCGTCTCGAGCTTGTCGCTCATCACTAGACCCGTGCGCGCGAGAATCGTCGAGCCCACGCCCTTCAAGCCGAGCGAACGAAAGACGAGCGTGCCTTTCTCCCAATGGCCGACGTTGTAGCCCGTGTAGGTGGCCCAAAAGTCCCCTGGCGCCGGATCAGTTCGACCGTCGGTGTAGATGCGCATCACGTTCGGCCCGTTCTCCGTGAACACCCACGTTTCTTCTGGCCGGGCGACGAATTCGTAGGCATCCGGCAGCGCGAGAAGCCGCGGCCAACCGGCCGGCGTGCCGCAGATCGAGATCGGATCGGGGAACCGATCGGCGGCGATGCGCGCGAGGTTGTCACGATAGATGGCTTCGAACTTCGGCGTGTACGGAGGTCTTCGGCGAGGCGAATCGGCGGGCGGCGGGGGCTCGAGGGCCTGCGCAGCGGTCGACTCGTAGAACGCGCCCGTCGAGCGGGTCCATGCGCCGCTCCAATCGGGTAGATCGGCCGCACGCGGCGGCGACTGCGCAGCCGTCGCGCAAGCCCAAATCGACAGCGCCGCGGCAAGCATGCGCCCTGTCGTGATCGGCCGGCGCGCGCTGTTCATCGCGCAGACGCCGCTGTGCTCGGAGCGCCGGGGCCGAGCACGCGCCCGTCCGCGAGCGTCACGGTATACATGAGGCCCGCGTGTGTGCCGTCTTTCATCGGATTTGCCACGATCGCAACCGCATCGCCAGGCTTCAGCGTCGACTGCTTCCAACCGAGACGCGAGAGCGTATTCGGGCTGCCACACTCGAAGCTCCAATCGGTCGGCTTGCCGTCAGCCCCGGGCACGGTGACTTGGATCCAAGCGTGCGGATTAGTCCACTGGAATTCAGTGATCGTGCCGCTCAGCGTGATTCGCCGTTCGGGTTCGAACATTGCGCCCGAATGGTGCGCGAGAGCCGCTCCAGGCGCGACGGTGGCGAGCAACGACAAAAGTAGACCGAGGCGAACATGGATGCACGCTCCTTGTCGTCGCATATACAGGCTACTTCAGCAGCTTTTCGACTGCCGCGTTGAATTGTTGCGAATCCGGCGCCACACGGCTGTCGAAGTACTGCGCAACTTTGCCGTCCGCGGTGACGAGGTACTTATTGAAATTCCACTGCGGCTCTTGGGTTTGCCGCGCGAGTTCCTTGAACACCGCGTTCGCCTCCGGTCCCTTCACGTGTTGCGGCGCGAGCATCGTGAACTTCACGCCGTAGTTGATGAAGCACATCGTGGCCGCTTCGGCCTCGTCTTTGGCTTCCTGATTGAAGTCGTCCGACGAGAAACCGACCACCACGAGCCCGCGGGCTTTGTATTTCTGGTAGGCCTCTTCCAGTCCTTTGAACTGCGGCGTGAAGCCGCAATGGCTGGCGGTGTTCACGATCAGCATGGGTTTGCCCGTGGCGAGCGTGCAGAGGTTCACGCTGTCGTCGGAGTGCAGCTTGCGGTACTCCTGATTCAGGAACGTCGGGCACGATCCCGCGGCAGACGCAGTCGCGACCGCGGAGACCTGGGGCGCGGGTGACAAGTGCAACACTGCGACGAGCGCAACGAACGTCGCTACGGCATAGACGGTCTTCATGCGGCGGACCTCGCATTTGGGCTCGGGGGATAGACGATACCTCAGGTCCGCGTGGGCAGCACGCCACCCCTGAGGATGACCGTGCACGCGGCGTCCACGGCGCGGGGCTACACTAACGACGGTGCGGTCCAAGGGGGGCTCGGCATGCGCGGTCGGCTGGTCCTAATGGGTGCGACGCTCGGCCTGTTCGCGATGGCGCGGCACGGGGCGGCGCAATCTTTGCCGGAGGCGAACCGCGGGGTTACAGGGCCCGCGGCCGAAGTCCTCGCGTTCGAGAGAGAAGTCGAGGAGGCCGTGGTGCGCGGCGATGTGGCCTTCGTCGAGCGCGCCACGGCTGCGGACTTCCGTTTCGTGCATGGCGACGGCTGGACGCACGGCGGGCAGCCGCTCGCTGCCGACGACAAGGCGGCGTTCCTGCGCCGCGTCGCCAACCGGGAATACCTGGTCCACGATCTCGACGACATCAAAGTGGAGATGCATGGCGACGTGGCGATTACGTACGGGCGCTACGTGAGCCTCTTCGCGCCGAGAAATCGCGATGCTTCCGCGCCGGCGCGTTTGAGTTCGATCTGGTTCGAGCGCGTCTACGCGCGGCGCAACGGCGAGTGGCGGTTCCTGTCACATCGCACGGTGCACGGCCCGAACGTGGCGCCGGCCGGAGTGGATCCCACTGCAGAGCCTCGCAACTGAACCGTCCGTGATATCGAGAGGAGGGGGCGTGAAAACACGTGTGTGGTTGGCCGGTCTCTGTGTCGCTGCGGTCTGCGGCAGCGGAGCGTTACAGGCGCAGAGCGCAAGCTCGCGCGAAGTCACTGCGGAGCAGTACGCGCGCTGGAAGACCGAGCTGTCGAACTGGGGACGTTGGGGGCCGAACGACGAGATCGGCGCCTTGAACCTGATCACCCCCGAGACCCGACGGCGTGCCGCGGCCCTGGTTCGGGATGGGGTATCGGTGTCGCTCGCCGCCGATACCGACACGGTGGCGGCGGTCGACAACCCGAATCCGTACGAGGTCACGATGCTCGGCATCGGTGCGGACAAGATTGCGGTGAACTATCACGGCATCGCTCACACCCATCTCGATTCACTGGCGCACGTCAATGAGCGCGGCGTGTTCTACAACGGTTACACGCCGGATGCGAACACGGTCCTGAAACAGAGGCACGCGAAGAACTCGATCCACAACGTCAAGGACGGCGTGTTCACGCGCGGCATCCTGATCGACATTCCACGGCTGAAAGGCGTGCCCTACTTGGAGCCCGGGACGCCGATCTACGTCGAAGACCTCGAAGCCTGGGAGAAGCAGACGGGGATCAGGGTGTCGGCCGGCGATGCGCTATTCGTGCGGACCGGAGTCTGGGCGCGGCGCAAAGCGGTTGGTCCCTGGCTGCGCGGCCGCGCGGAAGGCGGCCAGTCGGCGGGGCTGCATCCTTCGGTGATCCCGTGGCTGAAAGCTCGCGACGTGGCGCTGCTCGGCAGCGATCATCCGCAATACGTGTCGCCGGGAGACGGTGGGGCGCCGCGCGGCGCCGTGCACGACTTCGCTCTCGTGTATCTCGGCGTGCATCTGTTCGACAACTGCGATCTCGAAGCGCTCGCCGCTGCTGCTGCGGCTCGGCGCCGCTGGGAGTTCCTGTTGACGGCGGCGCCGCTGCCGATTCGCGGCGGGACCGGGTCGCCGCTCAATCCGATCGCGACGTTCTGAGAAGGCGCGGGCGAGTCAACAGCAGCGCTAGCACGAAGTTCGCGTCCGCGCCGATCCCGAGCCCTGTTGGCCGTGCGGGTTGCGCGCGCGTTGCGCTACTTACCTGCCGCCGCGAGGACCGCCTTGGGGTTGGTACGGGCGATTTCACGGATGGACTGCAATAGGTCGACAGCGAGGTTTCTGTTGGCCTCGTACGCGGCAAGAGCTTTGCGGCTGAGCGGCCTAGTCTTCGAGGTCACGGCGAATCTCCTTGAGTACGGGACCTTTCAGGTTGTCAGTTTTCGATTTCGCATAGAGAGTCAAAAGGACAATCTCTTCGGCCTCGTTCCCAGTGAAATAGATGACCCCGACGCCGCTGGACTTGCCGCGCGGGCGGCGGGCGGTGCTGCGCGCAGTATGAGCGGAGGCCGACATCGGCGGCGCGTACGCGTTGAACTTCCGCTGTGACGTGGGGTGGGGACGCCGCTCGCCGTCGCGATCAGCCGGCGGCTTTGACACAATGGCCGCTATGCGCCAGTGCCACCGCGCAGAAGCGCGGTTCAAAATACCTATCCGCCGATTTGCCGAGGTTCTCGATGTCGTTGCTGCGCGCCGCCGCGCTGTTCGTGGCGACCACGATTCTAGCCGGTTGTGCCGTGCTGACGGCCGACGGCGAGCGGCTCGTGCTGACCTCGCCCGAGTTTCGCGCTTATGTCGAGCGAGTCTTCAGGGAGCAGAACCGGGTGGCGGACCAGTTCGCGTTTGCGCTCGAGGATGAACGCGGCGCGCCGGCCGGTCTCGCGGCGGCCGAGCAGTCATTGCTCGACGCATGTGCGGCCTTGAACGAGCTCGCGACGGCGCGCCGCGATGAACGGCATCTCCGCGTGCGCCAGCGGTCCGCGGCAGCGCGTAGCGTGCCGATGTGCGAACGAACGATGCGAGCGAGTGCCGCCACGCTCGACGCGTGGCGCGCGGCTCGACGCTAGGGCGGCAGCCGCTCGAAGCCTAAGGAGCTACACGAGCCAGGGCGGCAGCGGCAGGCCTTTCGCCTTCAGGAACTCGGGATTGAAGAGCTTCGACTGATAGCGCGCACCGGAGTCGCACAGCACGGTCACGATGGTCTTGCCCGGCCCGAGCTGCTGCGCGAGGCGTATGGCACCCGCCACGTTGATGCCGGTCGAGCCGCCGAGCAACAAGCCTTCGTGCTGGAGCAGGTCGTACAGCACCGGCAGCATTTCGGCGTCGGTAATCTGCACCGCGTCGTCGATCTTGGCGCCGTCCAGGTTGCCGGTCACGCGGCCCTGGCCGATGCCCTCGCTGATCGAGCTGCCCGTCGATGCCTTGACCTCGCCGGTCTTGATCCAGTTGTAGACGGCTGCGCCAAGCGGGTCTGCCGCCGCGGTCACGATGCGCGGATTGCGTTGCTTCAAGTAAGCGCTGACGCCGGCCAGCGTGCCGCCCGTGCCGACGGAGCAGATGAAGCCGTCGACCTTGCCGTCCGTCTGCTGCCAGATCTCGGGGCCCGTGCTGGCCGTGTGGCCGTCGCGGTTCGCGTGGTTGTCCCACTGGTTCGCGTACAGCACGCCGTGCGGCTCGGTGGCCTCGAGCTCCTTGGCCGTGCGCGCCGCGATGTGCACGTAGTTGTTGGGATCCTTGTACGGCACCGCCGGCACTTCGCGCAGCTCTGCGCCGCAGAGGCGCAGCATGTCCTTCTTCTCCTGCGACTGCGTGTTCGGCATCAGGATCAGCGTGCGATAGCCGCGCGAGCGCCCGACGAGCGCCAGGCCGATGCCTGTGTTGCCCGCCGTGCCCTCGACGATGAGCCCGCCGGGCTCGAGCACTCCGCGCCGCTCGGCGTCGAGCACCATGAACTTCGCGGCCCGGTCTTTGACCGAGCCTCCGGGATTCAGGAACTCGGCTTTGCCCAGGATCGTGCAGCCGGTCAGCTCCGATGCACGCTTGAGCTTGATCAGCGGCGTGTTGCCGACGGCGTCGACGAAGTCGTTACGGATGTCCATGCGTCCTAAGCCCGGCGCAACGTCACTTCGCTACCACGGTGATCGTGATCTTCTCCGAGCGCACCGGCGGCTGATGCGGGATATGCAACGCGTCGCCGAGCACGAGCTGCAGGGTGTGCTTGCCGGGCTCGAGCGCGAGCTCGGTTTCGGTCTGGCCCGCACCGAAGTGCTTGTGTGTGGCGTCGTTCGGGATCGGCAGGTTGTCGGGCGGCAGCTCGGTGACGTCGATCAAAAGGTGGTGATGACCGGAGTTCGGTGCCGTGACGCCCGCCGGCGCGACGCCCATGCCGCGCAGTCCGAACCGGATCGTGACCGGGGAGGTCACGGTTGCGCCGTTCGCGGGGGCGAGGAAATACACGAGCGCGCCGTCGGGAGACGCGGTGCGCGGCAGCGCGGCCGGAGCCGTCTCCTGCGCGGGGCCGAAGGCCGGCAGAGCTAATAGAAGGAGGCCGCAGAACGATGTTATCTTGCGCACGTGGTCGCCCCTGTTGCGTGGTGGTTGGTCGTTCGAAGTGCGCCGCGAATATTAGCAGGAGCCGGGGACCGTCAACGCGAACGAGCCGTTGAGCGTTATGCAATATCTTCGGCCGCCGGGGCAGCCGCCGTGTTTACAGTGAACTTCGGTATGACCCTGCGTTACTAAGAGGCATCCCGCCGCGACTCGCAAGCTGCAACGGGTTGTCGATCGGCAGCGAACTTTCATCGAGGTGACTCCCATGGGACAAACGCTTGTGCGCGGAGTGCTGCTCGGCGGCTTGTTCGCGGGCATTCTCGCGTGTAGCAGCCAGCAGCAGATCGGTCCCCAGTCCTCGGGCGGCGGTATCTCGATTCCCATGCCGTCGGGCGGCTCGTCCGGCGGTTCCCAGAGCTCGTCGGGTGGTGGTGGCCAGCAGGGCGGTGGCGCCTCCGGTGGCGGTGCCTCCGGCGGCGGTGCCTCCGGCGGCGGTGCCTCGGGCGGCGGCGCCTCGGGCGGCGGTGCCTCGGGCGGCGGCTCATCCGGCGGTGGTTCCGCCGGGGGCGGGGCCTCTGCGGGCGGTGGTTCGTCGGGCGGCGGTCTAGGGTCGTCCGGCGGCGGTCTCGGCTCGTCGGGTGGTGCGGGTTCGTCCGGTGGTGGTCTTGGATCGGCCGGCGGCGGTTTACCCGGCTCCAGCGGCGGCGGGCTGCCAGGCGCCAGTGGCGGCGGTTCGTCGGCCGGCGGCGGCTCTATCGGCTTGCCCGGTGGCGGCTCGGTCGGCCTTCCCGGCAGCGGCGGTTCCCAAGGGCAGGGCGCGGCGGACAACGGCTCTGGTGCGGGCGGTAGCTCGCGCAGCGGCTCGGGCTCGAGTGGCGCAAGCGGTTCCAGCGCAGGCCAGGGCTCGGCGGGCAGCGGCGGCGCAACCGCCGGCGGCGGAGCCTCCGGTGGCGGTTCAAACGGCGGTGGTTCCAGTTCCAGCGGTTCCGGCCCCGGCGGCAGTGGCGATCGCAGCGCCGGCGCCGGTGGCTCGTCCGGCCAAGCGGGCGCGGGCGGCGGTGGCGCCGGTAGCGAGCAAGGTGCGGGCGGCGGTGGCGGCGACCAGCGCACGGCCCAGAACGGCGGCGCAGGCGGCGCGGGAAGTCAGGGCGCGGGCGCCGGCGGCAAGGGCGCCGAAGGTGGCGGCAGCGGCGACAGTCCGTTCGGCGACGGCAAGGGTGGCGATGCGACGGGCCAGGGCGGCGACGAAGAGTTCAAGCGTTCGCTCGGCGATTTCGATGCCGTCATGAGCTCCGAGCGGGACAAGATCGCCAAGAATGGGGGCGGCGCGGCCGCCGACACCGGTTTGGGCAAACCCGGGCAGGCGGGCGCCGAGCAAGGGGGCGCCGCAGGTCAGGGCGGCGGTACCGATGCGTCGGGCAACGCTGGCGCGGGTGGCGCAGCCGGGGGCGCCGGGGGCCGAGGCACGCCGGGCGGCGACAACGGGCAGGCCGGCGGCGCGAACCTGCCACCGAGCAGCGTTGCCGAGTCGGCGGCGGCTGCGGTCAAAGGCTGCGGCGACGCCGACAAGGTTGCGCGGCAGCTGTGCGAGGCCGCGACGCAGGAAGCGGATCCGTTCCTGCGCGCAGCGTTGTGGGACGAGTACAACCAGTACAAGAAGATTCTGGCGCGTCAGTAGCGTCAGCGTAGGGGGTCGGTCATGCGTCGTATCGGGCTGCTGTTGCTCGCCTTCTGGTGGGTGACAGGTTGCAGTACCTCCGAGGTGCTGGTCGCGCACACAGTACCCCTCGCGAAGGCCACTGCGGACGCGCCCGAAGCCGAGTTGCTCGACGTCGGAGTCAAAGTGTTCGAATCCGGCGTGCCCGAGGGCGAGGTCGACAAGGAAGTCATCGAGTCGCTGATCAAGGAAGGCACGTTCGTGCAGATCCGCCGCAGCGAAGCGCTGTACATGGCCGTCGTATTGCGCAACACGCTGCAGAAGTCCGGCAACTGGGGCTCGGTGTGGGTCATGCCGAAGGAGACCACCGTCGCGGATCTGGCCGTGACGGCCAAGATCCTGCACTCGGACGGCGATCTCGTGCGGCTGCGTGTCACGGCCAAGGATGCGACGGGCCGCGTCTGGCTCAACGGCAACTACGAAATGTCGACGGCCGCCGGTGCGTTCAACCGTACGCGGTATCCCGATCTCGATCCGTACCAGGACGTATTCAACGAGATCGCGAACGACCTCGCCTCGGCCCGCGACAAGCTCACTGCGGCGCAGCGCCGCGACATCCGCGGTGTCGCAGGAATGCGTTACGCCGCGGACTTAAGTCCCGACGCGTTCAAAGGCTACGTGGTGGACGACGGGAAGGGGCGCTATAACCTGAACCGTTTGCCGGCGACCGACGACCCGATGTACGACCGCACGCAGCGCGTGCGCCAGCGCGAGCGGCTGTTCCTCGACACGCTCGATCAGCACTACGAGAAGTTCTACGTCGACGCCGGGGATTCGTACAACAGTTGGCGCGAGAACTCCCGCGAAGAAGCCATCGAGGTCCATGAGCTGACGAAGCAGGCACACTGGCGCACGGGCTTAGGCATCGCAACGATCGTCGCGTCGGTCGTCTACGGCAACAATAACAACGGCAGCTTCACCGACCGCGTCATCCGCGACGCGATGATGTACGTCGGCTTCGACATGATCCGCACGAGTCAGGTGCGCAAGCAGGAGAAGAAGGTCCACACCGACTCACTCGACGAGCTCTCGTCGGGCTTCGACACCAAAATGCAGACCGATGGTCGTCGAGATTCAGGGGACGCAGCATCGGCTCACGGGCACGGCGGACGCCCAGTATCAGGAGTGGCGGGATCTGCTGCAGCGGATCTTTGCGAGCGAGTCGGGCTTCAAGCCCGAGGACGTCACGATCTATACCGAGACGGAGCCCGAGGCGCCCGTCGAGTTGCCGCCGGTGCCGGCGGCGGCCCCTGCATCCGCGCCGGAAGGAGATCCCGCCGCGCCCAGCGGCGAAGCCACGACGGAAGGCGGTTCGGATGCAAGCGCAGCGGCGACCGGCGGAGCCTGAACCCGTCGTCACCGACAGCGCTGTCGCGTGCGGCCACGACATCGGCCGTTGGCGGTTGCGCGAGCGGCTTGGACACGGCGGTAGCGCGCATGTCTGGCGCGCGGTCGACGGCGCTGGCCGCGTCGCCGCGTTGAAGATTCCGAATGCGTATGCCGCCGATGTGCTGCGCCACGAGCACTCGCTACTCGCGGCGTTTTCGCATCCGAACGTGGTCACGACCTTCGGCGTCGTGTCCTCGCACGACCGCGCCGCGCTCGCGCTCGAATACCTGCCGGGTGGCGATCTCGTGGCGCTCGCGGGCGGCCCACCGCAGCACTGGCTTCCCGCGCTGCAAGGGGTCTTGGCTGCGCTCCGCGAGTTGCACGCGCACGGCTACGCGCATTGCGACGTCAAAGCGCGCAACGTGCTGTTCGCTACCGACGACAGCCCGCGTTTGATCGACTTCGCCGCCGCGCGGCCACTAGATGCGCCGCTGCGCCGCAGCATCGGGACCGCCGCGTGCACGCCGGCCGGAGCTTCGACCTGCGGTCGCGCTGCCGACTGTTTCGCCTTCGCGGCGTTGGCCTACGAGCTAGCGACCGGGCGTTTACCGTACGGCACAACGGGTGCGGGCCGGTACGGCGAGGCGCCGGCGCGGTGCCCGCCGCCGTACGTGCAGCGCCGCTACTTGGGCGTGCGACGGACGTGCTGCGCGCCGGCGGGCGCGTCCACGAAGGTCTGTCGGTGTTTGCCGATGACATAGAATCTGCGCTCAGGACCTATTGCTGAAGTAAATCGTGGATTCGACCCTTCCAAAACACGACGAGACGATCGTTCCGGTCCGCCCGGGCCTCGGCGGCCCGAAGCCGATGGCCGCTGCCGGCGCGTGCGGCGCAGCCGCCGGCGTCTGCTTCAGGGATCGGTACCTGGCTCACGATGGCCGGCTCGCTCGTGTTGTTGGCGGTGGCCGTGGTCGCGTTCGTCTGGTTGCCGCGCCATCTGGCCGACGCGAAGGCCGCGCGCCGGAGCGCGCGGCCGTGACGCCGGTGGCTGCGGCCCCCGCGGCGGCGCCGGTGGAGCTGCTGTCGCCCGAAGAGACAGAGCGGCTCCGAGCGCAGGCCGATAGTCTGCTCGCGGGTTTGCTCACGCAGCAGAAGCGCCTGAACGCGCAGAACGTCGAGAGCTGGGGCGGTGATGCGTGGCACCGCTACGACTCGCTGCAACGCGCCGGCGAGGACGCGTTCCTCGCCAACGATTTTCGTGCGGCCGTCAAGAATTACACGGACGCGAGCGCACTCGGCGACGAGCTGCTCGCGCGCGCCGTGCAGACCGTCGACGGCGCGCTGGCCGCGGCCGGCGCCGCGTTCGTGGCGGGCAACGTCGAGCTCGCGCTGCGCCAGTACGACATCGTGCTCGGCATCGACCCCGAGCATGCGGTGGCCAGGGCGGGCCGTGCGCGCGCGGAGCGATTGCCCGAAGTGCTCGTGCTCGTGCGTCGTGCCGACGATCAGCGTGGGCACGGCGAGTTGAAGCAGGCGATCGCGAGCTATCGCGAGGCGCTCGCGATCGACTCGGGCTGGGAGCCGGCGCGCACTGCCGTCGCCGAGATCACGAAGAACGTCAAGGACTCCGAGTTCGAGCAACACATGTCGGCCGGCGCGAGCGCGCTGGCGGCAGAGAAGTTCGCGGACGCGGAACAGCAGTTTCGCGCGGCGCTCGCCGTGCGGCCCGGTGCGCGCGAAGCCGAGGAAGGCCTCACGCAGGCGCAGGAAGGCGCGAAGCTCGGCAAGATCGCGCTCTCCGAAGCGCGCGCGGCCGCGTTCGAGAAACGCGAGTTGTGGGACCAGGCCGTCGCGCTGTACCGGCAGGTGCTTGCGACCGACCCGACGTTGCTGTTCGCGCAGACCGGGCTCGATCGTGCCACCTCGCGTGCCGGGCTCGACGCCAAGCTCGCGAACCTGATCCAAAATCCGACGCTGCTGTTCGGCGACCAAGCGCTCGCGGCCGCACGCGAATTGCTCGGCGTGGCCGGGGAGATCGAGGAACGAGGCCCGAGGATCGAAGGTCAGATCAAGGATCTGAACGCTCTGGTCGCGCTTGCGACGAAGCCCATCCGCATTCGGCTCGAGTCCGATCTTCTGACCGACGTCACGTTGTACCGCGTCGGCGCGCTTGGCGCGTTCTCGAGCAAGGAAGTCGAGCTGCGGCCTGGCACCTATACGGCGATCGGCAGTCGTGACGGCTACCGCGACGTGCGCCGAACTTTCACGATCGTGCCGGGGCGGGAACCGGCATCGATCAGCGTGGTCTGCAAGGAGCCGATCTGACGGCAGGGATGATGATGGGCGACGGCAGGAACGCACGTAACTGGGTCGTAGCGGTCGACGAGTCGGGTCGGCGGCGCGAGTTCGATTTGGCCGAGCTGCCGTGTCGTTCGGTGCCGTCGGCGCGGACGTGGGGTTGCCCGGTGTGCCCGGCACGCTGCAGATCGGCAAGCTCGGCGAAACGTTCTTCCTCCAGGTCGGTCGAGGCACGCGCAATGTGCGCGTGAACGGCCAAACCGTCGCGGGCTCGAGCGAGCTGCGCGACGGCGACGTCATTGCCATCGATCGCGTGCGGCTCGCGTGCCGCGTCAAGAGGCGGTGCTCTGACGGTCGGCGTGCAACTGCAGGTGACGGCCGGCGACACCGCGCCACCGGATCTCGAGGAGGTTGCGCGCACGCGCGACGCCGCGGGCGCGGTCACGATCACGCCGATCGCGTTCAAGCCCACGGCGCAGGCCACAGCCGCGGGCGCTTGGCGCGCCCCGCGCCCGGCGACGATCGGCGTCACGGCCGCGGTCGCCGTCGCGGCCGTGATCGCGTGGTTCACGTTCACGGCGAAGTCGATCGAGCTGCAATATCGATCCGGCGCCGCAGCGCGTCAGCGTGCCGGGGACGTTCTTCAAGCTGCGGCTCGGCGAGCGCTATCTGCTGCGCCCGGGCACGCATCGCGTGGCCGCCGAGCTCGCCGGCTACTACCCGCTCGATACGTCGATCGAGGTTTCCGGCAAGTCGGCCGAGCAAGCCTTCCCGCTCGCGTTCACGAAACTGCCGGGCAAGATCACGTTGACGACCGAGCCCGAGGCCAAAGCGCAGGTGCTCGTCGACGGCGCGATGCTCGGCACCACGCCGCTCGCCGATGCCGAGCTCACGCCGGGGCTGCACCGCATCGAGTTTCGGGCGGACCGCTATCTCGCCGAGGTGCGCGAGCTCGAGGTCACCGGCGGCGGCGAGCGGCAGCAGCTGCACAGCCAAGCTCACGCCGAACTGGGCCCCCGTACGCTTGAGGACCGAGCCGCCGGGTGCGACCGTAGTGGTCGACGGCACCGCGACGGGCGCCACGCCGGCGACGCTCGAGCTCACGGCCGGCGAGCGCGTCGCTCGAGGTGCGCCTCGCAGGCTTCAACGCTTGGAACGGCAAGGTGCAGGTCGTGGCGAATCAGCCGCTCGAGCTGCCGGACGTGAAGCTCGCGCCCGCGGACGGTCGCGTCGAGATCGCGAGCGCGCCGAGCGAAGCCAGCATCAGCATCGACGGCGAGTTTCGCGGCCGCACGCCGCTACAGTTGAAGCTCGCACCCGGCCGCGCGCACAAGCTCACGTTGACGAAGCCTGGCTACGAGACGGTCACGAACGATCTGTCCGTGGCGGCCGACAGCGGCCGGCGGTTGCTGCTCGAGCTCACGCCGCAGTACGGCGCCGTCGAAGTCGTGAGCACTCCCGCGAACGCGGCGATCGTGGTCGATGGTCAGCAGAAAGGCGTGACGCCCGCGACGTTGCAGTTGACGGCCGTGAGTCACGTGATCGAGATCCAGCAGCCCGGGTTCGCGCCGGAGCGTTTCGAGCTGATGCCGCGGCCCGGGTTTCCGCAGAAGATCGAGCGCGCGTTGGTCGCGCTCGACACGAGCTCGGGCGGTGGCTTTCCGTCGACGTTGCGAACCGCTCACGGGCCAGGACTTGAGACTCGTGCCGGCCGGGCAGTTCACGATGGGCTCCTCGCGGCGCGAAGTGGGCAGACGCTCGAACGAAGTGTTGCGGCCCGTGCGCGTCACGCACGCGTTCTATCTCGGCGCGCGCGAGGTCTCGAATGCCGAGTTCCGGAAGTTCAAGCCGGAGCACAGCTCGGGCTCGTTCGGCGGTCTGTCGTTGAACGACGATGAGCAGCCCGTCGCGAACGTGACGTGGGACGAAGCGGTGCAGTACCTGAACTGGCTCAGCATCAAGGACGGGCTGCAGCCGGTCTACGAGGAACGTGCGGGCGGGTGGGCGCCGGTTCGACCGCTGCGCAGCGGCTATCGGCTGCCGACCGAAGCCGAATGGGAATGGTCCGCGCGGTTCGCGGGCCAGCAAACCGGGTTGCTGTACGCGTGGGGCGTCAACCTGCCGCCACCCGAGCGTGCGGGCAACTACGCCGATCTCGCAGCCGCCAAGATCCTGCAGACCACGTTGATCACCTACAACGACGGCTTCCCCGTGAGCGCCCCGGTCGGCACGTTCGCCGCCAACGGCTACGGGCTCCACGATCTCGGCGGCAACGTGTCGGAGTGGGTCCAGGACTACTACTCGCTCGACATCGTCGACTCGACGCAGCGCGTCGACGACCCGTTGGGGCCTGAAGTCGGGCGTTTCCATGGAGTTCGCGGGGCCAGCTGGCGCAGCGCGACGCTGACCGATCTGCGCGTCGCGGCGCGCAGCTACGAAGCCAACGCCCGCGACGATCTTGGGTTTCAGGTTAGCGCGCAACCTGCAGTGAGGTTGCGGAATGAGCGAGTGTCGGCACAGTCTAATCCCGTCGTCGAGGGAACCTAAGAGGTAGCCATGAATAGGATTCGAACCGCTGCTCTCGTAGCCGCGCTCGTGGTGATGTCGGCCTCGTCGTTCGGTCAGGAGAAGAAGGACGCCCCGCCGGCGGCCGCTCCGCCCGCCGCTCCGCCCGCCGCCGCGCAGACTCCGCCCGCCGCCACACCGCCGGCGCCGCCGCCGACTCGAGCAACGCGGTGTGGTCAAAGACGACGAGTTCATTCCGACGCAAGACATCCCTCCCGACGAGGGCGTCACGTTCCCGGTCGGCATCTGATTCCGTGACCGTGCTCGCGATCGACATCAACGATGCAGGTATCGCCGTGGCGGACGCCACGGGCGTGCTCGGCGTCGAGCCCGGCTTTGCCGTCGTCGATCGCGGTCGCATCCTGACGGGTGATGAAGCCGTCGCGCTGGCGCGCTTGCGCCCGCGCCAGGCCAGCAACCGCTTCTGGAGCGCGTTGAGCCTCGAGCCCGGATCCGCGGGCGCCGATTTGCCGAGCGCCGCGGAGCTCGCGCACGCGCAGCTCGCCGCGATCTGGCAGAAGGCAGGGCACGCCCGGACCGATGTGTTGCTCGTGGTGCCGGCCGGCTACCGCTCCGAGCAGCTTGGCCTGTTGCTCGGGCTCGCGCAGGAATGCGGTATGCCGGTCCGCGCGCTGGTCGACGTGGCCGCGGCGGCCGGTCATCGACCGTACCCCGACTGCCAGCTCGTGTACCTCGATGCCGGGCTGTATCGCGTGACGGCCACGGTGCTCGAGCAGGGCGCCGACGTCGCAGTGCGCGCCGAACATGCGTTGCTGCAGTCCGGGCTCATGGGCCTCATGGACGCGTTTGCGCGGCGCATCGCGGACGCGTTCGTGCGTGCCACGCGGTTCAACCCGTTCCGCAACGGCGAAACGGAGCAGGCGCTGTACGACCGACTGCCCGGCTGGCTCGACGCGTGGCGCATCGAGGAACGACTCGAGCTCAAGTTGCCGTACGCCGGCGACGATGTGCGCGTGACCGTCGAGCGCGACGAGGTGCTCGGTGTGGCTGCGGGTTTCTATCGCGGCGTCGCGCAGCTGGTGGCGCAGAATCGCGAGCCCGACCGCGGCCTCGTCGTATTGGTGTCGGATCGCCTCGCTCGACTGCCTGGCCTCGTCGGCGAACTCGCGCGAATCGACGACGCACGGATCGAAACGCTCGAGCAAGGCCATGCCGCGCGCAGCGCGCTGCTCGCAGCGCCGCAAGCCAACGGCGCCGACGTCAAATTGCTGAAGCGTCTGCCGTGGCGCGCAGCGCCCGTGCTGATCGAGGTGGTTGCGGGCGCAAGCCGCGCCACCGCGCCGTCGGCAGCGCGAGCGAGCGCGCGCGACGCACGTCGTGCACGGGGGCACGGCGTATCGCGTCGGGGCCGGTGGCATCGTCGTCGGCCGTGACACCGATCCCGCGCGGCGCACGATCATGGTGCCCGACAACCACAGCGGCGTGTCGCGACTGCACGCGGAGATACAGCTGCGCGACGGCGAGCTGAAGTTGCGCGATCTCAGCCGTTACGGCACGTACGTCAACGAGAGGAAAGTGACCGGCGAAGTCGTGCTGCAACCGGGTGACATCGTGCGCGTCGGCTCGCCCGGCATCGAGCTGCGTGCCGTGGTCGTCGAGGCTGCCGAATGAAGAGGCGCAGCCGCGAAATCAACGTCTTCTCGATGTCGTTCCTCGACGCGATCACGGCCGGGTTCGGCTGCGTCGTGCTGCTGTTCATGCTCGTGAGCCAGAACGCATTGTTCGACAGCCGCACGGTCGTCGAGGACCTGTCGGCGGAGGCGACGCGCTGGGAGCTCAAGGTGACCACGGGGCAGAAGAACCTCGTGCAGCTCAAGGATCAGCTGGCGCAGCAGCTCAAGCAGTGGACCGCGCTGAAGGCCTTGCGCGCGAACCTGGTCAGCGAGATCGACGACACGAACACGAAGCTCGCCACGGAGACGCAGGACTCCGAGGCGCGCAAGGCGGCCATCGCGAAGCTGCGCGCCGATCTCGCGGCGCTCGACAAGCAGACCGAGGCCCTGTCGGCCTCCGCCCAGAAGCCGACGCCGGACGGCAACGCGTTGCGGTCGTTCACGGGCGAGGGCAACCGGCAGTACCTGACCGGCTTGCGCATGGGCGGCAAGCACGTCGTGATCCTGGTCGATACGTCGACCAGCATGCTCGATCGCACGATCGTGAACATCATTCGCCGCCGCAACATGTCGCCGGAGCAGCAGCGGCAGGCGCCGAAGTGGAAGCAGGTCGTGAACACGGTCGACTGGATCACGACGCAGATCGAGCAGGGAACGCAGATCCAGATCTTCGGCTTCACCGACAAGGCGATCTCGCTGCTGCCGGGCAGCAATGGCAAGTGGGTGACCGTCACGGACGGCAAGGAGATCGACGCGGCCGTCACCGCGCTGCGCGCGGAGTATCCGAAGGGGCCCACGAGCCTGCACGCCGCGTTCGCTGCCTTGCGGGCGATGGAGCCCAAGCCCGACAACGTCTATCTGCTGACGGACGGCCTGCCGACGATGGGCGAGGTCGTGCCCATACGCGCGGGCGTCACGGCCGGCGAGCGGCTCGATCACTTCAATCGCGCCGTTCGTCAGTTGCCGAACGGCGTGCCCGTGAACATCATCCTGTTCGCGATGGAAGGCGATCCGCAGGCCGCGCCCGCGCTTCTGGGTTCTCGCGCTGCGCACCGGCGGCTCGATGCTCGCGCCGTCGGAGGATTGGCCATGAGGCGCCGTCGCGAATTCGAAATCTTCACGATGTCGTTCCTCGACGCGATCTGCTGCGGCTTCGGCGCGATGATCCTGCTGTTCATCGTCACGCGCGTCAGCGAGCCGGCCAGGCTCGAGGAGAGCAAGACCGATCTGCACGGCGTGATCGCGACAATACGAAGAGGAGCTGAACGAAATCCTCGGCGAAACCGACAAGGTCCGGCGCAACGTGTCGACGACCGCGAGCGACTACCGGACCGACGCGAAGAGCGTCGAAACGCTGCGGACCGAGCTCGAACGAATCCGCGAGGAAGTGCTCGCGACGGTGCAGGACTCGAAGATCTCGAACGAGGTCCAGGGCAAGCTCGCGATCGCGAAGCAGAGCCTCACGGACGAGATGAAGAGACTGCTCGTCGACTACAAGCCGCCGATCGGCGATTACAAGGTCGGCGGCATTCCGGTCGACAGCGAGTACATCATCTTCATCATCGACACGTCGGGCAGCATGAAGAACTACGCGTGGGACCGCGCGATCGAGGAGTTGCGGCAGACGCTCGAGGTGTACCCCACGGTCAAGGGCATCCAGGTCATGGACGACGAAGGCGTCGCGATGTTCAAGAGCTATCGAAACGAGTGGATCCCGGATACGCCGGCGCGCCGCAAGGCGATCCTCGATGCGATGCGGACCTGGGACGCGTACTCGGACTCGAGCCCGCGCGAACGGCATCCTGTCGGCCCTCGACAACTTCTACGATCCGGACCAAGAAGATCTCGTTCTACGTCTTCGGCGACGACTTCGCCGTCGGCACGATCAATGCGATCGTGCGCGAGATCGATCGCCGCAATACGGCGGACGCGACCGGCAAGCGCCGCGTGCGGATTCACGCGGTGATGTTTCCGACGATCTATCAGGCGACCGGCGGCCAGCTCTATACCGCCGCCGATTTCGCGACTTTGCTGCGCGTGGTCTGCCAGCGCAACGGCGGCACGTTCGTGGCGCTGCCGCTGCAGCGCGATGCGCGTCGCGCGAAAGATCAATGAGTGTCATGACGCGCGTATGCGGCGTCGGTTTCGTCCTTGGAGGGTTTGAATGGCCGTTTACAATAACTATCTGCGCGATCGGGCGTCGAAGCTCGCCATACTCGTGGTGATCGCGCTCGTGACCCAGCTCATTTTCGCCGCGTTCGTGCGGCCGGTCGCCGAGGAGTGGCGCGCCGAGCAGCGCGCGATTGCGGAGCGCACGCCGGGCTACGTGCCGCAGCGGTCGATCTGGGTCATCATCAAGGATCCCGAGCAGGAAGCCACGATCATCATCGCGATCTGGGCGCTCATTCTCGCGACGATGCGTTTCCGCGAGCTTCGGCAGCAACGCGACACTGCTCACGCGCCGGCTACATGAGGCTCGACCCCGGTATCGTGATCCTGCCGAGCGACGCGCGCGAATATCTGCGGCAGTTCGAGCAGCTGCCTCCGGCCAAGCGCGACTCCGTGCTGCCGCGCGTGCTCGCGGCGGCGCTGAAGCGCTTCGGCGCCACGGGCAACGTGCAGGACGCCTCGCAGACCGTGCACAACGTCTGCGAAAGCGAGAGCACGCGGCTCGACGCCGAGCTCGCGATCCTGCGCTTCAGCGTGTGGGTCGCGACCGGCGTTGGGCTTCGTCGGCACCGTGCGCGGTATCGGTCTCGCGCTGCAGGGCGCCGAGCTCGCCGTCAAAGGCGACACGACGGCGGTGACGAGCGGCCTCGGCATCTCGTTCAACTCGACGTTGGTCGCGCTGACGCTCAGCATCCTGCTGATGTACATCCTGCACGAGATCCAGCTCGCGCAGGAGCGGCTCGTGCTCGACTCCGAGAATTACGTCGACGAGGAGTTGGTCAGCCGCTTGCACAGCACCTGACATGCATATTTGCGCCGCCCCGTTCGGGGCGGCGCGTCATAATTCGTCAGATTCCCGCCTGTAAGGCGCCGCAATTCATCACCGCGGCGCCAGCAGCGTTCGCTGCAATAGCTCCCGTGTCATCACTCATGCTCGAGGAGCAAATCATGTACGCAAACTCATCGTTTTGTTGGTTGGCAGCGCGCTGGCGACGTCCGCCTCCGCCGGTGAGCGACACCGCGCGCACAAGGCGGAACGCGCGGCGAAGCACGAATCGATCGGGCTTGGCAGCGGCGCCGCGATCGGTGCGATGGCCGGTGGACCTGTCGGCCTGATTCTCGGTGCGGCTTTCGGCGGCTGGATCGGCGATCGATTCCATCACGAGCACGACGCGCGGCTCGCGGCGGAGCAGAGCGGGGAGCAGGCGCGCATTCGCGCACGAAGGCGCTCGAGACGCGGCTCGCGGCGAGCGAGAGCGCCGCGTCGCAGGCCGGCGCCGAGCTCGTCGCGGAACGCACGCAACACCGTCGCGATCTGGAGGAGGCGTTGTCGATCGAAGTGTTGTTCCGCACGGAAGACAGCGCGATCGCTCCGCCCACCGAGGAGCGTCTCGCGAAGCTCGTGGCGCTGATCGTGCCGCTCGACGGCGCGGTGGTCCGTCTCGAAGGGCACACCGACGTGCGTGGCACGGACCGCTACAACAACGCGTTGGCGACGGCTCGGGCCGATAACGTGCGCGACGCGCTGATTCGTGCGGGCATGCCGGCCGAGCGGATCGTCGTGAGCGCGGCCGGCAAAGCCGATTCGCAGGCGACGGACACGGACGCCGACGGCATGGCGCTCGATCGGCGCGTGAAGATGAGCGTCGTCGGCCTCGACGACGCGAGTCGCGTCGCGCAGAGCGCGCAGTAGCGTGAGCTTTCGCTTCCCTCGAGTGGCCGGGAGTTGCTGCCGTGGAGCGAGGCAGCGGCTTCCGGCCACACCTCGTTGCGGCAGTGCGCGATCGCGCAGATGCGACACAGCAGCGGCAGCAGCGGCGTGGCGTCGCGCGGCGCGTCGCGCGGCAGCACTCGCACCGAGAGTCGGCTGCACGAATCGCGCGAGCAGTCATGGCCGTCTCGGCGACCGGCACGGGTTGCGCGGCCGACTCGCTGACGACGACGCCTGCGAGGCGCGCACCACGCGTTCGCAGCGCCGCTGCGGCCGTCAGGCTGTGACTCAAGCGTGCCCAGGTAGCTGCCGACGACGAGCAGCGTCGGGCGCCTCGAGCGCGACGAGCCAATCGAGCACCGTGTGCGTGTCGTCGAGCGGCACCATGACGCCGCCGATGCCTTCGATCAGCGTGACGTCCACGGCGCGCGGCTCGCGACAGAACGCGACCAGCTCATCGAATGGCACGGACGCGTCCTTCGCGCGCGGCCGCCATGTCGGGCGACAGCGGCGCGGCGAATCGCCACGGGCTCACGGCGTCGAGATTGGCTGCGCGTGAATTCGAGGTCCTGCGCGCGCAGCAGCGCACCGGTGTCGCTCGCGGCCGGGTTCGCCGCGTCGAAGCCCGAGGCGACGGGCTTCAGCGCGCGCACGCGGTAGCCGGCGGCGCTGAGCTCGTCGATGAGCCGCAGCGTGACGAAGGTCTTGCCGACGTCGGTGCCCGACGCCGTCACGAACAGCGTGGTCATGAGCGCAGCAACGGCCGCACGGCCGCCGCGAGCGCGGCCACCTGCTCGCTCGAGTGCTCGGCCGAGAACGTCACGCGCAGCCGCGACGTGCCGGGCGGCACCGTCGGCGGGCGGATCGCGGCGACGAGGAAGCCGGCGTTGCGCAGCGTGTCGCTCGCGGCGAGCGCGTTCTCGGCGCTGCCTTGCACGAGCGAGACGATCGGGCTCGTCGCCGGCGGCAGGCCGAGCGCGGCCGTGAATTCGCGCGCGAGCTTGAGGGGCCGGCGCACGAGATCGCGATCGGTCGCGATCAGGTCGAGCGCGCGGCTCGCGGCGGCCACGACTCCGGGCGGCAGGCCGGTCGAATACACGAGCGTCCGTGCGCGGTTGCGCACGAGCTCGCAGACGCTGCGGCTCGCGGCGAGATAGCCGCCGTACGCGCCGACGGCTTTCGACAACGTGCCCATCTGCAACGGCACGCTCACGGGCGCGCCGTGCGCGAAGCTCGAGCCGCGGCCGTCGCCGACCACGCCGAGCCCGTGCGCGTCGTCGGTCATGAGCCAGGCGTCGTGCTCGCGCGGCGAGCGGCGCGAGCTCGCGTCAGCGGCGCGAGATCGCCTTCCATGCTGAACACGCCGTCCGTCAGCACGAGGCAGTGGCGGTGCTGCGCGTCGCTGCGCGCTCGAGCAGCTCGGCGGCGTGGCCCACGTCGTTGTGGCGAAACTCGAGCACGCGCGCGCGTGACAGCTCGGCGCCGGCCAGGAGACAGCTGTGGCTCCACTCGTCGAGCAGGATCAGGTCCGTGCGGCCGACGAGCGCCGGAATCACGCCGAGGTTCGTGAGGTAGCCGCTGCCGAACACGACGGCGTCTTCGGCGCCCTTCAGCGCGGCCAGCTTGCGCTCGAGCTCGGCGTACAGCGGGTGGTTGCCGTTCACGAGGCGCGACGAGCCGGCGCCCGCGCCGTAGCGCTGCGTGGCTTCGACGCTCGCCGCGATGACGTCGGGGTGATGCGTGAGCCCGAGGTAGTCGTTACACGAGAACGACACGAGCGCGCGTGCCGTTTTGCTCGCGCGTCGACGGCGCCGGACCGATCGGTGGTCACGAGCCGCCTGCGCAAGTTGGCGGCGTTCGAGCGCGGCGAGCTTCTCGCGAGCGACGTCGTCGAGCGACGGCGCCGGACGATCGCCCGCGGGGTCGGGGGCGCTCACGACGGTGCAGACGTGCCGGGCATGTCCCGCATTCTCACCGACATGACCCGCCACGGGGAAGGCGCGGCGCGCAGCGCGCGATCGGCGGCGTGCGCTTCGAAGTGTGCTCTTTCGACCGAGCAATCGCGGCGGTAGCCCTCGCGTGCGCTGCAGTCTAGTCGATGCCGTGCAGAACCTGTTCGTCGCAAAGGACGCCGACGGCCGGGTGCTTGGCGCGGCGCGAGCGCCGCTGCCGCAGGGGACTGTGACTGTTCGCGCGCGCTTGACGTGAAGCGTGATGCGGTGGTCGCTCGACGAGGCTCATTCGTGGCTCTGGTGCGAGCAGCGGGCGTCAGTCTTGAGACACCACAGCGCTGAGCATGGTGAGGCCGGAAGCGGTTCACAAACCGTGCGCGTGCTCCTTGCGCCCCCAAGAAAACCGTTAGTGCTGGCCTTCTCACATCCGAACGAAACGGTTTCGCGATCCAGTGACACCCGTGGTAAAGTTCGTCATCGCTTTACCAGTTCACTATCGATAAGGATATCGTATGACAACGCTCACGGTGTCTTCAAAATTCCAAATCGTCATTCCCGCGCGCATCCGTGAATCGTTAGGCATCAAGCCGGGGGAGAAACTGCACGCCATCGAGTATCGCGGCAGAATAGAGCTGGTGCCGGTCCGGCGTACGAAGGCCGCGCGGGGCTCACTCAAGGGCATCGACACCGACGTACCGCGCGACGCCGACCGGGCATGAACGTAGTCGGATTCGTCGGCATGGCTCGAGTATTTCGCCGACGGCCCCAATGCCGCCGCATTCGCAAAGCCCATCCAGACTGTGGGCACGTTGTTGGTCCCATCGCTATCGCTATTCGAAGTATTCAAGCGCGTCTGCCAGCAGCGCGACGAGGACGAAGCGCTGCGCGCCATCGCGGTGATGGAGCAAGGCAAAGTCGTGGACCTGGACCGAGCCACCGCACTTGAAGCGGCGCGTATCTCCATGCTCCTTCGCATTCCGATGGCGGACAGCATCATGCTCGCGATCGGCGCAACGCCCACGGCGCGACTTTCTGGACCCAGACTCGGACTTCGCCGGCGTGCAGGGAGTCCGGTACTTCGCGAAGCGCTCGCGCTAACGCGGCCCGAGGTTGGCTGCCTGCTGTGGCCGCCTCCCGCGGCGGGTCGAAGCCCGCCGCAAGCGCGTGCGTCGATGTGTCGAGCCACACGAACTTCAGCTTGTTACGTGCCGGCTTCGGGAATCTCCTCGAGGTCCTTCTTGTTGCGCGCCGGTAAGAGCACCGTTTCTATACCTGCGCGCAGCGCCGCGAGCGTCTTCTCCTTCACGCCACCGATCGGTAACACCAGCCCACGCAGACTGATCTCGCCCGTCATCGCGATGTCGTTGCGCACGGTGCGCCCCGACAACAACGACGCGACCGCGAGGAACATCGCCACACCCGCGCTCGGGCCGTCCTTCGGGATTGCGCCCGCCGGCAGGTGGATGTGCAGGTCGTTCTTCTCGAGCAGCTCGCGCTCCACGCCGAGCTTCTCGAGCCGCATCTTGGCGAGACTGACCGCCGCCTGCGCGCTCTCCTTCATGACGTCGCCGAGCTGACCGGTCAGGATCAGCTGACCCCGGCCCGGCACGAGGCTGGCCTCGATGAACAGGATGTCGCCGCCGACCGGCGTCCATGCGAGCCCCGTCGCCACGCCCGGCACGCTCGTGCGCAGCTTGACCTCGTTTTCGAAGTGGCGCGCGCGGCATTGCGAGCGGCCATCACCCCGGGAGGAAGAGGCCGGGGGGCAAGCGAGGCCGCCCGCAACGGAGCGGCCGGCGTCGAAGGACCTTCGCATGAACTGGGGGCACGGCGCTAAAGCGCGTGTTCGGGATCGAGATTGAGCAGTGCGCGCGCTGCGGTGGTTCAAAATACCTCCACATCCGCCGCCTTGGCCAGCTTGGGCCAAGTATGGTAGGTTAGAGCGTCGATCGTAACGTCGAGGCAGTGGGTATGCAGGTCAACATTCTGGAAGCCAAGAACCAGCTGTCCAAGCTCGTCAAGGCAGCCGCCGGCGGACAGGAAGTGATCATCGCGAGCAACGGTAAGCCCGTTGCTAGGCTGGTGCCGGTCGAAGGACCACGCACGCTCGGTCGGCTGGGGCAAGCTCAAGCACGACAAGGCCAAGGTCGATGGCGCCGCGTTCAGCACTGCAGCCGAGATGCCGATGCCGAGATCGCCCGTGTCATTCGGCGCTTAGTGAATGAGAATGCGAATCCAGCGAAGAACGCATCGATCGATTCATTCGAGCGCGCATAAGTTGCTGCTCGACACCCAGGTTGCGTTGTGGTGTTGGAGGCGATCGGAGCTCGTGAAGGCCACTCGGGCGGAAGTGGAAGCTGCGGAGTGCTTTCATTTCGGATCGCAAGCGTCTGGGAAGTGGCTATCAAGTATCGAATCGGCAAGCTCCCCGTTGCGCCGCGAACATTTCGTGATGCGATGGTCGAAGCGGGCGCGAGAATCCTACCGGTGACCGACGAGCACGCGATGTGCGAGGCCGCCCTCCAAATCTCCCACTCCGATCCGTTCGATCGTCTGCTGCTGGCCGTAGCCGTCACGGAGCAGATGACGCTTTTGACTGCCGACGCTCGTTTACAGGCCTTGAGCGTCAGTGGGTGTAATCAAGGCCGTATAGAGCCGAATACCTATCCGCATCCGCCGCGCTAAGCGGCCCGAGGTTGGCTGCCTGCTGTGGCCGCCTCCCGCGGCGGGTCGAAGCCCGCCGCGAGCGCGTCGTCGATGTTGTCGAGCCACACGAACTTCAGCTTGTTGCGTGCGCGCTCGGGAATCTCCTCGAGGTCCTTCTTGTTGCGCGCCGGCAGCATCACCGTCTCTGATACCCGCGCGCAGCGCCGCGAGCGTCTTCTCCTTCACGCCGCCGATCGGTAGCACGAGCCCGCGCAGACTGATCTCGCCCGTCATCGCGACGTCGTTGCGCACGGTGCGCCCCGACAACAACGACGCGACCGCGAGGAACATCGCGACACCCGCGCTCGGGCCGTCCTTCGGGATCGCGCCCGCCGGCAGGTGGATGTGCAGGTCGTTCTTCTCGAGCAGCTCGCGCTCCACGCCGAGCTTGTCGAGCCGCATCTTCGCGAGGCTCACCGCCGCCTGCGCGCTCTCCTTCATGACGTCGCCGAGCTGACCGGTCAGGATCAGCTGACCCTTGCCGCCCGGCACGAGGCTCGCCTCGATGAACAGGATGTCGCCGCCGACCGGCGTCCACGCGAGCCCCGTCGCCACGCCCGGCACGCTCGTGCGCAGCTTGACCTCGTTCTCGAAGTGGCGCGCGCCGAGAATCGCCGGCACGTCGGCCGCGTCGATCGCGACGTTCTTCGCCGTGCCCTCCGCGATCCGCATCGCCGCGCGACGCAGCAGCGCGCCGATCTCGCGCTCGAGATTGCGCACGCCGGCCTCGCGCGTGTAGCCGTCGATCACGGCCTGCAATCGCGCCGTCGGTGACGCGAGACCTGCTCGGCCTTCAGCCCGTTCGCCTTCAAGCTGGCGCTGCACGAGGTAGCGCTGTCGCGATCGCGAGCTTCTCGTCCTGCGTGTAGCCCGGCAGCTCGATGATCTCCATGCGGTCGCGCAAGCGGACCGGGAATGTGCTCGAGGACGTTCGCCGTCGCCGACGAACAGCACCTTGCGACAGATCGAACGGCACGTCGAGATAGTGGTCGCGAACGTCGAGTTCTGCTCCGGATCGAGCACCTCGAGCAACGCGGCGGACGGATCGCCGTGGAAGCCCACGCCGAGCTTGTCCATCTCGTCGAGCATGAACACCGGGTTGTTCGTGCCGGCCTTGCGCAGGCTCTGCACGATCTTGCCCGGCATCGAGCCGATGTACGTGCGCCGATGGCCGCGGATCTCGGCCTCGTCGTGGATGCCGCCCAAGCTCGCGCGCACGAACTTGAGTCCGAGCGCACGCGCGATGCTCTGGCCGAGCGAGGTCTTGCCGACGCCGGGCGGACCGACGAAGCACAGGATCGGGCTGCGGCCGTTCGCGTTCAGCTTGCGCACCGCGAGGTACTCGAGAATGCGCCGCTTGATCTTGTCGAGGCCGTAGTGATCGGCGTCGAGAATCTCGCGCGCCTTCGCGATGTCGATGTTCTCGGCGTCGCCCTTCGACCACGGCAACGCGACGAGCCAGTCGACGTAGGTGCGTACCATCGAGTACTCGGTGGACGCCTCGGGCATGCCTTCGAGGCGGCGCAGCTCCTTCTTGGCCTGCTTCTCGACCTCTTCGGGCATCTTCGCGTCGGCGATCGCCGACTTCAGTTCGTCGAGCTCGCTCTCCGTCTCGTCCTCGCCGAGCTCCTTCTTGATGGTCTTCAGCTGCTCGCGCAGCACGTACTCGCGCTGCCGCTCGTCGAGCTTGCCCTGCGTCTGCTCGCCGATCTCCTTCGACAGCTTCAGCACCTCGATGCGATGCGTCAGGAGTTCGATCACGCGGTCGAGCCGGTCACGCACCTTCAGCGCTTCCAGGATCGTCTGCTTGTCGGCGGGCTTGATGTCGATCAGGCCGGCGACCATGTCGGCTAGCGCGCCGGGCGAGTCGATGCCATCCAGCGCCGAGGCGATCTCGGGCGGCACCTGCGGCAGCAGCTCGACGGCCTCGACGGCCTTCTGCTTCAGCAGGTTCGCGCGCGCCTCGACGTCGGCGTCGTGCGACGTCTGGTCCGGGATCAGGTCGTAACGCGCGGCCAGGAACGGCAGGCCGGAGAGATAGTCGAGCGTGCGAAACCGCTGCTCGCCCTGGCAGATCAGGTGGTGGACGCCGTTCGGCGCCCGGATGTAGCGCACGACGCTGACGGTCGTGCCGATCTTGTATAGGTCGTCGGGCCCGGGGACGTCCACGCTCGGGTCCTTCTGCAGGACGATGCCGAGCTTGTAGCCGTGCTGGACGGCTTCCTGCACGGCCCGCATCGAGACGTCGCGGCCGAGCGCCACTTGGGTGACGGCGCCGGGGAACATCACGACGTTACGGACCGGGCACGATCAGCAGCACGTCCGCGGGCAGCGCGGGGCCGTTGTCGTGACTGACGGGGAGGCGG
The DNA here is from genome assembly GCA_963748045.1 of uncultured Gammaproteobacteria bacterium. Taxonomy (GTDB): domain Bacteria; phylum Pseudomonadota; class Gammaproteobacteria; order Steroidobacterales; family Rariloculaceae; genus FEN-1219. The sequence goes on from CAVVIC010000010.1 coordinate 58,097, forward strand.
TTTTCTTCGTACATCTTGCACCTCGACATGGGGAGTCGCGCTGTGGCCGAGTATCTGGGGGCCAGCACGCGGCGCTTCAAGCGCGGAGGTGTGCGCATTCACGGTCGCGGCGATCGCCGGCACGTGCTGGGAATCGCCAGCGCCACCCGACAAGCACCTACGCGAAACGTGCCACGGGGCCCAGAAACGGAGGTTGTGTGCCGGCTCCGGAAGGGCTTCACTCCTTGCTCGTAAGCACTGGACTTCTGCACAAGTCGAGGACATAGAATTGGCCGTAGAACCGGCGTCGAGGGAGGTACCCATGGAAGCGCGCATCGCTCGACTCGAGTCGGACGTCGCACACCTGCGCTCGGATGTGGCGGACATAAAAGTCGACGTCCGAACGCTGCGCGACAAGATGGACGCGCTCAAGGACAGCATCACCGCCACGAAGGAGAGCCTCACGGCCGAGATCGCGGCGACCAGGGTAAGCCTCACCGCCGACATTGCCGGCGCGAAGGTTTGGGCGCTGTTGCTCTACATCGCGCTTGCGGCGGGCACCTTCGGAACACTGGCGCGCAGCTTCGGCTGGATTTGATTCGCAGCGGCGCGCGATTCGCATCCGTCGATGCGGCCTATCCCAAACCCTCAACGTCTCCTGAGACCTGCGACCAGGGCCGCATAGTGTAGTGGCCGTTGCGTGTCGACATGCACTGCCGAGCGGCGTTCGGCGCGATCGAGCGGTTCGTGAGCGGCGAGTTGCTGCTCGAGCACGGCGAGCGTGGCCTCGGACGCGTCGCGGCCGGCTTGCCCGCGGGCGACGATTCGCCGCCGCAGCTCGTCGGCCGGCGCCGTGCAGTCGAGAATGGCGAACCGCGCGCCGTTGACCGCCGCGACCTGCCGAAACTCCCAGCGCTCCGTGCGGCGCAGGAACGTGGCGTCGACGATCGCGTTGAAGCCGTGCCGCAGCGCCCGGTCCGCAATCTCCGCGAGCCGCTCGTAGGTGAGGCGCGTGGCGTCGGCCCTATAGAGGCCCTGGCCGACGTCCGAGCCCGTGCGCGCGTCCGCCGTGAGGCCGTGCAAGCGTTTGCGCTCGAGATCGGAGCGCACGCGTAGCGCGCGCAAACGTCCGACGAGCTCGTCCGTGATCGTGGTCTTGCCGCTGCCGGACAACCCATGAGTGATCAGGAGTAGCGGTGTAGCGGGGCGGCACAGCTCGTGCGCCGTCTCGAGATACGGATCGGCACGGGACTCGTGCCCCGTCTGCGCGGCCTTGATCGCGCCGACTTTGGCGCGCACGAGCGCGCGATACACGACGTAGAACCGCAACACGTCGATGCCCGCGTAGTCGCCGCCGACCTCAAAGTAGCGATTCACGAAGTCGAACGCGAGGTCGGCTCGGCCGTGAGCGATCAGGTCCATCGCGAGGAAGCTCACTTCGCTCACGACGTCGATCTCGCGCAGCGCCGGGTCGAACTCGAGCGCGTCGTACGCGACGATCGAGCCGTCGTGCCACAGCAGGTTCTCGAGGTGCAGATCGCCGTGACACTCGCGCTCCGCGCCGGCGGCGGTGCGGCGTGCGAACACGGAGGCGAGGTCCGCGCATTCGCGGTCGGTCCAAGTCCGCAGCGTGTCGAGCTCGCGGCGCTGGCGGCCGCGAACGTACTGTGCGAGCGCGGCGACGTTATCGCGCGCGGCGGCTTGCGCCGCCTTGCCGGCTGGATCGGTGTCGAGCGCCGGCAGCCTGCCGTGGAACTTCGCGAGCCGCGCCGCGAATTCCGTGATGGCCGCGCGGGGCACCGCGTTCGCCGCGAGTCGCTGGTCGAGACGGGCGTCGGGTGCAAATTGCCGCATCTTCACGGCGTACTCGAATGCGGGCTTGTTGCCGACGCGCGGCGCGCTCGGTGAGCCGCCGATCGGCACGACGCCGAGATACAGCTCGGGCGCCAAACGCCGATTCAGTCGCAGCTCCTCGCGGCAGAAGTGCAGGCGCCGCGGCAGCGTGCTGAAATCGAGGAACGGCAGCTTGACGGGCTTCTTGACCTTGTACGCGTAGCGGCCCGTCAGGAGTACCCACGAGATGTGCGTCTCCGCGAGACGGACTTCGTCGACGTCGTGGTCGTAGCAGGCCGGGTTCGTGAGCGCGGCCGCGAGCGTCCCCTTGCTCCCCGCCATTCGTCGTGAGCCCGCGCGCGTCACGCTCGTCTAGCCTGGCTCTCCGCCGAGCACCGCCAGCAGCTCCGCCGTCTTCGCGCGCATCAGCGCGTCGTTGCCGCGGCTCTCGACGTTCAAGCGCAGCAATGGCTCGGTGTTCGACGAGCGCAGGTTGAAGCGCCAGTCCTTGTACTCGACGCTCAACCCGTCGACGCGCTCGACCGCGATTGCGGACGGCGTGTACTTAGCCTCGACGGCCGCGATCACGGCGGCGGCGTCTTTGACCTTGCGATTGATCTCGCCGCTCGCGGGATATGCGCGCATGCGCTCGCCGACGAGCGCCGCGAGCGACTTCTTGCTCTGGCTCATGAGCTCGGCGATCGACAGCCACGGAATCATGCCGCTGTCGGCGTACGAGAACTTGCGGAAGTAGTGGTGGGCGCTCATCTCGCCGCCGTACACGGCGTCGACTTCGCGCATCCTTTGCTTGATGAAGGCATGCCCCGACTTGCTCTGTACGGCCTCGCCACCACCTGCGGCGACGAGATCGAGCGTGTTCCAGGTCAGGCGCGGGTCGTGGACGATGCGCTCGCCGCGTGACTTCTCCAGGAACGTTTTCGCCAGCAAGCCGACGATGTAGTACCCCTCGATGAACTGGCCGTGCTCGTCGAAGAAGAAGCAGCGGTCGTAGTCGCCGTCCCACGCGATGCCGAGATCCGCTTTCTCCGCGCGAATGCGGTCGATCGTGACTTTGCGGTTCCCCTCGATCATCGGGTTCGGCACGCCGTTCGGGAACGTGCCGTCGGGCTCGTGGAACACCTTGATGAACTTGAACGGCAAGTGCGGCTCGAGCAGGTCGATGATCGGGCCGGCGCCGCCGTTGCCGGCATTGACGACGATCTTCAGCGGCGCGAGCGAGCCCACGTCGACGTACGAGAGCAAGTGCTCGATGTAGTCCGGCAGGATGTCGACCTTGCGCACGCTGCCGTGCTTGGTCGGTGCGGCGAATTCGTTACGCTCGGCGAGAGCTTTGATGTCTTGCAGGCCCGTGTCGGCGCTGATCGGCCGCGAGCCTTCGCGGACGAACTTCATGCCGTTGTAGTTCGGCGGATTGTGGCTCGCCGTGACCATGATGCCGCCATCGAGCTTGCGCGCGAACGTCGCGAAGTAGGAGAGCTCCGTACCGCCGACGCCGATGTCGAGCACGTCTACGCCGGAGTCCGTGAGCCCTTTGACGACGGCCGCCATGATGGCGGGGCTCGAGAGGCGGATGTCCCGGCCGACGGCCACGGTGCGCGGTTTGACGAAGGCCGCATAGCCGCGGCCGATGCGGTAAGCGATGTCCTCGTCGAGTTCCTCCGGAACGCGGCCGCGAACGTCGTATGCCTTAAAGCAGTCGATCCTCGTCATTGTTGCCTGCCATGCTCGGGATACGAGTCAGTATACCTAGGCAGGCAGGTTTCCAGGTCGCGCGATTCCGCGCCGCTACTTGGCCGGATCGCACCGTGTTTCAGTCGTGGTCACGGTCCTGTTTTCTTGTAGCTTCTTTTGCGCTTGATTGCCGGCGATGGCCCCGACGGCAGCGCCCGCTGCGGTGGTGATGCCCTTGTCGCCGACGTCCTTGCCTACGGCGCCGCCGACCAGCGCGCCGATGACGGTGCCGGCGATCCGCTTGTCGTCCTTGGGCTCACGCGGGGTCTCAACCGCGACTTCGTAACAGTTCTGCCGTGCGACGGCGGAGTCCGCACCGTTCTTGCTCAGCATCGAGTATCCAGCGAAACCCGCCGCTGCGGTCGCGACGGTGACACCGAAAACGGTGCCGATCAGCATTGACTTGTCCACGTGATTCTCCCTTGGGTGACTGGAGAGTATCGACGGCCTCGTTGGGTGTCCGTGCGCTGGCGCGCCTAGCGGCCCGCCGCGGCGTGAGAGCAATGTGTCTTACCGCACACGAGGGCGTACACTGACCCGAACGCCAAGCGTTCTTTGGCGGCAATACCGCATTCGATGGCCGATCCGGATCCGCGTGAAAATCACGTTCTCGACGCGCTTCCCCCCGAGGAGGCCGCGCGGCTGTTCCCGCAGCTGAAGCTCGTCGAGATGCCGCTCGGTATGAGCGTCTACGAGTCGGGTGACGTGCAGCGTTTCATCTACTTTCCGACGAACTCGATCGTCTCGCTGCTGTACGTGCTGAAGGACGGCGCGTCGGCCGAGATTGCCGTGGTCGGCAACGAAGGGGCTGTCGGTGTGTCGCTATTCATGGGCGGCGAAACCACGCCCAGTCGTGCGGTAGTGCAGAGTGCGGGATTCGCGTACAAGTTGTCGAGCCGCGCCCTGAAGGAAGAGTTCAATCGCCATGGCCACATGTTGCAGCTGCTGCTGCGCTACACCCAGTCGCTGATCACGCAGATGGCGCAGACCGCGGTTTGCAATCGGCATCACTCGTTAGACCAGCAGTTGTGTCGCTGGCTTTTGCTTTCGCTCGATCGGCTGTCGAGCCCACGCCTGAACATGACGCAAGAGCTCATCGCCAACATGCTCGGCGTGCGTCGCGAGGGTGTGACCACGGCTGCCGGCAAGCTGCAGAAGCTCGGCGTGATTCGTTACAGCCGGGGACAGATCACGGTCACCGATCGGCCGAAGCTCGAGCGGCTGTCGTGCGAGTGCTATGCCGTGGTCAAGAAGGAAACGGATCGGCTGTTGCCGTATTTCGCGCCTGCCTTCGAGGTCGAGGCGGCCTCGAGCGAGGCGTGACCGCGCCCTAGCAATCGCGGGGGCGTCTCGAGACGCACCGCTGCGTGTTCCACCGCACAGAGGGCGCGCACCAAAGTCCGCCAGACTCCGTGGCCCGACCACTCGCCGCCGCGACGGAGTTCAAAGTGTCAGAGCGCAAGCGCTCGCTTCCGGAGAATCTGTTGCTGGCAGCTCTGCCGGCCGCCGATCGCCGACGTCTGCTGACGAACCGTGACCCGGTCGATCTCGTCGAGGGCGATACGCTGGCCGAAGTCGGCGACGTGGTCCGGCACGCGTTCTTTCCAATCGATGGCTTCATCTCGCTGATCGCACCGGTTGACGGCGGCGCGCAACTCGAGGTGGGGCTCGTCGGCAACGAAGGCATGGCGGGCACCTCATTGATTCTAGGCGTGCGCGTCGCGCCTCTGCGGGCGCTGGTGCAGGGTGCCGGCCTGGCCTGGAAGCTGGATGCCGCCACGTTGTCCCGCGAGCTCGCGCGCAGCTCCGCGCTGCGGCGTGTTCTGCAGCGCTACCTATATGTGTCGCTGACTCAGATCGCGCAGACGGCTGCGTGCACACGCTACCATTTCCTGGAACCGCGGCTCGCTCGTTGGTTGCTGATGACCCGCGATCGAGCGCATTCGGACAAGTTTCACATCACCCACGAGTTTCTCGCGTACATGCTGGGTGTGCGGCGGGTGGGCGTGACGCGCGCCGCGAGCGCTCTGCAACGGCGCGAGCTCATTCACTACACGCGCGGCAGGCTCGAGATTCTGGACGTCCCCGGCTTGGAGGCCGCGGCATGCGGCTGCTACGCCGCCGCCAAGGCGACGTATGCCGGGTGCTCGGCTAGTGGCGTTCATTCCTCCCGTTGCTAACGACGATGGCGCGCGCGTCCCGTCGCGCCTACGTGTCGACGGCGCGCAGCGTCTCGCGGCTGTCGAGTCGCCCGATCGCGCGATGGCCGTGGCGTTCGTCGGCACGTATGGCCCGCGCCGCTGCGGGATCGCAACCTTCACCGCGGATCTCGCCGCCGCCGTCGCCGGCAGCGACCAGCGCGCGTTGCCGATGGTGTTGGCCGTTACGGAGCCTTCGGGTCAATACCAGTACCCCGCCGAGGTGAAGTTCGAAATTCGGCAGAACGTGAAAGCCGACTACGCACGTGCCGCGGAGTTCGTCAATTTCAGTCAGGTGCGCTTGGTATGCGTGCAGCACGAGTACGGGATCTTCGGCGGCGACGACGGCGGCTATATCCTCGACTTCGTCCGAGCTCTGCGAGTGCCGGCCATCGTGACGCTGCACACCGTGCTGAAGAGCCCCTCGGCGAATCAAGCGGCAATCGTCCAGAAACTGTTGGTCCACTGCGTGCAGATCGTGGTGATGAGCGAGGTCGCGAGAGACTTGCTCGCGAGCTGCTACGGCGTCAGCGGCGAGAAGGTGCGGATCATCCCGCACGGCATTCCGGTCATGGACCGCAACCCCGATCAAGAGGCGCTCAAGGCGCAGTTCGGCGTGGCGCAACGGCGCCTGTTGTTGACGTTCGGCTTGCTGAGCCAGAACAAGGGCATCGAGACCGTGATTCGGGCGCTGCCGGCAGTGGTGCGCGAGTTTCCGGATCTCATCTACTTCGTGGTGGGCGCCACTCATCCGGTCGTTCTTCGCCATGAGGGCGAGGCCTATCGAACCATGCTCGAACGGGAAGCCGAGAACCTCGGCGTGCGCGAGCACGTGGTGTTTCGCGGCCAGTTCGTCTCGGCCGGTGAGCTGCGCCAGTACCTGCAGGCGGCCGATATCTTCGTGAGCCCGTACTTGAACGAGGCGCAGGTTACGAGCGGTGCGTTGTCCTATGCGATGGGCGCCGGTGCAGCCGTGGTGTCGACTCCCTATTGGCATGCGCAGGAGCTCCTGGCGGACAAGCGCGGCCACCTGTTTCCGTTCAAGGATCACGTGGCGTTGAGCAAGACTTTGCTCGACCTTTGCAGATCGCCTACCGAATTGCAGCGCGTGCGCAAAGCGGCCTTTGCATTCGCTCAGCCGATGGAATGGCCACGCATCGGCGACAGCTATTTCGCTGTGATGCGCGCGGCGCTGCGAGCCGGCGGTCGGCCCCGCTGTCGCCGTGGCGCGCGCTCCGACGGTGGCAAGCGCTCTGCCGGAGCTCCGCCTCGATCATCTGCAACGTATGACCGACGACACCGGCATCATTCAGCACGCTACCTACAGCATACCGGCGCGCCGCACCGGCTATTGCGTCGACGACAACGCGCGCGCTTTGATCGTGGCGGTACACGCCGATCGTGCGCAGGCGTCCGCCGCGGCGCGGGGGCTCGTCACCACGTACCTGAGCTACCTGCATTGCTCACAAGAGCTCGACGGCAGCTTCCGCAACTTCATGAGCTACGACCGGTCGCTCACGCCCGCGCGGGCATCGGACGACTGCATCGGCCGTGCGATCTGGGCGTTGGGCGTGACGGCTACGCTCGCGGAGGACGAAGGTTGTCGATCGCTCGCGCGCGATATGCTCGCGCGCGCCCTGCCGCATGCGCGACAGCTCGGACCACGTGGCACGGCGCAGGCCGCCTTGGGCCTCGTGAGTCTCTTGCTCGCGGCGCCGGGCGCTACGGAGATGCGCGGCATGCTCGACTACCTGGTCGCCAGGTTGGCCGAGCGCTACGAGGGGCACGCCACCGACGAGTGGCGCTGGTTCGAGCCGACGCTCACCTACGACAACGCCATTCTGCCGCTCGCGCTGTTCGCCGCTTACGAGGTCACGGGCGAGCGGGCCACTTTGCGGGCTGCGCGCGAGGCGCTCGAGTTTCTCGAGGAAGTGTGCTTCCCCGAGCGATCGACTGCAGCTCGTGGGCAACACCGGGTGGCACAGCCGTGGCGGCGACAAGGCCAGGGCGGACGAGCAGGCGATCGACGCGACGGCGTTCGTGCTCGCTTTCGGCTATGCATTCAAGGTCACGTCCGACCGACACTACTTGCGGCGTATGCGCGAGGCGTTCGCCTGGTTTCTCGGCGCCAACCGCCTCGGCGTGTCGCTGTACGATTTCGCGACGGCCGGCTGTTGTGACGGCATGGGTGTGACAGAGGTCAATCGCAACCAAGGCGCCGAGAGCACGATCTGCTTCTTGCTGGCGCTCTTGAAGATGCTCGAGCTCGCAGGGGAAGAGCTCGAGCCCGAGGAACCTGTCGCGCACGCCGCGGAGCTGTCATGACGTCTCCCGTGGTCAAGCGCACCCGCCATCGACTCTTGCCCGATTCCCGGCGCGTGCTGGCCAAGCCCTTTCTTCCGGGCGAAGAAACGCTGCTGCCCGGCCAGTCGCGGGCACAACTATTGATGGAGCGGATACTGGCCATTCCCGAGGCTGAAGTGGTGGCGCTGAACGCGTCGATCATGCGGCGCTTCGATGGGCGCCATCGGCACTTTCGGGAAATGCTGGGCCGGCAGTTCGATGCGTTAGTGGCGCATGTCGCTGACCCCGCCGCCGTTTCTGCCGACCGACGACAGTTGGTCGGTGCCTATTTCACGCACGAGTACGCGATCGAGGCCGCAGCATTGTTCAATCCGTCGATCGTGATAGCGCCGGATCAGAGCGGCGTCGCGAGCGGCTCGACGCGTTTCGTGATGAGCCTGCGCGCGGTGGGTGAAGGGCACTTGTCGTCGATCGAGTTTCGCTCGGGCGTGCTCGATGCCGATGCCGGCATCACGTTCGACGAACCCGGGACGAACGTAGTGAGCGGCGGGCGGACACCGCCTGGCTACTTCCACAAAACGCGTTTTGTCACGAAGCTGCTCGAACTCGGAGTCGCCAACGATCTCTCTTCGAGCGTGCTGAACCGGCTCGGCGCGCAGTTCACGCTCGCGGAGCTGGAGGCATCTCTGAGTGGGCTCGAAGCACACGGGCCGCCGCCTGCCGTCTGGTTCGAGACAGTGAAGGTCATTCGCACGTTGGCCTCGTCGAACTACGTGACCACGTTCCCGGCCGATTCGCAGATCGCCGAACGCGTGATCTTTCCCGCTGGACCGAACGAGACGCGCGGGATGGAAGACGCGCGCTTCGTACGCTTCACCGCCGCCGACGGCGACATCACCTACTACGCCACCTACACGGCATACGACGGCTTCTCCATCCTGCCGCAACTCATCGAAACGGAAGATTTCGTACGCTTCACGATTTCCACGCTGAATGGTGCGGCTGCGCAGAACAAAGGCATGGCGCTGTTTCCGCGGCTGATCGACGGCAAGTTCGTGATGTTGTCGCGTAAGGATCGGGAGAACTTGCACTTATCG
>CAVVIC010000011.1:0-189527 GCA_963748045.1 uncultured Gammaproteobacteria bacterium
AAAAGCTCAAAAACCCAGGAAGGGATAGGGAATGCGGCTATACAAGGGGAAAGTCCCGGCGATTTCCCGTGAAGTGATCGACAGCCTCATGAAGGGCGGCTCCATCGAGGTGCTTCCGGAGAACGTCGGTGAGGCGGAGGCGGACGTGGCGTCGGTGCTGAACGAGTACCTGCGCATGGACCGGGAGGTCTCGGACGCCGCCAAGGACTTCGTCGCCAAGAAGGGCCTCGACCACGGCCAGCTCTCGCGCGTGAAGCGCTCCATCGCCAAGGAGAAGGGCTTCGGGGTCGGCGACGACGCGCTCGACTACGTGCTCAAGCAGGTCACCGAGATCCTCTTCTACAGCAAGAACATCGAAGAGGTCTTCGCGGAGGACCACACGCTGCGCAAGAAGGTCGGCGACATCATCAACAAGCACGTCGACATCGACGAGGAGCTCGACAAGGAAGTGCGCAAGCGGGTGCGCAACCTCGAAGAGGGCACCGAGGCCTTCGAGATCGAGTCAGACCCGCGTCCTCGTCCAGATGAAGCGGCAGCGCGGCCTGGAGTGATCGGCGGCGGCCGAGCCGCGATCGCGTTCACGCCCGTGCGGGGCGCGCTCGCCCTCACCCTGTTCGCAGCGACCGCGGCGACCGTGGCCGCCCACCCGGCCCACGGCGCGCCGCCCGTTCACCGCGCCGCCGCCGCGCCGCTGCGGCCCTTCCACGCGATGGGCGACGCCGAGCTCGCGGCCACCCTGCGCCGCATCCACGCGCGCAACCCCTCCTTCGGCGCCAAGGTCGCCGCCATCTCCGGCCGCTTCCTCACCACGCCCTACAAGTTCAACCCGCTGGGCGAAGGCCCGGGCGGCGCCATCGATCGCGACCCGACCTTCAGCGTGCAACGCGTCGACTGCCTGACCTTCATCGAGGAGGTGCTGGCCTTGGCGCACGCGCCGGACCTCGAGGTTCACGCCGAAGCGCCTCCTGCAGCGCATCCGCTACGAGGGCGGCAAGATCGGCTTCGCGACGCGCCACCACTTCGCCGAGAGCCAGTGGCTGCCGGCTGCCCAGAAGCTCGGCGTGGTCCGCGAGATCACCCGGGACATCGGCGGCGACGCGGTGGTCGACGAGACCAAGCGCCTGCAGCCAGGGATGTTCACCCGCGCCTGGGCCAAGTGGAAGGCCCAGCTCGGCCGGCGGCTCCCGCGCGGCGACTTCACCTTGCCGGTGCTCCCCATCGCCGAAGCCCTGCGGCTGTGGAAGAGGTTCCCGCCGGCGCCATCGTCACGGTGGTGCGCGTCGATCGGCCGAACGTGCCCACTCGCATCACCCACCAGGGAATCGTCGTGGTGAAGCAAGGCAAGCGCTACCTGCGCCACGCCTCGGGGCCACCCTTCAAGCGGGTCATCGACTTCTCCCTCGACGCCTACTTCCGCTTCTGCATGCGCTACTTCAAGAGCCGCTGGCCGGTCTTCGGCGTCAACGTGCAGATGCTGACGGAGAGCCCCGCCCTGCGCGTGGCGGCAGACGAGCGCGCGGACACGAACTGAGGCGCGAAGCACCCACAGACGCCAAGCCGGCCGGCCGCTAGCGATTCCGCCTTCGAGCCCGGGGCGGGGGCCGAGCCCGGGGCGGGCGGCGAAGCGGCGGCACCTTCGGACCCACTGGCCGCCGGTGACGACTCGGGTGTTTTGCCGGATTCAGTAAGCTTACCACCATCCGTCGATTCACTGCTTCTAGTAGAATCAGACGGAAACGCCGCGGGCGGCGGCTTGGCGTCGGGAAAGAGCTCGCGCACGACGGGCGCCTCGGGCGGGGGCGCCTCGGACGGGGGCAGGGCGCCGCTCGCCGGGGCCGCGCGCCGCGTCGGTGACGAGCGCCTTCCCGGCGGGATCGAGGACGCGCACGGCGCGCAGCCCAGGGATGTGCGGGAGGCGCAGCTCCACGGCGGCGGTGAGCCCGGCGCCGAGCTTCCAATCGTCCTCGCCGGGCCCGACGAGCGGTAGGCTGAAGGCGGTGGGGCGAGCACGCGGCCCTTCGGCCCGAGCAGCGCCACGCGCCAGGGGCCCGACTGCTCGGTGATGGAGACGGTCTTGCCGGCCGCAGCCTCGCGGCGGAGGAGCTCCTGCACGGTCACCGAGCCGCGGGGATCGTAGCGCAGCTTCAGCTCCCAGTAGCGCGAGACCTCGCGCGGCGCGCCGATGGAGCGCGGCGGCTTGCGCGCGCCGGCGAGGCCGGTGGCCGAGAGCAGCAGCGTGGCGACGATGGCAGTGCGGAGCGCGCGCATGGGATTCCCGCGCGGGCGGCCCGGCGAAGCGCCGGGCTCGAGACCGCGAGCCGCCGGATTGTCGGGAGCAGGGCCGCCGCTGTCAAGACGCGCGCCGTGAACCCGTGAACCCCTCCTCGCTGGACACGTGCCCTCCCGCGCCGAGAAGGGCGTTGTCCATACCGGGCGCCGACCAGCCCCAGACTGTGCTGGTCGGCGCGCCCGCCTTCGGCGGGGGCCGCGCCCTCGGCTCCGTGGCCCGACGCGCCGCGGCGTGGTACAACACGCCTCCAACACCCCAAGAGGTCGTGCATGTCCGCGCCGCGTGAAGCGGGAAAAGTGCGCCGCTCCTTCGCCTTCCTGGGCGTCGTGGCGTTCTTCATCACCATGGCGGTGATGTTCTCCGGCGTGCTGCTGCCCTTCATGGTGGCCACCTTCATGGCCTTCGTGATGGAGCCGGTGGCGTGGGGCGCATGGCGGCCGGGCGCGTGCGCGGGCGGGCCATCCCCCGCTGGGTGGCCGTGCTCCTCGTCTACCTCGGCTTCTTCTTCGTGCTCGGCGGCCTGGGGGCCGTGGCGGGCCCGCGCCTGGGAGAGGAGGCGCGCAAGCTCATCGCCGACGCGCCGCAGTTCTTTCAGCGGGTGAAGCGCGACTGGATTCCCGAGGTGAACAGCTACCTGCGCAGCCTGGTGCAGAAGTTCGCGCCCGACGAGCCGACCGAGCCGAACGCCGGCGCCGGCAAGGGTGGCAGGGGTCAGCGCGCGCGCTGGCGCCCCGAGCTGCGCGACGTGGCCCGGCGCGCCTTCGCCGACGCGCTCTGGGCGCGCCCGCTGCCAATCGGCGACGAGAGCACCACGCCGTCCGGTCGCCGGCTCGGCGAGCACGCGGTGGCGGTGGCGCGGCGGCTCCCCGACGGCTCCTTCAGCCTGGAGCTGCGCGGCGCAGCAGTGGAGGTGCGAGAGACGAGCAACCACCGCTACCAGATCCTCTTGAACGAGCGCGCCCAGGCGCCGCCCCGCGACGCGTCGCAGGACATCGACGTGGAGCGCGCCCTCGAGCAGCGGCTGCAGAGCTTCGTGGACAGCTTCGGCGCGCGGCTGACGGACTACATCGGCGTGGGCCGCAGCGTGGTCACCGGCGTCGCCGGCGCCCTCGGGCTCATCGCGCTCACCTTCGGCGATCGCGGCCTTCCTCTCCATCGATCTGCAGGCTTTTCACCGCTTCTTCCGCTCGCTGGTGCCGAGCGGCTGGCACGCCGAGCTACGACGAGCTGGTCGCCGAGCTCGATCGCGGCTTGTCGGGGGTCATCCGCGGGCAGCTCCTCATCTGCGTCATCAACGGCCTGCTCACGGCCTTCGGCCTCTATTTGCTCGGCGTGCCCTACGCGGGCATCTGGTCGCTGCTCGCGGCGACGGTGAGCTGATCCCCATCTTCGGCACCATCCTCTCGTCGGCGCCGATGATCGGCGTCTCGCTCTTCACCACCACGCCCATGGGCGTCCTCGGCCTCTCGGGCATCCCGCTGGCGCTGGCGGTGCTCGGCTCGATCCTCGTCATCCACTTCGTGGAGACCAGCGTCTTGGAGCCGAAGATCGTGGGAAAGCACGCGAGATTCCACCCGGTGCTGGTGCTCTTCGCGCTGCTGGCCGGCGAGCACTTCTACGGTGTCCCCGGCCTCATCTTCGCGGTGCCGGCGCTCTCCGTCGTGCAGACGCTCTTCCTCTTCGTGAAGCACAAGCTCTTCGAGGACGGCCCGCCGCCCGAGCCCGCGAGCTGACGCCGTGCGCGCCGACGACAGGCGCGCCGACGACGGGTGCGCCGCCAGGAATCGCGCCTCGCCACCCGAGGGGAATTGGCGGCTGCTAGCCCGGGCTACGTGCGCGGCTGCAGCTTGCGCAGGAGCTCGAGGTAGCGATCGGAGAGCGGGAAGTACGCCAGCGCCAGCTTGACGAACTCCAGCGCCGCCTGCTTGCGATTGCCCTTCAGCTCTTCCATGGCCGCCCGGAAGTAGTCCTCGGCCTTGCGGACCTTGTCCGGGAACTCCTGGGCGAAGCGATCGCGAAACTGGGCGCGCACCTTGACGCGCGCGTCGCGGTGCTCGGGGCCGGCGTCGTTTCCTCGACGTCGAGGAGGATGCCGGCCGAGCACTCGTACGCCGCGCGGCTCTCGGGGTCGCGCAAGGTGGCGCCGACGACGCGGTTGAGGCGCTCGCGCGCGGAGGCGAGCGTGCGCGACGTGGCGAGATCGACCGAGCCGTACTCGCTCTCCAGGAAGGGGCGCGCGCGGGCCTCCAGGGCCTCGTCGATCTGGGCGCGGGGCGCGTTCGGCTTCACGCCGAGCGCCTCGTAGTAGTTCTTGCGCAGGGCCGTCTCGAGCCCGGTCAGCAGCTCCTGCGCGTCGGCGCTCGAGATCGTCGGGCCGCCGGCGCGAGCCCGCGGCGTGGCTGCGGCGGTGACGGCTGGGCCGCCTCGACCGGCGGGCGCCGCCGCGGGCGGAGCGGTGGGCTTCTTGTGCTGCCCCTGGCCCTCGTAGACGATCTCGATGCTTGTCGAAGTCGATGGCTTCTCCCGGAGTGTCCGAGAACTCCATGTCGAGGAGGCGATCGAGATCGTCCTCGGGCACGCTGGGCTTCTTCGGCGTGAAGCTCGCGGGCGGCTGCGGCGCCGGCGTCTGCTGCGGCGCGCTCTTGCTGGGCGGCGGCGGATTGTAGCTCGGCTCCGAGGCGCCGCTGAAGGACGGCTCGGGCTCCACCGCTCGAAGGCGGGCGAGAAGACGGGCTCCGCCGAACGCGCGCTGAAGGTCGGCTCGGGCGCGCGCCGCTCCTGCTGCGAGCCGCCGTGGCTCGGCTGCTCCGGCGTGCGGCGCTCTCCCGAACCACCGTAGGTCTGTTGCTCGGGCGCGCGACGCTCCTGCTGCGAGCCGCCGTGGCTCGGCTGCTCCGGCGCGCGGCGCTCTCCCGAACCACCGTAGGTCTGTTGCTCGGGCGCGCGACGCTCCTGCTGCGAGCCGCCGTGGCTCGGCTGCTCCGGCGCGCGGCGCTCTCCCGAACCACCGTAGGTCTGTTGCTCGGGCGCGCGACGCTCCTGCTGCGAGCCGCCGTGGCTCGGCTGCTCCGGCGCGCGGCGCTCCTGAGGACCGCCGTGGCCAGCGGCCATGCACGGTCTGCGAACGTCCAACGGCCGGGAACGACGGCTCGCTGCGGCTCACCTCGCCGCGCGAGGGCTCGTTGCTCCGGCGGTCGGGCGAGGCCGAGAGCACCACCGGGCGTCCGGCGGGCTTCTTCGGCGCGGCCTTGCGCGCCGGCTTCTTCACCTCGCCCGGCTCCTCCGGAAACACGCTGTCGCCCGCACCGGCGAGGAAGGCGTCGATGGCCTCCTTCTTCTGCGGCGTCAGGTCGACGAACTGCACGCCGATGCCCGCGCCCGCTCGGCCCGCCTCCGCGGGCACGACGTGCACGACCTCGCCGGTCAGGGTGAGCCCGCGCGATGCGCCGGGCGGCATGAGGACGATCTCGACCTGGGAGCGGAGCTCGAAGGACTGCTCGGTGGGAAGGAACGCGCCACCTCGCGAGATGTCCTTGCGGTAGGCCTCGCGAAACTCGCCCATCTCGTAGTAGCGGAGCACGAGCTGGAATTTGCCGGTGATGCGCGGGTGCTCGCGACGCTCGACGCTGGAGGCGCGCGGGGTGGAGGCGCTCGCCGCGACCTGCGCGCGAGCTTGGCGCCGTTGGTGCTGCTGCTGCCACCGCCGCTGGGCGTGCCCCCCGGACCGATCATCGGCTGACCCTGGCCGGACGACGGAGCCGGCACCTGGGCGGGCGGTGAGAACGGAGGGGACGGGCTCTGCTGCTGGGCGCGAACATCGGCGCCGCCTGCACCGCCGGCATCCCCGGCATGGTCCCGAAGCTGGCGCCGCCGCCGGCCGCGACGGGCGCCCCGGGATACGCCGGAGCCTGCGCGCCATAGGCCGAGCCGGCGAAACCAGCCGCCGGTGGGGCCATCGGCGCGCCTGGCGCGACGGGCGGCGCATCATCGGCGCCGGCGTCGGCGGGGCCGGGGTCGGCAACGGCTCGGAGCCGCCACGTTCTGGATGAACGACTGCTGCGCCTGCGGCCGCACCGACGCGGGCGCCGCGTGCAACAGCGCCGAGGTCTCGCTCGGCGGTGCCGGCTCGTGATCGATGACCCGCGCGATGATGCCCTCGATGATGCTGCGCGGCCGCTCGTCGAGGCGATCGAAGCGAATCCCCGATACCCGGCAGCTCGCCGGGATCGCGCACGTCCAGGGTGGTGACGAGGTGGATGACGCTGCCGTCGAAGGAGAAGGGCTCGGGCGAGCCGGGGACGTAGAGCAGCACCTCGATGGGCGTGCCCACGGGGTGGGGATTGTCGGTGTAGACGAAGACCCCGCCGCGGCTGATGTCCTTCGTGCTGAGAGATCGCGGAACTGGCGCAGATCCAGCGGACGCAAGCGCACCTGCACGCGCGCGGGGTGCCGGCTGAAGCGGCGGCGCTCGTCTTCTTCGCTGTCGAGGAGGATCGGCCCCTCCTCCTCCGCGAGCCCCATGGCCACGGCCGCGCTCGGTGCAGGGCCGGCGGCCGCCGAGCCGTCCCAGAGCGCGGCGCCGAGGGGAGGTCACGGACGTTTACGACGCGGGGCAGCAGAAGATCTTTCGCGACGGCTTGTCGACGCTCGAGCGCGAGTGCCGCAAGCTGCATGGCACGGATTTCATGACGGCGACGCCGGCGCAGCGCACGACGTTGCTGGAACAACTCGATCGCGAGCAGTACGCGTACACGCGGCAACATCCGGAGGGCGTCGCGCCGCATTACTTCCGCATGATAAAAGAGCTCGCGCTGCTCGGCTATTTCACGTCGGAGATCGGTTACACGCAGGCCATGCGCTACACGGAGACGCCGACACGCTTTGATCCGTGCGTGCCGTACACGCCCGGCGAGAAAGCCTGGGCGCCGCACGCTTGAAAGAACTATCCGAACCCGCACGCCAGCAGCAGTGCGCGGCGTACGTTCGGCCACTGCTGTTCCGGTAAGGCCGTAAGAACGGGCCCGATGCGTTCACGCTGGGCTAGCGAGACGTGATCGCAATTTAGCGCGCATGCCACCGGCATTCCGTCCTCCGGAGTCAGCATGACTTCCGTCGTCAGACCGCGAATCGTCCGGGTTGCCGGCACGACAATGATTTCGTTCAGCAGGTCAACGATCTCGTTGCGCGTGAGCACGAGGACCGGTCGCCGTTTATCGGGAGGGCGGAACGTGTACCAGCGAATCTCACCGCGCCTCAATCGAACTTCTCCCAACCCTCCGCGTCCCAAGCGAGGGGTTCCCCGTCCGCTGCGAACTCGTCGCGATGAGGCGGAGCGGCGGCGTAGGCTGTCGGCGCGTCGCCACCGGGCGCCGTAGCCATCAGGCGAAGCAGGCGCAGGCGTTCCTTGGGCGGGAGCCCCGCGACAAGGGCAAGCACGTCTTCCGCAGTCATTCGCTTGGCCATAACAGAAGTCTATCCGGGTCGACAGCGCGTGGCGATCACGGATAATCCGTGAAGTCAGTCAGATATTCGACTTCTTTGTTGCGCGATAACGCCGGGACCCGATCATTTACTGCGGTTAAGATAGCGGCCGATGGATCCTGTCTTCTATCTCCACGCCCTGATTCTGGGCATCGTCGAAGGCCTGACCGAGTTCCTGCCGATCTCGAGCACGGGCCACCTGATCATCGCGGGTCAGTTGCTCGGCTTCAACGACGACAAAGCCAAGGTCTTCGACATCGTGATCCAGAGCGGCGCGATGCTCGCGATCGTGTGGGAATACCGCGCGAAGTTCACGAGCGTGCTCACGCGGCTGCCGACCGATGCTGCGGCGCGGCGCTTCGTCACGAATCTCGTCGTCGCGTTCCTGCCCGCAGCCGTGCTGGGTCTCGCGTTCAACAAGCTCATCAAGGAGCACCTGTTCTTCGCGGTGCCGGTGGCGGTGGCGTTCATCGTCGGCGGCTTGATCATTCTGTGGGTCGATCGACGCGCTGGGCAGGCCCGTGTGGCCACCGTCGACGACATGACGTGGTCCGACGCGTTGAAGGTCGGCATCGCGCAGACGTTCGCGCTGATCCCGGGCACGTCGCGCTCCGGGTCGACGATCATCGGCGGCATGCTGTTCGGTCTCTCGCGGCGCGCAGCTACGGAGTTCTCGTTCTTCCTGGCCGTGCCGACGCTGGTTGCCGCCGGCGCGTACGACCTCTTCAAGAACCGCGCGCTGTTCCATGCCGCGGACCTGGGTCCGCTGGCCGTCGGTTTCGGCGTGTCGTTCGTCGCCGCGTTCCTGTGCGTGCGCTGGTTGCTGCGGTACATCGTGAGCCACGACTTCACGCTGTTCGCGTGGTATCGGATCGCGTTCGGCGCCGTCGTGCTCGCGACGGCGTACCTGGGCGTCATCGACTGGGCCGGCTGAGCGCGGCCAGCGTTTCGATCCGGCCGGAGAACGCGTTACTATCGCCGGCATGAACCGCACGACTCTTGGAAGTGCCCGAAGGGGTACATCCGCACACACTTCGTTCCTCGGCCTGTGCATGTTGGCAGGAGCCCTCGCCATGTCTGAACCAGCTCCCGCGCAAGAGTCGCCGCCGCCGCCGCGGCTCACGTTCGCGTTCGAATTGCGCGCGAAGGTCGGCGCGCCGCTCGAGGTGGGCCAGGTCACGCACGGGCGGCGGCGCATCGTGCCGATCGAAGGCGGCACGATCAAAGGGCCGCTCCTGAACGGCACCGTGGCCGACGGCGGCGCCGACTGGCAGGTGATCCAGCAAGACGGTTTCACGGAGCTCGACACGCGCTACACGATCAAGACCGAGCAGGGCGCGCTCGTCTACGTGCAGAACCCCGGCATCCGAACCGCGCCGCCCGACGTCATGCAGAAGTTGCTCGCGGGGCAGGTCGTCGACCCGAAGCTCGTGTATTTCCGTACGCAGCCGAAGTTCGAGACCGCGGCGCCGGAGCTGCAATGGCTCGCGAAGAGCTTGTTCGTGGGCGTCGGCGAACGCTATCCGACCGAGGTCGTGATCAAGTTCTTCAAGGTCGAGTAGCGGTCACTCGGGGCGCCAGTCGCGCTGCATCTCGAGGAACGTGTACGACGCGGACCACGTGATCATCACGAAGCCCGTCAGCGCTTCCATGCCTGCCAGGAAACGAATCGCGCCGACGGGCACCGCGTCCCCGAAGCCCACCGTCGAGTACGTCATCGCCGAGAAATAGACGAAATCCGGTAGATCCATCGTCTTAAGACCCGTCAGCGAGCCGAGCGCGTAGCGCTGCACGAGAACGAAGTACCCCGCGCCGAACAGCCAGATCTCGACCACGTGGGTCGCGAGGACGACGAAGATCAGGATCAACACGCGGCGCCGGCGCAGATGACTCACCACCGGCAAATACCGGTTGCAGGCATTCAGCACCTCGTAGTGCAGTACGACGCAGGCGCTGACGATCGCGATTGCGCCGACGACGACGAGCCAGGTACCGGTGTCGGCCAGGTAGGTCACGGGCTCCGTTAGATCAGTGAGTGGTAGACGGCCTGCACGTCGTCGTCCTGCTCGAGCTTGTCGATCAGCGCGAGCGCTTCCTGCGCTTGCGCTTCCGGCAGTTGAACCGGTGCCGTGCAAATGTATTCGTGGGTGGCCGAGAGCGGAATGATGGCGCGCTTCTCGAGCGCCTCCTGCATCTTGCCGAAGTCGGCGAACGGGCAGCGTGCCACGATCTGCGGCTCGCCTTTGTCGCCCGTGCTTTCGCCCATCTCGTCGAGACCGTGATCGATGAGGTGTAGCTCGAGGTCGTCCTGGTCGATGCCGTCCGGTTTCAGGCGGAACACGCCCATCTTGCGGAACTGGAACGCGACGCTGCCGGTGCTACCCAAGTTGCCGCCGCCTTTGGAGATGATCGCGCGCAGCGACGCGACGGTTCGTGTCGGGTTGTCGGTCGCGCACTCGATGATCAGCGCGACGCCGTGCGGCGCGTAACCCTCGTAGATGATCTGCTCGTAGTTCGTCGCGTCCTTGCCCGAGGCGCGCTTGATCGCCGCTTCGACCTTGTCCTTCGGCATGTTGACCTGACGCGAATTCTGGATCACGCGCCGCAGCGCGGGATTCGAATGCACATCGGAGCCGCCGGCCTTGACCGCAACGTTGATTTCTTTGTTGATGCGCGCGAACGCCTTGGCCATGCGGTCCCAGCGCGCGAACATCGTATGTTTGCGGACTTCGAAAATTCTTCCCATGGCGGAAAGTTTGGCAGTAAGGCCTAAGGCTTAGCAAACGCGCCGCGGGCGTGCCCCGGCGTGCTACGCTTTTCGAGTCATAAACGGTGATGGAGCAGTCGCATGGCGCCGAAGTCGTTACGGATCGCCTATTGGACGGCGACGGTCGTGTTCGCGCTGTTGCTCGTGATGGACGGGCTCGGCGGCATCACGCGCGCCGAAGCGGGTGTGCAGGCGCTGACCCACTTGGGCTATCCGGTGTATCTGCTGCCGACGTTCGGTATCGCGAAGGTGTTAGCCGCCATCGCGATCCTGCAGACGAAATTTCGCACGCCGAAGGAGTGGGCGTTTGCCGGTTGGGCGTTCACGTGCGTCGGCGCGTTCGTGTCGCGCGCGGTGGTTGGTGACACCGCGGAGCTGATCTACCCGGTCGTTTTTCTCGCGATCATGACCGTGCCGTACTGGCTCTGGCTGCGCGCGCGGCAAGCGGGCATCGTGACGTAGCGCGATGGCACTCCGCTCCGCAAAGCGCACCACCAAGACCAAAAAGAAACGCGCCCACCGCTTCCGCCTGACCCGGCTGCTACCGAGCGCGCGCACGCGCCGGCGGCTCGTGAAGCTCGTGCGCCGCACGCCGCCGACGGTGCAGGTGCTGCTCGCGGCCGTCGCGATCGTGTCGGTGTGGCTCGCGGTGAACTGGGGCTACCAGGTCGCACGCAAGCCGTCGGAGCTGTTCTTCCCCGTCAGTGAGTCCTTGTACAAGCCGCCGGCGGAAACCTGGCGCGCGTATGGTTCCTTGTTCGCCGAGCATTCCACGAGCGTCATGACGCCGGATCTGCTCGCTGCGCTCGCGCAGGTCGAGGGTTCCGGCAATCCGATCGTGCGCACCTACTGGCAATGGACGGCGTCGTTGGATCCGTTCGAGATCTTCCGGCCGGCGTCGAGCGCCGTCGGCATGTACCAGTTCACCGATGGCACGTTCGCGGCGGCGCGGCACTACTGCATTCACAACCACCGCGTGGTGGAGGCAGGGCCGTGGTACTCGGTGCGCTCGTGCTGGTTCAATGGGCTGTATACGCGCACGGTCCCGTCGCACGCGGTCGAGCTCACGTCGGCCTATCTCGATCGCCACGTGGCGCTGACCTTGGAACGCTATCCCGCGCCGAATGCCACGCTACAGCAGAAGCAGCGGCTGGCCACGATGCTGCACTTGTGCGGGGCCGGAGCGGCAGCGGACTATGCGCGGCGCGGTTTGAAGTTCGCGCCCGGGCAGCACTGCGGCGCGCATGACGCGCGCGTCTACGTCGAGCGCGTCATGCGCATGCAGCGCCGGTTCGCGGTGCTCGCGGGGCGCTCGACCTAGTTGCTGGTGCCGGCGCCCTGGCCGTCGGTGCGGCCGAGTGTCTTGCCGTCGGCCAGCACGACGCCGACGTACAGCGAGCCGCGGCTGCCGTCGTTGAGTTCGACCTGATTGCGCAGCGGGTTCACGTAGATCGTGACCTTGTCGCCGACCTTCAGCGCGTCGCGCGTCCAGCCCTGGTTGATCAGCACGTTCGGGGCCGTCATCTCGATCGTCCACAGACCGGCCGCATCACCGGCGCCCGCGCCGCCGTCGACCTTGAAAGAAGCGTGCGGGTTGGTCCAGCGGAACTGCGTGACCGCGCCCGTGATCTTGATCACGTGCCCGGTGTCGAATGCCGCAGTGGAGTGGTGAGCGCCGGCTGGCAGCACGGCGAACGCCGCGGCGGCGGCAGAAATAGCCAAGGTCGCGATTTTGGTGAGCGTCTTCATATGTGCCTCTCGATGCCTCACTTCTGGAGACCTGCTTTGCCGGCTTGCGTGCTCGGCAGGTTGTCGTTCAAGTCCGGCAAGCATTCGACCTCGCCGATGTCGGTGTGATCGACGCGCAGCCACCGTTTGGTGTTGTGCCATTCGCCTTTCCAGTTGACCGCGTCCGTCATGACGTACTCGATCTCGAGCACTTCGCCGTTCTCGAGCAGCTTCATGCGCTCCTGAACGCGGAACTCCTCGGAGAGCGGGATGCCCGTGTCGATGTAGTGATTGTAGGTCTCGATGTAGCGCGTATTCACGACCAGCGTATCTTTTTCGAAGTGGCCGATCGATTCGCCGTTATACGTATAGATGATGGTCTTCGGGTCGGAGTAGTCGCGGCCGTCGATGTAGATCTGGCGGAAGGCGTTGTTGAAGTTCGACACCATGAAGATCACGGTGGGCGTTTGAATCATCGCGATGGGCCAGACGCGCGTCATGATCATCGGAACGCCGGCCGGGAAGCATTGGCCGATCGAGTCGCGATACGGCTTGCGCTCCGCACGCAGCCGCTGGCCTTCCTCGAAGTCGGCTTTGGCCTGGCCTATGAATTCGGGGTAGGGCGGGCCGAACATGAATTTGGCGAAGCCCTCGCTCAAATCCACGAACCACGTGCCAGTCACGTCGAGGGGCGCCGCCGGCCGTTTCTTCTTCAGGTTCTCTGGTGCCAGCGCGCCGAGATACTTCTCGTGCTTCGGGATCATGCCGCTCAATTTCTCGCGTCGCTCAGCGGCGGTTTGCGCCGTCGCGATATGGGCTACGGCGAGCGCCGCGGCCACGAGCACGCACGCTCTGATTCCGGCCATTGTTCCCCCGTTTGGTCTTCGATCGAACCGAGTACTCACTTTACCATAGGGTCTCGCGCGGCCTCGCGATCGTCGCTGGTCTTGAGTCACAACCTGCTACTAGACTCTAGGCCGGGTTCGGGGCGCGTACGCGCGGAGGGAGAGGAATCATGAAGAACGCGATGGCATTGTTGTCGGTTCTATTGGCGCAGGCCGCGCCCGCGCAGGGTCTCCTGCCCGGCGAGCGTGAGGCTGCAGTGACCGCGATCCCGGGGGTCGTGGCCGCGGGAACGAAATGGGAATTGATCTGGGCCGACTTCAAGACGGCGGACGGCATCGTCGGCACGGCCGATGGCGGCGTGATGTTCGCGCAGGAGCAGACAGACACGATCCGCAAGCTCACGCCGGACGGCAAGGAATACACGGTGATCCCCGACACGCGCGGTGCCGGCTCGATCTCGATGGATGCGCAGGGCCGGCTCTACGCCGCCGAGCGCACGTGCACCGAGCCGTTGAACAAGGATCTAGGCGGCTGCAACGAGCTCACGAAGATCACGCAGTACTTACCCGAGCGGCGCGTGCTCGCGAACAGCTTCGCAAACGGCGCCACGCTTGGCCGCGTCAACGACGTGTTGGCGGACGGCAAGGGCGGGGCGTACTTCACCGCCGGCGGCATCTACTACGTGAACCCGGCCGGCGCGGTGAGCACGGTGGCGGACCAGAACATCCGCACGAACGGACTCATGCTGTCGATCGACGGCAAGACGCTCTACGTGACGAACAACACGGTCGTCGTCGCGTTCGACGTGCGTGCGGACGGCGCGACCACGAACCGGCGCGACTTCGGCACGTTGAACGGTGACGATGGTGGCGACGGTATGGCCATCGACAGCGAAGGCCGGCTGTATGTGACCGGCGCACAGGGCGTGCACGTGCTGTCGTCGCGCGGCGAACACGTGGGACTGATTCCGACGCCGCGCCGCCCGATCACGCTCGCGTTTTCGGGCCCCGACAAGAAGGTGCTGTACGTGCCGCAGATGGGCGCTGTCGGTCCCGACGGCAAGGCGTGGGCGACGCCGGAAGGCATTCGGAATACCGCGATGACGATCTACCGGCTGCCGATGCTGGCGCAGGGGTACAAGGGCCGGCCGAAGTAGCCGCGGGCGGTCAGCCCGCCTCGCCAGCTTCGATATCGAGGAATCGGAGGTGCAACCCGCCGAGGCTCACGAGGTCGCCGTGCTGCAGCGAGTGGCGTGGTGCCAGTTTGCCGTTGACCTTGATGCCGTTCTTGCTCTCGATGTCCTCGATGGAGACGCCCTTCTCGGTTGTGACGATGCGCGCGTGCATGCGGGAGATGAAGTGGCTGTATATTTTGATGTCGGCTGCGTCGACGCGACCGATGGTCATGTCGTTCTTGTAAAGCGGGTATTTGATCGGCTGTTTACCGTCTAGCAGCACCAACACGCGGGTCGTTGCCGGGTCCTTGCCGCTCGAGGTTCTGCCCTCGGCGCCATACTCCTCCGGGAACACGATCGAGGGCGGCAGCAATTCCTCGGAGGCCTCGCCATGGCCTGGCGCGGTAACCTTCAGGCTCAGGTGGCCGTCGGCGCCTCTGGGAGATTCGCGGATCGAGCTCAAGTCCGCCATGAGATCGTCGATCGAGGGCAGCGTAGCCGACTCCGCTGGCGTCGTTACCTCCTCATCTTGTGGTATCTCCGGGGGCAGCGTCAGGGTGGTGGTTTGCATGCCTTCCACACGGATGAGGTGCTCGCGCAGGTCGTCGCGCTCGCGGATCACGCGATCGAGCTCGTCGCGCGCTGCGGTCAGCGCGCGCAGGCTCTCGTCGCGGCCGTTGCCGAGCGAGCTCAGGCGTGCATTCAGGTTGGCGATGACGGCCTGCGCGTCGGCCAATGCCTTCGTCAGGCTCTCGAGGGTGGGTTTCTTCTCGTCGCTCATCGCGATCTCGCGGCTCCGTTGGCCGTCAATCCTGCACGGGACGTCGGGCGCTATGCAAACGACAATACCCGGTTTCTCGGGGTAATTTTGTGAGGATTTGCTCACTCCAAGTCTTTACCTTGATGATTGACTCGGCTAAGGTGGCGACCCGTGAAATTGCCCGCAACCAAACGTACGCTCGCGAAACCCACGGCCAGGGCCGCGGAGACGTGCGCGCGTTGACGGGTTAGGTAACGCACCCCTCCCAAGGCCCCGCCGGATTCCGACGGGGCTTTTTCGTTTCTGGAGAAGAGAATCATGTCCGCCAAGAAGATCGTGAACCCCGTGGTCGCCATCGTCGGCGCTACCGGCGCCGTGGGTGTCGAGCTGTTGCAGTGTCTCGAACAGCGCAAGTTCCCGCTGAAGGAGCTGAAGCTCTTCGCGTCGGCGCGCTCGGCCGGTAAGACAATGGAGTTTCGCGGCAAGCCGGTCGCCGTGCAGGAGCTGACGGAAGCCAGCTTCGACGGCGTGCACATCGGGCTCTTCTCCGCCGGCAGCGGCACGTCGAAGAAGTTCGCGCCGGCCGCCGTCAAGGCCGGCACCGTGATCGTCGACAACTCGTCGGCGTTTCGCATGGACGCCGGCGTGCCGCTCGTGGTGCCGGAGATCAATCGCGAGGCGATCTTCACGCACAAGGGCATCATCGCGAACCCGAACTGCTCGGCCATCATCTCGATCACGCCGCTGTGGCCGATCCACAAGAAGAACCGCATCAAGCGCTTGATCATCTCGACGTACCAGGCGGCTTCGGGCGCCGGCGCGGCTGCGATGGAGGAGCTGCGCGAATCGACGCGCGCTTACCTCGACGGCCGCAAGTTCGAGCCGAAGGTGCTGCCGCACCCGTACGCGTTCAACGCATTCAGTCACAACACGAAGATCGATCCCGCGACGGGCCACAACGAAGAAGAGACGAAGGTCATCAACGAGACGCACAAGATCTTCGGCGATCCGAGCATCCTGATCGGCATCACGTGCGTGCGAATCCCCGTGCTGCGCGCGCACTGCGTGTCCGTCACGTTCGAATGCGAGAAGCCGATCACGCCCGAGGAAGTGCGCGAGCTGATCGCGAAGGCCCCGGGCTGCAAACTCGTCGACGACCAGGTCCGCAACTACTTCCCGATGCCCGTCGATGCGTCAGGTAAGGACGAGATCCTGGTGGGCCGCATCCGTCGCGATTTGAGCGACACGACGGGCCGCTCGATCTCGATCTTCTCCGCGGGCGATCAGCTGCTGAAGGGCGCCGCGCTAAACGCAGTCCAGATCGCCGAAGAACTGGTTCAGTAGTGTCTTCACTTCTTGAGGGTGCCGGTGACGCCTTCGGGCGAGCAGTTGAACGGCTCGAGCTTCAGATCCGATGGCCGCGTACTCGAGCGTGGCTGGGTCGAAGTCGCGAGTGAAGAAGTCGGGGTCCTTCAACGTGATCTCGACGACGAGCCGCTGGCGCGCCGCGTCGAGATGCAGCCGCTCGACGGACGTCAGCGCGGCCGAATGCAGGAGCCCGCGCGTCGGCTGGCCCGGCTGCTCCACGTACTGATTCAGCACGCCCGCCGAGTAGTTACCCGTCTCGATGACGAGCGTGTCGCCTTCGAAGTGGCCGATCGAATGGCCGAGCGAGCTGCGCGGCCCATCCTTCGGATGCTCGCGCTGATTCAGGTAGACCACGCGCTGCACGTCCATCCACTCGTGCCGCAGCACGACGCGGTCGCCGTCGCGCGTGATCGACAGCGGCGTGCTCGGCGCGCCCCACACGCGGCGGATCGCGACCGGGTCGCAGCGGAACGTCGGGTCGTCCTTGAACGGATCGTATTTCGCGACGGCCGCCTGACCCGCGGCCGTCAGCGACTGAATCATCGGCTGCGGCCCGCTCGTGCTGCGATTCGGAATCGGCGCGAGCAGCCAGGTGCCGAAGATGTCTTTGCGCGGCGGCTGCGCCGCGGGACCGGCGCGCGCACGGACTGCGGGCCCGTCGGGCCGTTCACGTTCAGCGTGCGGCCGTCCGGGAAGTACACGTTGTTGAAGAAGCACATGTGCGCGTCGTGCCGCGACAGCGAGCCGTCGACGCGCACCTGCGTGCCGGCCTTCAGCATGTCGGGCGTGATGCCGTTGCGCGTGAGCTGCGTGTAGCCGTGCGACTCGCAGACGTACTCCTGCGTTTTGCCGTTCTCGTCGACGGCCTCGATGTGCAGATAGCTGTGCGGATTGCGCGCCTCGAATTCCTTGACGACACCGGAGATGCTGACCGGCTTGTCGATGTCGAAGTGCGGCGCAAAGCTGTGATGCGCGCTCGCGACCGGCGCGATCAACGCGGCGGCCACCGGCGCCAAGACCCTCGAAGCGAATGGCATGTCGTGTTCCCCCCTTGCGGTGCTGGGATTATAGTCTTGCCCAAGGAGAGGCGTCGCGATCGTGGCCGAGACCCAGGGCGTCAAGCCTCCGATGCAATTGAAGGAGAGATCCATGGCTGCACAACCGCATGACATCGACCGTACGCAGACCGACATCGATCAGCGCGTGTACACCCTGTACGACGAGTATTGCCACGGCCGCATCGACCGGCGCGAGTTCCTGGCGCGCGCGAGCGCGGTGGTGGTCGGCGGTCTTGCGATGGCGCAGGCGCTGTTCCCGCGCTATGTGGAAGCGCAGACCGTGTCGTTCACGGATTCGCGCATCAAGGCCAAGTACGTCGAGTACCCATCGCCCGGCGGCAACTCCGGCAAGATGCGCGGGTACCTCGTGCAGCCGGCCGGTGAAGGGCCGTTCCCCTCGGTGCTCGTGATTCACGAGAACCGGGGCTTGAATCCGTACGTCGAAGACGTCGCGCGGCGCGCGGCGGTGGCCGGGTTCCTCGCGCTGGCGCCCGATGGCCTGGCGCCGGTCGGCGGCTATCCCGGCAACGACGACGACGGCCGCACGCTCCAGGCGGGCCTCGATCAGGCCAAGCTGCGCCAGGACATGGTGAACAGCGCGCGCTACTTGAAGGCGCTGCCCGCGTCGAACGGCAAGCTCGGCGCCACGGGCTTCTGCTGGGGCGGCGGCATGGTCAACAACCTGGCCGTCGCGATCGGCGCGGACTTGCGCGCGGGCGTGCCGTTCTACGGCGCGGCGCCGGCTACGGCCGACGTCGCGAAGATCAAGGCGGCGCTGCTGATTCAGTACGCGGGCACCGACGAGCGCATCAATGGCATGTGGCCCGAATACGAGGCGGCGCTGAAGGCCGCGAAGGTGAGCTACCAGATGCACCAGTACGAAGGCACGCAGCACGGCTTCCACAACAATTCGACACCGCGCTACAGCGAGGCGGCCGCGAATCTCGCGTGGGACCGCACGCTCGCGTTCTTCAAGCAGCATCTCGCGTAGCGTTCAGGACAGCGGGCGGGGCGGTGCTTCGAGCGCCGCCCGCTCGGTCACCTCATGCTGAAAGGCTGGCGCCGGCGGCGCATTCTCTCCCGCCACTCGATCCCGGATGACCTGTGGGCTGCGACCGTCGCGGCCGCGCCGGCCTTCGGCCGCCTGAGCGCCGATCAGCAGCAGCGGCTGCGCGATCTCGTGCTGTTGTTCCTGCACGAGAAGCACTTCGAGCCCGTGCAGGGCATGGTGCTCGACGACGCGAAGCGCTTGCGGATCGCGGCGCTCGCGTGTCTGCCGATTCTCGAGCTCGGGCTCGATGCGTACGCCGCGTTCCACTCGATCGTCGTGCATCCGGAAGAGTTCCTCGTGCGCGATCGCGAGTACGAGGACGAGCACGGCGTCGTGCACGTAGGCGACGACCTGCTGAGCGGCGAAGCGTTCGAGCAGGGCCCCGTGGTGCTCGCGTGGACGCGAAATCGAAGCGAGCGGCCGCGGCGAAGGCTACAACGTCGTCGCGCACGAGATGGCGCACAAGCTCGACATGCTGAGCGGCGAGACGAACGGCGTGCCGCCGCTGCACGCCGACATGCGCACACCGGAGTGGGTGGCGGCGTTCGATGCGGCTTACGACGACCTGTGCGAGCAGATCGAGCGCGGCGTTACGCCGTGGATCGATCCGTACGCCGTCGAGGACTCGGCGGAGTTCTTCGCCGTGAGCGTCGAGTTGTTCTTCGATATGCCGAAGGAGTTGCGCGAAGGAATATCCCGACGTCTACGCGCAGCTGACGCGCTTCTTCAAGCAGGACCCCGCCGCCGCCGCGTGAGCCTCGCGAAGTCGAGCTTCACGCGCTTCATGCCGAACCACAGCCCGATCGCGCTCATGACGAGCGCGCCCAAGCTGAGCGTGATCATGCCGATGTCCCACAGCGGGCGCTTGTCGTACCAGAAGCCGAAGTCGAGGCTGTGCAGGCCGTTGTAGAGCCAGCGCTCTATGCGATTCAGCCGGTGGATCGTCGCGACGACCTGCCCGAGCTCCACGTCGACGTAGACCCAGGTTTCGAGCGGATCGTCGAACTTCACGCGCAGCACCGGCAGCGGAGCCTCGCCGGCCGCGGGAGTAGTAGTACGAGTCGTAGTCGCGCAGCAGCTGCTCGGTCGACGATCTGCGCGCCGCCCGCGGCGGCGGTGAGCCGGCCGAGCAGCGACTCCGTCGCGAACGGCTCCGCGTGCGGCGTCAAAGTCGTGGCGTCGATCAGCAGGTGCTCGGGTTGGGCACGGCCGCCGACCTGATACGGCTGGTGGAGTCGTTCGCGGTGCGGGTCGATCTCGGCGGCGGCGGTCGCGAACCGGGCCAGGTAATAGGGCTGGTCGGCCACGCGCCGGAACTCGAGCTCTTTCAGCGCCCGGTCACCGAGCACCGGCCCCCACGCGCCGGCATCCAGCGCCGCGAAGCGGTCGAGCTCCACGGGCCCGCCCGACAGCGCCTCGTCGCGGATCCGAAGTCCCTCGGCGTTGGTCCAGTCGAACGGCTCCATCGACAGCAGGCCACTGAACACCCAGGTCAGCGCGAACACGCCGAACACGAGGCCTAAGACCTGATGCCACCACATCCAACCCCGATAGCGAACCGTGCCAATGAAACGCATGGGCTTGTCGCGGAACAACTGCACCACGCCGACGACGAGTCCGAGCAGGGCCAGTACACAGCCGATCCCGGACGCGATGACTACGGTCCAGTACCAGGCCGGCTGGTTGACGCGCAGTGGCGTGATGTAGAACCAGTGCGGAATCGTCGCGACCCACGCCAGCGCGCGCGTGCGCTGCGTCGTGACGAGGCGAACCTCGGCCGTATCCGGCGACACGTACACCTGGGTGCCGGCGCCGTCGCTGACCGCGAACTTGTACAGCGGCAGCTCGCGGCCGAGCAGCAGCGTCCACTGATCGGGGCGGTTGACGGTCGCGATCAGCGAGAGATCCTTGGCGTCCGCACTCAGGAACTTGGCCGCCACGCCTTTAGCGGTTTCGACGTCGAGCCGCGCGAGCGTTGCGCCATCGTCCGCGAACACCGTGGCGGAGCCGTAGCGGCTGTCGAAGCGGTAAGCCGGCCGGTCGAGAATGGTCGTGAGCCGCACTTGGCCGAAGCCACGCTCGGCGAGCGCCGCGGCTGCGGCCGGCGTGAGGTGCACGGCGGCGATGTCGAGTGCGGGCAGACGTTCCAGTCGGGCCTTCGGATCGAGCGCCGGCATGCCGCCGACGTAGATCATGGCGATGCCCGTGACGAACCAAAGGACGAACAGTACGCTCAGCGGTATCCCAACGTACCGGTGCGTGAGAATCAGGATGCGGCGTAACAACTGCATTGTGTTTTGCGAGTGATATTCGAGAAGCGGGCGGCAAAGGTGCTAAAGAGTACTGCCTGTGCGCCGCGTTCTCCACGCCGCTGACGCACCCGCGAGCGCGCGTCGTATGCGCTCCGCTCGAGCGAACGGAGCGTTTGCGTTGCAAGAATACAACATAGCATCTATGGTGCTAGTAGGAAATATTCTCTGGATAGTTCTGCCAGTGTGATGCAGAGTGCCATCCAGGCTGGCCACAAAAGCCGGTCGCATGGAGTGGGGGGCAATCGCTTTTTGGCAACACTACTAGGTCGCTGAAGCAGCGGTAGTCCTTATTGTTTTTCGTTCTTACAACTCAGCCGAATCCATCGGGGGATCAACCAATGTTAGGAAGCACACGCGAACAGACGCAGGTCGTCAATCGCACGCTGCTCGCTTCGACCATCTCTGCCTTGCTGGCGGGCGGTGGTGCGGCGCAGGCACAACAACCACCACAGAATCAACAGGGTCTGGAAGAGATCACGGTCACGGGCTCGCGCATCGTCCGTCGTGACCTCGAAGCCGCGAGCCCGATCGTCACGATCGATGCGGCGAGATTCGAGAATTCGAGCACGATCAGCATCGAGAGCGTGCTGAACCAGATGCCGCAGTTCGTGCCGGAAGGCACGCAGTTCGACCAGGGCATTCAGGCCGGTCCCACTGCTTCGCTCGGTATCGGTAGCGTCAACCTGCGTGGTATCGGTCCGAACCGCACCCTGGTGCTGATCGACGGCCGCCGCGCGCAGCCGGCGAACGCCGCGCTGCTGGTCGACGTCAACACGATCCCGTCCGCCGCCATCGAGCGTGTCGAGACGATCACCGGAGGCGCTTCCGCCGTGTACGGCGCCGACGCCATGGCCGGTGTCGTCAACTTCATCCTGAAGAAGGATTTCGAAGGCGTCGACATGGACTTCCAGAGTGGGATGAACTCCAACAGCGACGGCCAGGAGACCCGCTTCACCACTTTGCTCGGTGTGAACTCCGGCGACGGCAAGAGCAACGTGATGCTCGGTGTCGAGTGGTACAACCGCGGTGAGGTTCTGCTCAAAGACCGCAAGTTCTTCATGAACGGCTGGTTCGATCCGGGCAGCGACGCCGGCGGATTCATCCAACCGCCCGGTTACTCGCCGTCGTCGGCGATTCTCGGAGTGGGGACTGTGCCGGCATTGGGTCTGCCGACCCAGGCGGCGGTCGACGCGCTCTTCGCCGGCAAGGCGGGGTTTCTCGCAGGCGGCGGTACGACCCAAGGGGGTCCGGCGCCGGGGGCGGGTCAGTGGGTAGTTCCGCGAAACTCGGAGATCTATTTCAACCCAGACAACACGCCGTTCATTCTGGCGGGCGCCCGCGGCTATAACGGCCCGATCGACAGCGCGACGAGCCATACGGCGATCGGCTCCGGTTACGCCGGCATGCGTCTGCAGCCGAACGGCAACTTGGGCCAGGTCAACTACGACGGCCAAGCGTCGTCGCCGTTGACTCGTCGTTCGTTGTTCGGCCGTGCCACGCACGAGCTTAACGACAAGCTGACGGCGTTCGCGCAGGCCACCTACAGCAGCGTCGAGGTCACGACCACGGGTGGCTATCCGCCCGCGATCACGGTCTGGGCGGCCCCGATCCCGGTGGATGGCCGGCCGATTCCCGCGGGGTTGGCGAGCCTGCTCGCCTCGCGCCCGACGCCGACCAATCCCTGGACGCTGTTCCGTGTGCTCGACTTCCTCGGTGGACCGGTCACCACGAAATCGAGCAACGACGTGTTCCAGATCATGGCGGGTGTCGAAGGCAGATTCAGTAATCGCGATTGGACCTGGGAGGCTTACGTTTCCACGGGCCAGACGAACACTGAAAACTTCTTCTACAACATGCCGTCGTTGCAGCGTTACCAGTACCTCTTGAGCCAGACCAACGGCACGTGGGGTAAGGGTTCGTTCACGGCGGGTCGCAACTACTTCCAGAACTGTTCGACCGGCTTGCCGATCTTCACGAACAGCTCGACGGGTGGGTCGGGTGTCGTAGGGGCGGACTGCCTCGAGAGCATCGCGTCGAAGGCGCGTTCGCTGACGAAGCTCAAGCAGGACATCGGCGAGTTCAACCTGCAGGGCAAGATCACCGACATGAAGGCGGGTGAGCTGCGGTTCGCGCTGGGTGCCAGCTCGCGCAAGAACACCTTCCAGTTCGACCCGGGCGAGACGAACGATCGCGAATCGGTCATCGAGAACCCGATGAGCATCTTCGCGTCGAACAACACGGCCGGTGGCACCAAGACCAACGAGATCTACGGCGAGTTGCTGCTTCCGGTGACGAAGAAGTTCGACCTCGAGTTCGGTCTGCGTAAATCGAATTACGCCAACTCCAACATCGGCACGACCGACACTTCGAAGGCGCTGTTCACGTACAGGGCCACCGGGGCGTTGACGTTGCGCGGCGGCTATCAGGCGGCCGAACGCGCTCCGAACACGGCCGAGTTGTTCCAGGGCGTGTCGTTGCTCGTCGTACCGTTCGCGCCGAGCGATCCGTGCTCGTTCACGACGACGGCGCCGTGGGGCAACATCGCCGCCAACCCGAACCGGCTCGCAGTCCAGGCGCTGTGCGCCGCGATCATCAACAATAGCGACGGTATCACCGCGAACGACAACACGTCGGTGTTCGGGCTCCCGGGGAGCGCGGCAGCGAACAATTTCGCGCGGCCGGGCAACCCGTTCTTCCCGCTGGAGATCGAGCTGCGCGCCGGTAGCACGAAGGTCCAGCCGGAACAGGGCAAGACCTTCACGTTGGGCCTCGTCATGCAGCATCCGGGCAAGTTCGAGAACCTGACGGCGTCCTTCGACTGGTACAACATCGAGATCACGAACGCGATCGCGCCGCTGAACTCGTTGTTTGCGCACCAGCAGTGCTTCAACGCCAACGGCACGAGCAACCCGACGCTCACGTATACGGGCAACGCCTACTGCGCGTTGATCAAGCGCAACGTGGTCTCCGGCGAACGCTCCTCTGTCGACGCTCCGTTCATCAACACCGGCAGCTTGCAGACCTCGGGTCTCGACATGTCGGTGAACTGGACGAAGGACATCGGCATGGGCTCGTTCTTCATCAACTCGTTGGTCACGTTCCTCGGCAAGTACGACATCGCGGATGCGCCGGGGACTCCGATCAATCACGTGAAGGGCACGTTCGACCAAGGCGGGCAGTTCAAGTACAAACTGACGAACACGTTCGGCTACAACTTCGGGGGCGGCAAAGCCAATGTCGGCCTGCAGTTGCGGTACCTGCCGAGCATCCGTGACGAGTCGGCGTCGCGCAATCCGGCGACGACGGTGTTCCCAGTCGACTCGTACCAGTCGTTGAACCTATTCGCGGGCTACACGCTCAACGATAAGATCAACCTGCGTATGGGTATCGACAACCTGACCGACGAGCAACCGAATATCGTCGGCGCTCGTGTCGGCGACAACAACGCGGAAGTCACACGTGCGGACTACTACGACATCCTCGGGCGTCGTATGTACGTCGGCGTGAAGATCAGTTTCTAACGAAGCGTCGCGCCACCTGGCGTAACAACGGCGAGCCCGCAAGGGCTCGCCGTTTTTGTTTTTGGGCAGGGACTAGCGGGACGAGGGCGTGTCGGGCTACTTCGTCGCGGGCTGCTCGGGTGCCGGTGCGGCTTCGACGGCCTCCGTCTTCACCGCGTCCTGGGCGCCTCGGCGGCGCGAGCGTTTCGGCTCTTCCGTAGCAGCCATCAGGGCCTTCACCTCGTCCTCGCTTACGGGGCCGAACATGCCGATCTGGCACGTCGGTCCGGTGACGAACGCCGGCCCTTGCAACGCGATGTGCTCGTTGGTGACGGGGTTCGTGTAAGGCGTCGTGTTCGTACTAGCGCCCGAGCGATAGAGCACGGTGAACGTGCTCCCAGCGCACAGCTTGCCGTTGTTGGCGTACGTGAAGCTCATGGCGGAGCTGCGGCGCATGCCGGGACATTGCCGCACGAGCTGGTTGTTGTACGTGGTCCGGTCGCGCGTGATGAACAGGACGTTCCGGTCATCGAGGATCTTGGTGGTCCGGATGTCGGACCGTCGCAGGCAGGCGGCAGCCATATTCGCCTCGTCGTCGGCGAATGCCATGCCGCCCTGGCCCGCCGTGAGCATGGCCGTAAGCAACAGAGAACGGCGCATCGTCGTCTCAAGGCTCATGTGTTGACCTCCAAACGTTGAAAACCCCCGGGGTGAGCGGGGGGCTGCGTGTGGGTACCGCAGCCCCCATGACAGGTTCACGGCGCCCAAAGCCCCACGCCCTAGCGTGCCTCCCGCTGTCCGGCGGCCTCGAGCGTCGAGACCGAGAGTACCACCGGAGCGGGCTCGAAGGGCGCCTCAGTGTAGGTCAGCAAGCACGCGCAAGTCGTTGAGCTCGGACCCGCGTCACCCCGTTAGCACGAACTCCTGGCGCTGAGCGCGCAAGAACGGCCGGTCGATCTGCTCCGCGAGCAACTCGACGTCGCCGCGGCTCACACCGACGCCGGCGAAGTGCGTTTTCCACGTGTCCACTACACGCGCCACTGTGCGCACCTCGTCGATCGCTCGTGCGCGATCGAGGGCGAACAGCTCCGCCATCGAGAGTGCGTTCTCGAGCGTCGAGTCCGCCTCGTCGTTGCCCACGCGCATCTGCTGAAACCCGAGCGCCTGACCCGAGGGCAGCACGTCGAACGCCGGCGCGAGCTCGTACTGCTGGGCCGGCGTCATGATTAGCACGTGATTCTTCTCGTGATCGTCGGTGTTGTCGATCAGGATGTTGAATACCATTCGTCGAAACAGCTCGCGCATCTGCGCCACATACCTCTCGCCATCCATCACGCCGCGCCGGCGCAGCAGCTGTGCGAGCTCCGGGTAGCCGAAGGGCTCGCCGGCAGCGCGCAAGGCGACGCGTGCCGACAAGCAGTGCGCGCGGGTTTCGGCCGTGCGATCGAAGCGTTTGACGGCCACCGCGTGTCCGGCCAGCAGCCGTATCGGCATTGTCGGCGCGACCCGGATATCCGCCGCGTGCGCGAGCGTCATCGCCGCGTGCTCGATCAGCGGCGTATCAGTTGGATCGCCGTCGGCGAACTTCACGACCCACTGCTCGCCGTCGATGGCGATGAGCCCCTTCGGTTGTGCGCCGCCCATCGTGACGCCGGGTGAGACTAGCCGGCGCTGTGCCGCCGGAACCTGCTCGTTCGCCCGCACCTTGCGAATCAGCTCGTGGATCTCGTCTGCATCGCGTACCGTGGGCAGCGGGCCCAGCCGTCGCGGAACGTAGTCTTCCGCAGAAGTGGACACACCGAGCGCGCCGAAGCGATCGTCGCCCGCGAAGTACAGGTACTCGAGCACCGACAGCCGCGCGGGTCTGTCGATGACGCGGATGACCTGCTCGCCCCAGCGGTCGGGCCGCGCGTCGTCGACGGCGCCGGCCGCGGCGCCTTTTTCGGTCGGCAGAAACTCGCTGTCGGTCAGCGGCAAATCCTCGCTGAGGGCGAAGCCGCTGCGCAGCCACGAGTCGGCGTATCGCAGCGACACGCCCTGCGTCGCGCGCACCAGGTTCAGCTCACCGACGAGCAGCGGCCGGTGCGGCTCCGTCAGCATCCACAAGTACAGCCGGTCGACGGGTGCGTACGCGGCATCGGTCACCGGCGCGTCACTTCTTGGTCGCAGCGCGCGCTCGCGCCGAAGCCGCGGAACGGGCGGCGCGGCGCTGCACGGCGCCACGCACGTCGCTCTCGATGGCGCCGAGATCGGCCGTTGGCGCCGCGAGCTCGGGCAACGCTTCCGATCTACCGATCATCCACAGCGCCGTGACGTAGATTCCGGCGCCGACACCGGGGTCGCCACGCTCCATGCGGATCAGAGTGGGAACCGACACCCCGAGCCGTTTCGCCCAAACACGCTGCGATTCGCGCCGGCGGACGCGGGCGATGGCGAGGTTGTCGCCCAAGGACCGCAGGGCCCGGGCAGCGGCGGGCGGTAGGGTCGACAATGCGAGTGGGCTCTTCGGCATAGCAAAGAGTTTATCGAAATAGCCACGATAGTCAACTCTATGTTATCAACTATCGAATCCCCGAAAACAGTGCGCCGGGGGGGGGCAACGCCGACGGTTACCCGGCAGACGTTTTGTGTTCCGCGCCGGCAAATATTGACCATACTCGTGCCTTACTCCAAAGTAAGGAAAGACGGCGACGTAAGGAGAGACGGATGGCTGAAGCGACGCTCACCAGCAAAGGGCAAGTCACGATTCCGAAAATCGTCCGCGAGGCTATGGGCTTAAAGGAAGGCGATCGCGTTGACTTCGTTGAGACGGATCGGGGCGTGCTGATGGTGCCGGCGACGAGAGACCTTAAGACGCTTCGAGGCATGTTCAAGGACCGTCGTGTTCGAGCAACGAGCATCGCGGAGATCAAGAAGACGATCGGCGAGATGGGTGAATGATTGGCCTCGACACGAACGTCGTGCTGCGTTATTTGGCACAAGACGATCCGCGGCAAGCGAAGGCGGCGCGCGACTTGATCGAAGGTCGGCTAACGCGCGATGAGCCCGGCTACATTTCCGCCGTCACGGTCGCCGAGATCGCGTGGGTGTTGAAGCGTCTCTACGCGGGATCGCGTGAGGAGATTGCGGACGCGATTGAAGGATTGCTCGCGGCTCCCACGATTGTCGTCGAGCATCGGAGTTTCGTGCGACAAGCGGTTCACGATTATCGCGAGTCGACCGCCGAGTTCTCCGATTGCGTGATCGGGTGCGTCAACGCCGGTGCCGGGTGCGAGACTACAGTGACGTTTGACCGGGCCGCCGCCAAACTCGCACGGTTTCGGTTGTTGGCGTGACCACCGAACTGCATGACGGCATCAGTCCCATGCGGCTTTCAGTGGGCGCCGTGATGATGTGAACCGTCGGTGATGATCGGCACTAGCAGCCAGACGGCGAATACCACGAGCAGCAGACCCGCTGCGTGACGCGGGAGACGAGCGAGGCCAACCGACTGCAGCAGGGCGCTCAATGCCGTGAGCCCGACCGAGGTTCCGAGCCCGAACAGGGCCATCACGAGGCCGCCCTGGAGCGGGCCGCCTGCGGTGGCGGCCACCGAGAGCTGCGCGTAGACGAGACCGCACGGCAGCCAGCCCCACAGTGCGCCGACGGCCAGCGCGCGTAGCGGGTCGCGCGGCGGCAGCAGCGGCTTCAGCAGCGGCGCGAGCCGCCGCCACACCAGTGCACCGGCGCGCTCGAGCGGTGCCAGTAGCGACCGGCCGAGCAGGAGCTGCACGCCGATCGCGCCGATCAGCACGGCAGCGGCGATCCGCAGCACCACGAGGCCGTGCGCGCCGAACAACGTCGTGACCGCGGCGGCTCCGAGCAGCCCCGCCAAGGCGCCGGCCGCCGAGTAGCTCAAGATCCGGCCGAGGTGCGCGGCCAAGAGCACGGCGAAGCCGCCAAAGCCGGGCCGCTGGCCCACGCCGAGCGCGCCGACGATGCCGCCGCACATGCCGAGACAATGGCCGCCGCTGCCGGCGAGCCCGGTCAGCCATGCCGCGAGTAACAGTGCTGCGTCGAGCTCAGGCATCGCGCGGTTCCTCGTCGTCGAGCAGGATCCGCACGGCCGGTGTATCGAGATCGTCGAACTGGCCCGCGCGCACGGCCCAGAAGAAGGCCCACACGGCCAGCGCGAGCAGCGCGATCGCGAGCGGAATCAGCGCGAACAGGATGCTCATGCGGCCTGCTCCCGCGGCAGTGGTGCGGCCGCCGAGGCGCGTGCGTTCGGGCGCTCGTCGAGCAGGCGGTTCAGTCGCAAGGCATTGCCGACGACCACGAGAGAGCTCAAAGCGACATGCCGATCGCGGCCATCCACGGCGCGAGCAGGCCCGCGGCCGCGAGGGGCACCGCCGCGAGGTTGTACACGGCCGCCCACACCAGGTTCTGGCGCACGATGCGGCGCGTGGCCGCGGCCCAGTCCGGCAGCCGCGCGAGCACGCGCAGGTCGTCGCCCGTGAACACGACGTCGGCGCTGGCCTGTGCGAGCTGGCTGCCGGCGACGAGCGCGACCGAGACGTCGGCCTGCGCCAGCAACGGCGCGTCGTTGATGCCGTCGCCGACGGCGGCGACCACGGCGCCCGACTTCTGCCGCGCACGCAACAACGCCAGCTTGTCCTCGGGACGCTGTGCCGCGTGCCACTCCGTGACTCCGAGCGCTCGTGCGGCGCGGCTCACCGCGCCGGCGGCGTCGCCGCTGACGAGCAGTAGTGCATAGCCGCGCGCGTCGAGCGCGGCCACGGCTTCCCGCGCGCGCGGCCGCAGCGTGTCGGCGAGCTCGATGCGCGCGAGCAGCGTCGTGCTCGTCGGCGAGATACACGCACTGCGAATCGTCGCTGCCGGTGGCGCCGACGTGCCGCGCCGAGCCGAGCCGATACCGGCGCCCGTCGATCGTGCCCGTGACGCCGTAACCGGGCCGATAGTCGAGCTCGGTGGCTGCTGCGATCGACCCGCCGGTGCGCAGCGCGCGCGCGATCGGGTGCTCGTTGCCCGCTTCGAGCGCGGCCGCGAGCGCAAGGCAACGCTCGGCGTCGACCGCGGCCAGCGTATCGACGCGCGCCGACGACGATGCGGCCTTCGCTCAAAGTGCCGGTCTTGTCGAACATCCACGTCGTCACGTCGCCGAGCCGCTCGAGCACGCGAGCGGAGGAGAGCAGCAGTCCGCGCCGCGCGAGATTACCCGAGCGCAACGGCGAACGCCGCCGGCGCGGCCAGCGACAGCGCGCACGGGCACGTCACGACGAGCAGCGCGAGCAC
This sequence comes from uncultured Gammaproteobacteria bacterium, assembly GCA_963748045.1. Taxonomy (GTDB): domain Bacteria; phylum Pseudomonadota; class Gammaproteobacteria; order Steroidobacterales; family Rariloculaceae; genus FEN-1219. Next base: position 29,628 of record CAVVIC010000011.1, read on the forward strand.
GACCTCGAACGCGCGTTCCGGCGCCGTCGTTGAGCCAGAACGCGCCGGCCGCGGCCGTGATCGCGAGCAGCGCCACGACGAACCCCGTCGCGAAGCGGTCCGCGAGGCGCAGGAACGCGGGCCGGTCCGCGAGCGCGCGTTGCAGCAGGCTGCCGACGCGCTCGAGGTAGCTGTCCGCGCCGAGCCGCGTCACGCGAATCTCGGCAGGCGCGCGGCCCACGTTCACGGAGCCGCCGAGCACCGCTTCGCCGCGCGCACGGAGTCGGCCCAGCGATTCGCCCGACAGCAGCGACTCGTCGAACGCGCCGTGCTCCGACGCGAGCTCGCCGTCGGCGGGAACGGCTTCGCCGGGCGCGACGACCACGAGGTCGCCGGCCGCGAGCTCGATCGTGCCGACGCGCTCGAGGCTGTCGCCGCGGCGGCGTGTGGCCGACAGCGGCCGCAGATCGGCCAGCGCGTCGAACACGCCGCCCGCGCGCCGGCGCGCGCGCGACTCCAGGAACCGGCCGAGCACGAGGAAGAACAGGAACATCGTCGCCGAGTCGAAGTACACGTGGCCCGCGCCGCGCAGCGCGTTCACGAGGCTCGCGGCGAGCGCGATGGCGAGCGCCAGCGCCACCGGCACGTCCATGCCGAGCCGGCCGCGGCGCAGGTCGCGCCACGCGCTCAAGAAGATCGGTGCGCCCGAGTACAGCACCACGGGCGTCGCCACCACCATGCTCGCGAGCACGAAGAAGCTCGTGTAGGCGGCCTCCATGTGCTCGAACGCGCCGATGTACAGCGCGGCGGCGAGCGTCATGACTTGCGCCGAGCCCAAGCCTGCGACCGCCAGCCGTTTGAGCTCGGCGCGTTGCGCGTCCGCCTGCCGACGATCGGCGGCGCCCAGCAGCGCCGGGCGTGGCTCGAAGCCGAAGCTCGCGATCGTGCTCAAGATAGCGCTCGGGCGCGTGCGCTGCGGATCGAACTGCACCGTCGTCTCGCCCGACAGCGGGTTCACGCCGACGTCCGTGACGCCCTCGATGCCGCGCACGCCGCGCTCGAGGAGCCAGACGCAGGCCGCGCACGTGACGCCCTCCACGCGGCAGCGCAGCTCGCTGCCTCCCGTGGCCGACCGCGGCGCGAGGCGCGCGGCGACCTCAGGCCGATCGCATACGGCCCACGGGCTCGCGGCCGGCCCGTGGTCCTTCGGTCGCGCGCTCGGCATGGTCCTAAAGTCGTAGAACCGCGCGAGGCCCTGTTCCTCGATCAGCGTTGCGACGGCGAGGCAGCCGGGGCAGCACACGGGTCGCTGCTTTCCCTGCACGACCAACGAGAAATCCGCTCCTGCGGGGATCGGTTCGCCACAGTGGAAGCAGCTCGCCATGGTCGTCACTGCGCTGGCGCGGTGACGCGGACGGTCGTCGGCGCGCGGCCGACGGCGCCCGCGAGCCGCCACGCACGGTCGCTCGGCGTGAGTTCGAAGTCGTAACGGCCGGCGGCAAGATCGGTGTTGCCGACGTAGTCGCGGCCGTCGTAGTCGAGCACGAGCGCGCGGTCCGCGGCGGCGTTGCCCGCGTGCCGTAGCTTGAGCGCGAGCGTCGGCGTCGGCGTGCCGACGTCCCCTGCGACCTCGACCGCGAAGTGTGTCGTGCCGAGTTTGTCGGCGCGCAGACGCAGCGTCGCCTCGAGCCGGCGCGCGCCGGCTCGCTCGTCCGCCATCTGCTGCTCGCGCGAGATCTCCTCTATCCGCGAGTAGTCGTCGACGACGAGAGGGGCGGGCGAGTGCAGCGCGAAATACAGCAGCGCGAAGCCGGCGACGACGGAGGCGCCCGGCGGCAGCATCAGCAGCCACGGCCAGCGGTCGCGATACCAGGGCTTGTGAACGGTGAGCAGGCTCATGGTGTGAACAGTCGGGCCTTTTCGGTCGTCGTCAACGCCGGGCGTCGCGTGCCGTGAGGCGGAACGTGATCGTGTGGCCGCCGCCAGGTACCGCGCCGTCCTCGACCAGCGCCCGCGCGGCGATGGTGCGGACTTCACCGGCGCCGACCTCGACGACGGGCGGATCGGTTTCCACGACCAGCGTCGGCAGGCCCTCGGCCTGCACGCTGTAGGTGTGGCGCGCGTTGTCCTTGTTGATGACGCGCAGCGTATACACGTTCTCGATGTAGCCCGGCCGCGACTCGCGATACAGCGCGTTGCGGTCGCGGATCACGTCGAGATCGAGCGGCGTGCGCAACAGCAGCGCCGTGACGAAGCCGCCGCAGAGCACGGTCAGCAAGCGTGGCGTACACGATGACTCGCGGGCGCAGAACGCGTGTCGTGCGGCCTTCGATCGCGTGCTGCGTCGAGTAGCGGATCAGCCCGCGCGGGTACTGCATCTTGTCCATGACGCCATCGCAGGCGTCGATGCACGCGGCGCACGCGATGCACTCGTATTGCAGGCCTTTGCGGATGTCGATGCCCGTCGGGCACACCTGCACGCACATGCGGCAGTCGATGCAGTCGCCGAGTTGCTGGCTTCGTGGATCGCTGCCGCGCGAGCGCGAGCCGCGCGGCTCGCCGCGGCGCTCGTCGTACGACACGATCAGCGTGTCGCGGTCGAACATCGCGCTCTGGAAGCGCGCGTACGGGCACATGTACTTGCACACCTGCTCGCGCATGAAGCCCGCGTTGCCGTAGGTCGCGAAGCCGTAGAACAGGATCCAGAACGTCTCCCAGCCGCCGAGCGAGAGCGACCATGACCTCGCGGCCGAGCGCGCGAATCGGCGTGAAGTAGCCGACGAACGTGAAGCCGGTCCAGAGCGCGAACGCGATCCACAGCGCCTGCTTCGCGGTCTTGCGCCAGAGCTTGTTGGCCGTCCACGGCCCGGCGTCGAGCTTGCGCCGCGCGGGGCCGCGCCCCTCGACGAGCCGCTCCATCCACAGGAACGCCTCGGTCCACACGGTCTGCGGGCAGGCGTAGCCGCACCACAGGCGGCCGGCCAGCGCGGTGAAGAAGAACAGCGACAGCGCCGCGATGATCAGCAGCCATGAGAGAAAGAAGAAGTCCTGCGGCCACAGCACGAGCCCGAGCACGTAGAACTTGCGCGCCGGCAGGTCGAACAGCAGCGCCTGCCGCCCGTCCCACGTGACCCACGCGGCGAGGTAGTAGCCGCCGAGCAGCACGACCATCGCCGCGATCCTAAAGCGCGCGAACACGCCGTCGATCTCGCGCGGGTAGATCTTCTGCTGCGCGGCGTACAGCGACTGCGGTGCGATTTCAGCCATGCGAGCGCGGTCCTTCGGCTCTCGTAGTCTTTCGGCGGCGGTTCGGCGTGCGAGGTCCGCAGCAGGTACAGCGTCAGCGCGGCCGAGGCGGCCGTCAGTATCCAGATGAAGAAGAAGCCGATCGCGTAGCCCGTCATGCGCTCGACCGGCAAGGGCGGCTCCGTGACCTCGACCAGCGTCATCGGGTCGACGAACGCGAACAGCACCATCGTGCCGACTGCGGCGACGAGGAACGACGACCAGCCGGCGACCGCGACGTCGCGCTGCCGGCGGCTCAGCTCGTGCGTCTCAAGGCCGTCGTCGCGTTCCGGGTCGCTGCCGGCGTCCATCGCGTCATTCCCGCTTCGACAGGCTCACGACGTAGGCGGCGAGCACGTGCACGCGGTCCGGGCCGAGCACCGGCTCTTGCGACGGCATCTGGTTCATGCGGCCGTTCGTGATGACGTCGAAGATCGCGCTGCGGCCCGAGCCGTGCAGCCAGATCTCGTTCGCGAGCTTCGGCGCGCCGAGCAGTTGGTTGCCTTCGCCGTTCGCACCGTGACAGGCCGAGCAGTTGGCGGTGAACAGCGGGCGGCCTTGCTCGACGCGGGCGGGTTCCACCTCGCGCCCCGCGAGATGCTGCACATAGTCGGTGAGCAGACTGCGAGTCTCCTCGGGTAGGCCCGCGCCGAAGCCGGGCATCACGCCCGTGTGGCCGCCTTTGATCGACGCTTCGATCTCCGCCGGCTTGCCGCCGTACAACCATTCGTCGTCGGTCAGGTTCGGGAAGCCGCGCGCGCCGCGCCCGTCGGAGCCGTGGCACTGCGCGCAGTTGTTCACGAACAGGTTGCGGCCTGCACTCAACGCCGCGGGGTTCTTGGCCAGTTCCTCGACCGGCGCAGCTGCGAATGTCGCGAACAGCTTGCCGTACGTTTGCTCGGCTTCCTCGATCTCGCGGTCGTATTGGCCGATCTGGCTCCAACCGAGCAGCGAGGATGCGCCGAAGCTTGGGAACAGCACGAGGTAGGCGAGTGCGAACACGATCGTGAGCCAGAACAAGCCGAGCCACCAGCGCGGCAGCGGATTGTTGCCTTCGACGACGTCGCCGTCCCAGACGTGCCCCGTGGTTGCGCCTTCGCCGATCGTGGTCCTGCTCGATGCGATCATGAGCCAGGCGGCGCCGATGATCTGGGCGACGACGAGGATCACGACGAAGAGAGTCCAGCCGAGAGTCATGTCAGTGCGTCTCCGTCCGTGGTGGCGCGTCGTCGTCTTCGAGCGGCAGATCTGCCGCGCGCGTGAACTCCGCGTGGCGGCCGCGGCTATACGCCCAGATCACGAATCCGACGAACAACGTCATGAGCAGCGCCGTCACGAGACCGCGGAACGTTCCGAGGTCCATGTCAGCGCCCTCGCTTCGTGGCTATGCCGAGCCCCTGCAGGTACGCGATCAGCGCCTGGAGCTCGGTCTTGCCGTCGACCGCCTTCGCGGCGCCGGCGATGTCCGCGTCCGTGTACGGAACGCCGATGGTTCGCAGCGCTTCGAGGTGGCGCGTGATAGTGCGGGCCGTCGAGGTGGCCGTCCGCGAGCCAGGAGTAGCGCGGCATGTTCGACTCCGGCACCAGGTCGCGCGGATTCATGAGGTGCACGCGGTGCCACTCGTCGTTGTAGCGGCCGCCCACGCGCGCGAGATCGGGGCCCGTGCGCTTGCTGCCGAACTGGAACGGGTGGTCGTATACCGACTCGCCGGCCAGCGAGTAGTGGCCGTAGCGCTCGGTCTCGGCGCGGAATGGCCGGATCATCTGCGAATGGCAGTTGTAGCAGCCCTCGCGCTGATAGATGTCGCGCCCCGCGAGTTGCAGCGCGGTGTACGGTTTCACGCCGGGAGCCGGTTCGACGCCGGGCGCAGACAGCATCAGCGGCACGATCTCGGCCAAGCCACCGATGCTGACCGTGAGCACGATCAGGACGCCGAGCAGGCCGCTGGCTCTTTCGACTATTTCGTGTTTCACGCGGCGCTCCTCAAGCGGGTTCCAAGACCGGCGCCGGAGCGATGCGCTTGCCGAGCTCGGCGGTCTTCCACACGTTGTAGGCCATCACGAACATGCCGGAGAGCACGAGCAGGCCGCCGACGAGCCGCACGGCGTAGAACGGATACGTCGCCTGCAAGCTCTCGACGAAGCTGTAGGTCAGCGTGCCGTCGTCGTTGACGGCGCGCCACATCAGGCCCTGCATGACGCCGGCGATCCACATCGCGGCGATGTACAGCACGATGCCGATCGTCGTGGTCCAGAAGTGCAGGTCGATCAGCCGCGTGCTGTACATGGCGGGTTTGCCAAACAACTTCGGCATGAGCGCGTAGATGGCGCCGACCGAGATCATCGCGACCCAACCGAGCGCGCCGGAATGCACGTGGCCGATCGTCCAGTCGGTGTAGTGCGACAGTGCGTTGACCGTCTTGATCGACATCATCGGCCCTTCGAAGGTCGACATGCCGTAGAACGACAACGACACGATCATGAACTTCAGGATCGGGTCGGTGCGCAGTTTGTGCCACGCGCCGGACAACGTCATGATCCCGTTGATCATGCCGCCCCACGACGGCGCGAGCAGCATCAGCGAGAACACCATGCCGAGCGACTGCGCCCAGTCGGGCAGCGTCGTGTAGTGCAGGTGATGGGGGCCGGCCCACATATATATGGAGATCAGCGCCCAGAAGTGCACGACGGAGAGGCGGTACGAGTAGATCGGCCGGTTCGCCTGCTTCGGCACGAAGTAATACATGATGCCGAGGAAGCCGGCGGTCAGAAAGAATCCGACCGCGTTGTGGCCGTACCACCATTGCACCATCGCATCGACGTTGCCGGCGTACAGCGAGTAGCTCTTGCCGAAGCTGACCGGGATCGCGAGGCTGTTCACGATGTGCAGCAGCGCGACCGTCAGGATGTAGGCCGCGTAGAACCAGTTCGCGACGTAGATGTGCTTCACGCGCCGGATCGCTAAGCGTGCCGAAGAACACGATCGCGTACGCGATCCAGACGACGGCGATCAGCACGTCGATCGGCCATTCGAGCTCCGCGTATTCTTTGCTCTGCGTCATGCCGAGCGGCAGCGTGATGGCCGCGGCCACGATCACGGCCTGCCAGCCCCAGAACGTGAAGCTCGCGAGCTTCGGCAGGAAGAGCCGCACGTGACACGTGCGCTGTACGACGTAATACGACGTGGCGAACAACGCCGAGCCGCCGAACGCGAAGATCACCGCGTTCGTGTGCAGCGGCCGGAGGCGTCCGTAGCTCAACCACGGCACGTCGAAGTTCAGTGCGGGCCACATCAGCTGCGCCGCGATCAGCACGCCGACGGCCATGCCGACGATGCCCCACAGCACGGTCGTGATCGCGAATTGCCTGACGACCTTGTCGTAGTAGGTGAGTAGCGCTATCCATGCGGGCTGCGGTCCTCCGAGGCACCAAGAGTGCGGGCGCAGTATGGAGGTCGCGGCGCGCGCGCCGTGATACGTAATTGTACGAAGGAGCGAACGCCGACTGGCGCTGCGCGCTCGTACATTTCGGTTTGTACGAGGTCACGGCGGTGGCGCTGCGAGCGCTACACTCGGTCACGCCTTAAGGACGATCGGGGGAGAGTCCGTGACCGGCGAGTCGGACAGAATCGACGAGGACACGTTGCCGTTTGTCGCACCGTGTCGAACGCTGCGTGTCACCGCACCTCTGACGTGGTTGCGACTCGGGCTCTCCGACTTCCGCCGCGCGTGGCCACAGAGTCTCGCGTACGGCGCGTTCATGGCGGTGGCGATGGCGCTCGTGAGCTGGCTCGCGTGGCGCTATGGCAGCTACTGGTTCATGCTCGCGATGGTCGGCGGTTTCGTATTCATCGCACCGTTGACGTGCACCGGGTTGTACGTCTTGAGCGCGGAGCTCGATCGCGCCCAGCGGCCGTCGCTCCGCGAAGCGCTACGATCCGGAGTCAGGCTCTACATCGGCAATGAGCTGGTCTTCACGCTCGTGCTGCTGATGATCTTCCTGGTCTGGGCTCGGGCCGGGGCCATGCTGAGTGTCTTTTTGCCTGCGCGCGGCCAGCCGGCTTTGCGCGACCTGGTCACCTATCTCGGGCATCGGCAGCGTCATCGGGGCCATGTTCGCAGCGCTGACGTTTGCGGTCAGCGCCTTCTCCTTGCCGATGATCGTGCACCGGCGAGTGGACGCCGTGACCGCGGCCGTGACCTCGATCAACGCCGTGCTCCGCAACCGGCTGGCGATGGCGGTGTGGCTTGGGCTGATCGTGGTCGGGCTGTTGTTAGGTTTTGCGACGCTTTTCATTGGTTTGGCGGTTATTCTTCCGGTGATTGGCCACGCCGCGTGGCACGGCTACCTCGACGCGATCGACGCGAGCGGATTTCCCGCGTCACGAATCCGGCGTGACGGCCGCACCCGACATCCCCTCGTAGCAGCCGTGCGCGGAAACGGTGCGCGTTTTCGCGTCGGAGTGTCGGCTATCGGCGACGCAGGAGTGTCGTGCCCTCCGCCGAACTCCATGTTATGTTTCGCGCCGAATCGGGCGGAACGCGTTGTTCCGCTGCACTCGCAACCAGGAGCAGAAAGAATGGCAAAGAAAGGTGGGGCACCGAGCAAGTCGGAAATCGTGGCGCAGCTCTGCAAAGACGCAGATCTGTCGCGCGCGCAGGTGGGGGCGGTTTTCGAGTCGTTGAACAAGATCATCAAGAAGAGCCTGAAGAGTGGTGGACTATTCACCATGCCGGGTCTTCTGAAGATGAAGGTCGTCAAGAAGCCTGCCACGCCGGAGCGCCAGGGCGTAAACCCGTTCACGAAACAGCCGATGGTCTTCAAGGCCAAGCCGGCGTCGAAGAAGGTTCGGGTTCTGCCGCTGAAGAACCTCAAGGACTTCGTGAACTAAGGTTCGGTTCGTTGCCGCGGCCGCGCGGTTGCGGTGGCGACAAGGCGAGAGCCCGGCGGCGAATGGCCGGGCTCTCGCGTCTACTTCGTCTGGTGGGGTGGGGCGGTACCGCCCTCGAGCGCGATCTCCAGGCCTTGACGCATGGTGCGCGTCGACACGTTGACCTCGCGCAGCAGGAACAGCAGGCCTGCGATCATCAGGAACATCGCCAGCACGAACAGCACCGCGATCAGGGTGGCAATGTTCACCGTGACGAACGCACCGACGAACAGCGACACGATCACGAGACACACCGTGAGTGCGCCGGTCACGCACAGCCGGATACCCCAGTTGATCAGAGCGATGCGCTGCCACAGCGTCGTGGTTTCGCTGCGCAGCAATGCGCGTTGGTCGTCGCGTTTGGTCTGCGGAATTCGTCTCTCGATCACGCGGGCGCGGTCGATGATGCGGCCGAGCCGCGTCGACATCACGCCGAGCAGGCCGGCGATCGCCGCCAACAGAAACACGGGCGCCACGGCGAGTTGGATCACGGCGGCGATGCCAGCGGTCGGGGTCATAAGCTCCACTGCGGTGCCGAGAGGCGGATGGCTGGAAGTATGCCGCTTCGGCCGCGGGTTGATAAGCGCCTCACCCCTGTAGGCGATCGAGCTCGTCGAGCGCTTTGCGCGCGTTGAAGCCCGTCGCGTTGCCAATGATGACCGACCCAAGACCGCGCTCAGGGTACAGCCGCATCATCGAGTGGAATCCGCCGCCGCCGCCTTCCTTGAAGTAGTGACGCGCGCCGTCGAGCTCGCCTATGTGCCAGCCGAGCGTCATCGGCACGGGTTCGCCGGACGCAAGGCGCTGCTGCTCGAACAGCCACGCTCGCGCCGCGCCGGGTAGTGTGCGCGACTCGCCGAGCAGATCGGTGAGCCACGTGCCGAACGCCGCCGTGGTGCCGATCAAGCCGCCGAACGCCGGCCCGTCGACGTAGTGAGCGCGGATCTTGAGCCACGAGCCCTCGTAGCGGTCGATGTAGGCACCGTCGATGACGAAACGCTTCAGCAGATTCAGCCACGACCACTTCTCGAGATAGCCGGTCGCCGTGTCGGCCGGACCGAGCGAGTAGCCGAGCTCGTGCGGGGCGATGCCGAGGGGCGCCAGCAGCTCGCGCTCGACGTAGTCGGTGAACGGCCGCTGCGTGCACGCCTCGACGATCGCGCCGAGCAGCCAGTAGCCCAGGTTCGTGTAAGCGAAGCGCGTGCCCGGGGTTGCGGCGAGGGTAGCGCTGCGCGCGACCACGGCGCGCAGCGCGGCGCGTTCGTCGAACGCCGCGTGCCGCGCGGGTAGATGGACCCAGCGCAATGGGATCGGGTTGCGGAGGCCGGCCGTGTGGCTGAGTAGGCGGCGCACGGTCACGGCCGGGCCGTACGGAATGTCGACGTAGCGCTCGGCCGGATCGTCTAAGCCGAGCCGGCCCGCCGCGGCGAGCTTCAGCACGGCCGCGGCCGTCACCGTTTTGCTCATCGAGTAGGCCATGAGCCGGGTCGTCGCGGTGAGCGCCGTGCGCGCACCGACGTCCGCGAAGCCGACGGCGTGCGTGACGCACTCGCCGGAGCGATTCACGGTCGTGTACTCGAGCCCCGGGCTCGCGCCGGCCGCGAGCAGCGCGTCGAGGCGCTCGCGGACACGCTGCTGTGCCTGGCCGGACATGGAGTCGGTGGTCATGGGCACCGAACTATGCCGCGGGCGCGGTGCGGCTGCCACCGCTCGAGGTTTTGGTGTCTAATCGCGGCCATGATCTGCCTGCCGACTCCGGATGCGGCCATTGTCGAGCGCCGCGCGAGCATCGTCCGCGCGCTGCGTGCGCTCGTGGCGCGCGGTAACGTCATCGAGGACGACCTGCGGCTCGCGGCCTACGAGACCGATGCGCTGACGGCCTACCGGCAGCGGCCGCTGGTCGTGGTGCTGCCCGAGACGACGGCCGAGGTGGCCGCGATTCTCGCGTTCGCCGACCGCGAGGGCGTCAACGTCGTGCCCCGGGGTGCGGGCACGTCGTTGTCGGGTGGCGCGATCCCGGCCGCAGACGCGATCGTCGTCGCGCTTGGCAAGTTCAACAAGATCCTCGACGTCGACTACGCGAACCGGTGTGTCGTGGCGCAATGCGGCGTCACGAACCTCGCGATCAGTCACGCCGTGGCGGGCGAAGGTTTCTACTATGCGCCGGACCCGTCGAGTCAGATCGCGTGCACGATCGGCGGCAATGTCGCCGAGAACTCCGGCGGCGTGCACTGCCTGAAGTACGGGCTCACGACGAACAATGTGCTCGGCGTCGAGCTCGTGACGCCGCAGGGCGAAGTCGTGCGCATGGGGGGCAAGCACCTCGACGCGGGCCACTACGATCTCCTGGGGTTGACCGTGGGGTCCGAGGGCCTGATCGGCATCGTGACCGAGGTGACCGTGCGCATCCTGCGCCGACCGCAGACGGCGCGCGCGCTGTTGATCGGCTTTCAGAGCATCGAATCCGCGGGAGCCTGCGTGGCTGCGATCATCGGCCACGGCATCATTCCGGCCGGCATGGAGATGATGGACCGGCCGGCGATCGCGGCGGCCGAAGCGTTCGTGAACGTGGGCTATCCGCTCGACGTCGAGGCGCTGCTGATCGTCGAGCTCGACGGTCCGGCCGTGGAAGTCGACTACCTGATCGAGCGCGTGAGCGCCATCGCAGCGCACAACGCGGCGGCGGGCATTCGTGTGTCGACGAGCGAGGGTGAACGGCTCGCATTCTGGGCCGGGCGCAAGGCGGCGTTCCCGGCCGTCGGTCGCTTAAGCCCGGACTACTACTGCATGGACGGCACGATTCCCCGCCGCGAGCTGCCGCGCGTGCTGCGCGAGATCGATCGCATGCAGGCTCGCTACGGCTTACGCGTCGCTAATGTTTTCCACGCCGGCGACGGCAATCTGCACCCGTTGATTCTGTATGACGCGAACGTGCCGGGTGAGACCGACAAGGCCGAGGCGTTCGGCTTCGACATTCTGAAGCTCTGTGTCGACGTCGGCGGTGTGTTGACGGGCGAGCATGGTGTCGGCATCGAGAAGCGCGACCTGATGACGTACCAGTTCGATGCCATCGATCTCGAGGTGCAACACCGCGTGAAGCACGCGTTCGATCCTGCCGTTCGCTTCAACCCGGGCAAGGTGTTCCCGACGTTGCGCCGGTGCGCGGAGCAGGGGCGCGAGCACGTGCATTCCGGCGCCGAGCGCTTCGCGCATCTGCCGCGGTTCTGACCGATGCCGCAAGACTTCGACAAGGCCGTGCTGCGGCCGCGCGATGCGGCGGACGCCGCCGAGATCATCATAGGCGCGCGCCGCCCGCTCGAGCCCGTCGGCGGCGGCTCGAAACGCGCGATCGGCCGGCCGGTCGCGGCGGACCTGCTCGACCTCGGCGCGTTGACCGGCATCGTGACGTACGAGCCGGCGGAGCTCGTGTTGACGGCGCAAGCCGCCACGCCTCTCGCGACGCTCGATGCCGCGCTCGCCGCGCATGCGCAGCGGCTCGCGTTCGAGCCGCCGGATTTCGGCGCGCTGCTCGGTGTGCGCGGCGGGCAGACGATCGGCGGCGTGCTGGCCACGAACCTCGCGGGTTCGCGCCGCGTCGCGGCGGGCGCCGCGCGCGATCACTTCTTAGGCTTCAACGCCGTCTCCGGGCGCGGCGAACGGTTCAAAGCCGGCGGCAAAGTCGTGAAGAACGTGACGGGCTACGACCTGCCGAAGTTGCTCGCGGGCTCGTGGGGAACGCTCGCGGTGCTGATCGATGTGACGTTGCGCGTGACTCCGACGGCGGAGTTCGATCGCACGCTCGTGCTGGCGAGCGCGACGCCCGCCGCGAGTGTCGCGTTACTGACCGCGGCGCTCGGCTCGCCGCACGACGTGTCGGCCGCGGGCTTCGACCCCGCGCGCGGCAGCCTGTTGCGGATCGAGGGGTTTGCGGCGTCGGTGGTGGCCCGCACGGACGCATTGTGCGCGGAATTGCGCGCGACGCCTGTCGAAGTCGTCGACGGCGCCGCGTCGCGGCAGTTGTGGCACGCGCACGCGGGCGCAGTGGCGCTCGCGGCGAGCCCGGTGGTGTGGCGCATCTCGGTGCCGCCGGCCGATGCACCGGCCGTGCTCGAGCAGCTGCGGCCGCAGCGTTACCTGCTCGATTGGGGCGGCGGCCTGATCTTTGCCGCGTTCGATGCGGTCGATGCGGTTCGCGTGCGCGCAGCTTTTCGCGCCGGCCACGCCACGCTGATCAAGGCCCCGGTCGCCGACCGGGCTGCGAGCCCGGTGTTCCAGCCGCAGCCGCTCGTCGCCGCGGCCGTTGCGGAGCGGCTCAAAGTCGCGTTCGATCCGCGCGGCATTCTGAACCCGGGCCGCATGGGCTAGGGGAGATACGTGCAGACGCGCTTCACCGAACGCCAGCTCGCCGATCCGGAAATCGCCGCCAGCGAGCAGATCCTGCGCAAGTGCGTGCACTGCGGGTTCTGCACGGCCACGTGTCCGACGTACGTGTTGCTCGGCGACGAGCTCGATAGTCCGCGTGGCCGGATCTACCTGATCAAGGACATGCTCGAGCACGACCGGCCGGCCACGGCCGAGGTCGTGCGCCACGTCGACCGCTGCTTGAGCTGCCTCGCCTGCATGACGACGTGCCCGTCGGGCGTGCACTACCAGCACCTGATCGATCACGCGCGCGTGCACATCGAGCGAACGTACACGCGGCCGTTGCTCGAGCGTGGGCTGCGCGCGATGTTGGGCTTTGTGCTGCCGTATCCGAAGCGCGTGCGCGCGGCGCTCGCGCTGGCGATGCTCGCGCGGCCGCTCGCGCCGCTGTTGCCGCGCTCGCTGCGCGCCATGCTCGATCTCGCGCGGGGCCGGCGGCCGCCGACCGAAGCATCCGTATCGTCGTCGCGCCAGGCGCCTGTAGGGAAACGCGGCCGCGTCGCGTTGCTCGAAGGGTGCGTGCAGACCGTCATCGCACCCGAGATCAACGCCGCCACGATCCGGCTGCTCGAACGCACCGGTGTCGAGGTCGTCGTGGTCGGTGGGTGTTGCGGCGCGCTCGTACATCACCTGGGGCAAGAGCCGCGCGCGCACGCGCTAGCCGCGAGCATCGTCGAGCGGCTGCACGCGGAGCTTGCGGGCCAGGGGCTCGACGCCATCGTCGCGAACGCTTCTGGCTGTGGGACGCACGCGAAGGATTTCGGTTATCTGTTTCGCAACGATCCACAACTCGCCGCCAAGGCCGCGGCCGTGAGCGCGAAAACGCGCGACATCACGGAAGCGTTGGCCACGATCGGGTTACCGCCGCGTGCGACCGGCGTGCCGGAGCTCGCCGTCGCGTATCACTCCGCGTGCTCGATGCAGCACGGCCAGAAGGTCGATGCGGAGCCGCGCCGATTGCTCGCGGCTGCGGGTTTCGAAGTGCGCGAGATCGCCGAAGGCCATCTGTGTTGCGGTTCTGCAGGCACGTACAACGTGCTACAGCCGGAGATCGCGACGCGCCTGCGCGAGCGCAAGCTCGCGAACGTCGCGCGCACGCACGCGGCCGTGGTCGCGACGGGCAACGTCGGCTGCATTACGCAGCTCGCGGCAGGCGAGGGGCTGCCCGTCGTGCACACGGTCGAGTTGCTCGATTGGGCCACCGGCGGTCCGCCTCCGCGGGCACTGCAACCCGGCGGCTCGGCCGGCGGCAACATGCGCTGAGCGTTTCTCGGATCGGTTCTACTGATACTTTCTTCGTTCCCAGACTTCTCGTTGGTAAACGCCGCCGTCCGGTTTGCGATACTGGGCGCTGTTCGCCTTGTTTTTCGCAATCATTGCCTCGGTATCTGCGGAGACATGGACCTCTGATTCCCAGTGTTCCCGCCTGAACGGGATGATCTGTGCGTAGGGCGTGCCGGCAGGAAGAATTCCGCGAACGCCCTTCAGAACGAAGAACGGCATCGTGCCTGGCAAGTGCACCTTGTCGTTGTCGACGATCCCGCTCGTAGTCAGGAAGGGGAGCTCGAAGCGATTGAGCGGGTGGGTGTAAAGAGCACTGTAGCCTTCGGGGAGTTCCACTGCCCAGTCGGCCCACCATGCGAAATGCTTCGCGTGATACCCCCTGGGGTGAACAAACTGGGGCATCGGTTCACGGTCTACCAGAAAGATTCGATGCTGGTCGTCCAGCACTTTTGCGTGAATGTTGCCGGTTGCATCCTCCGTGAACTCGATATCACACGGCGTCTTGTAGGTGTATCCGGTTCCCATGACGTCGAGGACCGCCGGGCAAGCTTTCCACGTCGGCATCTTGCCGCTGCCATCCGGCGCCTCCGCGGGTTTCTCCGTCGCCGGGTCCGGCACGAACCAATCCGCGTTGCGGTACCAATCGGGGAGCGTCTTGAGGATGGGCCCTGGCCTAGACGCGCTGTTCTCGGTGAGCCAAGGTCGGTTCGATACGAATCTGATCTTCTTCGTGTCCACGAGGCGTCGCTCTCTGGTTGGTCTCGAAACGACACCGGGGGCGATTCGCCCCCGGTGCTCATTCGCAAAACGTCGTGGCGCGAGTTACTTCTCGGGCTTCTCGTCCGGCGCGCCCGTGCCGCTCGAGCCGATGAACAGCTTGTTGCCGCCAGGGAAGGTAATGTCGCGTGCGTTGGCGCGCAGCGAGCCATCCTTCGCCATGAAGCCCTGCACGGTGACCTTCGTGCCCGGGGGCAACGTGTCGCGCGTCCAGCCGCGGCGCAGCAACGCGCTCGGTGCTCCGCCCTCGACTGCCCACTCTTCGACTTTGCCGTCAGGCTTCGTCACGTTGATCATGAGCCACGAGTGGGGGTTGACCCACCGAAACTCCTTGACCGTGCCTTCGATCGTGACGGGCTTGGCCGCGTCGAACTCCGCCGCGAAGGAATGATGCGCGAGTACCGGCGTGGCCGCCGCCCCGAGCAACAGCCCGGCTCCCGCAACCATGCTGATCAGTTTCGTTCGCATCGTCGTTCTCCTGAAGGGATCTTAACGCTACTAGCTCTTAGTCTATCCCGTTTCTGGGGCTTTCGCCGCGCCTACGACTCCGTACTAATACGTAGGACCGAGCCTCATTTGCTGAGTTCAAGATCTTTGTAAAGTAGCTCTTCGACGAACGGCACGCACTTGAACTCGAACACCTCGGCCTGCGGCTCGGTGTGCCGGTACAGCGGCATGCTGACCGTCCACGCGCGCGTGAACACGTTCGCGTCCTCGATCGTCGCCGAGTAATTCATGTGGGATTCATCAACCGGCGTGAAGCGTTCCGTGACCTTCAGCGCGCCGCTGTGATAATTGCCAGCGCGGTCGAACCACGTCGAGTCATTGAAGCCGTTGGTCTCGACGACGAGCGTGTCGCCGTCCCAGTGGCCATTCGACCAGCCCATCCAGGTGTCGACGGGCGGCTGCTGATGGTTGCTCATGTACACGATGCGATTGGCAGTCGCGTAGCTGTACACGAACAGGATGTTGCCGCCGCCTTGCACGATCTGGAACGGAAACGGCATGTAGGTGGCGCGCGGAATGCCGGGCAGGTAACAGTTCGTTTCCGGGTCCGACTTCGGCCAGCCGGCGCGATTCGCGTCGCGCTTGGCGAGCGCTTCCGGCTTGTAGGGGACTTTGCCGTCGCCGTCGATCACGCTCTGTCCCGCGGGGATCGCGCCCAGCGAACCGAGCTGCCAGAAACCCTTCAGCGCCTCCGCCGAATGTGCCTCGAGGTTCCAGTTCGCCGAGTTCATCGCCTGCCACACGCCGTTGATGTTCGGCTGGCCGGCGACGCGTGCCGGGCGAGCCGACTTGGCTGGCGCTGCCGCCTTCTGCTGCGCGTAGCCCGTCGCCGCGCACAACGTCATGGCCGCCGCGGCGATAGCCGTCAGCGAGATTTTCTTCCGGTAGTGCATGCAGGATCCCCTCGTTGGCTGGCTGAGATTGTCTCGCCAGGCTGATGATAAGTGAAGCTCGATCTCGCCGTCTCGAACGCGCGATGGCTACGGCAACGCGAACACATTGACGGTGTCGCCCGCGACGATCGCGACGTGTTGCTTGCCGCTCTTGCCGGCGTAGCTCATCGGATTCGCATTCGCATTGTTCGCGAGCGTTGCGCTCCAGAGCTCCTTGCCGGTTTTCGCATCGAACGCGCGGAAGCGTCGATCGCTCGTTGAGCCGATGAACACGACGCCGCCGGCCGTGACTGTGGGCCCCGCGCTACCGGCGTTGCCCACGAGCTGCTTGCCCTCAGGCAGCTGCTCGTTCAAGCCGAGCGTCGACTCCCACGCGATCGCGCCCGTGCTGCCGTTCACTGCAACGAGCTTGCCCCACGGCGGGCGTTGGCACGGCGCGCTCGGCCCCACCGGGCGGCCGTTCGCATCGTACTTGCCGCCGAGCGGCGCGCTGAACGTGAAGAACGGGCCGACGCCGTTGATGCTGGCGCGGTCGTAGGGTTGTTTGGAGCCGACGGCCTCGAAGCTGTACGTGACGTTCGGGTCCTTGTCCTGCACCCAGCCGACGAGCGCGTTGTCGTGCGATGCCGCGAAGATGAACCCCGTGGTCGGGTCGATCGCGACGCCGCCCCAGTTCACGCCGCCGGTGCCGCCGGGGAACTGAATCGACGACTTCGGCGGCGCGTCGGGCGCCTTGTACCGGAACGGCGTGAACGGCCCCTCGTTGTGGAAGCCGCCGCTCTTCGCCATGAAGTCGCGACATGCGGCCGCGTGCTCGGGCGTCGTGTCTTCCGGCCGCACGAGATCGGCTTCGCTGAAGCTCACGCGTGCCAGCGGCGGCGGGCGCGCTGGAATCGGTTGCGTCGGCGAGTAGTACTCGGTCGGCACGTCGCCCTTCGGCACCGGTGTTTCCTTGACGTCGATCAGCGGTTGGCCCGTCGCGCGGTTCAGGATGTACAGGTAGCTCGATTTGCCGACCTGCGCGATCGCGGGCACGCGCGTGCCGTCGCGCACAAAGTCGAATAGCGCGCCGGCCGACGGCATGTCGGTGTCCCACAAATCGTGATGCACGGTCTGGAAGTGCCACACGTACTTGCCGGTCTTCGCGTCGACGGCCACGATCGAGTTCGCGTAGACGTTGTTGCCGGGCCGGTCGCCGCCGTAGTAGTTCGCCGCGGGCCCCGCGATCGGCAAGTACGCGATGCCGCGCTGGGCGTCGATCGGCGTAGCGAAGCCCCACATGTTCGTGCCGCCGCGATTTTCCCCGCCGCTACCCCAGGTGTCGCTGTAGGGTTCGCCCGCCTTTGGCACGGTCTGGAACTCCCAGAGCTTCGCACCGGTGCGGACATCGAACGCGCGCGGATTCCCGGCCGGGCCTTGCGGCACTTCGCCGCTGGCCGCGCCGATGATCGCGACGGTCTCGTAGAGTGTCGGCGTGCCGCCGTACGGAATTCCGACGTCGATCGTTCCGTCCGTGCCGAAGCCGGCAGCGGGTTTGCCGGTGGCGGCGTCGAGCGCGATGAGGTTCGCGCGGCTCATGAACAGGATGCGCGGAGCGAGCGTGCCGTCGCCTGGCCAGTAGCTCACGCCGCGCGTCGACGCCTGCGGACCGCCGCCGGGACCGGCGGGCGCAGCGCCGGCGGGCGCCGTGGGTGCAGGCAGCGTATACGCCCAGATTTCCGCGCCCGTGTCGCCGTCGACCGCGACCACGCGGTCGCGGCTCGGCAGATACATCACGCCACCGACCACGATCGGCACGGCCGTCGAGTTGCCGCCGAGTTGATACGTGAAGCTCGATTTCAGAGTGGCTACGTTCGCAGCCGTGATGTCGGTCAGCGGCGAGTAGCGACTCGCGGTCAGATCGCGGTTGATCAGTGGCCAGTCGCCGGGCGCGACTACGGGGCCTTTCGTTGCGGCTTCGGGAGCGTTGCTCGCGTTGCCCTGGGAACGCTCGGGCGCGGGTCCGCAGGCCGTGACCCCAATCGCCATTGCTGCGCCCAGCAAGCCGCACACGTACCGCATGACCCTCCTCCCCTTTAGCCGCGCGTTTCGCTGGCTGCGTACGATACACCCGCGTCGGCCTGCACGTCCTCTGCGGGAATTCCTTACGTGGCTCTTCGGCCCGAGATGGTCTTGGCGGCGACCGTTTTGGGTATACTCCTCGGCACTGCGGAAGGGGAGATCTGTGGTGGTGCCGTCGACCTTCGCCCGTTCGAGGCGAGGATTCGAGCCGCTTGAGTCCGCGAGCGGCTGCCAGTCGCCACCACGTTTGCGGGAGGTTCTTCGGATGAAATCACACATCGTTGCCTTGGGTTCACTCTGCGCAGCGCTCGCGCTCGCCGCGTGCTCGCCGTCCGGTGCGCCGCCGGCAGCGGAGAAAACGGCGAGTAGCAATGAGGGCGCTTGGCAGCAGCCGCGCACCGAATGGGGCGACCCCGATATCCAGGGCGTGTGGCCGATCATCAATCTGATCAGCACGCCATTCCAGCGCCCGCTCAACAAAGACGGCACGCCCATGTACGGCGATCGCCGTTACCTGAACGACGAGGAGTACGCGGCGACGCAAGAGCGCCTCGCGGCGCGCGACAAGCGCTACGAGGACGAGATCAAGAGCAACAAGATGGGCATGGGCCACTGGGCCGAGGCCAGCCATCACAACGAAGCGGCGCGTTTGACGTCACTGCTGTACGAGCCCGCCGATGGACGGTTTCCCGCGTTGACTGAGCGCGGGAAAGAGCTCGCGTCGAAGATGAGCAGCAGTTGGAGCGGCAAGGTGTTCGAGAAGCCCACCGATTTCGACACGTGGGATCGCTGCATCACGCGCGGTTTGCCGCCGTCGATGTTCCCCTTCAACTACAACAACGGCATCGAGATCATGCAGACGCCGGGTTACGTCATCGTGCGCCTCGAGATGATCCACGAGACGCGCGTGATTCCGGTCGACGGCCGGCCTGCGCTCGACCCCGCGATCAAGCAGTGGATGGGCGAGTCGCGCGGGCACTGGGAGGGCAATACGCTCGTCGTCGAGACGACGAACTTCAACGGCTTGAACGGCATGACGAACATCGGCATTCCCGGCTCGCCATTCGGCGACACGCCGACGACGACGAACATGAAGCTCACGGAGCGGTTCACGCGCACGGGCGAGAACGCCATGGACTACTCGATGCACGTCGAGGACCCCGAGGTGCTGACGCAACCGTGGACGGCGGGCTATCCGATGGAGCGCGATCCGAGCTACAAGTTTTTCGAGTACGCCTGCAACGAAGACAACACGGCCGTGCGTAACTACATCACGACGTCGCGCTATGAGCGCGCTCAGGCCGCGAAGCAGAAAGGGCAGAAGAAGTGAGCGCGGCAACGCGGGCCGGATTATTCGTAACGTTGGTCGGTGGGCTTGTCGCGGCCGTCGGTGTTTCGATGGCGGCGCATGCGGCGCTCAAGGAGCCGATCAAGCTCGACGCGGGCCAGCTCGGCGGCAGCATCGAGTCGTCGCCGGGCATTCGTGCGTTCAAAGGCATTCCGTTCGCGGCGCCGCCGGTCGGTGCGCTGCGCTGGCAGGCGCCGCAGCCGATGCCGAAGTGGAACGGCGTGCGCAACGCGGGCAAGTTCGGCGACGTCTGCATCCAGCCGGCCGGGCAGGGCAGGCTCAACATCGCGTTCATGGAAGGCTCGCCGCCCGCCAGCGAGGACTGCCTGTATCTGAACGTGTGGACGGGTGCGAAGGCCGCGAGCGAGAAGCGGCCCGTCATGGTGTGGCTCTTCGGCGGCGCGTTCACCGAAGGCGCGGGCTCCGTGCCGCTGTACGAAGGCGACGCGCTCGCGCGCAAGGGCGTCATCGTCGTGACGATGAATTATCGGCTGGGCCCGTACGGATTCTTCGTGCATCCGGCGCTGACGGCCGACTCGCCGCACAAGGCGTCCGGCAACTACGGGCTCATGGACATGCTCGCGTCGTTGCGCTGGGTGCAGAGCAACATCGCGGCATTCGGCGGCGACCCCCGTAACGTCACGGTGTTCGGGCAGTCGGCCGGTGCGATGGCGATTGCGTCGTTGGTCGCATCGCCGGAGTCGAAGGGCCTGTTTCAGCGCGCGATCTCCCAGAGCGGCGCGTGGATGGCGTTTGGGCCTTCGCCCGGGTATGCGCACGCGTGAGCAGGCGGAAGAGGTTGGACTCAAGGCCGCGACCGACGCGGGTGTTACGACGGTAGCGCAGCTGCGCGCCATGTCGACCGCGGACGTCACCGCGAAGTTTCGCAGCGCGGGCATGCTCGTCGACGGCTGGGTCATTCCGGAAGATCCGTCGACGACCTTCGCGGCCGGTCGGCAGAATGCCGTCGACGTGCTCGTCGGCTCCAACAAAGACGACTTGTCGTTCTTCCCGGTGAAGAGCACCCCACAGCAGTTCGAGCAGCAGGGCCGTGCGCGCTGGGGCGACCTGGCCGACGAATACCTGAAGCTCTACCCGCATGCGACCGACGCCGACGCGAGCAAGTCGGCAGCCGATAGCTCGAATGACGGCGCGTTCTGGCACATGCGGATGTATGCCGACTACCAGGTGAAACGCGGCAACCGGGCGTGGCTCTATTACTTCGCGCAGAATCCGCCCGCCCCGGCGGGACAACCGCCGCTGCCTGCAGCGCATGCGTCGGAAGTGCCGTACGTCTTCAACAATCTCGGCCGGGCGCCGCTATTTCCTGACAGCAGTGTCGCGGCGCTCTCCGCGGCTTCGGCGCCGGACAAGAAAGTCGCGGATCAGATGTCGTCGTACTGGGTGAATTTCGCTCGGACCGGCAACCCGAACGGCCCAGGCCTGCCGCAGTGGCAGGCGCATCAGGCGGGTGCCAGCGAACGCGCGATGATTCTCGACGCGGATCCCGCGAGCGAGCGGTTGCCGGACAAGGCGCGGCTCGTGCTGCTCGATCGCCTCTACGAGCACATGCAACACGCCGCGCACTAAGACGGCACGCTCAGCCGCGAATCAGGCGCTTGAAGCGGCCGGTGCGATTGTAGGGATCGCTGCCGGCGTCTTCGTCCGATACCCGTACGGGCCCGTCGAACTTCAGCGTCGTCGGGTCCTCGGCGTCGTCGCGACCGTAGAGTGTGTCGACCGCGTGCGGTTGTGACACGACCTTGGCCTCCTGGGCCTCGTTGCGAACTCCTGACATGGCCTGTCTCCTGCCATGCGCGTGTGTGCGCGATGGTCAAGAGTTTAGGCCGCTGCGCCGCGGACGCGGCAGAGGTTACGTCGGCACGCGGCCGCCGTCCGTCGGGACGAGAACCGTCCGTCGACGGCCGGCGACCGTTCGTCGTTTGGGGCTACTTCGGGGCGACGTCGCGGCTCTTGATCAGCCACTCGCCGTTGACGCGCACGACCGTGTCGATGCCGCGGCCGGCCGCCGCGACCCGCGTCGGCACTTCCTGGCCGACGGCGCCGAACACCGTCATCCAATACGAGTTGTAGCGGGCCTCGTTCGGGCCGACGAACTCGATCGTGTGATTCGCGATCACGTGATACATCGGCGCGCTCTTCTCGCCCTTGGCTTCGCGATCGGCACGCCCTTTCTTCAGGCCGTCGATCATCTTCGACAGCTCGGCACGGCCGTGCTCTTGTGCGTTGCCGCCGTTGAACGTGCCGTCTTCGGTGAACACCGCGGCGTAGCCGGCGGCGTCGAGCGTGTCGAGCGCGCGCACGTAGCGCCACATCAACGCTTCGATCGCGGCGCGATCTTGCGCCTGCTTCAACGCTGCGGCGCCGTCGTCCGCGGCCCAGGAAGCGCCGGCCGCACAGCACGCGGCGACGCCGACGATCAACCAATTCACTCTACGCATACAGCAGTCTCCTGAATGATGGGATGAACGATCTCATTGCGGCGCGCCGCGCGAGCGCGAACACCATGTACTTGCCGGGGCCGGGCTCGGGTTGGCCCAAGCCCTGACTGAACAGGCCGCCGCCGCCGACCGCGATCGCGATGTACTGCCTGCCGTCGACGGAGTAGACCGCCGGCACGCCTTCCGTTGCCGCATCGAGCTCGTAGGTCCACAGCACGGTGCCGGTATCGGCGTCGTACGCGCGGAACTTGCGGTCCGACGATGTGCCGATGAACAGCAGGCCGCCGCCCGTGGCGACGACGCCGCCGCGCGGCGCGTGACTGCCGGTGCCGCGAACGCCTTTCGCCGCGAGGCTCGTGACGTCGCCGTCCGGCATCTGCCACATGATCGTGCCCTTGTTCAGGTCGTACGCCGTGATCTGCGACCACGGCGGGCCGAGCGCCGACAGGCCCGTGCTCGGCTGGATCATGAAGTCGATCGGCACCGTGTACGGGATGAAGTCGGGGCCCGCGTTCGGCGGCGGTAACGGCGCGGGGCGCGGAGGCGCGCCGGGAGGCGGCGGCGTGCCCGGGGGTGGCCCTGCGGCGCCGGCGGCCGGTGTCTGCGGCGCGCGCAGGTTCGCCGTCGTCGGCAATTCCTTCGAGACCACGAACAGCCTGCCGTTCTTCGGATCGACGGCGGAGCTGCCCCAGTTCGCGCCGCCGTTGTGCCCCGGCAGCATGATCGTGCCTTGCATGCTCGGCGGCGTGAACAGGCCTTCGTTGCGTGACGTGCGCAGGATCTCGCGGATCTTGGCCTGGTCCTCGGCGGAGACATACGGATTGATGTCGGCTTCGGTGAATCTTCTGGCGCGCGAACGGCGGCGGCGCGGTCGGGAAGGGTTGCGTGGGCCAGCTGTGCTCGCCCGGCGCGTCGGACTGCGGAACGGCCCGTTCCTCGATCGGCCAGAGCGGCGCGCCCGTGATCGCGGTTGAACACGTACACGAAACCCTGCTTGCTCGGCTGCGCCACGGCCGGCACGTCGATGCCGTCGTGCTTCACGGTCAGCAGCTTCGGCGCGGTCGGAAGGTCGTAGTCCCAGAGATCGTGGTGGATCATCTGGAAGTGCCACAGTCGCTTGCCGCTGCGTGCATCGAGCGCGAGCAGGCTGTCGGCGAACAGGTTCTCGCCCACGCGATTCGCGCCGTAGAAGTCGTAGCGCGCGGTGCCCGTGGGCACGTAGATGATGCCGAGCTCGGTATCGACCGTCGACTCGCTCCAGTTGTGCACGCCGCCGTAGTTGCCGAGCCCCTGCTCGGGCCAGGTGTCGGCGCCGAACTCGCCCGGGTCGCGGCACCGTGTGGAACACCCACACGAGCGCGCCGGTGCGCACGTTGTAGGCATGGACGTCGGCCGGCGACGAGGCGTAGCCGCCACTGCCCGCGGGCAGCGACATGATGATCAGGTCTTCGAAGACTCGCCCCGGGTTGTTGGTCTGCAACGCGCGGATCGTCGTGACGTCGCCGTCGAGACCCACGCGCAGATCGACACGCCCGTCCGTGCCGAAGCTCGGGATCGCGGCGCCGGTCTTGGCATCGATCGCCGTCAGGAAGCCCGCGTTCAGGTACAGCAGCCGCTCTTCGCTGCCGTCGGCGCTGCGCCAGTGGCTCATGCCGCGCGTGCCGACGGGCCCTTCGTTGGCGTGCACCCACAGCTCTTTGCCCGTGGTCGCGTCGAGCGCGACGATCGAGCGGTTCTTCGCGAGCACGTACATCGTGCTGCCGATCACGAGCGGGTTGAACGAGTAGTTCTCGCCGGTCGGGTACGTCCACGCGACGGCGAGCTGACCGACGTTGCTCTTGTTGACTTGATCGAGGGACGAGTACTGCGAGGAATCCACGCCGCCCAAGTATTGATCCCAGCCGACGAAATCGAAGTTGCCGGTGGCAGCCGGGGCGGAGGGCGCGGTCGCCGATGGGCTCGGGCCCTTCGAGCACGCGCAAAGACACAACAAGGCGCCGGCCAAACCAGCAAAGGGCCGCGCGTTGCCACGCGCTCGCCCGCGCGCGCGGCCGCACCGCGGCCATCGTCCATCGTCCGAAGCATGAGATCCCCCCGCACGCACGACCAAGGTCGGTCTCGATACTACCAGCACGCGGCGCGGGCAGCAGCCCGGGGTGGGGGCCGGTCGCGCGGCGCCGGCTTTGAGCGCTAGAGGCCGAGCGCGCGCGGCAGCTCGGCGAACTTGCGGATGCGCGGTGAGTCGGCGAGCTCGGTCTCGTCGATCTTGCCGTAGCCATAGCTCGCGAGCACGAACGCGTAACCCGCGCCGCGCGCCGCCCGCAGATCCTGGTGCGAGTCGCCGACGAGAGCCGCCGCCGCAGGCCGGAACGCCGAGCTTTTCCGCGGCGACGCTGAGCGGCAGCGGGCTCGGCTTCTTCTCCGGCA
Organism: uncultured Gammaproteobacteria bacterium; assembly: GCA_963748045.1. Classification (GTDB taxonomy): domain Bacteria; phylum Pseudomonadota; class Gammaproteobacteria; order Steroidobacterales; family Rariloculaceae; genus FEN-1219. Next base: position 54,003 of record CAVVIC010000011.1, read on the forward strand.
GGCTGTCGCCGCCGAGCAGCAGCTCGAACCGGTCGAGAACGCCGGCTTGCGTCAGTAACTGCTCCGAGAACGAGTAACGCTTGTTCGTGATGCAGCAGAGCCGTATGCCGCGACTACGCAGATCGTCGAGCGTCGCGATCGCGTCGGGATACAACCGGCTGCGCACGTACAGGTTGTCGCTGTAGCACGCCAGGAACGCGTCGAGCGCAGCGCGGTGGCGAGCCTCGGCGGTCGCGAAAATCGGCGATCCCGCGGCCGGCGTCTCGGTCTGGCCTGCGTGCGCGAGCGCACGCGAGATCAGCGTCTCGAGGCCGTCGCCGATCCACACGCGCGTGCGCGCCTCGCCTGGCCGCGCGTAGCCGGCCGCCTCGAGCGCCAGCCCAAGGCAGTGCGCGATATCGGGAGCGGAGTCGACCAGCGTGCCGTCGAGGTCTACGGCAAGTAGCTTGACCGTGCTCCGGCTCAAAACACGCGAACGGCGATTTCAGCCGGCGCGGCGAGCAGGGCTTCGATCTCTTTGTCGAGCTTCAGCAGCGTCAGCGATGCGCCGGCCATCTCGAGCGACGTGCAGTAGTTGCCGACGTAGTTGCGAACGATATTGAGCCCCAACTCCTTGCTGCGCAGTGCCGCTTTGCGGTACAGCACGTAGAGTTCGCTCGGCGGCGTGCCGCCCAGGCCGTTGATCATCAGCGCCACGCGGTCGCCGCGGTTGAACGGCAGGTCCTTCGACACGGCGTCGAAGATCTCGTCGACGATCGCATCAGCCGGCTTCAGTTTGTCGCGGCGCCGGCCCGGCTCGCCGTGAATGCCGACACCGACCTCCATCTCGTCGTCGCCGAGCTCGAAGATCGGCTTGCCCTTGGCAGGCGGCGTGCACGAGGTCAGCGCCACGCCCATCGAGCGGACGTTCGCATTGACCTTCTTCGCGAGCGCGAGCAGGTCGTCGAGACTCGCGCCGCGCTCGGCGGCTGCGCCGCACGCTTTGATCACGAAGAAGTTGCCGGCCACGCCGCGGCGGCCGATCGTGTACGAGCTGTTCTGCACGGCCACGTCGTCGTCGATGATGAACGACTTGACCTTGATGCCCTCGGCCTCGGCCATCTCGATGGCCATGTCCCAGTTCATCCGGTCGCCCTGATAGTTGTTGATCAATACGAGCACGCCCTTAGGCGAGTTCATGAGCTTGATGCACTCGTAACAGTAGTCGACGGGCGGCGCGGCGAACACGTTGCCGGGCGAGGCGGCATCCAGCATGCCGGGACCCACGGCCATGACGTGCGCCGGCTCGTGGCCGCTGCCGGAGCCTTGAATTAGCGACACCTTGTCTTTGTTCGGGCGATCGGCGCGATAGATGAGGTTGTACTTCGGCTCGTACTTGAGCATGCCTTCGTTCGCGAGAAGGATGCCTTCGAGCATCTCCGGGACGAACTTGGCCGGATCGTTGACGAACTTCTTCATGGATGTTCCCCCGAGTCGGTGACGGTTCAGTTGCTTTTCTTGCCCGTCGGCGCGATGCCGACCGCGGCGCAGATATCGTTCATCATCGTCGCGATCGCGACGATGCCGGGATCCGGCGTGCCTTTGCTGCGATCGCCCGTGAATTGCTGGCGCCCGCGCTTCGCGACGAGGCCCTTCGTACGCTCGATCGCGTCGTTAGCCACCTGCGTGGCCTTCTGGAGCACGAGGCCCGGATCGGCGTCCGGTTTGCCCACGTGCTCGTGCACGACGTCGCGGATCGGAATCAACGCATCGAGCAGCGTCTTGTCCCCGAGTTGGGCGCCGCCGCGCTTCTGAATGCCTTCGATGCTGGCCGACAGCATGTTGTCTAGCTCTTCGAGCGTGATCGACGTGCGGTCCTTGGCCAACGCGCCGGCGCGCATGAAGCCCGTGCCCCAGATCGGGCCCGAGCAGCCGCCGACGTTGCGCATCATGATCATGCTGATCTTCTGCAGGAAACCGCCGATCGAGCTGCGGTCGAGCTCGTTCCATTCCTGGCTCACGACGCGGAAGCCCGAGGCTAGCGAGACGCCGAAGTCGGCGTCGCCGGCATACGAGTCGAGCTCACAGAAGTATTGCTCGTTCTTCAGCGCCGTCGCGGCGATGCTCTTGATGGCCGTTTCGAAGTCGGCCAGCGTGATCTCTCGCATGTCAGTCTCCCCAAGTCGTTCAGGCCGCGCGCGCTGCGATGGTCTTCAGATCCTTCAACGTGATGCCGACGTTCGGTGGGTCACCGAGCTCCGGCACGATGCGCGCCGCTTCGCGGAAATCCTCGTCGAGCGTGTAGGTACTCGTCGTGATCAGGCACGGCATGCCGGCGCCGGCAGCTGCGAGCAGGCCGTTGCGGCTATCTTCGATGACCACGCAGTCGCGGCCGTCGAGATTCAAACGCTGCTTCGCGAGGTTGTAGATGTCCGGACTTGGCTTCTTCTTGGCGACCACGTCGCCGGCCAGCACGATCTCGAAATAGGCCTTGCGCTGCTTGCCCATGAGATCGAGCACGCCATCGATGGACTTCGGGTCCGACGTCGTGCACACACCGAGCCGAATGCCCGCCACGTGCGCCTCGTCGACGATTCGCGTGATACCGGGCCGAAGAGGCAGGCTGCCGCCCGCAATGAGCGCCGTGAAGATCGCGGTTTTGCGCTTGTGCAGCTCGGGAATCAACGTCTCGGCGGTCTTGCCGGGCGGCCAGCCGTGGCCGTCGAAGTAGTGCTTCATGCGCTCTTTGCCGCCGGCGATCTTCAGCAGCTCGCCATACCGCTCGACGCTCCACTCCGCTTTGATGCCGGCTTCGGCAAACGCGCGATTGAACGCGACGCGATGTCCGTCACGCTCGGTGTCGACGAGCACACCGTCGCAATCGAAGATCAGTGCCTTCATGAGTCAGAGCAGTATCAGGCGACCTTCGACAGCAGTTCGTTGCCGCGGTTCTTACCGCCGAATTGGGCGATCTTTTCCTTGAACAGCTGCTTCAGCGCGTCGTACTGCGCCGTCAGGACCCGAAGCGGCTCATAGTCGGCCGGTTTGGCTTTGTGATAGTCGACGAAACTGTCGATGAATACGTGCTTCAGGTTCGTGGAGATATTGATCTTCGCGCAGCCGAGCTTGATGCATTTCTGGATGATCTCGTCCGATAGGCCCGTGCCACCGTGCAACGCCATCGGCGTTTTCGTGCGCCGATTGATGTCGCCGATCAGGTCGAACGCGACGTCCGGCTCGCCCTTGTAGTAGCCATGGGCCGTGCCGATAGCGGCCGCGAATGCCGCCAGATCGAGCTCCCGGCAGAATTTCTCGGCTTCATTCGGGTCGGTGAGGTGATTCGCCTCGACCACCATGTCGTCTTCGACGCCGTGGATCTCGCCGATTTCCGCTTCGACGCCCACGTTCGCTGCAGTCGCCATCTCGACGATCTTGCGCGTGGTCTCGAGGTTCGTCTCGAAGGGCTTGTCGGACCAGTCGATCATGACCGAGGTCCAGCCCATGTCGATGCACTTCTTGATCATGTCGAGATCCTTACCGTGGTCGAGGTGCAGGACCACAGGCGAGGGGGAGTCGGCCGCGAGCTCGCGCATCCAACCCACGATGGCGGCATGGCCGTAGTACTTGATCGTCTTCGCGGAGGCTTGAATGATGACCGGGGCTTCGAGCTCTTCGGCTGCCTTGATCATGGCTTTCATCGACGCGTAGTCGACGGGGTTGAACGCAGCGACGGCGTACCCTTTGGCTTTCGCCTCACGCAGCACGGGCTTCAGGTTGACCAACGGCATTGTATTTCTCCTCGAATCAGCCCCCCGGAATCAGCGCTCTAATATACGTCAGCCATGACATGATGTCGCTCTTGAGACGAGCGGCGGTGAGCTCGGGCCGCCGCGCAGTCAGCCTATGTCAAGCGCGTCCGCGACTTCCGCCTGCGCGCTGTCCCGATCGCGACTGGTTGTGCCGATGGCGCCCGCCGCCGTGATGGTGACCGCCAGGGCGTGCGTTGCCCTGTGGGCGGTCGCCGCGTGATTGCGCGCCGCCGCGCGTTCGATGGCCGACGCGAACCCGAGTGCTCCTGGCGGTCGTCACGTCGCGGTTCCGGCTGAGGGGCGGCGTTCGGTGTGTAACCGTCGAGCCGTCGTTGCGGCAGATTCAGTCCGAGCAGCCGCTCGATCTGCTTCAGCAATGGCCGCTCGTCGTTCGCCACGAGCGAAATCGCGAGACCCTCTTTACCGGCGCGCCCCGTGCGACCGATGCGGTGTACGTAATGCTCCGGCACTTCGGGCAAGTCGTAGTTCACGACGTGCGGTAGCTGGTCGATGTCGAGGCCGCGCGCAGCGATGTCCGTGGCCACGAGCACTCGCACCGCGCCGTTCTTGAAGTCCGCCAGTGCGCGTGTCCGAGCGCCTTGGCTCTTGTTGCCGTGAATCGCGGCAGCCGTGAGACCGTCCTGTTCGAGTTGGTCCGAGAGACGGTTCGCACCGTGCTTCGTGCGCGTGAACACGAGCACCTGACGCCAGTTGCCCGAGCCAATCAACCACGACAACGCGCCGCGCTTCTGACCTTTGTCGACGAAGTAGACGGCCTGCTCGATGCCCTCGGCCGTCGCGTTGCGCTGGCCGATCTCGATGCTCGCGGGCGAATGCAGCATGCGATTCGCGAGCGAGCGAATGTCGTCGGGGAACGTGGCCGAGAACAGCAGGTTCTGCCGCTTTGCCGGCAAGAAGCTGATGACGCGCTTGATGTCGGGCAGGAAGCCCATGTCGAGCATGCGATCGGCTTCGTCGAGCACGAGGATCTCGACGTGAGAGAGATCGACCGTGCGCTGCTGAGCGTGGTCGAGCAAGCGCCCGGGTGTGGCGATGACGATGTCGACGCCGCGCCGGAGTTCCGAGATCTGCGGGTTGATGCTGACACCACCGAAGATCACGGCTGAACGCAGCGGAAGATGCTTACCGTAGTTGCGTACGCTCTCCGCGACCTGCGCGGCGAGCTCGCGTGTCGGCGTCAGGATCAGCGCACGAATGTTCCGGCGGTTACCCGGCGCAGGGCTTGCGGCGCTGAGCCGCTGAAGCATGGGCAGAGCGAAACCGGCCGTCTTGCCGGTGCCGGTTTGAGCGCCGCCCATGACATCGCGTCCCGCGAGCACGACTGGAATGACTTGCGCCTGGATGGGGGTGGGCGTGGTGTAGCCCTGTTCTGAAACGGCACGCAGCAACGCGGCCGAAAGGCCGAGAGAATCGAAAGACATGATTGAAATGACTCCGCGATCACCCCGTCCAACGCCGCAAAGCGGCTAAAGGAACGGTCCGGGGGATCGGATTACTAAGAGCGGCCCGGGCCGGAATTGGCTCGGAGCCGTCGAGCGCAGACCGAATGTGCGCTGGAAGGCGCGCACTATAACAGCGTGCAGCGGAGTTTGCGCGACTCAATTCACACGGCCGTCACGGCCGGAGGTGCCACCATTCGCGCAGCTCGGTGCAGCGGCCGCTCGAGTCGAAGGTCAGCACGAACATGCCGTCGAGCTCCACGCGTGCGCCGGTCGATGCCGCGGTGAACGTCGCAGACCAGTGCGCGATGCCGGTTTGGCCGTTGACGGCGACGACCTGCGACTTGAAGTCGATGTCGCGCTGATCGGCAGTGACGGAGGACCAGTACTCGCGGATGCCGGCTTGGCCGGTCTTTGGCGCCTCGAACGGCATCTCGTGGTACGTGGCGTTCGGCGTGAACAGCTCGGCGGCACGTGCGGCGTCGCGCGACTCCCACGCGCGCTCGTAGCCCGCGAGCCATTTTTCGAAAGCCGTGGTCGTCAGTGGTTGCGCCGACGCCTGGCCTGCCTGCAGCGCGAGCAGGGCGGCTGCCAGCAGACCGCCCAATCGAATCACACCGCGAGTAGTTACCCGGCCGATGCCGATGTGCGCCGCGTTCTGCATTGGGTTACCTCGTTTGTAACGGTGGGTAGCGCCCGGGGGCGCCGGCTATTTCTTGTCGATAGTCAGCAGCGTGAGGTTCGTATCCGCCGCGATGCACTCGGCCTGATTGATGCCGAGCTCCTGGCGAACGAGGTTCGTGCCCTGGACGAGGGACACCATCTTGTAGAGGGCGTGGCGGCGGGCCATGCCTTCCCGACCCATGCCACAGTCCGACGACAGCACGAGCCGCTCGGCCGGAATGTGCTTCAAGGCCATCCGGATGTGATCCGCCACTTCCTTCGGCGTCTCCACTTGCAGCGAGTGATGATCGATCACGCCGATCGCCACCTTCATATCCGTGATCTCTTTGCCGATGGCTTCCAGATCCATGCCCTGGTTGCTGCAGCTCTCGAATGTGATCACGTCCGCATCGACCTTGTTCAAGATCTTCAGCGCCGGCTTGTAGCTCTGGACCTGGGCGAACATCCGCTGCTGGCAAGGGTTGCCCCAGCACGTGTGGCACCAGACCTCGGTCTTGGCCCTCAGTCCCCGCACGGTGTTGTTGAACACCTCCAGCATGAACTCGGGGTTGATGACCTTGTCGACCACCCCACGGGCGGCCAGCAAGTGAATCTGCGGCTCCTCCATCTGGATGACCGGGCAGCCGGCATCCGCCAAGGCGTGGAGCTCCTCATTGAACGCGTCGGAAATGGCCCAGATGCGCTCGCGCACGTCCTTGTAGTAGAAGTCCTGCACCGCAAACGCCACGAGCTCCGGCGTCACGGTGCCAAACTTCACGGGCTTCGTGGTCTGGCGCTGCGCGGCCTTCCACATCTGCGCGTACTGCATCGTGCCCCGACCGACGGGGCCGACGATGCTCGGCATCAAGCGCGCTTCGATGTAGTCATGGAGAATATGGCCGCGCGGGAAGCCGATGCCCCCGCCGCCCACCGGGGCCATCTTCGGGATCCCGTCGAAGCCCGCCATGTGAAACGGCGGGTAGCTGGTCCAGCTCTGGCCGCCGATGTCCTGCGTAAAGCGCACGTCGCCATCCGTCACGATGTCCAGCCCGGCGATCAGCTGCTCGTTCAAGTAGACGGACAGAGCGTCCTCGTACTGCTCCCGAAAGCGCGTCTCCACCATCGCCTGAAGGAAGCTCTTCAGGCCCATGTTCTCCGTATACCAGCTCGGCCGCGGCAGCGACCCCGTGATGGTCGTAGGCAACAACTGGTTCGCCGTGGCACGTAGCATGAGGTTCTCTCGTCACTCCAGGAATCGAGGCGGCACGCTAGCGGAAGAAGTAAGCCTTTACAATTCAGCGCGAGACGATAGTACAAAAAGCAACACAACAAAAATTGACATAGCCGGGCGCCGGTCGGTTCGGCCTATTGCGAAGCTGCTACATGAGGCGGAATGCCACGCTCTGTGCCGCGTGTCGCCGCTCGGGCGACACGCGAGTGGGCTCTCGCAGGCCGTGTCGCATCTCGACGGCCTAGCCGGGTATCTGCGATGCTTGCACTGTTCCGAATGGGGGGCGAAAAGAACTGTGAATAAAGTCAGCGTTCCCGAAACGCAGCGACGTCAGCTCATTGATTTCCTGAAGGGTTGTCGTGCCCGGCTCACGCCGGCGCAGGTGGGATTGCCGGATACGAACCGCCGCCGCACGCCGGGGCTGCGTCGCGAAGACGTTGCTGCCCTCGCGGGTGTCAGCGTTACCTGGTACACGTGGCTCGAGCAGGGTCGAGACATCCAGGTGTCCGCCGACGTTCTCGAACGGATTTGCGGCACCCTACGGATGTCGCCGGACGAGCGCGAGTACCTGTTTGCCCTGGTGCAGCACCGGCCAGCGCCTCCCGTCCCGGCACGCACCGCCGACGTGAGCCCAACCGTCAGGCGAGTGATCGACGCGCTCGGTGTGCCCGCGATCGTAATGACGGCCCGTTGGGACGTGATTGGGTGGAACGGCCTGATGCGCCGGATTTTCCGCGACTACGGCGAAATCCCGCTCGAGCGTCGCAACCTGCTCCGAATTCTGCTCGTCGACGATCCGCGCTACCGCGATGACGCGGCGGCGTATGAGGCCATGGCGCGCCGGCTGCTCGCGAAATTCCGCGTGGACTACAGCCAGACGCCCGACGATCCGGCATTCGAGGCGCTGATCACTGAGCTGAACGCCGAGTGCCCGATCTTTCGCCGTCTGTGGGGACGGGCGGAGGTCGTTGGCCGTTCGGAGGCGATTGCGAACCATCCGGCGCTTGGTGGCATGACGTTCGAGCATTCGTCGTTCGTGCCGGAGGGCAGTCCGAACCTCCGCGTGTTGATCTTCGCGCCGTATGACGACGCCAGCATCGCGAAGGTGCGTGCCATCGTCGCCGAAGAGTTGGTCGGCTCGAGCCGGCACGGCAGCAAGGTCAACTGACCACCATCGACTACTCGCTGGCCACCCGTCCGGGGTGGCCCGTTATTGCGGCCGACTCGATGGGACACTTCAGGCGTGCTTGGCCTTGAACTCCCGCCGGCGCCTGGCCAGCGTGTGCTCCGTGTAGCCGTTCGGCTCTTTACGGCCGTTGAAGATCAAATCGAGCGCGGCTTGGAACGCGACGCTGTCCTCGAAGGCAGGCGCCATGTTGCGATAAGCGCGGTCACCGGCATTTTGTCGATCGACGACCTCTGCCATGCGCTTCAGCGTGGCCACGACCTGTTCGCGCTCGACGATGCCGTGCCGCAGCCAGTTGGCAATGTGCTGCGACGAGATCCGCAGCGTCGCGCGGTCTTCCATGAGCCCGACGTCGTTGATGTCCGGCACCTTCGAGCAACCGACACCATGCTCGACCCAGCGCACGACGTAGCCAAGGATGCCTTGAGCGTTGTTGTCGAGCTCGCGCTGGATCTCCTGTGGCGAGAGCGTGCGCGTTAGCAGCGGGGGAGTCAGGATGCCGTCGAGCAATGCTTCGGTCGCGCCGCCTTGCTTCGCGATTTCCTGTTGCCGCGCAGCGACGTCGATCTGGTGATAGTGAATCGCGTGCAACGTCGCGGCGGTGGGCGACGGCACCCAGGCGCAGCTCGCGCCGGCTTTCGGATGACCTTGCTTCGTATCGAGCATCGCGCGCATCTCGTCCGGCATGGCCCACATGCCTTTGCCGATCTGACCGTGGCCAGGCAGACCCACCTCGAGGCCGACGCGCACGTTCCAGTCTTCGTACGCTGAGAGCCACCGCGCGCCCTTGATCTCGGGCTTCGGCATCATTGGGCCCGCCTCCATATGGGTGTGCATCTCGTCGCCGGTGCGGTCGAGGAAGCCCGTATTGATGAAGATCACGCGCTCGCGGCTGGCGCGAATGCACTCCTTCAGGTTCACGGTCGTGCGGCGTTCCTCGTCCATGATGCCGATCTTCAACGTGTTGGCGGGCAAGCCGAACGCCTTCTCCACGGCGGCGAACAGCTCCACCGACAGCGCAACCTCGGCAGGCCCGTGATGCTTCGGCTTCACGATGTACATGCTGCCGGCGCGGCTGTTGCGGCCCTTGCCCTTGCCGCGCAGGTCGTGCAGTGCGGCCAGGGTCGTGATCACGCAGTCGAGGAAAGTCTCAGGTGTAGGCTGGCCGGCCGTGTCGGTGACGGCGTCAGTCGTCATGTGCGAGCCGACGTGGCGCACGAGTAGCAGGCTGCGGCCGGGTAGTGCGAGCGGCGCGCCGTTCGGTGCGGTGTACTCGCGGTCCGGAGTCAGGGTGCGTTGCACGGTCGTGCCGCCCTTGGTGAACGCTGCCTGCAACGTGCCGCGCATGATGCCGCACCAGTTGCGATACACCACGGTCTTGTCGACCGCGTCGACGGCCGCGACGGAGTCCTCGCAGTCCATGATCGTCGTCAGCGCGCTCTCGAGCACCACGTCTTTGACGCCCGCCGGGTGCTGTTTGCCGATCGGGTGGCTCGGATCGAGCACGATGTCGATGTGCAGGCCGTGGTTGCGCAAGAGCACGTTCGTGATTGCGGTGCCGTTGCGGCGGAACCCGACGAACTGGTCCGGGCGAGCGAGCCCGGTCTTGTGACCGCCCGCGAGCGTGATGCCGAGCGCGCGGCCGACATCGAAGCCCGTGACGTTTTCCCATTGCGCATTCGCCAGCGGCGCCGCCTCATCGAGAAACTGATTCGCGCGGGCGATCACGCGTTGGCCACGCACGGGGTTGTAGCCGCTGCCCCTTTCCGCGCCGGGCTCTTCCGCAATCACGTTCGTGCCGTACAGCGCGTCGTACAGGCTGCCCCAGCGCGCGTTCGCAGCGTTCAGTGCGTAGCGCGGGTTGTCGACGGGCACCACGAGCTGCGGGCCCGCGAGGCTCGCGATCTCGGCGTCGACGTTCGCGGTCGTGACCCGAAACTCGGGGCCCACCGGCACCAGGTAGCCGATCTCGTGGAGGAACGCGGCCGTGGCCTTCTGCCCGAGCGGTGTGCCGCGCCGGGCGCTGAGCCAGGCGTCGATCTGCGCCTGCAGCGAATCGCGTTTGCCGAGCAGCGCGCGGTTGCGCGGCCCCAGCGTCTGCACCACGGAGTCGAGTAGCGACCAGGCCGCCTCCGGCGCTACGCCGGTGCCCGGCGCGATCTCGTCGCGCACGAGATCGTAGAGCGGTTGGGCGATCCTGATACCGCCGTGTTGCACGTAGTCGGTCATGTGGGCTCCAGCCGCCATCCCCCCCTGTGGCCAGAGACGTGGGAGGCGGAAAAGCCAGCAGGATAGCCGGGTGAGCGCGTTGCGCAAGTCGCCGATGAGCGGTGACCGCTTTGTTACCACAACTGAACCCAAGCGTAACTGTGAAAAGACCGACTTTGTTACCCGCCGTCATTAGCATGCGCGGCTCGAATTGCGAAACCGCTGCGGCGTGAGCGCCGCCTTTACAAGGACGGAGTAGGTCAATGCGTTCCAGAGCCAAGGCAGTCAGAACAGTTGTCGCAGCGGCCACGAGAAGTGCGTCGGGAGTCGCTTCGGTCGCGATTGTCGTCGGCACGGCTGCGATTGGACTTGGCTCGAGCGCGCAGGTTGCAGCGCAGGAAGTCGCCGCAGCAGATGACTCGCGGATCGAGGAGGTGACGGTCACGGCTCGCCGCAAGGAAGAGCTCGCGCAGGACGTTCCGATTGCGCTCACCGTCATCGGTGGTGACGCGCTCGAAGACGCGGGCGCGTTCAACACCAATCGCGTGAAGGAGCTGATCCCGACCCTCCAGTTGTACTCCTCGAATCCACGCAATACCGGCGTGAACATGCGCGGGCTCGGCTCGCCGTTCGGATTGACGAACGACGGCATCGAGCCCGGTGTCGGCTTCTATGTCGACGGTGTTCTCTACGCCCGTCCGGCCTCGACGGCGCTCGACTTCATCGACGTCGACCGCATCGAAGTTCTGCGAGGGCCGCAGGGCACGTTGTTCGGCAAGAACACGACGGCCGGTGCGGTCCTCGTGACGACGCGCAAACCAAGCCGCACGAATGGCGCGAGCTTCGAGTTCGGTTACGGCAACGACGGCTTCGTGCAGGCCAAGGGTTCGGTGACCGGACCGATCGGCGAGCGAGGAGCCGGGCGCTTGTCGTTCTCCGGCACGCAGCGCGACGGCACGTTGTACAACGTGCGCTCGAACGAACAGGTCAATGACATCAACAACGTCGGTGTTCGCGGGCAGTTGCTGTTCAATCTTTCGGATACGACCGACGTCAAGTTCACGATCGACTGGACGCGGCAACGTCCGAATGGCTACGCGCAGGTGTTCGCCGGCGTAGTGCCGACGCTGCGCCCGGCGAACCGCCAGTTCGAGCAGATCATCGCCGACCTGCACTACCAGCCCGTGAGCCGCAACCCCTTCGATCGGTTGATCGACACGGATACGCCGTGGCGATCCGAAGAACGACGTCGGCGGTGCTTCCGTGGACGTCGATTTCAAGGCAGGGCCGGGCACGGTCACTTCGACCACCTCATGGCGTTACTGGGACTGGGGGCCCTCGAGCGATCGCGACTACCTCGGGTTGCCCGTGACCACGTTGTCGCAGGCGACGTCGAAGCAGCATCAGTGGAGCCAGGAAGTCCGGTGGGCCGGCGATTTCTCGGAGCGCGTCAACGGCGTGTTCGGGTTCTACGCGTTCACGCAAGAGATCGGCGGCGATCCCGTGCAGCTCGAGCAGGCCGGATCGGCGGCGTATCGTTTCGCGCTCGCGCCGAGTGCGAACGCATCGACGCCCGGCCTTCTCGACGGGCTGACGAGCGCGATCTACACGACGCTCGACACGAAGAGCGCTGCAGTTTTCGGTCAGATCGATTGGTCGATCACGGACCGGCTGCACTTCCAGCCGGGCATCCGGTTCAACTACGACCAGAAGAAGGAAGACTATCGAGCGCGACGTGTACGGCGGCTTGCAGACCACGAACGCGGCGCTGATCGCGTTGCAGCGGTCGGTCTACAGCCCGCAAGCGTTCAAGGCCGACGTGTCCGACAACAACACATCCGGGCAGCTCACGCTCGCGTACCGCGCCAACCGCAAGCTCAATGCGTACGTGACGTATGCGACGAACTACAAGTCGGTCGGCATCAACAACGGCGGCTTGCCGACGGATGCGGCTGGCGAACACGATTCTCGCGTCGGCAGAGGTCAAGCCCGAGTACGTCACGAATGTCGAGGCAGGCGTGAAGCTGACGTTCCGGCCCGGCGCGTCGGCCAACATCGCGATCTTCAACACCGACATCGATGACCTACAGGTGCAGGTCAACAACGCGCAGTTCGGCGTGCCGCGCGGCTACCTGGCCAACGCCAAGAAGGCGCGTTCGCGCGGTGCGGAGTTCGACGGCAGCGCGACGCTCGGCACGCACGTCACGGTGCGCGGCGCTCTGGCCTACACCGATGCGATCTACGTGTCGTTCCCCGACGCGCCGGCGCCGCTCGAAGGCACGGGCGGGCCCGCTGCGGTGGATGCTTCCGGCGGGCGGCTGCCCGGGATCTCGAAGTGGGCCGCGTCGTTCGGGACGGAGTTCTCGGGGCACCACACGTTTCTCGGTGCGCAGGGCGAGCTGTTCGGCGGCTTCGATATCTCGTATCGCGATTCGTTTTCCTCGAGCCCGACGCCCTCGAAGTATCTGAACATCGACGGTTACTCGCTCGTGAACGCACGGTTCGGGTTCCGGTCGGACAACCGTTGGTCGGCCTACTTCTGGGTGCGCAACCTGCTCGACAAGGACTATTTCGAGCAGCTGTTGGCGGCGCCGGGCGGCAACGGAGCCGGTTACTACGGGGCGGTGCTCGGCGATCCCCGCACCTACGGACTGTCGCTTCGGTACACTTTCTAATTACCAAACGTTCTAATTGGACGTCCGCAAAGGCGGCGCCCGACTCAGGTTCCGCCCTTCGTGTTGTATCAACCGGTTGCGGCGTAAATCGCGCGCCCATCGGCCGTCGATCAGACCGGAATGTCACCAGCGCGTAACTCTTCGGATACCGACAACCCAGGCATCGTTGAGTACCATGCTGCCTCGGCCCAGCGAGGTCGAGCATTGCACGCGGTTGCCGTATGTCGATCACGCTCGAACAGGTCTCGAAGGAGTACAACAACGCCGCTGCCGTCAGCGACGTAACCGCCCATATCGACGAGGGCGAGCTGTTCGTGCTGCTCGGCCCGTCGGGCAGCGGCAAGAGCACGTTGCTGCGCGCGATCGCGGGCCTCACGCCGATCGATCACGGGCGCATCGTGCTGCACGGGCGCGACGTCACGAACCTGGGCGCGCGCGATCGCGAGGTCGGTTTCGTATTCCAGAACTACGCGCTGTTTCGCCACATGACCGTGGCCGACAACGTCGAGTTCGCGCTGCGTGCGCGCCGCGTGCGCGGTGCGCGAGCGGCGCCGGCGGCGCGCCGAGCTGCTGAAGCTGGTGGCTCTCGAAGGCTACGAGAACCGACTGCCGAGCGAGCTCTCGGGCGGGCAGCAGCAGCGAGTCGCGCTCGCGCGCGCGCTGGCTCACGAGCCGCGCGTGTTGCTGCTCGACGAACCTTTCGGCGCGCTCGACGCGAAGATTCGCGATGAGCTCCGGCGTGCGATCCGCGACATCCAGCGCGCCGTCGGCATCACGACCGTGCTCGTCACGCACGACCAGGAAGAAGCGTTCAGCATGGCCGATCGCATCGGCGTCATGGACCGCGGCCGTCTCCAGGAGGTCGGCGAGCCGCGCGCGCTGTACCAGCAGCCCGAGCACACGATTCGTGGCCACGTTCCTAGGAGCCGCCAATCTCGTGCTCGGCCCGTACGGGTATCGCGACGTGCAGCTCGGCGAGTCGTACTTCGAGGTCGACCGCTGGTCGAATTCGCTGCGCAGCGGCGATGAAGCGGCCGTCGTCGTGCGGCCCGAGGACGTCGCGCTTGCGTCGCGGCGCGAGCAGCTGCCGGTGCTTGCGGTCGGCTCGGCGCGCGTGGTCGAAGTACAGTTCGTCGGTGCCATCGAGCGGGTGCGGCTCACGGCGGATGCCAGCGCCACGCTCGCGAGCGCGGTTCAGCCTGGGGCGGCGAACGTCGGGATCGAAGCGTCGCGCACGGCGCGCGAGGTCGAGTCGTTCCCGCTCGCCGTGGGCGATGACGTGTATTTCGGGTTCAAGCGCATGCACGCGCTGCCCACGCCGATCAGCAGCTTGCGCCTCGTTGGTACTGCGCACAGGAGCGTGGCGGATCTTGCCGCTATGCCGCTCGTACGCGAGCTCTCCGAGCGCATGCGGATCGAGCCCCTGCGCTACGAGACTGGTTCGACGCAGCCGGAGCGCCTGCGCGGCCTGCCCGTGATTGCGCTCGATCAAGACATGAATCTCGGCGGCGTGCTCGAGATGCTGGAGCAGGGCGCGCGCCAGGTGCTGGCGCTGACCGCGCACGGCGCGCAGGTGGAGCGCATGCTGATCTACGTCGAGCCGTCGTCATGCGGTCGCGAGGCTGCGTTGGCCGCAGCGGCGAGCCTCGCGCGCCACTTGACGATCGATGTCGGCATGCTCGTTCGCGACGAGGACGGCGTCGACGGTGCAGCGTGTTATCGCGATCTCTTAGATCTGCGCAACGAGTCGTTGCGCTTGCACGGCCTCGACATGCGCACCGAGATGTTCCGCGGCGACACGGTCGCTGCGATCAAGGAACGACTGCTGACTTCCGATGAGCAGACGCTGCTCGTCATCGGGCTCACGTCGCCGGAGCGTTGTAACGATCTCGTCGACGAGTTGCGCGTGTTGCTGCGCTCGCAGCCGCCCGCCGCAATCCTGTTCGTCAGCGGCCGTGACGAACAGACCGTCGAAGCGGCGCCGAAGGCGTACGCGTTCGCTCTATAAATCGTCTGCTGGGAATTTTGTCGTGATGATGAGAAATCTGCTGTTGGCAGCGTTCGCCGTGCTCGCGGGTTGCAGTGGCGCCTCGAGCGACCATGCAGGCAGCCTGCGCCTCTTGAACGTGTCCTACGATCCGACGCGCGAACTGTATCGCGAGCTCAACGAGCGTTTCACGGCCAAGTGGCTCGCGGACACGGGCCATAACGTCACGATCCAGATGTCGCACGGCGGCTCCGGCAGCCAGGCGCGCGCCGTCATCGACGGTCTCGATGCGGACGTCGTGACGCTGGCGTTGGCCTGGGACATCGACAATATTCAACGCAACGGTCATCGGCTTCCGGCCGTCGTGGCAGTCGCGTCTGCCGCACAACAGCTCGCCCTACACGTCGACGATCGTGTTCCTCGTGCGCAAGGGCAATCCGAAGAATGTCCGGGACTGGCCCGATCTGCTGGCGCCGGGCCTGCAGGTCGTGACGCCGAATCCGAAGACCTCCGGCGGCGCGCGCTGGAACTACCTCGCCGCGTGGGGCTACGCGCTCGAGCACGCGCTCGGCGGCGACCTCGCGAGGCTCGATAGCGCGCCGGCAGACGAGGTGGCGCGAGCGCAGGCGCAGGCCGAACAGTTCGTCGGCGACCTGTATCGCCACGTGCCAGTGCAGGACACAGGCGCGCGCGCGGCCACGAACACCTTCGTGCAGCGCGGCATCGGCGACGTGCTGCTAGCCTGGGAGAACGAAGCGCTGCTCGCCCAGCGCCAGATGGGAGCCGACGCGTTCGACATCGTGCGGCCGTCGGTCAGCGTGCTGGCGGAGCCGCCCGTCGCACTCGTCGACGCCGTCGTCGACCGCAAGGGCACGCGCATGGTCGCAGAGGCTTACCTAGGCTACCTGTACACGCCCGAGGGCCAGGGCATCGTGGCCAGGAACTTCTTTCGGCCGACCGATGAAGCCGTGGTCGAGCGCTATGCCGCGCAGTTCCCCGCGATGCGCCTTTTCACCGTCGATGCGGCGTTCGGCGGCTGGGAGCAGGCGCAGAAGCAGCACTTCAACGACGGCGGCACCTACGACCGTCTGTTCACGGCGGCGGCAGGCTCCGCGCGATGACGCATCGCGCGTGGCACGCAGCGCAAGAAGGCCACTCGGATGGCTGCCGCTAGGGGCTGGGTCAGTCCGAGCGTGCTGCCGGGCTTCGGCCTGACGCTGGGTTTCGCCGGCATCTTTCTGGCGGCGATCGTGCTGGTGCCGATGGCGGCGCTGGTCATGAAGGCGGCCAGCCTGCCGTTGCCGGAATTCTGGCGCGTCGCCACGGAGCCGCGAGCGCTCGCGGCCTATCGGTTGTCGTTCGGCGCGTCGTTGGTCGCCGCTGCCATCAACGCGGTGTTCGGGTTCATCATCGCGTGGTGCCTCGTTCGCTACGATTTCGTGGGGCGGCGGATCGTGGATGCGGTCATCGATCTGCCGTTCGCGCTACCGACGGCCGTGTCCGGCATTGCGCTGGCGACCGTGTTCGCGCCGCAGGGGTGGCTCGGTCGCTGGCTCGAGCCGCTCGGTATCCAGGTCGCGTACACGTGGCTCGGCGTCGTCGTGGCGCTGACGTTGATCGGTATGCCGTTCGTCGTGCGCTCCGTGCAGCCCGCGCTCGAGGAAGTCGACGCGAGCCTGGAGGAAGCCGCCGAATCGCTCGGCGCGAGCCGGACGATGGTGTTCCTGCGCGTGATTCTGCCCACCGTCCTGCCGTCGCTTGCGACGGGGTTCACCCTGGCGCTCGCGCGTGCGGTTGGCGAGTACGGCTCCGTGATTTTCATTGCGGGCAACCTGCCCCTGAAGACGGAGATCATGCCGCTCCTGATCGTGATCAAGCTCGAGCAATACGACTATCTCGGCGCCGCCGCCTTGGGGCTCGTGATGCTGTGTGTCTCGTTCGTGATGCTGCTGACGATCAATGCGATCAATGGCTGGCGCATTCGGCGCGCCGCGGGGCGGCGCTGATGGCCGGCCGCCGCCACCGCAGGGATCGCACGCACAGCAGGTTTGCACGGGTGCTGCTGATCGGCGTCTCGCTCGTGTTTCTGGCGGTGATCCTGGTCGTGCCCGTGGTTTCGGTGCTCGGTTACGCGTTCTCTCGCGGCCTCGGCGTGTATCTCGGCGCGTTGCGTGCGCCCGATACGCTCGCGGCGATTCGGCTGACGCTGATCACGGCTGCGATCGTGGTTCCGCTGAACACCGTGTTCGGCGTGGCCGCGGCATGGGCCATCGCAAAGTTCGATTTTCGCGGCAAACAACTGCTGATAACGTTGATCGACCTGCCGTTCTCGGTGTCGCCCGTTATCGCGGGCCTCATGTTCGTGCTGCTGTTCGGTGCGCAGGGCTGGTTTGGCCCGTGGTTGCGGGAGCACGATTTCCAGATCGTGTACGCGCTGCCCGGCATCGTGCTTGCAACGTTGCTCGTGACGTTCCCCTACGTCGCCCGCGAGCTGATCCCAATCATGCAGCTGCAAGGCCGCGAGGCCGAGGAAGCGGCCGTGAGCCTCGGTGCGGGCGGATGGACCACGTTCTTCCGTGTGACGCTGCCCAGTATCCGACTCGGCCTGCTGTACGGCGTGATTCTCTGCAACGCGCGCGCCATGGGCGAGTTCGGAGCCGTGGCCGTCGTGTCGGGCCACATCCGCGGCCTGACGACTACGATGCCGCTACAGGCCCAGGTGTTGTACGACGAGTATGATCTCGTTGGCGCATTTGCCGTGGCGTCGCTGCTCATGCTGCTCGCGTTGTTCACGCTGATACTCAAGACCATGGTCGAGGCGTTCGGCACGCGCCGACGGCGGGCGTGAGATGGCCGAGCGACGGCTGATCAAGCTGTACAGCCCCGGGCTCGCCGGTCGGCTGGCGATCGCGACCGGCGTGCTGGTCACGTTGGCCGTCGGCTCGATGTACGTGTTCGGCGTGAGCGCGCTGCGCGGTCTCGCGGAAGGGGACGCGTTGACGCGAGTGAAGCTCGGCGTCGCAGCGGCTCGCGAGGGCCTGCGCCAGAGCGGCGAGGATGTGCTCACGGCGACGCGAATTCTCGGCGAGCGACCGCCGTTGCAGCGCTTGCTGAGCGGCGGCGTGCGCGAAACGCTGCAGCCGTACCTGGTCCGCTATTGCAGCAGCACGGCGCTCGATGCCTGCGGCGTAGTGGAGGGATCGGAGTGGCTCGCGCGGACTTCGAGTGAGATCGATTGGGAGCGCGTGCTCGCGGCCGCAGCGGAGCAGGGCGAACGATTTCTGGTGACGGGCGCAACCGAGGACACTGCGATGCTCGGCGCGCAAGCTCCGGTGCTCGAGCAAAGCGGCGTCACGGTAGTGGCGCTGCGCCGCATGAACGCCGCGTTCGCCGCGCGTTTGAGCGAACGCGCCGGCGTGCCGGTGACCATCGTCGACTACGCGTCGTTTCGGCCGGGTGAAGGGCCGCTCGCCGTGTTGAACACGGATGCGCTGTCGCGCAACGAGCCGGTGGCGGACTACATCCGCGTGCACGATGCCTACGCCGCCGCCATGCCGGTTGCGACCGTCGCGGGCGAGACCGTGGCGTTGCTGCAGGCCGAGTTGCCGGCAGCCAGCGTCACGGGGCCGGTCGACCGGCTCGTCGGGCGGATGCTGCTCGTCGCGATCGTGATTGCGTTGCTCGCGACCGCCAGCAGCGTGTTCATCGGTAGGTACTGGATCAGCGCGGTCGAGCTGCTGACGGACGCTGCGCGCCGGCTCGGCTCCGGCGATCTGGCGGCTTCGTTTCCGACCGGCGGTGGCAAGGAGCTCGCGATCCTCGGCACCACTATGGAGACGATGCGCCGCAATCTCGTGGACGTGACCGCCGAGCTGCGGCGGCGCGAGCGGCAGGCGCAGGCGGTGCTCGGCGGCATCGTCGAGGGCGTCTACGCGGTCGACGAGGAGCGCCGGATCCGGTTCCTGAATCCGCAGGCAGAGCGCCTCTTGAAGATCTCCTCGCACGATGCGCTCGGAATGTTTTGCGGCGACGTGCTGAAGCCGCAGCGCGACGCGCAGGGACGACGGCCGTGCGAGTACGCGTGCCCAATCGTGGAGGCGCGCCGCGCGGGGGCTGGCCGCGCGGTGGAGTATGTCGTGCCCGTGCCGGGCGAGGGTGTGCGGCAGGTCGTGATCGCGAGCGCGGCACCCGCCGACGCGGACGGCCTGCAGGTGCAGGTGCTTCGCGACGAGACCGAGCTCGAGGCCGTGCGCCGCACACGCGACACAGTGCTCGCCAACATTTCGCACGAGTTCCGCACTCCGCTCGCCGCCCAGCTGGCGTCGATCGAGCTGTTGCGCGACGGCGTCGGCACGATGACGCCCGATGCGCAGCGCGAGCTCGTCGCGACGCTGCAGCGCGGCACGCAACGACTGGCCTGGCTCATCGACAACCTGCTCGAGAGCGTGCGGATCGAGGCCGGCCAGCTCGGCATCCGGCACCAGGACGTGGCGTTGGATGCGATCGTGGTCGCCGCGCGCGAGTTGATCGAGCCGCTGATCGAACAGCGCGGTCAACGCATCGAGGTGCACCTCGCGAGCGACGTGCCGATCATCAGCGGCGATCCGCAACGTTTGACGCAGGTGCTCGTGAACTTGCTCGCGAACGCGAGCAAGTTCGGTCCGTCCGGCAGCACGATTCGCATCGGGGCGAACGGCGTGAAGGGCGACGGGCTCGAGCTTTGGGTCGAGGATGAAGGCGCCGGCCCGCCGAACGTCGGCGATTCGTCGCTGTTCGAGCAGTTCCGGCGCGCGGGTGGCGAGAAGGATCCGGACGAAAGCGGTCTCGGTCTCGGCTTGTTCATCGTCCGATCGATCGTCATGCGCCATGGCGGCGACGTGCGGCTCACGCGCACGGCAGAAGGCCGGACGCGCGCCGAGGTGCGCTTACCGAAGGAGCAGACGGAGTGAAGATTCTGCTCGTCGATGACGATCCCGACTTGCTGGCGGTGACCGGTTTCGCGTTGCAGCAGGCCGGGTTCCTCGTCGTGAAGGCGGCTGACGGTGCCGCGGGGCTCGATGCGTTTCAGCGCGAGCGGCCCGACTTGGCGGTGCTCGATATCAATATGCCGAAGCTGAACGGTTTCGAGCTCGCGCAGAAGCTACGTGAGCGCGATCGAATTCCGATCCTGATGCTGACGGCGCGCAGCGAGGAAGAAGATGTCGTGCGCGCTTTGAGCCAGGGTGCCGACGACTACCTGAGCAAGCCGTTCAGCCCGAAGATCCTCGTGGCCAGAATCCGGGCTCTGCTGCGGCGTTCGGGCGGCGCGGTCGAGAACACGGTGGCCGTGGGCTCCGTGTCGCTCGACTTGGCCGAGCTCACGTTGCTCGGCTTGCCGGCCGGGGTCGTGCGCCTGACGCCGCTCGAGGCGCGATTCCTGCAGCTGCTGTTCGCTCACGCAGGCCGAACGGTGCCGACCGATCGGCTGTTGGTGCACGTGTGGGGCAACAGGGCCGGCGGCAATCGACAGTTGTTGAAGCAACTCGTGCACCGGCTGCGCCACAAGGTCGAGGCCGATCCGGCCGATCCACGGCTCATACGCAACGTGCCGAATGCCGGCTATCTCATTGATCTAGAGGGAGTCGAGTCCCCGATCTACCGCGACGACGGCTAGGCTCGTCGCATCGCCACGCCGGGCCGGCCGCGATTCGGCGGCCGGCCCGCACGACTCACTTCTGGCGGTCGAAAGCGCCCATTTCCTTCAATACCTCATTCGCGGCCTTGAACGCGTCGAGGCCGGCCGGAATGCCGCAGTACACGGTGGCGTGTAGCAGCACTTCCTTGATCTCATCGACAGTCACGCCGTTGTTCAGCGCGCCGCGCACGTGCAGCTTGACCTCCGGCGAACGATTCAACGCGGTTAGCATCGCGAGGTTGATGAGGCTGCGCGTCTTGCGGTCGAGTCCGGAGCGCGTCCACGCATACCCCCAGCACCATTCGGTGGTGATGTTCTGGAACGCTTGCATGAACGCGTTCGCCGACTTCAGTGAATTGTCGACGTACTCGGCGCCCAGGACTTCGCGGCGGACCGCGAGGCCGCGGTCGAACAGTTCTTCGATAGTTTCGTCTCTATGCTCGGTCATTACAGACTCCAACGGGTTGTAGCGGGGAACCAATGAATAGCAACCAACGCAGCGCTACCGCTGCGGTCATGAATTCTAGATGAATCTGCGCACTGACAGCACAGGCGGGCGACGGACACGGGCGTAGCGGGGAGGCGCGCTGCTCCGCAGGCTAGCGAGTCGGGAGCACGACCTCGAGCATCGACTGGATGAATTCGCGATGCTGCTTCGAGGACAGCGGCTCCTGCTGCATGTAGGCATGAATATGGCGCGATTCGAGCGTGCCGATCAGCACTTCTGTCGTAGTGCGAGGGTCGTTGACCGCCAGCAGGCCGGCGCTCGTCGCTTGTGCGAGCCACTGCGTCAGCAGTAGCCGCAGCCGCTGCGGAGTGGGCTCGGGCAGATCGACCTCGATGCCGGCCGCCCGTAGCGTGATGGAGCCGCCGATGATGGTGCCGAGGTACTCGTTGAGCTCGATCAGGACCTGGCCCAACTGCTCGTGGACGGGGACGCCTGGTTGCACGCCGCGCTCGAGCTCCGTGATCACGGTGCCTTCCGGCTGCAACGCCATCAGCATCAACTGCTGTTTGGAGCCTGTGCGCTGAAACAATGTGGCCGTGGAAACGCCCAGCTTCTTGGCCACCATGGCGACCGGGGCTTTGGGGCCTTGATCGAGGAAAACTTCCCGCGCGGCGGCACTAATTTCGCGGTCGCTGACTTGTCTGCGTCGTCCCATAGATCCGCATGATAGCTTGAAACATCTCGAGGGTCGGTGAGTAGTGCCCGCTGCGCGCGCGAAGGTTCACCGGGGTGCGTCGATGATTGCGCGGAAGGGCGGGCTCCGCGCGTCCCTTCGGGGTAGAGCGGACGCGCGGAGCTCGCACCGCAGCCGCGATCGGGAGTGAGTCGTCACGGCCTCGAATGGACCATAACTGACTGGGTAGTTACATTTCAAGCGATACCGCGCGGGGGTTATGTGAAGCATGGTAAGACGTCGCTCACGACGCTCAGCGTGAAGGTCGTGCCGCGGGCCAGCTGCGACGAGGTCGTCGGCTGGAGCGGCGGCGTCCTGCGGCTGCGCGTGAGCGCACCACCGCAGGACGGCCGCGCCAACGCGGCCGTGGTCGCGTTGCTCGCCGCCGCGCTCGGGGTGCGCAAGAGCGCCGTCGCTATCTCGGCCGGTCACGCGTCGGCCCACAAGCGCGTGGCCATCGAGGGGCTCACGCGCAGCGAGGTCGAGCAGCGGCTCGGTTCTGCCACTGGCCATGAGAACGATGCTGCTATCTAATCGGTGCACGCGAGGGTCTCGTGACTCGAGACGCTCGCAACCGAAACGGGAAGGGGATCTGGACACTATGACCTCAAAGACTCGCATCAGGATTCGTCGGGGGGGCACGGCCCTCGCGCTCGTGCTTGGCAACGCGCTGGCGGCAACGGCATTCGCCCATCACTCGTTCGCGATGTACGACCAGACCAAGCAGGAGACGATGACGGGCAAGCTGACCCGGTTCATTCCGGGTGCGAACCACGCGCAACTGATCTTCGAGATCGTCGGTCAGGACGGCAAGACGCAGCTCGGTCCGGACGGCAAGGCGGTCGTGTGGGGCATCGAGCTCGGTCCCGCTGCGACGATCGCTCAGCAGGGCGTGACCGTCGAAGCGTTCCAGCCGGGCACGGTCATCACGGTGACGTTGAATCCACTGCGCAACGGCAAGAACTTCGGCGCGATGGCGAGCGGCGCTCGGCTGATCAAGTGCGGCATGGCGATCCCGGCCGGCGGCTGCACCGACAAGACCGGCGACGTGTTCCTGCAGTCACGCGACGGATTCGGCACGCAACGCGTGCAGCAGCCCGGTCAGTAAGGGCCGCGACCGTCGTCGTCAGCGGCCGAAGGTCAAGCCGCTGGCGCGCGCTTTGCGTTTCAGCTCGAGCAACCAGTGCGGACAGCGTTGCTGATCCGCGTACAGGATCTCGCAGTCGTCGCAACGCACGCATTCCGATTTGATGATCTGGCGTTTGCGGATCGCGCCCCACTCGCACGTCTTCTCGCAGAGCGCGCACTGGCTGCACTCGGACCAGCGCTTGATCTTGAACACCGTAAGGCTCGATAGCAGGCCGAGTGCGGCGCCGAGCGGGCACATGAACCTGCAATACAGATTGCGCACGAAGATGCTCGCGACGAGCAGCACGCCGAGCAGCGTCCAGAGCACCGGGGTCGCGTCGAACGTGAACAGCCAGAACGGCTCGATGTAGCGGTAGAACGCGATCTCGCGCGTCACGAGGTAGTAGCCCACGGCGCCGAACAGGATGCCGTACTTGATGTAGCTCGCGCGTTGCTCGAGCCACGGCGGCACCTCGAGCTGAAAACGCTTCGGCACGACCGCGTCGATCAGTTGCGTGAACGCGCCGAACGCGCAGATGCGGCCGCAGTACACGCGGCCCCATAGCACCGTGGTCACGACCGTGAAAATGGCAAACGCGTACCAGGCCATGCTGTGCGCGAGCAGCGGCAGATTGCCCGTCAGCGTGCCGAAGATGTTCACGACGGAGATCAGCTGGCTCTTGTACACGCCCATGTACAGCACCGACGCCACGAGCGTCACGTACTTCAGCGGCACGCTCTTGCGCAGGAAGCTGACCATCGCGAGCGTGGCGAACGCCAGGAACAGGACGATGTCCGGCGCCTGCTCCCTCGCGAGATCGAGCAGCGTTGGTTGCACTTCGACGTCGTCCTCGAAGTTCCAGCCGCCCGCGTCATCGGCTGGCTGCGCGCGCGTGACGCCGGTGACGAGCACGCAGAGCACGAGCAGGCGGAACGTGCCGGCGAGCATCGGAATCCACCGGCGTTTGAACAACGTCACTGGGCGGCAGCGGCCGACGCGCCCGGCGGCATCAGGTAGGCGCGAGCGACTTTGCGCGAGCTGTTGCGGATTGCGCGGCTGGCGCTCGTGACGGAGATCGTCGCGCGCGATATCGCGTCGACGTCGACACCGACCTTGAAGCCATCGCGAATGTTCTTGTTCTTGAACTGGGCCGCGAACTCCGGGAGATCGACGGAGAAGTAGCCGTACGGTTCACGATTGTCGGTGACGATGATGCCGGTGAGCAGGCCGGCCATGTTCATGCCGACGAGCATCTTGATCGGGCCGTCGAAACCGCGCTCGAGCGGCTCGACCTCGGTGGTCCAGTACGCGAAGCCGAGCAGCTCGCCGGTCTTTCCGGAAGAAGCGGCGCCCAGTGCTTTGTAGACCGACGGCGACCCGCTCTTCGGCGAAAAGGTCGCGGCCGTCGGAAACAGCCGCTGCAGCTGTTTGACGAGGTCGGCGTCGTTGACGCTCTGACCGTTCGCGCCGCCGATCATGAGCAGCACGATGCCGATGCCGAGTAATGCTAGTCGCAAACGCGTTCTCCCGGGTGCCGCGCGATTATTGCGGCCGGTGTCGCCGCGGGTCAATTTATCCGCCGCGTGGTCAAACGCGAGACGACGTGCTAAATACTTCGCACTATGCAAAGAATTCTCGCGATCGCACTGGGTGGTTTGGCTACCTGGGTTTTGTTGCAGTCGACGGACGCATCGGCCCAGGCCGGCCTCGACCGGCGGCTCGCCGCCGCCAAGAAGCTCGACTGCAGCTTCTCGACGTTTGCGCTCGGCAATTGGGACAAGAACACGCCGTCGCTGACGGTCAAGCCCGTCGAGCTCAAAGCGGCGTTCACGAACATCAACGTCGACGAAGGCACCGCCGACGCGGAGACCGCGTACGGCGCGTCGTTCATCTCCGTCCGCTACGCGCAGGGCTACCTGCACATCATGCAGATGAGCGACGCAGGCCCGCTGTATTTGACGACGGTGTTTGCGCGCGCCGCGGGCGAAGGTCGGCTCATGGCGGTGCACACGCGCATGGAATATTCGCCCACCGTGATCCCGGGCTTCACCTCACGGCCCGAAATCTACCTCGGCACCTGCTCCATCAGCTGATCTCGGGCGAGGCGTTGGTCGCCTCGCTCAATGGCAGACCGAGCGCAACGCGACGGTCCCGGAAGCGTCGCCGCGAGGCGGCTTCCGGGGCGCTCGGCGCCAGGGCAGCCATTTGCTCCTGCAAATGGCTGCACTTCCGCCATCCATGGCGGTCGGATGGCGCCGCGCGAGCCTACAGGGACGTACTTGCGGCGTCCCCGGAAGCCGCCTCGCGGCGGCGCTTCCGGGACACCGTTCAAAGAAGCGGCTGCTGACGACTAGCCGGCGACCAGCGCCTCGACCGAGATGCGCAGCGTCACGCCCATGCCGAAGCCCATCTGCTTGCCGAACGCGACGCCGAAGTCCTCGCGGTTGATCTGCGCGCTCGCATCCGCGCCGCAGACTTCTTTCTTCATCATCGGGTGCTCTTTGCACACGAACTTGTTGACCGTCAGCGTCACGGGCTTCGTCACGCCGTGCAGCGTCAACGAGCCCTCGACCGCCGTCGGCGCGCCGTCCTTGAACTTCACGAGCTTGCCGCTGAACGTCGCGGTCGGGAATTTGGCGGTGTCGAACAGATCCGGCGTCTGGGCGTGATCGTTCAGTCCCTGATGGCCGAAGTCGATGCTCTTCATGTCCATCGTGACATCGACCGTGCCCGTGCCGGCGGCCTTGTCGAGCGTGATCTTGCCTGACGAGCTGTTGATCTTGCCGCGCCAGAACGACACGCCCATGTGATCGGCCTCGAAGGTCGGGTACGTGTGCGCCGGGTCGATCGTGTACGTGGCCGGTGCGGCCAGCGCGCCGCCCGCCAATGCGCCGAAAGCAATGCCGAGCAGGGCGGGAACGAGCTTCGTCGTAGTCATGCGGAAGATCCTCCTTGGATCGTCATTCTGGTAAACATCGACAGCGCCGCCGAGTTGCGGCCTACCGGATAAGAGAAGGCGCGATTGTAGCAGCGGTGGCACCCTGCTGAGCACGTGCCAAGAAGTCTCCAGATAGCGCTATTCCCGTCCGACAGCGTTCGATTGCCTCATCCAGCAAATTCCCAGACACTTCGGGGAAGCGAGCGGCAGCCACATCCGGCAGCCGGCGTGCCAAAGCTTCCAGGAGGCTGCGATGCTAAGTCTCAACGTCAACGGCCAAACCTTGCAGGTCGGCGACGACGTCGATCCGAAAACGCCACTGCTGTGGGTGCTGCGCGACGCGCTCGGTCTGGTCGGCACCAAGTACGGTTGCGGCGTGGGCCAGTGCAGCGCGTGCACCGTGCATCTGAACGGTGTCCCGATTCAGTCGTGCCAGGTACCGGCCGAGAGCGCCGTGGGCCAACGCATCACGACCATCGAAGGTCTGTCGGCGCCCGGCGCGACGCTGACCGCCGTGCAGCAGGCGTGGATCGAGGAAGACGTGCCGCAGTGCGGTTATTGCCAGGCGGGCCAGATCATGCGGGCCACGGCGCTGCTCGCGCGCGTACCGAAGCCCACCGACGAGCAGATCGACAACGACATGGCGGCGAACATCTGCCGCTGCGGCACTTACACCCGCATCCGCAAAGCGATTCACAGCGCCGCGGCCAAGATCGCCAAGACCGGAGGCGCGTCATGAGCACGTAAGCCGTTCGAACCGAATCCGTATCTGCCGGAGTACCTGCAGAAGCTCGAAGTCGAGCGTGCCGAGGCAGCGCTCGCGCTGTCGCGGCGCACGTTCATCAAAGTCACGGGTCTCGCCGGCGGCGGCCTCGTGCTCGCGATGTCGATGGGGCCGGGCGCGCGCAAAGCGCTGGCGCAGACGAAAGCGCCTGCCGCCGAAGCGACGCTGAACCCCTACGTCCAGATCCGCCCCGACAACACGATCGTGCTGTACGCAAAGAATCCCGAGGTCGGGCAGGGCGTGAAGACGTCGCTGCCGATGATCGTCGCGGAAGAGCTCGATGCGGACTGGAGCAAAGTCGAGGTTCGCCAGGCCGTCATCGACGCGAAGCTGTACGGCCCGCAGGTCGCCGGCGGCTCCACGTCGACGCCCACGAACTGGGACCCGCTGCGTAAAGCCGGCGCCACGGCGCGCGCGATGTTGGTCGCGGCGGCGGCGAAGACGTGGAATGTGCCCGCGTCCGAGCTCACGACCGAGAACAACGTCGTGCGCCACGCGAAGAGCAATCGCAGCGCCACGTACGGCGAGCTCGCGGAAGTCGCGGCGACGCTGCCCGTTCCCGATGCGGCCACCGTGCAGCTGAAGCCGCGTTCGAGCTATCGCCTGCTCGGCAAGCGCATCACGGGCGTCGACAATCCGAAGATCGTCACGGGCCAGCCGCTGTTCGGCATCGACCAGCGCGTGCCGGGCATGGTCTTCGCCACGTTCACGAAGGCGCCGGCGATCGGCGCGCGCGTGAAGTCGGCCAATCTCGACGAGATCAAGAAGCTGCGTGGCGTGAAGGACGCGTTCATCGTCGGTCAACAGGGCGACCACGTTGGCTTCAACCCCGGCGCCCCGGCTTTGGGTTCGGGCGTCGCGATCCTCGCGAGCTCGACGTGGTCCGCGATGCAGGCCAAGAAGCAGCTGAAGATCACGTGGGACGAGACGGATGCGTCCAGCGACAGCTGGACCGACTTCAGGGCACAGGCCAAGGCCTTCGCGGCGAAGCCCGCTGCAGCGCAGGTGCTCGGCCAGGCCGGCGACGTCGACGGTGCGTTCGCGGCCGGCAAGACGCTCGAGGCCATGTACACGTATCACTATGTGTCGCACGCGGACCTCGAGCCGCAGAACACGACGGCTTGGTTCAAGGGCGACAGCATCGAGATCTGGACGCCGTCGCAGACGCCGCAGGCGGCGGTCGACGCCGTCGCCGCGCTGCTCGCGTTGCCGAAGGACAAGGTCACGCTGCACCAGCTGCGTGGCGGCGGCGGCTTCGGCCGGCGGCTCGCGAACGACGCTGTCTGCGAGGCCGCGGCCATTTCGAAGCAGGCCGGCGGCATCCCCGTCAAAGTGCAGTGGATGCGCGAAGACGACATGACGTTCGACTACTACCGGCCGGGCGGCTTCCACTCGTTCAAGGCGTCGGTCGACAAAGCCGGCAAGTTGTCCGCGTGGCAGGACCACTTCATCACGGTCAGCCGCGACGGCAAGGCGCCGATGACCGCGGCGAACATCGCGCCGACGGAGTTCCCGGCCAACGTGCTCGGCAACCAGCGCATGCTGCAGTCGCTGATCTCGTCGCGGATTCCGACCGGGCCGTGGCGCGCACCGGGCAGCAACGCGATCGCGTTCGCGGTGCAGAGCTTCCTGCACGAGTGCGCTGTCGCCGCGAAGCGCGATCACCTCGAGTTCCTGCTCGAAGTCATGGGCGAGCCGCGCTTCACGGTGGCCGACAGCCTGCGCGCACTGCACACCGGTCGCGCCGCGAACGTGATCAAGACGGTCGCGGAGCGCGCGGGCTGGGGTCGCGAGATGCCGAAGGGCAGCGCGCTCGGGCTCGCGTTCCACTTCAGCCATGCGGGGCACTTCGCGGAGGTCGCCGAGGTCAGCGTCGACGCCAACAAGAAGGTGCGCGTGCACAAGGTGTGGGTCGTGGCGGATATCGGCCCGATCGTGAACTTGAGCGGCGCGGAGAATCAGTGCCAGGGTTCAGTCGTCGACGCGGTCAGCACGGCGATGGGGCTCAAGATCACGTTCGAGAAGGGGCGCGTCGAGCAGACGAACTTCGACAAGTACCCGCTCGTGCGTATCGACAAGGCGCCGGACGTCGACGTGCACTTCGTCGAGTCGAACTATCCGCCGACCGGTTGCGGCGAGCCTGCGTTCCCGCCGGCCGCGCCCGCGATCGCGAACGCGATCTTCACGGTGACCGGCCAGCGCGTCCGCACGCTGCCGTTCGCGGCCGAGGGTTACACGCTGTAGTTCAGCGACACTCGAAGTTGGCGGCGTCCTCGGAGTTGCCGCGGCCCTTGTACTGCGCGTGCTGCGGGTGCGCGCACAAGGGTCGGCTGCGGCCCGGGAACGCCGTGCCGGTCGCGAGCACGGAGTCGGGCGCCTTGGCCTTTTCCACCCAATCGACGATTGCGCTCAGCATGTCGAACCGGTCGAGCGTGGCCGTGCCGCCGGCACAGTGGCCCATCCCCGGCACGAGGAACAGCCGGCTCCAGTCCCGCACCTGCTCGGCGCCGCCGTTCGCTTCGCCCAGGGTCTGGTAGTAGCCGATCGTGTCGAGCGCCGAAAACCACGGGTCGCTCACGCCGTGATAGAACAATAACTTACCGCCATGTCCTGAAAAGCTACTCAAGCTCGTCCACTGGTTCGCATCTCCGAGCGTCGAAGGTGCCGCGAGCACGGCCGCGACCTCGGCATCGACATCCTGGCTGGTCGGCGGCACGCGCGGGCCGACCGGGCTCGGGGCCCCATTCAGCACGCCAGGGATGCCCTGGCCGCTGAACGTGATGCCGGTGTCGTAGAGATAGCCGGGGTACACCTGCCGGCCGTTCGACGCCTTCGGCCCCGCTAGTGCCGCCTTCACGGCGGATGCCTGGGTGCCGCTCAGGCATGTGTCGTTCTTCGCGCCCTTGCAGACCAGGTTCGTCGGGTCGAAACCGCACGCACGCGGATTGAAGATCATGCCGTCGGCGACGCCGTCGTCCGCGTCGCACGTTTTCAGCAGTGAGTCGACGATCAGCTTCTTGTCGCCGTCCGACAGCGCGCTGCCGGGAATCACTGCGCCGCTCGCGTCGCGCGCGGCTGCTTTCGACAACGCGACCGCGACAGAGCGCATGCCGAGGTTCGAGTAGCCGGTGCGCATCGCCGGGGCGCCGGACACGAGGCCGTCGAAGTAACTAGGGTAGCGCTGCGACATGATCATCGCTTCGCGCCCGCCGGTGGAGCAGCCGACGAAATACGAATGCTCGGCGGGCTTGCGGTAGTACGCATCGATTAGGCGCTTCGCGATCTGCGTGACTTTGCCGTTTGCGACATACAGGAAATTCAGCGTCGCTTCCTGATCGGCGAAGAAACTGCCGTCGAACCCGGCGCCTTGATGGCCCGTGTCGTTGCTGACGACGGCGAAGCCGCGAGCGAGTGCCGGAGTACCGCCTGCCGCGGCAGCGCCGAGCGGTGGATTCACCGCGCCGTTCAGCCCGCCGCCGCCCTGAAACAGGAATTGGCCGGTCCAGTTGTCGGGTAACGCGAGCGCGAAACGGATGCCGTATTCCACGCCGCCGACGCCCTTGCGACGCTCGAGCACGCCGTCGACGCGGCAGTGCGCCGGCAGCGGGCCCGTATAGCCAGGACCACCGGGGCCGCCACCGGCCGGGGCGTTGCCGGCGGGCACGCGCTCGGCGGCGGTGATCTCGAGCGCGGCGCCCGGGATGGTGATGGCGCGCATGGCGGCGCAGGTGGCCGCTTCCTGAGCGGGCGCTGGGGTGGCGTACGCGGTGAGCATGGCCGCGCCGACTGCGGCGAGGCGCAAAGGGCTGGCGATTCGCATGCGCTGCACGGCGGTTCTTCGGCTGACCATGAACTGCGGCCTCCGGTGTCGGATGTGCCGGTCATCATAGGCCACTCTGCGGCCGCGCGGGCAGCCGCCCAGCATGCCGATCAGAGTCGGGAAGGTGCGGACCCGCGTCGTTCGGTCTCGCGTTGGCACGCGAGGCAGCGAGCCGCTTCGGGCGTGTGGACGAGCCGCGCAGGCTCGATCAATTCGCCGCAGCTCACGCACACGCCGTAGGCGTGGGTGTCGATCCTCTGCAGCGCCGCATCGATGGCAACGATCTCGCCCATATCGCGATCGACCTCCGCGCGGTCGACCTCGAGCACGACGTCCGCGGCCGACAGCTCGGCGCTGTCGGGGACGTTGCCGAGCAACCCCTCGCGATCGGCGTTGCGCTTGGCGACTCCGGTCGCGACCTCTGCCGCGAGCGCAGTCCGTCGACCGAGCAGGGCTTGGCGCGCGCCCGCCCATGGCGCGCCTGCCGTCTCGTCGATGATGGTCTTTAGCGTTGCCTCGACATTCACGGCGATAGCCGCCAGCTCGCGATCCGGCGACAGCATGCCGAGCATCGCCGTCGGCTGGATGGTGCCGATCTTCGTGGCGCCGCCGTCTTGGAACACGGAAATCCGGCACGGCAGCGCGGCATTCAACCGCATGTCGCGTTGCAGCACGAGCGACGCCTGTTTCGGATTGCAGACTTCGTAGATACGGCACTCCGCGGCCAACGGATAGCCTTTGCGGGTCAGCGTTTCCTTCAGGTCATAGACGTGCAGCACGCCGAAACCGTGCTTCTGCACGGCGGACTCGAGATCGCGAGCCGCGTCGGCAACGCTCTTGGTCGTGGTAACGATGTAATACATGAGTGTGGTTGCTCAGGTCGCGACGTTGTGATGGCAAATTGGATTGACGAGCATGGTTCCTCAGCGAGGTAGTGATTGTGTTCAGGCGACAGGTTGCTGCACATACGTACATCCCCTACGGCGCCGGTAGGTACAAGCCGCACTAGGCGCCATACCACCGATCGCGGAGTCTGGCGCGCGACGAGGAGGAGTGATGCGGGACAACACGATCCTGGTGGTGGTCGATCCGACGGCGGGCTCGAATCAGCCCGTGCTCGAGCGTGCGGGCTGGCTGGCAAGGCAGGGCGGGGCGCGAGTCGAGCTGTTCGCCTGCGTTTACGACCCCGCGATCGACTCGGGACGCATCGACCGCGCGTGGGTGGCGGAGCCCGGCGCGCGCGAGCAGCTGTTGGCGCGGCACCGCCGTGACCTCGAGGAGCTGGCGAAGCCGCTGCGCGATCGCGGTCTCACGGTCACCGTCGATGTCGTGTGGGACCACCCTCTCGATGCGGCCGTAATCAAGAAAGCGGCCGCTCACGACTACTGGCTCGTGGCGAAGGATACGCATCACCACAACGTGTTGCAGCGCACGTTGCTGACGCAAACCGATTGGCACCTGATTCGCAAGTGCCCGGTGCCGCTGCTGCTGGTCAAGGATCGCTCGCTATCGGCCGAGCCGAACGTGCTCGCGGCTGTAGATCCGTTGAACGAGCACGACAAGCCGGCGGCGCTCGACGATCGAATCTTCAGTTTCGGTGCCGATCTCGCAAAGATCTTGCGAGGTCGCCTGCACGTCGTGCACGCGTTCGCCACGCCGATGGGCGTGGAGTTGCCGCCCGACGTTCGCGACATTCTCGCCAACGAGCATCGCAAGGCGATGCGCGAGTTTCTCGATGCGCATTCGGTAGTCGCCGAGCGCTCTTATCTGTACGAGGGCCTCGCGCACGAGAGCCTGCAGCTGGCCGCGAAGGAGCACCGCGCGGACTTCGTCGTCATGGGCGCCGTGGCGCGCCGAGGCTTAAAGCGCCTCTTCATCGGCAGCACCGCCGAGCGCGTGCTCGACCGGCTGCCGTGCGATCTCGTAATCATCAAGCCGCTCGACTTCGAGCTTCCCGAGGGTGACCAATAGCATGTACACCATTCTCAGAATTCGCGGGGCGATCCCGGCCCTGCTCGGCGCAGCTGCGCTCTTCGTCACGGCGCAGGTCATGGCGTTCGATGCATTCACGCTCGCCGACTACAGCGGTGAAGAGTTGTTCGGGCGCTTCTGCGCGAGCTGCCACGGCGAGCAAGCGCATGGCGATGGTCCCGTTGCGCGCAGCCTGAACACCGTCGTGCCCGATCTCACGTTGATCCGCGCTCGGTACGGCGAGTTTCCGGCCACGCTGGTTCGCGACACGATCGACGGTCGCGGGCTCGACGTCCGGGCCCACGGTACGCGAGCGATGCCGGTCTGGGGCTACGAGTTCTGGGTCGAGGAGGGCGGCGACGTCACGGCGCAGAAGGCCGTTCGCGACGCGATCACGAAGCTCGTCGACTATCTGCGCTCCGTGCAGCGCGACAACAACGACTCGGCGCGCACGCGGTAACGCAACTGAGCAGCTCGGGGAGACGTCGTGGCACGCGGCACGTCGACGCAAACCGCGGCCGTCCTGGTCGTGTCGGGCAACACATTGGCCGGCGGCGAGTGGATGCGTTTCGCCTCGTCTGTCGGCACTGCCGATGCGATTTACCGCAATCTCGCCGTGGTCCACGCCCATGCACCGACGCTAGTGCTCGTTCGCATCGGCGATGACGCCGGCGGGATGGATTACGAGTCGCTGGTCGCGGCGCACCGAGCGCATAGCCTCGGTGCGACGGTGGGGTGCGCGGAAGTACCCAGCGCGATCGCGCGGCGAGTTCGCCGTGCTCGGCGTGCATGCCGACGGCCGCGTCGTGCGGTGCGAGCACAAACCGGGACGGCCGCAGCCGTTGCCGCACGATCCCGCGCGGGCCCTGATATCCGCTGACGTCTACGTGTTTGATTTCGAGCCGCTGGTCGATTGCTTGTCCGTCGATGCGGCGGATCCCGGCTCCACACATGACTTGGCGCGCGATGTGTTGCCGTTGCTCGTGCGTGCCGGCGGTGTCGCGGCGCACGTGCTGCGCGACGCCGAGCTCGTCAGTCGTTACGTTCCCAGGTGACGCGGGCGAAGCAGCCTTGTTCGTCGTAATGGGTCTTCAGCGTGCCGTGCCATGCAGATTCGAGCGCGTGGCCGATCCGCCGGGGCAAATGCACGTCGGTGGTCGTGATCTCGATCGTGCCGCCGCGCCGCCGCACGTCCATGATCCTGTGCAGCGGATGCTCGCGGTTTTCCGCCGCTGTCACGTTGCGAGCCAGATTGCAGGAGTTCGTCGGCATGGGCAGCGGCGAACGAACCGCTCACGATGACCTCGCCGGCCGGATAACGGTCCTTCACACGGCGGCAGGCGGGGCACAGAGTCGGCGCCGTTGCCGGCGGGGTGAGCCCCTGCCAACGCCAGTGGCCGCGTAAGTACGTAGCGCCGCACTCCGGGCAGCGCCGCGGCGTGCGCAGCTTCGCGCTGCTACGATAAGGATCGTGAATCTGTTCTTCGAGGCGCGGGTTGCCGAACTTTGCCGCCCCGGCCGGCCGCCGGTCTTCGTGGAACGCTGTCGATGTGCTCATGCACAGAATATCCGCGATCGGCGCGAGCTGCTGCCATACGTAGTTGTCGCTAACGGATGCGGTGCCGCTCAACGCTGTCCTGGATGGAGCTGCGCGCGGATCGCAGCGATGAGTTCGTCGGCGCGGATCGGCTTGCTCAGGAACCGAGCATTCGCGACACGGTCCTTGTCGACCTTGCCCGTGTCGCCCGTGACGAAGATGACGGGAATCTCGGGGCTGATGCGGCCGCGAATGGCATTGATCACGCCGAGGCCGGTCTCGCCGCCGCGTAGGTGGTAGTCGCTGATGATGATGTCGGGTGTTGCCGCGGCCGCGTGCTCGAGCGCTTCGCGCTCGCAGCTCGCGACCCGCACGTCGAATCCTTCGAGCTCGAGCAGCATGCCCGTGGCTTCGGCCACGGCCGGCTCGTCGTCGACGACGAGCACGCGGCCGCTGTTCGGGCCGCGCGCGGCGGCGCCGGCGAGGGCGTGGCTCTGTGGCAGATCCGCCCGGGGCAGCGTCACAGTGAAGGCTGTGCCGACACCGCTCTCGGAGTCGATGCGGATCGACGCGTTCAACAGGAGGGCCAGCCGCCGCACGATCGACAAGCCAAGTCCCAAGCCTTCCGGGCGCTGCGCTCCGTGGTCGATCTGGTAGAACTCTTCGAAGATTCGCTCGGTTTGATCGGCCGGAATGCCGATGCCCGTATCCC
This sequence comes from uncultured Gammaproteobacteria bacterium, assembly GCA_963748045.1. Classification (GTDB taxonomy): domain Bacteria; phylum Pseudomonadota; class Gammaproteobacteria; order Steroidobacterales; family Rariloculaceae; genus FEN-1219. Next base: position 88,947 of record CAVVIC010000011.1, read on the forward strand.
GCACGACGACATCGACCTTGTCGCCGTGGCGCCGGCAACTGACGTCGATGCCACCGTGCAGCGTGTACCGGATCGCGTTCGCGATCAGGTTGCCGAGCAGTCGGCGTAGCAGCTCCGGATCGGTGAGTCCGCCCTCGGCGGTCGGTTCGACGCGCAGCCCGAGACCTTTGTCCGTCGCCTGCGGCTCGTAGTCCGAGCGCAGCCGATCGAATACCGCTGCGAGCGGGCAGGCGGTGACCTCCGGTTTGACGGCGCCGCTGTCGAGCTTGCTGATGTCGAGCACGGAGGTCAGCAGCGCGGCCATCGTGTCGAGCGCGAGTTGTTGGCGCTCGAGCACGTTGCGCAGTGCGCCGTTGCTTCCGGCGTGCCGAATCGCGGCGCGATTCAGCAGATTCAGCGTTTGCACCGGTTGGCGCAGATCGTGGCTCGCAGCCGCCAGCAAGCGGCTTTTGGCGCGATTGGCCTCGATCAGGTGGCGCTCGGTGTCGCGGTGTACCGTGGCGTCGCGGATCGCAGCGACGACGAGCGGCCCGTCCTCGCTCGGCACCGGGCTCAAACTGATCTCGATCGGAAACTCGCGGCCGTTCTCGTGCAGGCCGAGCAGCGTCAGATCGAGACCCATCGGGCGTGGTTTCGGCGCTGTGCTGAATTGGGCGCGGTGCGCCACGTGCGCCTTGCGCAGTCGGGGCGGTAATAGCGTGTCGACGCTGAGACCGATGAGCTCGGCAGGAGAGTAGCCGAAGGTCTGCTCGGTGCGCGCATTGGCGAACACGATCGTGCCCTTGGCATCGACGACGACCGTGGCGTCGGGCGCCAGCTCGAGCAGTGTAGTCGCGAGCCCGACCGAAAGAATCATTGTGATGTGCCGATGAATTCAGGCGCTAAAGAAAAAGTATGCTCCGGTTCGAGGGCCGACACCAAGACGTTGTCGAGCCATCAGAACGAGACGCTGGCGGTCGTGCCTTTGCTGGGAGTGCTCGCGATCGTCAGCATCCAGCCGAACCGGTCGCAAACGCGCTTTGTCAGGTGCAGGCCCATGCCGCCGCCCGGTTTGGTGCTGTGGCCGCGTTCGAACAGTGACGCGCGCGTGTCCTCCGGAATTCCGCGGCCGGTGTCCGTGATCCGCAAGGTCCGGCCTTCGAGGGTGACGCGGATCACGCCCTCGTCCGTATGCTCGACGGCGTTGCGCAGCAGGTTGCTGATCACGATCGTCGGCAACGCCGGCGGCGTATCGAGCCAGATCTCGGCGGAAGCCGTGAGCTCTATCGAGAGTCTGGGCTTGCCGCCGGCCAAGCCGCGGTAGTCCTCGATCAGCTGGGTCACGATGCCGCTGAGCTCGCAGCGCGCCTGTTCGCCGTTGCTGCCGGACTCCTCACGCGACAGGAATAGCAGCGCTTCGATGAACTCGCGCATCTCGCGTGTGGCGCGCTGCAGTCTCGCCGTCGCGCGCTGCGCGACCGGTGGGAGTCCGCGCTGCTCGGCGAGTACCTCGGTTGCGCCCTGGATCACCGCGAGCGGCGTGCGTAGCTCGTGGGCCGCCGCCGCCGTGAACAGCTGCTCACGCTCGACGAAGCCGTCGAGCCGCTCCATGTAGCGATCGAACGACTCGGCGATCGCGGCCACCTCGCCGCCGAAGTCGCCCGCCATCCGCACGTTGCGCTGGCGCGGATCGAGCGCTTTGAGCCGCTCCGACAGGGCGGTCACCGGCGTGATGATCTGCCGCGAGATCCAGAAACCGAGCACCACGGCAAGCACCGACACCAGTACGACGGCGCCGATCAGATTGTTGATTATCGGTTGTTCGAGCGCTTCCCATTCGGTGATGTCGTGCGCGACATAGATCGGCTGCCCCGCGTCCGCCGTACCGACATAGACCTGGTAGGTCTTGTCGCCGACCATTACCGCGTGATGCACACCGGGCGGTAACGCCGCGAGTGGTGCCGGCGCGTCCGGATTGTCGCGGCCGATGAAGCCGAGTAGCAGCGCGCTGCGGACTGTCTTCAAATCTGGCTCGGTCTTTGCTCGGCTCGCCAGGGTTTCGAACTCGGCGCGCACCTGACGGTCGAGCACGGTCTGCTCCAGCCGCTCGGACGCCACGAATACGCTGGCTGCGAAGATGCTGCTGCCAACGACCGCGAGTGCCAGCATCGCGATCGTGATGCGGACGCGCAGACTGCCGAGTTGGCCGGCTCTACTCGTCGCTGGCATCGGTGAGCCTGTAGCCCGTGCCGTGAATCGTGTGCAGCAGCTTGCGTTCGAACGGCTTGTCGATAGCGGTGCGCAACGCGTAGATGTGCGCGCGCAACACGTCGGCATCCGGTGGATCGTCGCCCCAGAGCGCGGACTCGAGCTCGGCGCGGCGCACGACGCGGTGCGTATTGGCCATCAGCATGCCGAGCAGCGTGCGCAGGCTGGGGTTCAAGTCCAGGCGTTGACCCGCTCGTTTCACCGTCTGCGTGTCGGGATCGAACTCGAGGTCGGCCACCTTCAGTGCCTGCATGGGCGACGCGTTGCCGCCCCGTCGCCGCAGCGCCTCGAGCCGGATCTCGAGCTCCTTCAAAGCGAACGGTTTGACGAGATAGTCGTCGGCGCCTGCGCGAAAGCCCTGAACTTTGTTGTCGAGCTGGTCGCGCGCCGTGAGCATCAGCACCGGAGTGCTCTTCTTCGCTTCCTCGCGCAGCTTGCGGCAGACCTCGAGGCCGTCGAGCGCGGGCAGCATGAGGTCGAGCACGATGACGTCGTAGTCGTTCGTGACCGCGAGGTGCAGCCCCGTGATGCCGTCAGCCGCGTAGTCGAGCTCGTGCCCCTTCGGTGTGAGGTAGTCACCGATGTTCTCGGCGATATCGCGGTGATCTTCGATGACCAGTATTCGCATGCGGCGTCCCGACGGAGTAGACCCTAACTCATTTCAGCACTCACGGAGGCTAGCCGCCAGCAGATGAACGCCGCGTCGAAGAAACGTGAAAGATTTGTATACGCCGCGGCGCGTGACCAGTGACAAAAATATGAGCTTTTGCTGACGTTTCTTTGACATCCCTCTCGGCAACATGGCGCCACACCGTAGCTAGTGGAGGCGTCTTGAGAGTTTCGCAGCAGCCAGTCCGGACCGTTCGCGGCGCCCTCGTGGCTCTCGCGTTGCTACTGCTCGCGGGCGGCGAGGTCGGCGCGCAGGAGTCCCACCGGCACGTGCCCCTGACGCTCGACCCGACGCTCGACTGGCCGACGCTGATCGATGCGACGCTTCAGGCCCATCCACGCAGCGGCGAGCTCACAGCCCGAGCCGACGAAGCGGCTGCCTGGGCGACGCGGGGCCGCCAGTGGCTCGCGGCGGCGCCGTCGTTGTACTTCACCTATCTGTCGGACGGTCGACTCGACAATCGCGATCAACGCGAATACGACGGTGGCATCGAGCTGCCGCTGTGGCGCAGCGGCGAGCGCGCTGCCGTGCAGGCCCTGGCTCGAAGCGCGGCCGCGGAGAGCGATGCGGCGCGCGCGGCGCTGCGGCTCGAGGTGGCGGGCTTGTTGCGCGGGGCGCTGTGGGACATCGCCGCCGCCGCCAATGCGCATGCGGCGGCCAAAGAAGCTGTCGACACGGCCGCCGAGGTGTTGCGCGGCGTCGAGCGCCGCAATGCGCGCGGCGAGCTGCCGCTCGCCGACGTGCTGCTCTCTCAATCGGCACTGCTCGAGCGGCAACAGACCGTGATCGCGACTGAGGCCCAGTTGGTGGATGCGGAGCGCGCATATCAGAGCCTGACCGGGCTGCAGCGACGTCCGGCGGTGTTCGAAGAACCGCGCAGCGCGCGTGAAGACTTCGACGAGACTCATCCGTTTCTCGCGCTCGCCGACACCGCGGTCGTGCGATCGCGGGCGAACCTCGAGCTGGCCGATCGCACGGCGCGCGGCAATCCGCTCTTAACCGTCGGGCCGCGCCGGCAGCGCGACGCGCTGACCACGGTCTTCAACAACAGTCTCGCGATCGGCGTGAAGATGCCGGTCGGCGGCAAGGCCCATGCCGTCACGCAAGTGGCGCAGGAAGGGCGCCTCGTCGCCGCAGCGGAGACGGCGCGCGGGGTTCTACTGCGGCGCCTCGATCTCGATTTGCACGAGGCGGAGCACACGCTGCTCGTCCTCGACGGCTCGCTGGCGCTGGCCGAGCAACGGCGCGATCTCGCCGATCGGCAGTGGCGCATGGCGCAGTCGGCGTTCACGCAGGGCGAGATCGAGGTGCGCGAGTTGCTGCGGATCCAGGAGAGCGACCGCAACGCGAACCGCGAAGCCTCGCGGCTCGTCATCGAGCGGCAGCGCACGATCGCTGCCTTCAATCAGGCATTGGGAGAAACACCATGAGACTTTGGATACAGGGTATCGGCCGGTGGACGGTGGCGGTTGCAGGTCTCGTATCTGTCGCCGGGTTCGCTGCCGGCAACGAGGTCGCCGTCAGCGACGAGCAGCTCGCTCGGCTCGGAGTCACGCTCGGCGCGGCGGAGCCTGTGGAGCTCATCGAGCTCGCGGCGGTGCCGGCCGAGGTGGTCGTGCCGCCGGAACGCCAGGCGCTCGTCAGTGCGCCGGCGGGCGGCGTCGTGGTGCGGCTGCTGGTCGCGGAGGGCGACGCGGTGACGGCGGGGCAGCCGGTCGCGGAGCTCGACAGTGTCGAATACCTCGAACGCCAGCGCGATTACCTCGATGCGGCCGCGGCTGCGGAGCTTACGCAGGCGCAGGAGACGCGTGATCGCGGCCTGTTCGCCGAAGGCATCATCGCGGAGCGGCGTGTGAGCGAGACCGCGGCGGCGGCGCGTTCGGCTCGCGCCCGGCTCGATCAGGCACGCGCGCAGCTCACGCTCGCGGGCCTCACGGCCGCGGAGCTCGGCCGGCTGGAAGCCCAGCGGCAGTTCAGCTCGAGGATCACTTTGCGGGCGCCGTTCGCGGGTGTCGTGGCGGCCGAGCATGCGAAGGTCGGCGCACGCGTCGATACCCTCGATCCGGTGCTCGCGATCGCAGATCTGCGCAAGTTGTGGCTCACGCTGCGTCTGCCCCAGGAGAACGCCGCGCGCGTGACGCCGGGGATGCTCGTGAGCGTCACGAGCGGGGGCCAGACCCTCACGGGAAACGTGACCATGGTCGGCGGCGTCGTCGATAGCGCGACGCAGACCGTGCTGGTTCGGGCTGCCGTAGACAACGTGCAGCACGTGTTGCGTGCCGGTCAGTTTCTGACTGCGCGCGTGTTGGCGCGGTCGGCCGGTGGCCTGGTCTATGCGGTGCCGGTGGCTGCCGTGACGCGTAACGGCAGCGACGTGCTGCTGTTCGTGCGCAGCGGCAGCGGTGTCATCGCGCAGCGCATCGACGTGCTGGCGGACGACGGCAAGCGCGTGTACGTGGCCAGCGGCATCGGTGCGGACGCCGTCGTGGCCCTGGAAGGCATCAGTGCGCTGAAAGCGTTGTGGCTCGCCGCGGCACAGGAAGGCGGTTAGACCATGCAGCGGTTGATCGCCTTTGCGCTGTCCCAACGGCTGCTCGTCGCGCTGTTCGCGGTCGGTCTCGCGGTCGCGGGCTACGAGGCGTTTCGGGAGCTGCCGATCGATGCCTTCCCGGACATCTCGCCGACCCAGGTCAAGATCATCATGAAGGCGCCGGGCATGACGCCCGAGGAAGTCGAGACGCGGATCACGGCGCCGATCGAGGTCGAGCTGCTCGGCATTCCGAAGCAGACGATGTTGCGCTCGATGACGAAGTACGCGCTGACGGACATCACGCTCGACTTTGCCGAAGGCACGGACATCTACTGGGCGCGGCAACAGGTGGCGGACCGTCTCGGCGGCGTCAGGGGCTCGCTGCCGGAGGGCATCGAGGGCGGCATGGCGCCGATGACGACGCCGCTCGGCGAGATGTTCATGTTCACCGTCGATGGACCGCTGAGTCTCGCCGAGCGGCGAACGTTGCTCGAGTGGGTCATTCGGCCCGCGCTGCGCACCGTGCCCGGGGTCGCAGACGTCAACGTGCTCGGCGGCTACGTGCGCAGCTTCGAGGTAGTGCCGGATCCCGTGCGAATGGCCGCGCGCGGCGTGGACACGCTGGCGCTCGAGGCAGCCATCACGGCCAACAACCGCAACGACGGCGCAGGCCGCATCAACGAGGGCGAGGAAGCGTTGCTCGTGCGGTCCGAAGGCAGAATCAAGGAGCCGGCCGACGTCGAACGGATCGTGATCCGCGCCGAAAACGGCATCCCCATCAGCGTCGCGGACGTGGCGACCGTGCGGATCGGCTCGATCACGCGCTACGGCGCCGTGACGCAGAGCGGTTCTGGCGAAGCCGTGGAAGGTCTCGTGCTCGGGTTGCGCGGCGCCAATGCCGGCGACGTCGTGGCCGGAGCGCGCGCCAAGCTCGCGGAGATCGCGAACGCGTTGCCTGCGGGCGTGGAGGCGCGGATCTTCTACGATCGGGGCAACCTCGTGGAGGAGGCCGTCAGCACCGTCGCGCATGCGCTCGGCGAGGCCGTCGTGCTGGTGCTCGTGCTGCTGCTGTTGTTCTTAGGTGACCTGCGTGCGGCCCTGACCGTGGCCGTCGTGTTGCCGCTGGCAGCGCTCGTCACGTTTCTCGCGATGCGGCTGACCGGCATGTCGGCCAATCTCATGAGCCTCGGGGGGCTTGCGATCGCGATCGGCATGCTCGTCGACGCCGCCGTGGTGGTGGTCGAGAATATTGCGACGCAGCTCGGCGATAGCGAGGCCACGCGCAAGCTGCCGCGGCTGCACGTCGTCTACCGCGCCGCGCGCGAGGTCGCCGTGCCCATGGCCTCGGGTATCGCGATCATCATTCTCGTGTTCCTGCCGCTGCTCTCGCTGCAGGGGCTCGAAGGCAAGCTGTTCGCGCCGGTCGCGCTCACGATCAGCTTTGCGCTCGGTGGCTCGCTGCTGCTGTCGTTGACCGTGATCCCGGTGCTCGCGTCGTTCGTCATGCGTACCACTGCACACCACGAACCGTGGTTGCCTCGCAAGGTCGGCGAGCTGTATCGGCCGTTACTCGAACGTGCGCTCGCGCACCGCAAGCTCGTGATTGGCGTAGCGCTCGGCGTGCTCGGGCTCACCGTCGTTGCCTATCCGTTCATCGGCAAGACGTTCATGCCGACGATGGACGAAGGCGACTTGATCGTGCAGCTCGAGAAATTGCCGTCGATTACGTTGGCCGAGTCCGTGGATCTCGACCTGCGCGTACAGCAGGCGATCCTCGCGCGCGTGCCGGAAGTCGCGCGCATCGTCGCGCGCGTCGGCTCCGACGAGATCGGTATGGACCCGATGGGTTTGAACGAATCCGACATGTTCATGGTGCTGAAGCCGCGCAGCGAGTGGCGCATGAAATCGAAGGAAGCGCTGGTGGCGGCCATTCGCGCGGTGCTCGACGACTTCCCCGGTGTCGCGTACGGCTTCACGCAGCCCATCGAGATGCGCACAGCCGAGATGCTGACCGGCACGCGCGGGGACGTGGCCGTGAAGCTGTTCGGCGCCGACCTGACCGAGCTGTCGGCGAAGGCGGATGAGATCGCGACCGCGTTGCGCGGCATTCCGGGCAGCGAGGACGTCTTCGTGGCGCGCAACAGCGGCATGCAGTACCTGAACGTGGCCGTCGATCGGACGGCCGCGGGCCGGCTGAATCTGCAAACGTCCGATCTACAACGCATCCTGCGCGCGCAGGTCGAAGGACTACCGATCGGCATCGTGCAGGAAGGCGTGCGCCGCACGCCGCTCGTGATCCGGGCCGGAGAAGACGTGCGCGGCTCTGCGCGCAATTTCGCGGCCTTGCCGCTTGCGATCGGCGGGGGGCGTTCCGTTCCCGTGAGCTCGGTTGCCAAGGTCGAGCGCGTCGAGGGAGTCGTGTCGATCGCACGCGAGCGCGGCCAGCGGTTCATCGTGGTTCGCAGCAACGTCGTGGGTCGCGATCTCGTCGGCTTCGTCGACGAGGCCAAGCAGCGCGTCGCCGCGGCCGTCGCTCTACCGCCAGGCTACTTCCTGCAGTGGGGCGGGCAGTTCGAGAACCAGCAACGCGCCGCCGCGCGGCTCGCGTTGGTCGTACCGATCGCCGTGGGGCTCGTGTTCATGCTGCTGTTTTCGGTGTTCGGATCGCTGCGCCAGGCGCTGCTCGTGCTGACGAACATACCTTTCGCGCTCGTCGGCGGGGTGTTCGCGCTTCTCCTGACCGGGGAGTACCTGTCCGTGCCGGCGTCCGTGGGCTTCATCGCGCTGCTCGGCATTGCGGTGCTGAACGGAGTCGTGATGGTCACCTATTTCAACCAGCTGCGTAGCGAGGGGTTACCGTTGCGCGAGATCGTCGTGCGCGGCGCGCAGCGGCGGTTACGGCCCGTGCTCATGACGGCGAGTATCGCGGCGATCGGCCTCGTGCCGTTGCTGTTCGCGAGCGGGCCGGGCTCGGAGATCCAGCGGCCGCTCGCGATCGTCGTGATCGGCGGCCTGATCTCGGCGACGGCGCTGACGCTGATCTTGCTACCGATTCTTTACGAGCGTTTCGGGACGGAGGGCGATCGCCATGACTGAGTACGGTGCGGGACAGATAGCGGTCACGATCAACGTCGCGCCGACCGCGGAGGAGCGCCTCATCGACTGGTTGCTCGGCCGCGAGGAAACGACGGGGTTCACGAGTTGTGCGGCCTACGGGCACGGCGCGAGTCACGACGATCTCAGCATCGCCGAGCAGGTCACGGGTAGGCAACGACGCGTGGAGATCCGGATCGAGCTGGCGCAGGCCGTTCTCGAGCCGTTACTCGCGGCGCTGATCGCGGAGTTCCAGGGTACCGATCTCTACTACTATGTGACGCCGATCCTGCACTCGGGTCACCTGCGGAGGAAAGCCGAATGAGCGAATCCACAAAACCAAACACGGTGGTCGTCTGGGACGCGTTCGTTCGCGTCGGGCATTGGATCCTCGTGGGCGCATTCGCCGTCGCGTATCTGACGGAAGGCGAGCCGAGGGGCGTTCACACCGTGGCCGGCTATGTCATTGCCGCGTATGTGCTGGCACGCATCGTATGGGGCTTCGCGGGACCGGGCTATGCGCGGTTCGAGAGCTTCGTGGGCTCGCCAGCGGGCGCGGTTCGCTATCTGCTCGATCTCGTGCGCCGCCGCGCGCCGCGGCATCTTGGGCATAGCCCGGCCGGCGGCCTCATGGTGCTGCTGCTGCTCGCGAGCCTGGCGGCCACGACCGCCGCGGGATTGACGCTGTACGCCGTTGACGATGGGGCGGGGCCATTGGCGGGGCTCGTCGAAGGTCCGTTGACCCCGGGCGCCGCCGCGGGCGGCGAACACGGCGAGTCGCCGCGCGAGGAGTTCTGGGAAGAACTGCACGAAGTGCTCGCGAACTTCACGCTGGCGCTCGTGATGTTGCATGTCGCCGGCGTGCTGGTCGCGAGCTGGGCGCACCGCGAGAACCTGGCGCGCGCCATGGTCACGGGCAGGAAGCGTAAAGAGCCGGGTGCACGCGAGCGCTGAAGCTGCGGTGCTTGGCGTCAGCCTGCGAGCGTCACGACCGCGGTCACGGCGCCCGCGAGCAGCGCCACGCCGAGCACCAGCGCCGCGGAGCGCAGCATGGGCGCGCCGCCCAGCACCGCTGCGAGCCCGCCCTTGACGGCGGTGTTCACGAGTGCGGCCAGCGCGATGGCGCGCGCTGCCGTGAGTGGCTCTAGCCCGCCGTTCGCCGCTGCCTGCGCCAGCGTGATCGTGATCGCGTCGACGTCGACGAGCCCTGCGATGGCCGCGACCGCGTAGGTGCCTGCATCGCCGAGCCACTGGCGCAGCGCCGCGGACGCGATGAACAACACGACGAGCAGCACGCCGAAAGTCAGCGCCGTGGACAGTTGCAACGGGTTCGTGAGCGCCACTTCGCCCGGCGCATCGGCGCGCCTGCGCAACAGTGTCGTGATGACTGCCGCGAGCGGTGCCGCACCCAGCACCGCGAACGTCGGCCAGAGCGCCCCGAGCAGCGGCCGGTCGACGGCGCCGAGCACGATCGCGAGCCGTAGCACCATTACCGCGGCGGCGAGCCCGATGCCGGCGCCGAGCAGCACCGTTGGAGCGTGCGCCGCGCGCGCCCGGCGCGCGTAGGCGACGGTGACGGCGGTCGACGAGCTCAAGCCGCCGAACAACGCGGTCAGCAGCAGCCCCGTGCGCGCGCCGAGCATTCGCACCGCGAAGTAGCCGAGGTACGACAGCCCGGCAATCAGCAGCACGAGCATGCCGATCACGCGCGGGTTCACGGCCTGCCACGGACCCATCTGCCGGTTCGGCAGCAGCGGCACGAGCACGGCAGCCATGGCGATCAGCTGCAGCGTGGCGAGCAGCTCCCGCCGCTCGAGCCGCTCGATTGCCGCATGAAACTCGGTCTTGAAGCCGAGCAACAAGGTCATCACGATGCCGGCGGCCCCGGCTTCGAAGGGTGCGCCGAGCACGGCGACCGCGCCCAAGCCGAACGTCGCGAGCATCGCGAGCTCGGTCGTCATGCCGAAGTCGTGCTGTTCGCGAACGCTGATCAGGTAGCCGCCGACCGCGAGCGCGCCGACGACCAGCGTTCCCGCGGCTAGCACGACGAAGCGGTCCGGTAGTGACAGCGCCGCGAGCACGCCGCCGAAGAGGCCCGCGAGCGCAAACGTGCGGAAGCCGGCAAGGCGTTGCCCGCCGTGCTGGTCGCGGGTCTTCCACCCGCGCTCGAGTCCGACGATCAGCCCGATGCCGAGCGCGACGGCGAGCCGATGCCAGAGCGCTTCGTCCATGCGGCGATCCTACGCGGTCGCGGGCAGCGGCGGGCTTCCTTCGACCGGAGTCGATAGCTCGACCTCGGCCGCGGCGAGGCGCTCGAGCAGGCGGCGCTCGCGGGTCACGGGCCACACGCCGTACAGCAGCACCTCGAGCGCGCAGAGGCCGATTGCGAGCGCGAGACGGCCTTCGCGAAAGAGCCGGCGGCGTCGCGCCCACGCGAGGATGAACTCCTCGCAGTTGGGGTCGAGATCGCGCTCACGAAACGGCGACGGATCGATCGTGTTGAATAACTGGCGCAGCTCGTGGATGCGCACCTGGATCGTGGGGCGGTCAGTCGGCATAGACATCGGCGGGCGGCGCGGCGCGTCGCAGGATTCTGGATTGGGCCGCGTAGTACAACACCGGGATCACGACCAGCGTCAGCAGCGTCGAGACCGCGATGCCGAAGATCAGCGTCACCGCGAGACCGTTGAAGATCGGGTCGTCGAGGATGAAGAACGCGCCGAGCACGGCCGCGAGCGCGGTCAGTGCGATCGGCTTCGCGCGTACCGCGCCCGCGCGGATGACTGCAGTCTCCAGCGTCGCACCGGCCGCGAGCTCCTGGTTCACGAAGTCCACGAGCAGGATCGAGTTGCGCACGATGATTCCCGCGAGCGCAATCATGCCGATCATCGACGTGGCCGTGAACTGTGCGCCGAGCAGCGCGTGCCCGGGCATCACGCCGACGATCGTGAGCGGGATCGGCGCCATGATCACGAGCGGCACCCAGTACGAGCCGAACTGCGCGACCACCAGCAGATAGATCAGCACCAGGCCCACCGCGTACGCCAACCCCATGTCGCGGAACGTGTCGTACGTGACCTGCCACTCGCCGTCCCACTTCAGGCTGTAGTCCGAGGTTGTGCGCGGCTGGGCGATGTAGTGCTGGGGCAGCGCGCGCTCACCGGGCGGCTCGCGGCCGATCCGGCTTGCGACGCGGAACATGCCGTACAACGGGCTGTCGAGCGGGCCTGCCATGTCGGCCGTGACGAATGCGACGGGTAAAAGATCCTTGTGGTAGATCGTCTTCTCCCACTGGCTCTCGATCGGGCGAACAATCTCCGCGAGCGGCACGAGCCGGCCGTCGCGCCCCGCGACGCGCAGCATCAGCAAGCTGTCGAGCTCGGCCTTGTCGGCGGCCGGCAGCTCGAGCCGCACCGGTACGGGATACTTGCTGTGCTCATCGTGGATGAAAGTCGCGTCGTCGCCGCCAAGTGCTGCCGCGAGCGCGCGCGTGACCTCGGCTTGCGTCACGCCGAGCAGCGCCGCCTTGTTGCGATCGACCTCGAACAGCCAGCGTGGTGCGGCGGCCTCGACCGTGTCGTCGACGTCCACCAGGTCCTCGGTCGACGCGAACAAAGCATTGAGCTTGGTCGCGAGCTCGAGCTGGCCCGCGTAGTGGGGTCCGTAGATCTCGGCCACGAGCGGCGCCTGCACCGGGGGGCCGGGCGGGACCTCGACGGTCTTCACGGACGCGCCGTACGCGCGGCCGACCGCGACGAGCGACGGGCGCAGGGTGCGCGCGATATCGTGGCTCTGCCGTTTGCGCAGGTGCTTGTCGACGAGGTTGACCTGGATGTCCCCGACGTTCGCGCCGGAGCGCAGGTAGTACTGGCGGACGAGCCCATTGAAATTGATCGGCGCAGCCGTGCCAGCATAGATCTCGTAGTCGCTGACCTCGGGCGCTTGGCGAATCTCGGCCGCAAGCGCGTCGAGCACGGCGGCAGTCCGTTCTACCGACGTGCCTTCCGGCATGTCGACGACGACCTGGAATTCCGATTTGTTGTCGAACGGCAGCATCTTCAGCACGACGAGGCGCACGGCCACCAGGCCAACGGCCAGCACGATCGCGATGGCGACGCCCGCGTACAGCTTGTGCCGTGCGCGTCGGCCGTCCGCGCGGCCTAGGAAACGGCCGACGAGCCGACCGAACAGCGGCTCGAGGGCAGCGGCCTTGGTCTCGTGCCCGCCGCTGTGCACGCGCAGCAATTTGGCCGCGAGCCATGGTGTGACGACGAGTGCGACGGCCAGCGACAGCAGCATGCCGGTGCTCGCGTTGATCGGGATCGGGCTCATGTAGGGGCCCATGAGGCCGCTGACGAAAGCCATCGGTAGCAGCGCTGCGATCACGGTGAAGGTTGCGAGGATCGTCGGGCCGCCGACCTCGTCGACAGCCGGTGGAATCGCGTCGCGGAGCGTCGTTGCGCCGAGCGCCATGTGGCGGTGGATGTTTTCGACGATGACGATCGCGTCGTCGACGAGGATGCCGATCGAGAAGATCAGCGCGAACAGGGACACGCGGTTGATCGTGAAGCCCCAGGCCCAGGACGCGAACAACGTGACGGCAAGGGTGATCACCACCGCTGTGCCGACTACGACGGCTTCGCGCCAGCCGAGCGCCAGCAGCACGAGCAGCACCACGGCACCGGTCGCGAAGATCAGCTTGCCGATCAGCGTGCGAGCCTTGTCGTCGGCCGTGCGGCCGTAGTTGCGGGTCAGCGTCGCGTGCACACCGTCCGGGATCAGCACGCCTTCGAGCGTCTTCAGCCGCTCCGCCAGGTCGCCGGCGATCACGACGGCGTTCGTGCCGGGCTTCTTCGCGATCGCCAGCGTCACGGCCGGTGCGAGGACGTTCGTCGGCAGCCCGAGGGTCGCGGCACCTGGCCCTGTGCCGAAGCGCACGTACGTCTCGGGTTGGTCCGGTCCCGCCACGATGTCGGCGACGTCGTCGAAGTAGATCGGTCTGCCGTCGCGCACGCCCACGACGAGTTCCGCGACATCGTCTGCCGTGGCAAGGAACGAGCCGCTCGTGACGGGCGTCTCCGAGTCGTGGGCCACGATCGACCCCGCCTGGGCAATGGCGTTCGCGGTCACGAGCGATTGGTGCAGCGCGTCGAGCGACAGGCCGTAGGCCGCGAGCCGCTGCGGATCGAGCTGCACGTGCACCACGTTGTCGGGGCCGCCGATCGTGTAGACGTCGCGCGTGCCGGGCACGCGCTTCAGCTCGGCCTCGAGGGCGTGCGCGACTCGCTGCAGGTCGTGTGCGCCGCGGGTGGCATCGTCCGTCCACAGCGTGACGGTCACGATCGGTACGTCGTCGATGCCCATCGGCCTGATCAGCGGTGCCTGAATGCCGGCCGCCAGAGCTCGCGGATCCTGATGCGACATCACCGTGTCGTACAGCCGGACGATCGCGGCCGTGCGGTCCTGGCCCACCTCGAACTGGATCGTCAGCACGGCCATGCCCGGGCGCGACACGGAGTACGTGTGCTTCACGCCCTCGATTTGAGCCAGCACCTGCTCGAGCGGTGTTGCGACGAGGTTCTCGACCTCCGCCGCGCTGGCGCCCGGAAACGCCACGAAGACGTTCGCGAACGTGACGTTGATCTGCGGCTCTTCCTCGCGCGGAGTGACGATCACCGCGAACAGGCCGAGCAGTACCGCCGTGATCGCGAGCAGCGGTGTGAGCTTCGAGTCCTGGAACGCGGCAGCGAGCCGGCCAGAGACGCCGAGTTGCTTTGGTTCAGACATCGGCGCTCAGTGCTTCTGCTCGAGATATACGCCGGCGATCACGGGGTCTGTCGCGATAGGCTCGTCGACCGCGAGGCCCGCGAGCACTTCGGTCCGCTCCCCGTATCGGCGGCCGATCCTGATCTGCCGCAGCGTGACGACGTCGCCGGCGACGACGTACACGGCCGTCAGCTCGCTACGGCGCACGATCGCGCTCGTCGGGATCAACAGGCGCTGCGTGTCACCCACCACGAAGCCGATTTTCACGAACGCGCCGGGGTATAGCGTCGCGCTACCGGCCGGCAGCGTGGCCCGCACGCGGAACGTGTTGCTGGCCTTGTCGGCAACCGGGAAAAAGGTCAGTGACTCCGCGGGGATCGCGCGGTCGTCGACGTAGACGTTGGCTTTGCCGATCCGCCGAATCGGCTCGAGCATGCTCTGCGGCACGTCGACGACGACGCGCAAATGCTCCAACGACAGGCCGCTCATCAGCGGTGCGCCGGGCCGCACGATCTCGCCGACCTCGACGTGCCGCTGTGACACGATGCCGGCGTACGGTGCGCGCACGATCGTGTATTCGAGCTGCTCCTCGGCGTGCTTCACACCCGCGTTCGCTGCTGTCAGGCGCGCCTTCGCGGCCTCGTTGTTCGCGCGCGCCTGCTCGAAGCGGGCCTTCGCGACGGTGCCGTTGTCGAACATCGCGGACACGCGCTTGAACTCGGCGTCGGCCTCGGTGGTGCGTGCCGCGGCTTCCTGGAGCGCCGCGCGCGCGCTGTTCAGCGCGGCGCGCTGTTCGACGTCGGTGAACTTCATGATCGGCGCGCCGGCCGGCACGAAGTTGTCGACGTCGTAGTAGATCTCGGCGACTCGGCCCGAGGTCTGCGCGGAGACCGTGGCGCGATTCACCGCTTCGATCGTGCCGTCCCACACACGCTCGCGCGGTGCGGTCTCGTAAATGACCGCGACGCTCGCGAGCGGCACTTCGGCGGCGCTAGCGCCGCCGAACGCACCCGCCGCCAGCAACAGCGCGGTTGCCGGGCCGGCAGGGTGCCGCAAACGGTGACTCGATGTCGTCATGGTGTCCTCATAGGCGGCCCGCGGCATGAGCGAGCCGTAGCTCGGCGAGAATGGCGTCGTAGTGAGCGGAGTCGAGGTTGCCTAAGCTCAATGTGCGCAGCGCCTCGGCATTGAGCGCCTCCGTGTTCGTGCCTTCGCCATTGCGATAGCGGTCACGAACGACGCGCAGATTCTCCTCGGCCTGTTGCACGGCGCTCGCGGCCACGTCGATTCGTGCGCGTGCCGCATCGCGCAGGTGCCACGCGGTCGTGACCTCGAGCTCGATCGTGCGCGCGCGGTCGTTGCGCTCGGCTGTTGCGGCATCCGCTTCCCGGAGCAGTGCCGTCGTCGTCTCGCGCGTGCGGCCCGAATCGAACGGGCTCCAGCGTACCCCGAGCGCCACGGACCAGTAGTCGCGGCGCGCCAGCACTTCGTTGTCGAGATGCGTGTAGCCGCCGCTGACCGTCAGCTGCGGTCGGTGTTCGGCCTGCGTCGCGGCGGCCTTGGCCGTCCACGCGCTCGCGGCCGAATCGAGCGACGCGAGCTCGGCTCGACTGGCGCGGGCGTTCGCGACGAGATCGGTCAAAGCCGCCATGGCCGGCACCGCCGCGAATGCGGGCTCGATCCGCTCGAGGCCCACAGGCGCGTCGAGGGGCCGGCCCACCTTGCGGTTGTAGACGGCTCTTGCGATCGCGAGACCGCCGTCGGATTGCAGCTCCCGCTGCTCGGCATCGGCCAGCGAGACGGCGGCCGCGAGATAGTCGTTGGTTGGCACGGCGCCCGAGCGGCGCATGTCTTCGACGTCGCTCGCGTGGGCGCGCAGGCTGGCCGTGGTGGAGCGCGCTACTTCGAGTGCACTCTGCGCGCGCAGCACGCCGACATAAGCCTCGGCCACACCGAGCTTGATCGCGGCCACGGTGGCCGCGGCCGCACTGTCGCGGCTGTCGCGCGTGGCAGCGGCGGAGGCGATGTTCGCTGCGAGGGCGCCGCCGCTGAAGATCGGCAGCGACACGCGTGCGTCGGCCATCGTCACGGTATTCCCGGCGAATAGTGGCAGCACGATCGGTAGTCCGGCGCCGCCTGAAATCGAATGCCGGCGGGTCGCGAAAGCGGCTCGTGGAACTCGACGCTGTGAGGCTCGGGTAGCGCGCTGCGCGAGCCGCGGCGAGGTAGGCGGAGGCCGCATCCGTCTGCGCGAGCGCGGCGGCTACCTTGAAATCGGTGCCGAGCGCTGCGTGCCACGCGTCGTCGAGTGTCTCCCCGGGCGCTGCGGCGGCCACGGCGAGTAGCGCTGCGCTGGCCGCGAGTCTCGTCGGCGTGTGGAACAACCGCATCGGCATTCAGCTCTGCAGCCGCTCGATGCCGAGCGCTTTCAGCACGTAGCGCTCATAGACCGGGTCCGTATTGCCCGACTTCACTTTGTGGAGGAAGTACTTCTCGAACGCGATTTTCGCGAGGTGCACCCATTTGCCCTTCTTGGCCCACGTCAGGTTGCGCGGCGGCAGCTCCGGCAGCGCGACGAACGCAATGCCCGTGTCGCCCGCGTCCGCGAGGCAGATCGCATTCAGCGATGGCCGCGCCAATGGCGCTTCGCCGCGCAGCTCTGCCGAGATGTTCGCGACGATCGCGCTGACCATCGACTCGATCATGTAGCCCGTCTTCGGCGCGCCGGTCGGCACCGGGGTCTTCTCGATCGGCGGGATCGCGATGCACACTCCGGCGGCGTAGATGCTCGGGTACTTCGGGTTGCGCTGCTTGTCGTCGACGAGCACGAAGCCCCGTGGATTGCACAGGCCCTCTACGGCGGCGACCGCTTCGACGCCCTTGAACGCCGGCAGCAGCATCGTGAGCTTGGACTCGAGTATGTGTGTCTTGGCAGCCTGGCCTTGCGCGTCATGCTCCGTCACGAACACCTTGCCCGCCTCGAGCTTGTTGACGGCGGCGTTCGTGATCCACTGGATGTGCCGCTGCCGAAGTTCCGACTCCATCAGACCTTTCGAGTCGCCGACGCCCGCGAGGCCCATGTGCCCGATGTACGGTTCGCTGGTGACGAACGTCATCGGCACCTTGTGCCGCAGCTTGCGGCGACGCAGATCTGCGTCGAGGATCATCGCGAACTCGTACGCCGGGCCAAAGCAGCTTGCGCCCTGCACGGCGCCAACCACGATGTGGCCGGGGTCCTCGAGAAACTTCTCGTAGTTGCGATACGTCTCGCTCGCGTGCTCGAGCGTGCAAATCGACTGCGTATAGCCGTAGTCACGGCCGAATCCAGGAATCTCCTCGAACGCGAGCTTCGGGCCTGTCGTGATCACCAGGTAGTCGTAGCTGCGGCGCGTGCCGTCGGCGAGCTCCACGTACTTGTCCGCGGCGCCGATGCGCGTCACGGCCTGCGGCACGAACTCGATGCCTCGCTTCGCGAGGTACGGGCCGATCTCGAGGCTCGTGTCGTTGGGTTGTCGCCAGCCGACTGCGATCCACGGGTTCGAAGGGACGAACTGAAACCGGCTCGAAGTGTTGATGAGGGTGATTGTGTGGTCCGGGCCAAGCGCGTCGTGCAGTTCGTATGCCGCCGGTACGCCGCCCGTGCCCGCGCCGATGATGACAATGCTCGCCATGGTGTTTCCCCTGTGGCCGTGGCTATTCGTAGTGTCTGGACTTCGTATCGGCAGTCGCCGAGAGTGGCTGCGAGCCTCGCGGCACTAGCCGCGCTGTGGCGCGGTGCAGAATGCGGCGCCCGATGGCACGCCGAGGTGCTCGAGGATTGTCGCGAGCGGGCAGAAGCCCGTGAACGACGCCTGCAGCATGTTGGCGCCGACGAAGGCGGTGAACCACAGCCAATGAATGCTGTGCACCTGCGACAGCGCGACTGAAAGCAGAACGAACAGCCCCGCGACGCGGAGCACCCATTGATCTACCGTCGCGGTCGTCGAGCGGGTGGTGGCTAGTGTCTCAGTAGGCATGGGCGGATTCCTCGTTGTGGCCCTAGCGAGAACGTGCGCGCGTGCTGCAGAAGTGCTTGTGCAGCGAACGGATGACGTCGAGCGCTGGGCCGGGTTGAACGCGGTAGAAGATCGTTTGTGATTCGCGTCGTGTGGACACCAATCCGTCGTCGCGCAAGACCGCGAGATGCTGCGACAGCGCCGATTGCGATAGCGGGATACGCTCGTTCAGGGCGCCGACCGGCAGCTCACCTTCGCCCAGTACGCAGAGAATTTGGAGGCGATGCGCGTTGGCCATGGCCTTCAGCAACCGCGACGCCGATTCCGCGTGCGCTTCCATCTCTTCGGCGGCCGGCAGCTGTCGTTTTCGGCGTGTGGTGGCCATCAGTAGTTCGGTAGTTGCTAAAACAGTAACTGCTAATATAACGCAGCAACGTCTTCCGCGGCAAGGGACCCTGACCTACGGCGACAACTCCGAGGCGTCCGTAGTGCAGTGACCCCCGTTCGTGCAGTCGCGTCAGCTCGGCAGCGCCGTCTTGAACCCGTCGGGTTTCACGATCAAGAGGTCGCAGTGCAGCCGGTCGAGCACGTCCTCGGCCGTGTTGCCGAGAAACAGGCCCTTCAGCCCGCTGCGCGACAGCGCACCCATGATCACGAGGTCGGCGCGCAGCTGATCCGTCAGCGTCATCAAAAGCTCGCGCGTGCCGCCCTGGTGGACATGAATGTGGTCGGCGGGGATCGCGTGCTTCGCGCACAACTCGTTGACGGCACCTGTGTGCTCGACGCGCATCGCGTCGGCGAACTCGCGCACCGGTAATGCGATCGGCATCGTCATCGAGTCGGTCGAGACGGCCAATGCCGCGGCGATGTCGAACGCATGGAACACGTGCACGTCGCCGCCGAGCGTTTTCGCGAGGTCGCCGGCCATGCGGAGGATCTTGCGATCGAGACCCGCGGGTTTGTCGCGCTCGTGCAGCGGGTCCACGGCGGCGACGAGGCAGGGCTTCTGTCCCGGCGGCCGCGGTTTCACGAGCCACAGCGGGGTGGGGCAGTTGCGGATCAGGCTCCAGTCGGTGTTCGAGAAGATCGACCGCTTCAGCACGGAGTGGAAGTGCGTGTCCTTGACGACGAGGTCGGCCTTGAAGTCGAGCGCTTTGCGCACGATGCCGTCGTGCAACGGGTAGTCCCAACGGCTGTCGACGGTGACCTTCAGCCCCTCGGCGGCAAGCGGCCCCGCGAGTTGCTCGAGCCGCGCCTTGTGCCGCGCGAGCAACGCGGCGCGCGCTTGCGCGACGGCCGGCGCGTTGCTGCCGCGAGCGTCCGCGAGCTGCGAGGCGTAGTCGCAGATGAAGAGCTCGAGTGCAGAAGGCGTGGCGCGCGCGAGCCACGCCGCTCGCTCGAGCGCCGGGTGGAACGAGGCCGTGGGATCGACCACGACGAGGATACGTTGTTGCAGAGCCATGAGTACTCCCACCCGTTTCGTTGAATATCTTTATACTGCACGTCGGGCGTGCAGCAACGTTCGCTCAAGTCCCTAGCCGGCTACGGAAATTACGTATGGCGCCCAATTCCCTTGCCGAACTCCACGCGTTGCTCGACGCCGCCGTCGACGCGATCGTGGTCATCGACGAGAGCGGCAAGATCACCACGTTCAACAAGGCGGCCGAGCGCCTGTTCGGCTACAGCACTGGCGACGTTGTCGGCCGGGACATGTCGATGCTCATGGGCGAGCCGGATCGCACGCAACATGCCGGGCACCTCGCGCGTTACCGAAGCACCGGCGAGGCACGCGTCATCGGCATCGGCCGCGAAGTGCAGGCGCGGCGCGCAAACGGCGAGATGTTCCCGATCGCGCTGTCCGTGGGCGAAGCCACAGACGCGAGCGGGCGACGGTTCGTCGGCATTCTCCGGGATCTTTCGAATCAGCGGGCCGCCGAGCAGCGCACTCGCGCGCTCGAGGTGCGTCTCGCGCAAGTGGACCGCTTCAACCTCATGGGCGAAATGGCGGCTGGCATCGCGCACGAGATCAATCAACCTTTGAGCGCGATCGCGACCTACGCGCAGGCGGCGAAGCGGATCATGGTTCACGAGCAGCCGAGCATGGCGACGATGAGCGAGATCTGCACGAAGATCGACGATCAGGCGCGGCGTGCCGGGCAGGTCATCGAGAATCTGCGCAAGTTCATTCGCAAGCAGGAGATCCGCACCCAGTCGCTCGACGTGAGCAAGGTCGTTCGCGACGTGCTCAATCTCATCGAGGCCGACGCGCATGCCGAAGGCATCCCGGTCCGCGTCGAAACGGCCGAGGGGTTGCCGACCGTGCGTGCGGATGCCGTCCAGCTGCAGCAGGTGTTGCTGAACCTCACGCGCAACTCCGTCGACGCGATGCGCGACGGGCTCGGCAAGGATCGCGGCATTCTGATCGGCGCGCGGCGCAGCGAGCGCGGCGGCGTGCGGATCACGGTCACGGATCACGGTCACGGCGTGTCGCGGCAGCTCGGCGACAACATCTTCCATCCGTTCGTGACGACCAAGCGCGAAGGGCTCGGCGTGGGCCTTGCGATCAGCAGGACCATCGTTCAATCTTACCAAGGCAGCCTCACCTACGCGGATAACCCGGAGGGCGGGGCCATCTTCAGTATCGAGCTACCTGCAGAGAAAGAGAGCGCCGCACCTTGAAGAGCGCAGGCCCGTTGGTGTATCTCGTCGATGACGACGATGCCGTCCGCGATTCGTTGGGGTTGCTGCTGCGCTCGATCGGTCTCGATTGCGAGCTGTACGCCTCGGCGCTCGCTTTCCTCGAGCGCTACGATCCGAAACGGCAGTCGTGTCTCGTGGCTGACATCAGGATGCCGGGCTTGAGCGGGCTCGAGCTGCAACAGCGGCTGAACGAGCAGCGCGCCGAAGTGCCGATCATCTTCATCACGGGCCATGGCGATGTGCCGATGGCCGTCAACGCCATGAAAGCCGGAGCGGCCGATTTCATTCAGAAGCCGTTCCGGGATCAGGACCTGATCGACCGCATTCACAAGGCGCTCGACAGGGACAAGGAGCGGCGTGTCGCTCGTGCCGAGGAAGACGTGATTCGCGAGCGGCTCGCGCTGCTGACGCCGCGCGAGACCGAGGTCATGCAGCGCGTCGTGAAAGGTCAGGCCAACAAGGTCATCGCGATGGACTTGGGCGTGAGTCAGCGCACCGTCGAGCTGCACCGCGCGCGCGTGATGCGCAAGCTCAAGATGCGCTCATTGGCCGAGCTCGTGCACGCGGTCGACAAGGTCACCGCTGCGCCGGGCGCGGCGGATACTGAATCCCCTTGAGGAACACGACGAGCGCCGCAATGCGCTCGCGGATGGTTCGTTGTGCCGTGCCCTGCTCGGGGCCGCGAAACACTTCGCCCCACACCGGCATCTGTCGATCGCCGTGCGCGGCTTTGATCTCGCGGCCATCGATGTAAGCCGTCACGGCTGCCTCCGGAAACGTTCCGCCGTTGCGTTGCGCCAGGGTGCGCAGGTTCGGCACCGTCGTCTGCATGACGGCAGCGACCGGGCCGGCGCCTTCGGCGTCCGCGCCGTGACAGGCGGCGCAGTGGTTCATGAACAGCTGCGCGCCGTTGGGCCGTTCCGCCGCCCCGGCGGACAGCGTTGTCGCGAGCAGCACGGCGGCACACAGAAGGCGTGGCGGCATGGAGTTCCCCGAGTCCTAATACTGCGACGAGTGTAACGACACTCGGGCGAGCCCGAACATGCGACTACTACGTACGACGCAGATGCGGGCGCGAAGCATGTCAGTTGAGCTGCGAATCGATGAATTCACTCAGCGGCCGGAAGATCGGCTCGAGAGCCGCGGCAGTCGGTGTGCTGTCGTGTTCGATGAGCCCCCTCGATTGAAACAGCACGATGCCGCTGCGTGCGTCGACCAGAGCGACCGTGACGATGGTTTCTTCCGCACGACGCTGCAGCTCGCTTTCGACGAGCCAGCGGGCGCCGAACTCGTAGCGAAAGTAGGGGAAGGGGTTGCTCGGCCGTGATTCGACAGCGCTGCGAGACAGCAACGCGAGCCGATTGCGCTTGCGGAGATACTCGGCGAGGGACTTCTCTATCCCAGTCACCAGCTCGAGCTCCGGGGATCCAGCCGACATGGGCAGCACGGCGATGACCACCGGGGCGGTGCCCGTGAACCGATCCATGAGCCAGACGCCGATGCTCGCCATCGCGACGAGCGTCACAACGTAGGCCGCGCCTCGACCCATCCACTTCAGCAGCAGGTGCTGCAGCGGCGGGCGCGGGTCGACGTCAGGTCGGCGGGCCGCCGGTTCGGCCAGCGCCTCGGTCCGTGAACCCGTGGGCGTCGACGACGCTCGGACGGCGGCGAGCCATCGGTAGCCGCGTTTCGGGATTGTCTCGATATGCTTGTCGCCCGCCGAGAGCCGGCTGAGCTCGGCACGGATATCGGATATACAGCGGGTGAGCACGTCGTCGCTGACGAGCTGATTCTTCCAAACAGATTCGAATAGCTCGTTGCGGCTGACGACTTGCCCGTGCCGGCTCAAGAGCAGTGTAAGGACCCGCATGTCGACGGGGCCGAGCCTCGTGGACTCGCCCCGTGAATTGCTCACCTCGCCGCGCTCCGGGTAGACGCAGAGGTCGCCGCTCTCGTAGCGCAACGGAGGGTTTGACGCCATGCGGCGAGTGTAGCCGCGGCGCCGCGTGAGTCCATGCGGTCTCGGGTTTCGGGAGGTTTTGCTCAGGCCCGCTGTGGGCAGCGCTGAGATCATGGGCCTGCCTGAACGCCACAGGGACGCCGATATGGATATGCGGACGAGAATTCGCGCGCTGCTATGGCGCGGAGGGTTGCTGATCGCGGCGCTGGTCGCACTGACGGTCGTCATGAACCTGTCGTGGTTCGACGAGCCGCTCCATCCGGAATTGGAGCGACTCAAGACGCCGCAGCCCGTGTCGATGGAGGACAACGCCTACCCCTTGGTCTACGGCCTTCCGGCAGCCGATGACGGAGATTCGCGCGCGGTGGGTCTCGCCATCGTCGAGAGACTGCGCGAACGGTTTCGAGAGGGTCGGACACTGAGCGACGAAGAGCTTCGCCTGATGCTCGGCGGATCCGGCTTCGACGACGACTGGCGGGCGAGTTTTTCGAGCCTGCCCTGCAACGCCCGCTTCGCGCTCGATTGCGCCGAGCAGCTCATCAGCGAAGTCGCGAAGAGGAAGGCGAATCAGCCGCGGCTGCGAGTTCTACTCGATCGCTACGAGACGATCCTCAACACAGCGCGCTTCGAGGAGAGCGACGAGTTCGATCCGTACCAGCCGATGCCCGCCTACGCCAAGCTGCTGCTCCCCATAGGGCGAATCAGGCTAGCCGTGAGTTACCACCAGGACCCCACTCAGGCATTTCTCGCGAGAGTTGCCGAAGATGTCGCGTTCTGGAAAAGGATGCTTCGCGACGGCCAGTTGCTGATCTCCAAGATGGTGGCGCTCGCGGGGCTCCAAAATGACCTGGCTTTTCTTTCAGCCCTGATGCGGGAACGCGATTTGACCGACGAAGAGCTGCAGTCAGTGCGGCACCTTCTGCGTCCGTTGACGAGCGAGGAGCGAGACATAAGCAACGCGTTTCGGTCCGAAATGCGCATCGCTGTGGTCTCTCAGATAGCGATGGTGGGTCCACCGCTGCGGCTTGTGTGGCAGGAGCACGCGACGCTGAATGAATTTTTCCTCTCGATCATCAGGCCGATGCAGCTCCGAGCGTCGTTGAGCCCCGAGGAGTTTTACCGCCAGCGGGCGTACGAGCGGTTGCCCTACAGCGTCAGGGCGTTTCCTCCGCCGCTGTTCAATCTCGGTGGCAAGCTCGTGCTGAAGTACATGACGCCGAACAACATGCAGGACTACATTAGTCGCGTGCACGACCTCAACGGCAGGATCCTTCTGGTGCTACTGCAGGCCGAGCTCGAGAGCCGTTCGGGCCGTAGCGTCCCGGAGATCTTGAGAACGTCGACCTACAGGAATCCATACACGGGCGAGTCGATGCAATACGACGAGGCCGCGCAAACCCTCCGCTTCAACTGTCTGGAACAAAGTACGCGAGACGTTTGCGCGGTGGCGCTCGGGTCAGTCGGTCGATAGCGGAGTTCCCGAGCGGGCAATGACGACCGCGTTCTGCTGAGCCTCTCAGAGTGCGGCGACCGTTCCGCAGCTCGGCATGAGCCGGTTACGCTCTCCCGCGCGTGATGGCAGCATCACCGGCTCGTCGGGCGATGAACAAAACGTCGTTGCAGCGGTACCCACGGCGCGCATTCAGTCAACCTTTGTAGTTTGTGACGCGCATGTGCTCTGTAGGTATCCGCGGGCCGGAATAACGCAGGATGGCCTGGACTTCAGCAAGCCTCGCCGTGTGTTTGGCCGGTGCAGGTGTGATGCGCGCGCCTTTGCCTTCCACGCGGATCTCGACGCGCGCCCGCCCCCCGTCTACCACTACGCGCGGGGGTCGCGGGAGCGCGCGCTCGCGGCGAGTAGCTCGCGCACCGCGCGCTCGAGCGCGTCGCGAATCGCGTCCGGCGATTCCCCGCCCGTGAATCGCAGCGGCGCGCCGAACGCCACGCGCACCGGCGCGAAGCGCGGCCAACGTTCGTGCTTCGGCCACGCAGCGAACGCGCCATGGATCGCGGTGGGAATCGCGGTCACGGTGCCGCCCTGTAGAAGCACGCCGACGCCGGTCTGGAAGTTCTGCAATTCGCCGGTCGGCGAGCGCCAGCCTTCGGGGAACCATACGACCGAGTCGCCGCGCTGCAGCAGGTCGTGCGCCGTGCGCAGCGCGGCGGTGGGGTCGCGGTCGGGATCGACGGGGAACACGCGCGTGGAACGGGACACGAGTCGGCGCGGCGCGCTCGAGTGCATGACGCCCACCCAGCCGGCCCAGTACGTTCGGTGCAGCTGACGCCAAGGCAACGCCGCGATCATCAGGCCGGCGTCGAGATAACTGGTGTGATTCGGTGTGAACAGCAGTGGGCCGCTTGCTGGCAGGTGTTCCACGCCCTCGACACGTACGCCCCAGCCCGTGCGGGCGACGAGTCGCACGACCGCGAGCACCACCGAGCCGAACGCCCGCAGCAGCGGGCCGGGTGGCGCGAACGATGGCAGGCTCGCCGCGGTTGGCGGCGCCGACGTGCCTGCCGCGTCGATCTCGTGCAGCAGATCGCGCAGCGTGAGGATCCGGCTCAGCGCATCGCCGGTCAGCGTGACGCCGAAGCGCCGTTCGATCTCGATCGTCAGCGTGACCCACTCGAGTGAATCGATCTGCAGGTCGAGTTGCGGGCTCGTCTCGAGCGAGAGCTTGCGGTCGGGGTAACGCTCGCGCAGCCATGCCCACGCTTTGGCCGGGCGTTCCTTCTCGAGCAGCGCGCGGTCGGCGTCACTCGGCTCGGCCGTCGGCGCGTGCGTGGGGTTCGCGGCTTCGTCGAACAACGCGGGTAGCAGATGGCGTTTCAGCTTGCCGAGCTGCGTGCGCGGCAACGCCTCGCGCGTCACTCGGTAGCTGCGAATTCGTTGATACGGCGGCAACCGCGCGGCGGTATTCTCGATCTCCTCGCGCAACAGCGAAACGGCGCGCATCGCGCCGCGCTCGCGCACCGTGTGCTCCTCGAGCACGACGAGCGCCGCGAGCACGCCCTTGTGCTCGAAGATGCCGAGCTCGTGGATCAGCGGGCTCGCGGCGTACACCTTCTCGACCGGCTCGGGGAACAGCTTCTTGCCGTCGGGCAGGACGATCAGCTCTTTGTTGCGGCCGACGACGTACAGATAACCGCGTGCGTCGAACCGGCCGAAGTCGCCGGTCTTGAACCAACCGTCGGTCGTGAACGCCGTCGCGGTGGCGGCGTCGTTGTGCCAATAGCCGCGAAACACGCTCGGTCCGTGCGCCTCGATTTCGCCGTGCGCTTCGCCGGCGGCCGGGGTCGCGATGCGCAGCGTCGACACCCGGCAGCGGTCGGCCTTCCGAGCCGAGGCGGCTCTGCGCCGGGCTGTTGAACGTGAGCACCGGCGAGGTTTCGGTCAGCCCGTAGCCCGTCAACACGGTCCAGCCGAGGCCTTCGAGGTTGAACGTGAGCTCGGCCGGCAGCTTGGCGCCGCCGCAGCCGATCAGCGTGAGGGCCGGGCCGAGCCGCGCGTGCAGCGCGCGGAACAACCAGCGGCCCATGTGCAGACCGGTCAGGCGGCGCACGGCGATGCTCGTGGCGAGCAGCAGCCGGAACATCGCTCGCGCGGCGCGGCCGCGCGCCTGAACGGCCGACGCCACGCTGTCCCAGAGTGCCGTGCACAGGCGCGGCACCGCGAGCAGCGCAGTCGCGTGGGCCGTCGTCGTCGCTCGGCTGATCTCCGGCCCCGAGATGCCGGCCGGCAGGATCACGGTGGCGCCTGCAGCGAGCGGCACGAGCAGGCCCACGGTGAACGGATACGTGTGGTGCAGCGGCAGCGGCACCAGCACGCGCGCGGTGGACCCGATCAGCCGCGCCGCCAAGAGCTCGATCACGTTCGCGGCCAAATTCGCGTGCGTCAACGGCACGGCTTTCGGCGTGCCCGTGGTGCCCGACGTGAACAGCAGCGACGCGACCTCGTTCGGCTGTGCCACGGGAAGCTCGGCGCCGAGCGGCGCGGCGCGCAGCGCCGGCCAATCGCGCGGACCGCTCGCCGTCGAGCTGCACGAAGTTGTCGGCCGGCAAATGCGTCAGCGGCTGCAGCTCGGCGCTGCGGGCTGCGGTCGTGATCACGATCTGCACTTGCGGCGTGGGCGATCGCCGTCGCGACCGTATCGGCCGTGCTCTGATGGTCGAGTGGCACGGCGACTGCGCCGGCCGTCACGATGCCGAAATACGCCGTGATCCAGTCGGGGCCGTTCGCTGCCCACAGCGCCACGCGCTCGCCGGGCACGATGCCGCGCGCGCGCAGACCGTGCGCCACGTGCGCGATGCGCTCGCCGAGCGCCGCGTACGAGATCTCGTCGACGCCGTCCGGGCGGAACGCGACGATCGCCGTGCGTTCGCCGCGCGTCGCGAACGTCGCGACGAGCTGGCTCAGGGTTGCGAACGAGGGGGCGCGGCTATCGGCCACGGTCGTGCGCGAAGGCGTGGGGGCGAATGGCGAGGCGAAGATCGACACCTACGCAGTGTAAAACTCTGTGCCGCGCATGCAACGTGCAGGGCAGGTAACATGACGTAACAGCTGCGATTTCGCGGTCCGCGGTACGTACTAGTCCGGATTGAGCGACGTGACGGCGATTGGAAGAATGACGCCCTATGTTCAGCAAAGTTCTCGTGCTCGCCGACAGCGAAGATCCGAACCAGCCGGCCTTGCGACGCGCGCTGCATTGCGTCGACGACGGCGGTGAGCTCGAAGTGTTCTCGGCCGTCTACGAGCCGATGCTCGAAGGCTATCTCGGCAACAAAGAGATCTACGAGCCGCTACGCAGCCGCGTGGTGCGCGAGCACCGCGACCGCGTCGCCGCGCTCGCACGCGCGGCCGAGAGCTGGGGCGTCAAGGCCGCCGGCCATGCCGTGTGGGCGCATCCGCTCGGCCCGCGCCGTAGCCGACGAAGTGGCGGCGTGCGGCATCGACCTCGTCGTGGCGGGGCCCGCGCAGTTGCATCAGGGCGGCGGTGCGGCGCCGAGCGGGCTATCGCACGGCGTTGTGGCAACTCGTGACGGGCTGCCCGGTGCCGATATTGGTCGTCAAGAGCGACGGCCAGGCACCCTATCGGCGGATCGTCGCCGCCGTCGATCCGTTTCACGCTCACGCGAAGCCGGCGGCACTCGACAGCGAGATCCTGCGGGTCGCGAAGGTGCTGCAGGCGCAGGCGGGCGCGGCGACACTCACGGTGTTGCACTGTTACGCGCCGCTCGACTACTTCGGCGCCGACTTGGGCCCGTTGCCTACGCAGGAGGCGGCGCTGACGCGCCGCGCGCGAGCAGGCGATGCGTGCGCTGTGCCAGGAGGCCGGCGTGCCGACGACGGCGGTGCGGCTCGTGGCTGGAGTCGCCGCACACCGTGCTGCAGGGCATGCAACAGAGCGGCGAGGCGGACCTGATCGTCATGGGCGCGCTCGCGCGCGGTCGGCTGGCCGAGTTCCTGGTCGGCAGCACCGCCGAGCGCGTGTTGCATCATGGGCGTGGCGACGTGCTGGTCGTCAACCCGCCGAAACCAGCCGCGGCGCGCTGAGCGCGGCGCGCGCCGGGCACCGGCGCATCAAGGACGGTCATGCGCGCACTGCTGGTTCGAATCTCGCGCCGCAAGTGGCTCACGCTCGCGGCAGTCACGGTTTGCGCCGCGGCGCACGGGCAGGAGCCTGCCGTGGCGCCGTCCGCGGCGCTCGCGGCCTATGTGCACAAGCCCGATCCGAGCTTTCAGTGGCGCATCCAGCGACGCTACCGCGATCAGAGCGGCGAGATCCTGGAGCTGCACCTCGAGTCGCAGACCTGGCAGGGCGGGCTGTGGCAGCACCGGCTGCTGCTCGTGCGGCCGAAGCGGCTGGCCGATCCCGGCCACGCGGTGCTCGTGGTCGGCGGCGGTCGCTGGCACGATGAATTCGCGACGGCCACGGCGGACGAGCCGTTCCCCGAGGATGGCGCGCTGTTCGTGCAGATTGCGCGTGCACTGCGCTCCACGGTCGTGGTGCTCGGGCAGGTGCCGTTCCAGCCGCTGTTCGATTTGACCGAGGACAAGCTGATCGCGCACACGTTCGATCGCTATCTCGCGACCGGCGACTCGGAGTGGCCGCTGCTCTTGCCGATGGTCAAGAGCGTGGTGCGCGCGCTCGACGCGAGCAGCGAGGCTGCAGCGCGCGAGTGGGGCACGCCGCTGACGCGATTCACCGTGACCGGCGGCTCGAAGCGCGGTTGGACCACGTGGCTCACGGCCGCCGTCGATCCGCGCGTGACCGCGATCGCTCCGATCGTGATCGACGCGTTGAACATGCGGCGCCATTTTCCGCACCAGACGGAAGTCTGGGGCGCGCCCTCGGAAGCGATCCAGCCGTACACGGACCTGCATTTGACCGACATCCTGGGCTCCGACGCCGGCGAGCCGTTGCGCCAGATCGTCGATCCGTACAGCTACCGCGCCGCACTGACGCAGCCGAAGCTGATCGTGCTTGCGACCAACGACGAATACTTTCCGCCGGACTCCGCGAATCTGTATTGGGACGAGCTGCCCTCGCCGAAGTATCTCTTGTACGTGCCGAACGAGCCGCACGGCATCGCGCATATGGGCCCGTTCGTGCGCGGCTTGCGCGCGCTGCATGCGGCCGCCGCCGGCGGCCCCGCGTTGCCGCAGCTCGATTGGGAGTTTCAGTGGCAGGACGCGCAGCTCGTGCTGTGCGTGCGCTCCGCGCAGCCTGGCGCGGGCAGTCTCAAGCTGTGGCGCGCGAGCTCGGACGGCCGCGACTTGCGCAGCGCAACGTGGATGACGGCGGCTGAAACAAAGGGCGCGGCCGCGCGGTTCGTGCTGCCGCGGCCGGCGTCGGGCTACGTCGCGGCGTTCGTCGAAGCCGGGTTCGGGCGCGCGCTGAAGGCGTTCGCGCTGTCGACGAACCTGGCCGTGCTACCGGCGGCGAACGAGCGCGACTACGGTACGAAGCCGACCGGCATCGCGGGTGTCTGTGCAGCTACCGCCAAAGCGCCCGAGTTCGTCGCCGCAGGAGCGGGCTAAGGGTACACGCGCCAGTAAGCCGGCACCGGCGGCGGCGCGATCTGGTACGTCGACTGGAGGAATGCGACGAGGTCGATCAGCTGTTGCACGGTCATGACGTCGTTCAAGTACGCAGCGCTCATGATCGATTGGCCGGCCACGGCGACCTGGTCCTCTGGGTACCGCGGCGCGAGCTTGTGCGACGGATTGATGATCGACGTCACGAGCTCGCCCTCCGCCTGGATCCGCGGCGTCTTGCCGCCGAGCGTCACGTGCGCCGGCCCGCCGAGATACTCGAGGTCCAGACCTTCGATCTCATGGCACGAGTTGCAGTGCAGCTCGACGAACGCGGTTCGACCGCGGTGGAGTTGCCGTCCGGCAGACTGAAGCCGAGCGGAGACTTGGGTCCGCAGCCCTGCGAGCAGCGTGGTCAGCAGCACGAGACCGATTGCGTTGCGCATGGGAGTCACCCGCGTTCCTGTCGATGCGCCACCCTAGCGAGTCGAGCGTACGGCGACGATAAGAAGTTCTACGTAGGCAGCGCGCGGCGTGTGTGTACGCGCTTGTACTAATGTCGGCGGGTGTAGGTGCCACCGACAATGCGCGGATCAACGAAGGGGCGGACGCTGAACGCAGCCAGCAAGGTCGTCATGCCAGGGCCGGCAACAGGAGCCAAAGAGCTCCAACGCATCGTCGTCGCGATCAAGCCGTGGGAGCGCGGGCTGCCGCTTGCGGCGGCGCATGCGCGGCAGCTCGCGAAGAGCGTGGGCGCCGAGATCAGGCTCGTGAGTACCGTGTTCGACACGAGCATCGCCGTCGGCCGCGAGCGTGGCGACGCGCAGGCCACAACCCGAGGCGAGCGCGTCGCCGAGGCGGCGCGCGTGGATCTCGAGCGCCTCGCCCAATCGATGCGCGAGTGGGGTGCGAGCGTCACGACGAAGATCGTCTGGGACGCGTCGGCTCACGCCGGCATCTTGTCCGCGGTGCGCGATTGGCACGCCGATCTGGTCGTGGTCGGCGTGCACGAGCGACGGTCGTTGCGCACCCGCCTGACCGATACCGATTGGCAACTCATGCGTCAGGTGCCGTGCCCGCTGCTGCTCGTCAAGGACCCCGTATTCGACGGCTATCGGACGATCGTTGCCGCGGTCGATCCGCTGCACGCGCACGCCGAGCCGAGCGGCCTCGACCGTGCCGTGCTCGTGGCGGGTCGCGCGTTCGCGCGCGTGTTCGGCTCGAAGCTGCGTGCCGTGAATGCCTACCCCGGTGCAGCGGCGTTCGACCTCGCGTCGGCCGTGCAGGTGGTGCCCGGCGTTTTTTATGGCGCCGAGAACGTACCCGCGTTGCACGAGCGCGCCGTCACCGAGCTCGTGGGCCAATATGGCGTGACAGGTTCCGAGATCGATCTCGTGGAGGGCAGGCCTGCCGAGGCGATCGTGGACACGGCCGTCGCGCGGCACGCGCAGCTCGTGGTCGTCGGCGTGCCGCAGCGGCGCGGTCGGCTCGCCGCGGTCGTCGGCAGCACGGCGGAGGCCGTGGCGGCCGAGGCGCCGTGCGACGTGCTACTCGTGCCGATAGCCGCCGATCAAAGATAAGGCGAGAACAGCCACGCGCCGCCGTCGAGCAGCTTCGTGCCGAACGAACGGCCGTCGACGTCGGCCAGCGTCACCGCGTGGGAGCGGCCGCGAACGCTCTCGAAGTGCCGAGCGAGCTCCGTGACGACGTCGCGGTCGTAGATCTCGAGATTCATCTCGAAATTCAGCCGCAGGCTGCGCGCGTCGAAGTTCGCGGAGCCGAGCTGCGCGTAGTGATCGTCGACATAGAACAACTTGCTGTGCACGAACGGCGGCGGCTGGTAGTACACGTTCACGCCGCGCTCGAGCAGTTCCCACAGCATGTGCCGCGTGGCGGCGTGGATGTACGGCAGGTTGTTCTGTGCCGGCAGGATCACGGCCACGTCGATGCCCGCCAGCGCGGCGGCTTGCAAGGGCGTGATCAGTTCGCGTGGGGGCACGAAGTACGGCGTCATGATGGCGATGCGCCGGCGGGCATGGCCGATCGCGCCGATGAACAGCGTAATCAGCCGATCGAGCTCCGTGTCGGGGCCGTCGGTGACGACGCGGCACAGCGTGCTGCCGGCCGGTATCGATGGCGGCCCTGGTTGCTCGGCAGGGCCGTCGGTCGCGAACTGCCAGTCGCGCAGGAACACGGTTTCCATCTGCGCGACGACCGGCCCCGCTACGCGGCAGTGCAGATCGACGATCCGGCGCCGGCCGGCTCCCTCGAGATAGCGGTCGCGAACGTTCACGCCACCGGTGAACGCCACGACGCCGTCGACGATCAGGCTCTTGCGGTGATTGCGCAGATTCAAGCTGACCGACGGCGGGAACAGGCGTGGCGGCAGGAACCGCACGAGCTTGACGCCGGTGCCGCGCAGCAGACGGCTGATCGGCGGCCGCGAGTACAGCTCGCCGACGCCGTCGAGCAGCACGCGCACGTCGACGCCGCGCGCCGCAGCGGCCGCGAGTGCGCTCGCGAACCGCTTGCCCACCGGTCCGCCGTCGAAGATGTACGTGGCGAAATGCACGTACACCTTGGCGCCATCGATCGCGGCGATCATCGCGTTGAACGTGTCGGCGGCGTCGTACAGCACGTCGACGCGGTTGCCGGCCGTCAGCGGCCACCCGGTGACGGCCTCGCCGAGACGGGCCAGGGGCGCGAGCACGGGCGGCGGGGTGCCGAGGAACTCGGTCGGGCAGAGCGGCTCCGGCAAGCGTTGCAGCAAGCTTGCGCGCGCGCGTGCGGACGCGATTGATGCCGAACAGGTAGTACAGCAACGCGCCTGCGAACGGCAGCGAGAAGCACACGGCGATCCAGGCGAACGCGGACTGCGGCCGGCGCTTGTACAGGACCGCGTGAATCGCTGCCGTCGCGGCAGCCGCGAAACCGAGGGTGGCAAACGCGGTTTGCACGATCTGGCTCGTCGACATGCGGCGTTGTGTAACATATCGATGTAAGGCCGGCCAGCCGTAGCGCGGTGCAAAGTGGAGTACAAGGACTACTACAAGGTCATGGGCGTCGCCCGCGACGCGCCTGCGGACGACATCAAACAGGCGTATCGGCGCCTCGCCCGCAAATACCATCCCGACGTCAGCAAAGAGCCGGACGCCGAGGAGCGGTTCAAAGAGGTCGGCGAGGCGTACGAAGTGCTGCGCGATCCGGAAAAGCGCGCCGCCTACGACTCGCTCGGCTCGCGCCCGCCCGGCGAGGAGTTTCGGCCGCCGCCCGGCTGGGAGTTCGAGTCCGGCACCGGCGCGGGCCCGGGTTCCGGCGCGCACAGCGATTTCTTCGAGAACCTGTTCGGGGACCTGCGAGCACGCGGCGCGTTTCGCAGCCGCGGCTTCGACACGTCGGCCGAGGTCGAGCTGACGCTCGAAGAGGCGTTTCGCGGCGCCGAGCGGCGCCTCTCAGTGCAGCGCGTGCGCGTCGACGAGCGCGGCCAGCCGCAGCCGTACACGCAGCAGCTCACGGTGCGGATCCCGGCCGGTGCGACCGACGGCCAGCAGATTCGCGTGGCCGCGCAGGGCCAGGCCGGCTCGGGCGGCGGGCCGGCGGGCGATTTGTTCCTGCAAGTGCGGCTAACGCCGCACCGCTGGTTTCGCACCGAGGGCCGCGACGTGTGGCTCGACTTGCCGGTGACTCCGTGGGAGGCCGCGCTCGGTGAGACCGTGCGTGTGCCGACGCTCGGTGGGCGCGTCGACCTGAAGCTGCCGAAGGGTTCGCAGACCGATCGGCAGCTGCGGCTCAAGGGACGCGGTCTGCCGGGCAATCCGCCCGGCGATCAATTGGTCGTTCTGAAGATCGTGACGCCTGCGGCGAATACGCCGGCCGACGAAGCGTTGTATCGGCAGATGGCCGAGGCCATGCCGCTGAATCCGCGCGAAGCGATGGAGGGCTCAACATGAACGATCCGGTGAGCGCATTGCTGCTCGACGAGAGCGCCGAGCTCACGTTGGCAGAGATCTGCTCGGCGTGCAGCGTGTCCGAGCAGCTCGTCGTCGAAATCGTCGCCGAGGGCATCGTCGAGCCGAGCGGTGCGGAGCGCGCGCACTGGCGCTTCTCCGGAATCGCCGTGACGCGAATTCAGCGCGTGATTCGCTTACAGCGCGACTTCGAGGTCAATCTGCCCGGCGCTGCGCTCGCGCTCGACCTGCTCGAGGAGATCGAGCGGCTGCGTCGCAGCGGCGGCAGGGACGTGCCGTGACCGACGGAGTGGACCGCCCCGGGTTTCCCATACGGTGAGCCGCCGCGGCCGCGGCGCGAGCGGTTACCGTGGCAACAGCCGAAGCCCGTCGAGGACGATCCGGCCGCGCTCGAGCGCGTGCGCCAACTGCTCGCGAGCCCGACGTATCGACAGGCCGACAGCGACCCGATTTCCTGAACAGCAACGAGACGCGCGGCGTACGGCTGCAGATCGACTACCTGAAAGCCGAACTCGGCCTGCGCGCGCGCGGCGTCGAGCACACGATCGTCGTGTACGGCAGCACGCGAATCCACGAGCCAGCGCCGCGCGCGGCGCGTCGCGGAGCTTACGAGCGCGCTCGCGGCCGCACCCGGCGACTCGGCGCTGCAGCAGCGCCTAGCGGTGGCCGAGCGGCTGCTCGCGCGCAGCCACTACTACGACGTCGCGCGTGAGTTCGGGCGGCTCGTGGGCGGTTGCCGTTCCGATACGAAGGATTGCCGAGTGCTGCTGGATGACGGGTGGCGGGCCCGGCATCATGGAAGCCGCGAATCGCGGCGCGCACGACGTCGGCGCGCCGTCGATCGGGCTCAACATCACGTTGCCGCACGAACAGTTCCCGAATCCGTACGTGACGCCGGATCTGTGCTTCAGCTTCCACTACTTTGCGATGCGCAAGCTGCACTTTCTGTTGCGCGCGCGGACCATAGCGAGCCCGCTGCGTGGAGCTCAAGTTCCTCGGTGCTGCCGGCGCCGTGACGTGGTGAAGCTCGGCGCATCGCCGCACGGCTGAGAAACGGAGACACGGCGGTCACGCTCGTGTCACGGCCCTGTCACAGGGGCGGCGCAGTGTGCGCCGTCGAGCGCGTTCCGCGCTGTCAAAACAAGGAAACAACCCATGTTCGATACCACGTTTGCGCGTCGGTGGCCTGCGGTGGCCGGCGCGTTGCTGTGTGCTGCCGTGAGCGTCCCTGCATACGCCGACGAGGGCGGTGACGATGGCGACCGTGATTCCTATGCGATTGGGCTCTGGGGCGATCTGCCCTACAACGACTTGCAGGCGACGACCGGCGTGCCGAATCTGATCGCGGACATGAATTCGCAGCGGCTGGCGTTCACCGTGCACGATGGCGACCTGAAAGCCGGCAGCGGCATCAACGGTAGCGCGACGCCGACGACGTGCTCGGACGCGATGTACGACCAGGCGCTGCTCTACTTGAACAGCCTGAAGGCGCCGGCCATGTTCACGCCGGGCGACAACGACTGGACCGATTGCGATCGGCCGGCCAACGGCGGCTTCTCGCCGATCGAGCGGCTCAATCACGAGCGTGCGCTGTTTTTCGCGACGCCATACTCGCTCGGCCTGCGGAAGCTCCGCCAGGACGTCGCGCCGGCGCC
Source organism: uncultured Gammaproteobacteria bacterium (assembly GCA_963748045.1). GTDB lineage: Bacteria > Pseudomonadota > Gammaproteobacteria > Steroidobacterales > Rariloculaceae > FEN-1219. Next base: position 124,567 of record CAVVIC010000011.1, read on the forward strand.
GTATGTCGAGAATCGGCGCTGGAACTACGGCGGTGTGATGTACGTGACGCTGAACGTGCAAGGCTCCTGCAACAATCTCTGCGACACTGGGCCGGATCCCGCCGAGTTTGCGGCACGCAATGCCGCCAACATCGCGTGGCTGCACGACTCGTTCGCCGTGGCGAAAGTGGCCGGCGCTGCCGGCGTAATGATCGTCGCGCAGGCGGATCCCGGCTTCGATCCGTCCGATGCGACGCGTACGTCGACGCGCAATGCGCGGACACTCGTCGAGACCGACGGGCTGCCCGACGGCTTCGTCGACTACTTGCTGGCGCTGCGCGCCGAGGTCATCGCGTTCCAACGCCCCGTGGCCTACGTTCACGGTGATTCGCACTATTACCGCATCGACAGGCCGTTCCTGGACGCAGCGGGCCGGCGGCTCGAGAACTTCACGCGCGTCGAGACGTTCGGCAACAACGCCGCGAACGGCGACAACGATGTGCATTGGCTCAAGGTGCTCGTCGACCCGCGCAGCCGCGAAGTGTTTGCGTACCAGGCGCAGATCGTGCCGAGCAACCGCGTCGCGGTGCCGGCGCCGCCGCCGCTCCCGCACGATGGTGAGTGAGACAGACCGTCCGTGCCGGCGCTGAGGGTGGGCGGATTGCCGGCTGTCGAGCGCCTGTCACGGCTGCGCCGGCGCCATGAATGGCGCCGACGCAGCCTACGGGACGTACTTGCGGCGGTGCCGTGACGGGTGCTCGACGGCCGGCGATCCGACCGGCATCATGCGCAGCAGATCGAGCTTCGAAGGAACCGCGATGGGATTGGCAGATCAGCAGTGCGTGCCGTGCCGAGGTGGAGTGCCGCCGCTGCCGCGCGAGCGGATCGAGCAGTTGCTCGCGGAGCTCGGCGCCGGTTGGGCGTTGAACGCCTCCGGACACCTGCTACGCACCTACGAATTTACGCGATTTCGCGGCCGCGCTCTACGTTCGCGAATCGCGTCGGCGCGATCGCGGAGCAGCAGGGCCATCATCCGGACCTGCACGTCGGCTGGGGACGCTGCGGCGTCGAGATCTGGACGCACAAGATCGATGGCCTGACCGACAGCGATTTCTATCTCGCCGCGAAGGCGGACCGCGCGTTCAACGCGCCGCTGTAGCGGTCCTCCTCAGGCGTACGCGTAGATCGTCGCGATCACGCCGAGCATCGATGCGAGGAACACGCTGTGCTTCACCGTGAAGCGGAACAGCTTGCCTTCCTCGGAGCGCTGCATGCCCGTGGCCGCCGACGGCGACCGCGAGGCTCGTGCAGGCTGATCATCTTGCCCATGACGCCGCCCGCGGAGTTCGATGCCGCCATCATCGCACGGATCGAGCCCCAGGCTCTTCGCCGTCACGACCTGCAGGTTGCCGAACAGCGCGTTGGCCGACGTGTCGCTGCCGGTCAGGAACACGCCGAGCCAGCCCAGCATGCGCGCTGAAGTAGGGGAACAGCACGCCGGTCTTCGCGAACGCTTCGCCGAGCGTGACCGTGGCGCCGCTGTAGTTCATGAGGTAGGCGAGGCCGAGCACCATGGCGATCGTGGCCAGCGAGAACGCGAGCTGCTTCAGCACTTTGCCGAGGATCGACAGGTACTTGAGCGGAGATACGCGCAGCACGATGGCTGACGCGACGGTCGCGAGCGCGCACGCGCTGCCGGCGGCCGCCAGCCAGTTGAGCGTGAAGCGGGCGCCATAGGGTGACGGCGCCGCGACGATCGGTGCGACGCGCGTGATCTGGTTGTGCAGGCCCGGCCAGTCGAACACGACGTTCGTGGTCTCGAGCATGGCCTTCGTGACCGGGTAGCCCCACACCAGCACGAAGATCACGAGGAACAGATACGGCGACCACGCGAGCAGCGTAGGGCCGAAGCCGTGCGACTTCGGCGTGACGGTGGCCTGATGCTCGCCTTCGAGCACGAAGTTGTCGTTCGGCTGCCAGAACTTGAAGAGCACGACGAGGCCGATGATCGCGGTGATCGCGGCCAGGATGTCGATGAGCTGCGGCCCGACGAAGTTCGAGACCATGAACTGCACGGAGGCGAAGCACACGCCGCACACGATCGCGGCCGGCAACACGCCCTTCAAGCCGCGGAAGCCGCCCATCACGAGAACCAGGTACGCCGGGATGAACAGCGAGATCGGCGCGCACAGGCGGCCGACCCAGGCGCTGAGCTCGAGCTCGGGTATCCCGGTGGTGCCGGCCAGCGTGACGACGGGCACGCCGATCGAGCCGAACGCCACCGGCGCGGTGTTCGCGAGCAGGCAGATGCCGGCGGCGAAGAACGGCGAGAAGCCCAAGCCCGCGAGCATCGCGGCGGCCACGGCGACCGGCGTGCCGAATCCGGCCGCGCCCTCGATGAACGCGCCGAACGCGAACGCGATCAGCATGGCCTGCAGGCGCCGATCCGACGTGAGCCCGCCGATCGAGTCCTTGATGATTTCGAACTTGCCGGTCTCGAGCGTCACGCGGTACAGCACGACGGCCCAGTAGACGATCCAGCCGATCGGCAGCAGGCCGAAGGCTGCGCCGTTGCCGGCCGAGCTCACGGCGAGGTCGGCGGGCATGCCGTAGATGCCGATGGCCACGAACAGTGCTGCAACGAGGCCTGCGAGCGCCGCGATCCACGCGGGCTTGCGCAGAACGCCGATCAAGAGCAGCAGGACGAAGATCGGAATCGCGGCGGCCAGGGTCGACAGGGCCAGGCTATCCGCCACAGGCACGTAGTTCTGTTGCCACATGAAGTCGGTTCTCTCGCTTAGTGGATTCCGTAGTCTTTGGTGTCGTCGAAGAAGCCGGTCAGGTTCAGAGTGATCGTGACGGGGTTGTTGCTGACGTTCAGCCAGTACCAGCCGTGCTCGCCGCCGAACGGCGCGACCAACGAGCCGTTGCCGCCGGCGGTCTCCTGATCTTCCCGGTAGCGCACGAACGCGTCGCCACCGACGGCCGGATCGTGTCCGTGGAAATCGCTGTAGACGTTGCCACCGTCGGCGTGCCAGCTGTACACGAGTGACCTTGGCCTCGCGCATGACTGCCTTGATCTCGGTCTCCCGATTCACGCCGAGCGTCAACGTGATCGTGCGCGTTTTCGCCGCTTCGGGCTCGTCCTGGTGAACGGCCGGATTTGGTAACGGCGTGGGTTGACCCGGCTCCGGGATCGCGACCTCGCGAACCCGCTCGTTGCCGCCGATCACGTCTTTGACCGTGATCGTGCGCGCGGGCCGGCGCAGCTCCGTCAGGCCCAGCAACTTACCGGCGCCCGTTGGATCGATGCCGTACTCCGCCGGCAGCACGGCCGTGACGAGCACGACAGCGGCCACGGCGAGTGCAGCGACGACACTCAGCGCAAGGCGTTTACCGGATGGCGCTTGCCAGTCCGGCGACGGTTCCGTAGCCAACGATTCCCCCGAGGACTTCTTTTCTTGCAGTCTACCTCACTCGAAAGCGAGGTGCGCCGAGAAGAACGGCAGCACCTTGCTCGTGAGGCGTTCGTCGATGCGATTCACGTGATTGCCGCCGTAGGTCTCGGCCGTGTGCGCGATGCCGTAGCTCAAGAGAATCTGGTCCAGTGTGCGCACGGTGCTCTCGATCGGCTGGTCCTGGTCGCCGGCGTCGACCGCGATGGCAGCGTACTTGCGCAGGTTTTGGATGTACTGGTGCACCATCACGAGCGGCGCGTTCGCGACCCAACGTGCGACGACGTCCGGCGCGATCTTGCCGTCGGCGAGCGGCAGGTCGATGTAGAGCGGCGGATTCTTCGGGTTCGCGGACCACGCGGCGGCCGAGGCCAGCATCGCCTTCGTGCCGAAGTCGGCCGGCGCGAGTGACTGCGATATCGGCGTCCGTCTTGACCTTCAGCGCGCCGGCGAACTGCTCGGCGGATGGCGCGAGGTTCGCGGCCATGCAGCAGGGGCTCAAGGCGTACAGGCTCGAGAACACGTCGGGGTACTTCATGCCGATGCGGATCGTGCCGTAGCCGCCCATCGAGTGCCCCGCGAGGCCGCGGCTCGCGCGCTTCGCGAGCGTGCGGTAGTGGCTGTCGACGTAGGCGACGAGATCCTTCGCGACGAACGCTTCCCAGTCGCCCGTCGCCGCGGAGCTCGAGTACATGCTGCCGGCGAATTTCGTGAACGCGTTCGGCATCACGATGATCAGTTCGCGGGCGCCGGCGGCGTTCGCGCGATCAGTGGCGCCCGGCACGTTGACGAAGTGCGCGCCGCTGAAACCGAACCAGTTCGCGTCGGAGTCCGTGAATCCGTGCAGCAGATACAGCACGGGATAACGCCGTTGGGGCTGCGCTGCGTAGCTCGGCGGCAGATAGACCGATACCAGTCGGTCGGGCGAGTCGCCGGACAAATTACCGACCAGCGAATCGCCGTGCACGGTGACGCGCTCGAGCTTGCCCGCAAGCTTCTCCGGCGGTTTGACGGTGGCGAACGACGGCGGTGCCGCAGCGGCGGGCCGTGCGGCGTTCTGGTTCTGCGCTGTTGCGGTGAACGTGACGGCCGCGGCGAGTACCACGAACGGCAGGACGCGTGCGGTGTTCATCGAGCCCTCACTTGGCTTGCGTGTCGTGCCACGTGGGATCGGCGTAGTGATCCGCGCGGCCCGATACCGGGTTCTTGTAGTGGAACGGCGGCACGTACGCGGCAGGGTACGGATCGTACGGTACCGACTGCGGCCGATCGGGCGGCAGGCGGTCGTACGGCGCGAAGATGGCGGACGCTTTCTTCGCCCAACCATCTTCGTAGTTCGTGTAGAACGTCTGGTAGCCGTGCAGGTAGTCGAGCTTCCAGATGCCGTCCTGTTTCACGAAGACGTTCTCGTAGATGCCGTCGCCCCATTGCGCGTTGACGTTCAGGATGCCGAACATCACGAACAGCCGCGACCGCGCGTAAGCGGTCTTGCCGTCGGGTGCGACGTCGATGATCGGTTGCAGGTGCATGTGATTGAACAGCGAGCCGTCGCGCGGGCCCACGTTGCCCGGCGTGAGATTCCGCATGTATTCGACGCACGCGGTCCTGACCGATGTACACGCCGCGCCCCAGGATCTCGACGACGCCGTTCGGCGCGAACAGATCGGCCACGTCGTCGTGGCGCGACTTGTCGACGTAGTGGCCGTAGATGCCGGCCAGGTTCTCGAGCTCGTCGATGTCCGTCAGGCGCTGGACCTCGGCTTTGGCCGCGGCGACGGCCGTCTCGAGCTCGGCGATTGCGGCTTTCGTCTTCGCGTCGTTGCGCGACGAGGAGCAGGCGGCACAGGCGAGCGCGGCCGTGAGAACGACTGCGATGGAGCGGAACGGTGGCGTGATCGTCATCGCGTCGCTCCTCACTGCCCGCTCACGGGGTTCTTGTAGTGGAACGGCGGCACGAAGACGCCGGGGTAGGGCTCGTAGCTCTCGCTTGGCGGCCGGTCGGGCATGACGCCCTTGCCGAGCGCGTACTCGTCGATCGCCTTCTTGTCCGCGTTCAGCCAGCCGCCTTCGTACGGCGCGACGAAGTTCGCGTACCAGTGCAGCTTGCTGAGCTTCCAGACGCCGCCCTGTTTCACGTACTCGTTCTCGTAGACGCCTTCGCCCCAGTTGCCGCCCGAGCCCTGCGCCCGACACGCCTGTCATCAGCATCAGGCGCCAGCGGCCTTTTGCCGACTGACCATCGGGTGCGACCGTGACGATCGGTTGCTCCTCGAAATGGTCGTTCAACACGCCCGGCAGCGGGCCCTGCTTGCCGCCGCTCAAGGAGAGCAGGTACTTGCGGATGCTGTCTTTGCCGACGTAGACGCCGCTCGGCCCGATCTCGAGCGTGCCGTCGTCGGCGAACAGATCGACGACCTCGTCCCACAGCATCTTGTCGGTGTAGTAGCCGTAGCTGCCCTGCAGGTTTTCGATGCGATTGATGTCGTCGACGCGCGCGGTGCGCGTCGTGACGTTCGCGAGCCGCGTGCGAAGCGCCGCGACGCGCGCGGCGGGATCGCTGGCCGATTGACCGAGCACGAGGGCCGCGAACGAGGCGAGCGCGGCGGCGACGCCGAGCATGGCGAAGTGCTTACTGCGCATTGCACACCCCCGGTTCGCAGCGACCGGACACCGGGTTCTTGTAGTGGTACGGCACCTGGTAGGCCGATGGATACGACTTGTACACCTCGGTCGGCGGCCGGTCCGGCGGGAAGTCCTTGAACGGTTCCGCCATCGGTTCCGGCGCCTTGTGCCAACCCGGTGAGTAGGGTGCGGTGAACGTCTGGTACCAGTGCACCTTGCTGAACTTCCAGACGCCGTTTTCTTTGACGTACTCGTTTTCGTACGGGCCTTCGGCCCACGTCGCGCTCTTGCCGTACTCGCCGAGCTGGATCAACGCGCGCCACCGGCCTTTGGCCGTGCGGCCGTCGTCGGCCACGTGCACCACGCCTTGCAGAATGATGTGGTTGTGGAGCTGGCCGGGTTTCATTTCGCCGCCCATGACGCGGTCGTAGAACTCACCGATCCGCGCCTTGCCGACGTACACACCCAGGCCGCCGAGCTCGGCGTTCGTGGCGGGATCGTCTGCGAACAGCGCGCCGATCTCGCGGCTCAGCTTCTTGTCGACGTAGTAACCGTAGGCGCGCTGGAGGCGCTTGATCGCCTTCGTGTCCTCGAGCAGCCCGATCTTGGTGCTCGAGCGCTCCGAGCTCGGTTTCCAGTGCCGCCATGCGTGCGGTGGGATCGTCGGATGATTGAGCGCGGCTCGCGCCGATCAGCAACACGGTAACCAATGCGGCGACGCAGGCTGCGCCGACGGTCTCGGTCAAGGACATCGCACTTCCCCCTCGAATCGTCGTCGCCGGCGAGCGTTTGCAGCCCGACGGCGCCAGCGCGCTGCGCGCGCCGTCTCGTTATGCTGGCTGCGTGGTGTACGCCTGCAGCTGCAACGCGAATTCGCGCAAGGCGCGAATGCCGCTGGCTTCGGCGTCGGCGCACCAGGCTTGCAGGCGCTTCAAGTCGCCTTCGTTCTTGCCGGTCGTTTGCCCGGACAGCGTGCGCAGCTGTTGCATGAACTGATACACGGTGCGCACCTTCGGGCTGCGTTCGAGCGCTGTTTCGAGCCACTGGCGCGTGTTCGGGTCCGCACGCAGTTGCGCGTCGGAGTCTTCGCGGATCATGAGCCGGCGCACGCGGTCGAGCTGGCGGCGCGTGAACCCGGCGTGGTCGCCGGTCTCGCCGTGCAGAACGGGGGCCAGGACTCTACGGCCGTAGAGCTTCAGCACGTGGAAACGGTTCAGCACGACGGCGCGCAGCGTATCGACGTCGATGCCGCTCGAGGCGCGCGAGAACGACACGCGTGGCGAGACCTTCTTCACGCTCGCGAGGCCGAGCGCTTCGAGTATGCAAATGTAGACCCAGCCGATGTCGAGCTCCCACCATTTGTTCGCGAGCTTGGCCGACGAGCCGTACGCGTGGTGGTTGTTGTGGAACTCTTCGCCGCCGATCAGGATGCCGATCGGCACGATGTTGCGCGACGCGTCTTCCGTCTCGAAGTTGCGGTAACCCAGATAGTGGCCGACGCCATTGATGACGCCGGCGGCCCAGAACGGAATCCAGACGATCTGCACGATGAAGATTGCGATGCCGGGTAGGCCGAACAGGACGAGGTCGATCGCCAGCAGCGACATGGATGCCGCCAACGCGTGCGGCGTGTAGACGTTACGTTCGAGCCAGTCGTTCGGCGTGCCACGGCCATAGGTCTCGAGCGTGGCGTCGTTCGCGGTCTCGTCGCGGTACAGGAATACGCCGCCGAATAGCACGCGCCAGATGCCGTAGACCTGCGGGCTGTGCGGGTCTTCGGGTGTCTCGCAGCGTGCGTGGTGCTTGCGGTGGACGGCGACCCACTCGCGCGTGATCATGCCGGTCGTGAGCCAGAGCCAGAAGCGGAAGAAATGGCTGACCGCCGGATGCAGTGTCAGCGCGCGGTGCGCCTGATGGCGGTGCAGGAAGATCGTGACGCTCGCAATCGTGATGTGTGTGAGGAGCAGCGCAGCGCCGACATACCCCCAGAACGACAGGTTCCACAGCCCGTACATCGGCATAAATTTGCGCTTCCTCCCGTTAGGACAGTCGTTCCCTTTGGACCCGCTGACCAGCCACCAATGCGGTCGCGAGCCATCTCTTATTCTAATCGGCGCGACTGACCCGGTAATTCCGCCGCAAATGCGGCAATCACCGTGCTTGGCACTATGGTAGCGGACCCGTGATTTTGCAACTGTGCGGGTCGTCTCGGTCCGGCCGTCAGCGCGCGGCCGTGGCCCCACCAGGCGCGCCGCTGCTCAGTTTGCGGATCAGCGCCGCGGTCTCTTCCCGGTGCACGCCTTCCGCACCCGCGAAACCGAACCCGCCGGCCTTGCCGAGCGCCACGTCGAGTGGCGTGAACCCCTTGTTGTCCTTCGCGTCGAACGCCGCGCCTTTCGAAGCCAGGAACTTGATGACGTCGTTATAACCCTGCAATGCGGCGCCGTGCAGCGCCGTCCGTCCGCTATTGTCCGCGGCGTTCAGGTCGAGGCCACGATCTAGAAAGATCTGGAGAGCTGCGACGGCGTCCTGTTGCGTTTTCTGACGGCCCGTCGAATCCGATTCGTTGGTGCCGACTCCGGCCGCCGCCAGCAGGGGGGTGATGCCGGTGCGGTTCGTGCCGAGCTTCGGATCCGCGCCCCGCTCGAGCAGCAGCTTGATCGCCGGCAGGTCCGCAGCCTTGGCCGCTCGCAGCAGGGGCGTCGCGCCAGCCTGGAACATGAAGTCGTTGCCGCGATCGAGCTTGGCGCGATAGGGCGGCATGGCCGTGAGCTTGGCGTTCACGTCCGCGCCGTGGTCGAGCAGCATGCGAGCGACGTCGAGCGCGCTCGAGATGGTTCTCGAGCACCTGAGGCGCGGGCCGGTTCGAGTTCGGCATCGTGCTGAAGTCGATGGCGGCGTAGAGCCCGGTGCGGCCCGTGTAGTCCGCGAGGTTCGGGTTCGTGCCGGCTTCGATCAGCGCGCCGGCCGCGTCGTAGTGACCGTTGATCAGCGCCAGCACGATGCCGCTGATACCGTGCGGCGTCGTGGCGTTCACGTCGGCGCCGGCTTTGACCAACACCGGGATGCAATCGACGCGGCCTTCGCGGGCGGCAAACAACAGCGCCGTGAGCCCGCCGGGCGGCAGCCATTTGTCGCGCGGCTCCGCGGTGACCTGCCGTTCCCAATGCTCGATGGTCGAGCGCTCGTTGACGTTGGCTCCGTGCGCCAAGAGCTCCGTCAGCATCGCGGGGTGCCCTTGTGCCGCGGCCCACATCAGCGCGGTCTGACCGTGCCAGGCTTCGCGTGCCTCGAGATTCGCGCCGCGTTCGATCAACAGACGGGCGGCCTCGACGTGGCCGCCGCGGGCCACGGTCATCAGCGGCGTCTCGCCGTCGGCGCCCAACGAGTTCACGTCGGCGCCCGCGTCGAGCAGGCGTTTGATCGTGGCGGCGTCGCCGTTCACGGCCGCGAGATGCAGCGGTGTGACGCCATAGCGATTCGCCGCGGCCACATTCGCGCCCGCGTGCAGCAAGCGGTCGACGATCTCGCCGTCGCCTTGGCGAACGGCCCAATGCAGCGCGGTGGTGCCGTCGGCTTCCGCGGCCACGGCTTCGTCGTGTTGGCGGCGAAAGATCGAGAGCCGTGGTGCGATCACCGCTCTTCAGCGCTTGCACGAGGCGTGGCACCGCGGCGCCTGCCAGCGTGCTGGTCGTGAGCAGCGCAACGAGCGTGGTCGCGCGGAGCCAGTGGGTCTGCATTGCGAACACGCTCCTCGAACCTCAGAGCTCGTGGATTCGGCCGGTGCTGTCGCCGAGCGAGTCGACTTTGGCGTCGACTTTGTCGAGCAACGTCACGAGCAAGTTCGTCTGCGGCGTGTGCTCGGCGCACATGATGTGCTGGCCGCCTTTCAGCTTGCCGCGGCCGCCGCCGACGACGATGTTCGGCAGCGGATAGTGGTCGTGGGCGTTGCTGTTGCTCATGTTGCTGCCGTACAGCAGCACGGAGTGATCGAGCAGCGAGCCGTCGCCATCCTTCGTCGAGTCGAGCTTCGCCAGGAACTCGCCGAACAAGCCGATGTGGAACGCCTGGATGCGCGCCAGCATGTCGAGCTTCTCGGGTTTGTTCTGGTGGTGCGAGACCGCGTGATGGCCTTCGGTCACGCCCACCTGCGTATACGTGCGGTTGCTGACCTCACGCGCCATCATGAACGTGAACACGCGCGTGATGTCGGCGCGGTACGCGAGCGCGAGCAGGTCGTACATCAGCCGCACGTGCTCGGTGTACTCGAAGGGAATGCCGCCGGGCGCCTGCGGGATCTCGATGTCGGGGTTCGAGGCGACTTGCGATTCCGCGCGCTGCAGACGACGCTCGATTTCGCGAACGCCCTCGAGGTAGTCGTCGAGCATGTCGCGATCGTGCTGACCCAGGCTGTGCTGCAGGCCCGTGGTCTGCGCGGTCACGGCGTCGAGGATGCTCTGATCTTCACGGCGGCGGACGAGCCGCGCGGCGGCGTTGTCGCCCTGCCCGAACATGCGCTCGAATACCTTGCGCGGATTGATCTCCATGGGCATCGGCGTCGTCGGCGTGCGCCACGACAGCGTATTCATATATATGCAGCCGTAGTCGCGGTCGCACGCGCCGATCAGGCCGGAGTGATCTTCGGTCGCGAGCTCGATCGACGGCAGCAGCGTGTCCTGGCCGATCGCGGCGGCGGCGACCTGGTCCGCCGTCACGCCCGCGTACGCGTCGACGCCTTGCGTCGGCTTCGGGCGGACGCCGGAGAGCCACGTCGTGGGGCTCAACGAGTGCACCGCGCTCGTATCGGCGGCGCGATGATGCAGCTGGCTCACGATGTTCAGGCGGTTGCGGTAGGGCTCGAGCGACTTCGCGATGTCGTTGAAGGCGAACCCTTTGCCGGTGGTCTTCGGCGTGAAGCGGCTCATGACCATGCCGTGCGGGACGTAGACGAAGCCGAGCCGCGGCGCCTGCTTCACGTTGCTCGCGAACGCCGGGACCATGGCGTCGAGCAGGGGTAACGCTACGGTGGCGCCGAGCCCCTTCAAGAACGTGCGCCGGGCGAGGTGCTTCCTGGTGATGAACATCGCGTCTCCGCCGACTGTCGGCGATCAACCCCGTCGAACAACTGGCAATTATCTTACAGAACCGGCCCGCAGCAACCACGCCGTACGCCACAAATCCGGGCGGCTCAGGCCCGGCTTCGGCCGCGATCTTAACGTAAGCGCGGCGCGGCGCCGCTGTCGGTTTTCCGCAATGCCGCCGCGGTTGTCCGGGTCACTGCGAAACTCGATTTTTCTCTAGCTCCTTGAGCCAGAGTTCCGCGGAGCACGCGTACTCGAGCGTGGCCGTGTCCGCCATGCGCTGGTAGTAGGCCGTGCGCTTCTGCGGGCCGTCGTAGAGATTGGGGTCCGTCACGGTCAACTCGACGACCAGCACGTCATCGTTGATGGGTTTCTCGACCTCGCGACGAACGCGTTGCTCGGTGCGCTGACGGCGGCGCGTTTCGTCAGATAGAGCCGCTCCACGATGTGCGTCTGTTCGCTACGCGGCCAGGGCTTCAACTGCCACTCTTCGAGCAACGCGTGTCGACGACGAGCTGGTTGCCCTCCCAGCGACCGACCGAATGGCCGACGCCGGTCGGCAGGTAGTCGGTGGGGTGCTCGCGGCCGTCGAGGAACACGCGGCGGACCTGCATTTCGAGCTCGGCCAGCATCACGAGGCGGTTCGTCGCGTCTGCACGATCTCGATCGGGTACGACACGGTCGTGAGCATCACGCCCGGCATTCCGCCCGGCACGCAAAACGCGCCGGTTTCCGGAATCTGCTTGAACTGGGACGAGTACGCGTCGAGCGTGGCCTGGCCGTCGGCCGAATACTTCGGCGCGAAGCCACCGTCCGGCGCGATCGCGGCGAACGCCATCCATACGCCGGAGAGGTCGGGGTCGCGCGGCCGCCGACGGCAGCGGGTGGTGCACTCGGCGACGGCGGCGTGCAAGCGGCGAGCAGGCCGAGCACTCCAAGCAGCAGCCCACGGGCAGCGTGGTCAAACGCGTGGTGGCAGAGTCGCATGGTTCCTCCCCGAAACACGGACGCAGCGAGATCGCGGGCCAGTGTACCGGCGCCGCACCGGCATTGCATCGCGTGCGCGCCGGTCGCGGCCGCGGTGCTCAGGCGAGCGCGGCGAGCACGCGGCGCGGCGTGAACGGAAACTCGTGCATGCGCACGCCGGTCGCGTCGAAGAACGCGTTGGCGATCGCCGCGGCCGCGGCGGCCATGACTTCCTCGCCGGCGCCGGAGTAGCGCTCGTTCAGTCGTTGCACGATCACGGGGGTGATCTCGGGGCAGTCGGCAAAACGCATGATTGGGTAACTGGCCCAGTCGAGGCTCGTGACGCCGCGCTCGTTGAACGTGACTTCCTCGTACAGCATGCGACTCGCCGTCTGCACGAGCTGGCCCGTGATCTGGGCTTCGACGTTGCCCACGTTCACGACGAGCCCGGCGTCGATCGCGCCGTAGAGGTGCTTGACTACGACGCGACCGGATTCGCGATCGACCTCGACATCGGCGACCGCTCCACCCCACGAGCTCAGGTGCGTGCCGAGGCCGATGCCGCGCCCGCGCACGATCTTGCCTTCGGGCTGCACCGCGCGCGCGGGGCGCGGCGCCCAGTCGGCGGCCTTGGCCGCCGCGTCCAGCACGCCGAGCCAGCGCTCGTCGGTCATGTTGCGGCGGCGGAACTCGTACGCATCCGTGCCGAGCCGGAACGCGAGATCGTCGATCGCCTGCTCGGATGCGAACGCCATCGAGAAGTCGAGCGGCGAGCGCAGCCAGCCGGCGCGCAGATAGTCGGCGGTCGTCAGCCGGTGGTCCACGAGCCGCTTGTTCGGGATCACGTACATCGCGCCGCAGTTCTGCGGGCTGACCTGTTGCGACACGAGGTTGGGCCACTCGTCCGGCGCCGAGCCCATCGCGAGCTGCTGCGACGTCTCGACCAGGCTCCAGTGGTGGTGCCAGCCGTGGTACTCGTACGCGACGATCTTGCCGCGTGGCGTCGGCGGCCGCGCGGACCTCGCCGACGTGCGCGGGGCCGTAACGGATCCCAGCCGTGCTCGTCGGCGCGCATGAACTGCACGCGCACGGGCGCGTGGGCGAGCTGCGAGAGCAGGGCCGCGGCTTGGGTGACGTCGTCGTAGCAGCTGTGGCCGTAGGTGCCCGCGCCATCGCAGAACTGCACGCGGATCTGCTGCTCGGCGAGTCCGAGCAACGGAGCCAGCGCGCGGCGCACGTTGTAGATGTCCTGCGAGCTGCACATGACGAGCGCCGAATCGGCTTTGACGTCGGCCAGCGCGCAGTTCGGCGCGAACGTCGCGTGCGCCTGGTACGGGCAGTGAGCCGAGAACGTCACGCGGTGCGCGGCGCGGTCGAACGCGTCGGCCGCGTTGCCGGCCTCGAGCACGACCGTGTCCGTCGTCGGCGCGGCGCGCATGTGCGCGTACAGATTCTCGAACGCCGGCAGTGAGGGCGCGTCGTCCCACACGACTTTGAGGTCGCGCGCGGCGCGCACGGCGTCCCATTCCGTGGGTGCGACGACGCCCACGAAGTCGCCTTTGCGCAGCACGCGTGCGCCCGCGATGCCGCGGATCGAGCTATCGTCGATGCTGACGATTTTGGCGCCCACGCCGTAGGCGCGCTGGCCACGCGGGCGCACGACGCGGCCATGCAGCATGCCCGGCAGCCGCTGGTGCTGGACGTATGTGAACGTGCCGGCCACTTTCGCCGGCAGGTCTTTGCGCGGCGCGCGGCCGCCGACGAGCTTGTAGTCGGCGGGTGCCTTGACCGGCGCGTTGCCCGTGAATGGAATCTCGAACAGCTTGTCGCCGATCAGCTCGCCGTAGGTCACGCGGCGACTCGAGCCGGCCGCCGTCACGACCCCGGCGGCGACGCGCAGGTCGCTGGCCGATACGCCGAGCCGCTCCGACGCGAGCTTCAACAGCGCCTGTCGCGCCTCGGCCGCGGCGCTGCGCACCTGCGGGCCGCCGCGCGCGATCGACGCGCTCGAATACGTGCCGCCCTGGTTCGGCGTCACGTTCGTGTCGGTTTGCACGGTCCTGATCTGGTCGAGCGTGAGGTCGAGCTCCTCGGCCGCGATCTGCGGCAGCGCCGTGGTCGTGCCCTGGCCGAGCTCGACGAAGCCGATGTACAACGTGGCCGTGTTGTCGGCGTGGATCGCGAGCCACGTGTCGATCAGCTTCGGATCCGGCGGGCCTGCCGTGGCGCCGCGCGGCGGAGGCGCGCCGTGCGCGGGTGTGAGGCGCACGCCTAAGCCGAAGCCGACGACGAGGGCGCCGCCGGCTTTCAGGAAATCGCGTCGGTCGAGAGCGGCGCTCACGCGGAGTGCTCCTGCATCGCGCGCGCCGCGCGTTTGATCGCGGCCAGAATCCGCGGGTACGTGCCGCAGCGGCAGAGGTGGCCGTTCATCGCAGTGCGAATCTCGGCGTCGCTCGGCGCCGGATTCTGCGCGAGCAGCTCTGCCGCTTTCACGATCATGCCGTTCGCAGCAGTAGCCGCACTGGAACGCCTGCTCGTCGATCAATGCCTGCTGGAGCGGATGCAACTCCGGCGTATGCGCGAGCTTCCGCTGCGTCGCGTACCAGCCCGGCAAGCCCTCGAGCGTCGTGATGGATTTGCCCGCCACGGCCGAGACCGGGGTCACGCAGGAGCGTTGCTCCTTGCCGTCCACGAGCACCGAGCACGAGCCGCACTGGGCCAGGCCGCAGCCGAACCGCGGCCCGCGCAGCGCGAGCTCGTTGGTCAGCACATATAGAAGAGGAGTGTCCGGCGCAGCGGCGACGGTGTGCTGCCGGTTATTGATGCGGATTCGGAGCTTGCTGGCCATCGCGACTTACCAAAATACCAGAAACGGCGGGCCGAACGTCAGTGTTGCATGCCCCAGCGCCGCACGGTGCGGCTTCTCGATCGTCCGGAAGATCACGTTCTCGACGAACAGCCCGAACAGGATCACGGTCAGCAGCCCGGCGAACACCTCCGGAATTCGGAGCTGGTTCTTGTTCTCGAAGATGTACCAGCCGAGCCCGCCCGATCCCGAGCTCACGCCGAAGACGAGCTCGGCCGCGATCAGCGTGCGCCACGCGAACGCCCAGCCGACCTTGAGGCCGGTCAGGATGCTCGGGAACGCGCCGGGAATCAGGATCCGCACGATGTAGCCGAAGCTCGAGAGGCCGTAGTTCTGGCCCACCATGCGCAGCGTCGGCGAGAGCGCGCGGAAGCCCGCGAACGTGTTCAGCGCGACGGCCCACAGCACCGCGTGCACGAGCACGAAGATCACGCTGCCATCGCCGAGGCCGAACCAGATCAGCGCGAGCGGCAGCAGCGCGATCGAGGGCAGCGGATTGAACATGGCGGTCAGTGTCTCGAGCAGATCGGCGCCGATGCGCGACACGCTCGCGAACGCGGTCAGCAGCGCGGCGAACGCGATGCCCGTGACATAGCCTTTCAGCAGCAGCGACATCGTGTACGCGCCCGCACGCGGAATCGCGCCGGTGCCGATGCCGGCGAGCAGCGCGCCGACCGTGGAGCTGAACGTCGGGAACAGCAGCGGATTGTTCAGCGCGCGCGCGTAGATCTCCCACGCGGCCGCGAGCAGCACCAGCAGCACGGTTTTGCGGACCGCGCCGTTCGCGTACAGCTTGGCCCAGAAGCCGAGCGGCGCGGCCGTGACGGCGAAGCCCGCTGCTCGCTGCTCGGCGTATGCAGGACCTCGGGTCGGCGGTGTCTGCGGTGTGCGTGTCAGGCATCGACGATCGCTCCCGTGCGTTCGAACAACAGGCGCTGGATGCGCGCCGACAGTGAGCTCGCCGTCCGCGCCTTGCGTGTCGGTGCCCGCGCTGTTGATCTCGGCCTTCGCGCGGCCCGGGTGCGGCGTCAGCAGCAGAATCCGGTTGCCGATCCGAATGGCTTCCGGAATCGAATGCGTGACGAACAGCACCGTGAACTTCGTGTCTTCCCACAGCTGCAGCAGATCGTCCTGCATCTTGCCGCGCGTCAGTGCGTCGAGCGCGGCGAACGGCTCGTCCATGAGCAGGATCTGCGGTTCCATGGCCATCGCGCGCGCGATCGCGACGCGCTGCTTCATGCCGCCCGACAGCGTGTGCGGGATAGCTGTCGGCGAACTTCGCGAGGCCCACCTTATCGATGAAGTGCAGCGCGCGCTCGATGGCCGGCCGCTTCGCGAGCTTGCCGCTGGCCGTCAGCGCGAACACGATGTTGTCGCGCACGGTCTTCCACGGCAGCAGCTGGTCGAACTCCTGGAACACGAACACGCGATCCGGGCCCGGCTTTCCGATGCGCGTGCCGTTCAACAGCATCTCGCCCTCGACGGGTTGCAGGTAGCCGCCGATCGCCTTCAGCAGCGTCGACTTGCCGCAGCCCGACGGTCCGAGCACGACGAATCGATCGGACTTCAGCACGTCGAAGCTCACGCGATAGGTCGCCGTGACGAGCTGCTCGCCCGTGCGGTACTGCAACGTCACGCCGTTGACGGAAAGGAGCGCCATAGCGGGCGCGAGTATACCGCGTCGAACCCGCGTCGGGCCTCGACTGTGCACCACCAAAGCACCGACGATCATCAGCGGCTGCGGCCCGCACAACACAAAGAATTCGGGCCGGCCACGCATGCGGGCGGAGCGAAGCAACGATGTCGATGACTCGCGGTTCGCGTTTCGGTTCCTACGAGCTCGGCGCGCTGATTGGCGTGGGCGGCATGGGCGAGGTCTATCGCGCCACCGACACGACGTTGAAGCGCGAGTGCGTGCGATGCGCGTTCCTGCTCAATCGCGAGCGGCTCACGACATGCGTGTCGCCGAGATCGCGAGCGCTGACGAAGGTAGAGCGCGAGTTCACGGCGGTCCTCGGGCCGAGGCTCGACGCGCTCGCCGGGCCGCGGCGCGATGAGCGTACGGCTACGACCCGGGCGCGCCGTGAATCTCCGGGAAGAAGAGGTCGCGCCACGACTCGGGCGTGTGCGTGATCGAGCCGATCGTCGCGCATGAACTGCAGCGTACTTCTCGGTGTTCTCCGGCGTCGTCGTGAACCTGATGTCGGGATCGCGCAGCACTTCGACGATCTCTTCGACGGAGAATCCGGCGGCCGATTCGGCCGCGTAGAGAATCTCCGCCACCGCGCTGCGGATCGTTGCGGATCAGCTCGTTCGCTTCCGTCGAGCGCCGCGAGCACGGCCGCGTAGGCCTGCGGATTCGCGTCGCGAAAGCTCGCCGTCGTCGACAGCATCGTGAACGTCGTCGCCCCGCCCATGACGTCGTCGCTGTTCAGCACCGTGTGGACGCGCGCGTCCTTGATCTCGCGCTGGTGGAACGGCGGCGACGTGAAGTGCGCGTCGATCTGGCCGGACCGCCCGCGAGCAGCGCAATCACAGCGTCGGCGTGATGTCATCGTCACCGTGTACCGGTCGAAGCGAAACGCTTCGGCCGCGCCGTACTTCTCGGCCGCGTACATCTGCATGACGATCGACGGGATCGACACCTTGACGGCCGTGACGGCGATCTTGTCCGGTCGCGTTCAGGTCGTCGAGCGACTTCAGCGCCGGGTTCGTCGTGTTCAGATACATCGGCAGCGAAGACATCGCCGCTACGCCGCGCACGTCGGCCGAGCCGCGCGTGCGATCCCACAGCGTAATGAACGCCGGCGGACCCGCGGCGATGAAGTCCACGGAGCCCGACAGCAGCGCGTCGTTCATGACGGCCGGGCCGCCGAGCTCGATCCAGCGGACCTTGAGCTCCGCGAGACCCGCGGCCTGCGCGTGCTTCTCGATCAGGTTGCGGTCGCGCATGACGAGCAGCGGCAGGAAGCCGACGCCGCCGGCGCCGAGCGGAATCCGAATTTCCTTGACCGGCCCGGCGGACTGCCCGCCGCAGCCCGCTACGAGCAGCGCGGCGAGCGCGAGACTCGCAACCCGCAACGTAGCGCGTCGTCCGCGCATGACGTCAGTGTGTGACGCGGCCGGCGCGCGTCGCCGCCGTGCGCGGCACCGTGGCGCGCGCGAGGTCGCCGACGTCCTTCAGCGCATCGATGCGCCAACACTGCTCGACGACGGCGTCGACTTGCGCGCGCGGCAGCGCGAGCACGGCCTGGTCCACGAATTTCTCGGTCAGTTGCTCGTTGCTGAGCGGCCGATGCACGTTGCCGAGCGACTGCTCGACGAACTTCGTCAGCGTGCGGCCGTCGCGCAGCACGACCTCGATGTGCACCTGGTCCTCGGTGATCGACGTGTCGCCGACGGCCGTCGTCACGGCACGTACGCGCTCGAGATCCGGGATCGTGGATGGCGTCCTCGGTGAACTCCTGCAAGCCGCCCTTGCCGCGCACGAGACCGATCGCGGCCGCGTGATAGATCGAGTACTTGCTTTCGAGCGCGCGCGTCAGAGTGCTCTTGTTGCAGAGGTCGAGCACGAGCGGCGCCACGCGCAGGCGCACTCCGGCAATCGAGTCCGGCGCCGGATGAAACTCGCGATGCAGCTGGCTACAGCCGTCGATCGTCGGATGCACGACGAGGCCGCACGCGTACGGCTTGTACGCGTTGTCGCGCAGCTCGAAGCTCTTGCCGAGCCCGGCCGTGACTTTGTCGAGATCGTATTGCGCCGCCGTCACCGCCGCGAAACCGCGCGGGCCTTCGAGCGCACGCTCGCCGGCCGTGAAGTCGGCGCGGCCGAGCAGCGCGGCCGTGTAGCCGTTCTGCGCGGCACGGCCGGGCTGGAACGACTTCGCCATCGAGCCGAACATCTCGCGGATGCCGGCGGCTTGCGTCGCCGCGAGCCCAAACGCCCACACCATCTGCTTCGTGGAAAGACCGAGCAGCTTGCCGATGGCGGCCGCGGCGCCGAACACGCCGGTGGTCGACGTGATGTGCCAGCCGGCCGTGTAGTGCGCCGGGTACACGGCATTGCCGATGCGCGACTCGACCTCGAAGCCCAGGATGAACGCGTGCACGAAGTCGCGGCCCGAGACCGGGTTCGCGCTCGCGTAAGCGAACAGCGCGGACGCGACCGGCACGCTCGGGTGAATGTAGTTCTTCGGCAGCGTGTCGTCGTACTCGTGCACGTGCGAGCCGATGCCGTTCATGAGCGCCGCGTGCAACGCGTCGAAGCGTTCGGCGCGGCCGAGCACGCACGCGGTCGCATTGCCGGAGTAGGGCGCGAGCGTGCGGATCGCGACGTCGAGCGCCGGCTCGATGCTGCCGCCGAGCGCACAGCCGAGGTAGTTGAAGATGGCGCGCTTGGCTTCGTCCTGCACGTCGCGCGGGATCGCTTCGAGTTTGCTGTCGACCACGTAGGCCGCCAGCGCTTCAGTCACGGACATCGCATTCCCCTGAATCGACACGCTATCGAAGACGGTGCTTGGCACCGTCTTTACTAGTTCACGAACCTTAGGCAGTAGATCGGCGGCAGGTAGTGGCTGACGTTCTGCCAGCTATCGCCCTGGTCTTCGCTGACGAACAGGTTGCCGGTGGTGCTGCCGAACGCGAGTGTAGCGCCATCGGCATCGATGTCGAGCCCATGGCGATACACGAGGTCGTACGCGTGTTGCTGCGGCAAGCCCTTGCGCAGAACCTCGAAGCTCTCGCCGCCGTCGCGCGTGCGTGACACCACGAGCGCGCCGTCGACCGGGTAGCGCCATTGGTCTTTTCTGACCGGGCACGAACCATGCGGTTAGCGGGTCCTCGGGATCCACGACTACCGGGAAGCCGAACACCGACGGCTGCGCGTTCTTGATCTCCGTGCACGTGAGGCCGCCGTCGGTGCTGCGGAAGATGCCGTTGTGATGCTGGATCCAGATGTGATCGGGTTTGGCCGCGCACTGCGCGAGCCGATGCGCGTCCTGACCACGGCGCTCGTACGCCTGATCGGGTGGCGCGTAGTCGGCGCGCAGCCCCTGGCCGTAGCAGTCCCACGACGCGCCGCCGTCGCGGCTCATCCAGAGTCCGCCGCACGAGACGCCGATGCGGACGACGTCCGGATCGCGCGGGTCGACGAGCACGGAGTGAATGCCGGGGTAGTCGGCGCCGCCGCCCACCCAGAACTTCCGGTCGGGGTGTTTCCACAGGCTCTCGACGAGCTGCCAGCTGTCGCCGCCGTCGCGCGAGTGGAACAAGCCCGCCCGGGATCGTGCCGCACCAGAGCTCGCCGTCGCGCTGCGAGCCCTCGAACGCCCACACGCGCTTCGTGTCCCACGGGATCGGCGTGCCGCGCATCGGGTCGAGATCGACGACGTCTTCGGGCTTCGGCGGGAACGCCGGCGCTGGCCGCTCCTCCCAGGTGGCGCCGCCGTCGCGCGAGCGTTTGAGCTTCACGCCGAAGTGGCCCATGTCCTGTGCAGCGTGCAGCGTGCCGTCGCGCTCGCCGAGCACCATCGTGACCGGGTCGCCCAGTAGCTCGGCGCGGTCGATGCGCCATTCACGGCCGTGGCGGCCGACCACGAACACGCCTTTACGCGTGCCGACCAGTAACTTACTCGCCATCGTCATCCCCCTGAAAGCGCCTGGAAAACATAGACTTCGCTATTCGGTTGCAGGTGATCCGTGAGCTTGCGGCGGTCCCGCAGGTTGAGCCCGTCGACCAGCACTTTGACGTGATGCCGCACTTCGCCCTGGTTGTCGAGCACGTAGTCGCGCACGCCGGGCCACGATTCGAAGTAGCGCTCGAGCAGCTCGGCCACGGTGCCGGCGGCGATCGCGGCCGTCGGGCAATCGGTGTGGCGGGCCAGATTCTGCGTGAAGTGCAGGCTCGCCACGATCGAGGCCTCAGGCGGCGGAGCGCGCCAGCACGTGGTACGGCGTCAGTGCCGGCGTGCGGCAGTTGGCGAGCGGCACGAGCACGGTGGTCACGAGCGCGTACTGGCCCGTCAGCACCGAGTGGCTGATGCCGTCGGTGAACACCATCCAGGCCGACAGCGGCGGGAAGTGAATCTCCTGATAGTTCGCACGACTGTCGCGGAACCCAGGGTTCTCCTTCATGAAATTGTGGATGCGTCGCATCGAGCGATCGTACGGGCTCGAGTCGAGCACGCGGGCGAGCGGGTACAGCTTGCCGACGGCGCCGACGAGGCCGCTGTACAGCGTGTCGAATCGGGCCCTTGTCGAGCGTCACGCGCCGGTTTGCCGCCGCGCGCCGCGCTCAGAGCTCGGGTGGCGGCCATGATCGCGTTGAAGCTGCCCTTCGTGCCCCAGACGCGGTCGCGCTCGGGGTGGATGTTGACGAAGAAACGCAGGATGCGCGCGCCGTTCGTGGCGCCATAGGCGCCGGCGTCGATGTGCACGAGCTCGTTGCTCGAGCGCGGCTTGAGCTTGCGGCCCTGCTCCTCGATCGAACGGAAGCTCGTGGTGCCGAGCGTCCAGTTCGGCACGAAGTCGGGGCAGCTGCGGCGCAGAAACGCTTCGACGCGCTGGCCATGCGCCCGCAGGATTGTCTCGATGCGCTAGCGCAACTTCGGGCGCCGCTTCGAACCGCGGTATCGAATCGGACTCCGGGTGATAACTGATGTTCTTGACCTGCAGCTCGCGCGGCAGGCCCGTGCGCATGAACTCGAGATCGGCCGCGTTCGGCAGCTCGATGGGGCAGCGGTCGTAGAACACGACTTCGGCGCGTTCCATCGCGTTCTCGGTTTCGGCCGGGCTGGCTTTGCTGAAATCGCGTAGAGCGTAACGTTCCATGGTCGATGACCTCACTGACGGGGCTGTACGCCGCGCTCCGCGAACGCGGCATCGAGCTTCGCAACGACATCCGGCACCGTGATCAGACTCATGGCGGCGGGGTCGCGCACGCGTTGGCCCCAGCGCAGCGTCTCGATGGGCTTGCCGAATTCGCGCTCGACGGCCTCGGGGTATTTGTCGACGACGAGATGCTGACTGAAGTACGGCCCCGTGCGATGGCGATTCGACGTGGCGTACAACCCCACGACGGGCGTGCCGACCGCCGTCGCCATGTGCGCGGGGCCGGAGTCCGGACACAGCACGACGCTCGCGCGCTGCAGGATGGCCAGCAGCTGCTTCAGGCTGGTTTTGCCGATCAGGTTGTGCGGTGGCGACTTGGCCATGGCGGTGATCTCGCGGCCATAGGTCTGTTCGATGGCGGTGTTGCCGCCGGTGAGCAGAACCCGGGCGCCGTAGCGCTTCGCCGCATAATCCGCGATCTCGGCATACCAGTCCACCCGCCAGTTGCGGTAGTTGCGGAAGCGCTGGCCCGTGCACGGGCTGATCACGAGCGTCGGCGCGCCGCCGGCGAAGTACGGCGTGATCGCCGCGACGTCGTCGGCGCCGACCGGGATGTCCCAACGCGGCTTGCCGGGCGGCACGCCGATCAGCTCTGCGAACTCGAACAGCCCGTCCATGACGTGCCGCTCGCGGCGGGGCGGCAGCCGCGTGTTCGTGAACAGCCACTGGTGATCGCGGGCACGCGCCTTGTCGAAGCCGATCCGAAGCTTCGCGCGCACGGCCAGGCTCACGATGTTGGCGCGCGCCGACGCGTGCATGTGCAAGAGCGCGTCGAAACGCTTACCGCCGAGCGCGCGGCGGACGGCGCCGTAGCCGCTCCACCCCATGGCCTTGTCGAGCACGACGAACTCGACGCCTTCGAGGCCCTTAAGTAAGGAGTGCTCGGTCTTGCCGATGATCCAGGTCAGGTGTGTGTCCGGCCACGCATATTGAATCGCACGCACGACCGGCACGGTGTGACAGGTATCGCCGATGGCGGAGAGCCGGATGATGCAGAGCGACGCGGGGGGTTGGCCGAAAGGCAGCTGCATGCCGTGGCGGGAGGCTCCGGAGAACGAGCGCCATCGTACACGATCGCCGCGTGCGGGCGTTCGGGTCCGCGCTCGTGCGGCGCACCTCGCTACGCTCGCGCCGCGCCCGGCGGCCGCGGATTCGCGATCGCCAAAACGAGAATCATCCGCGCGCTCTCCGGTACAATTGCGGCTCCCAAGGAACCCGCGCGCAAACCCGGTGCGGCTTCCCCATCAGATGGAGCTGGATCCGTGTCGATTGCCACCAGCCGCCCGCCGTGGGCGCAAGCCGTTACTGTCAGCGCTTGCTAGCCGCCACGCTCGCGGCCTGCGGCGCGCCACAGCAGCCGCCGGCGCCGCCGCCGATGCAAGTCGGCACGCTCGAAGTTCAGCCGCGTGAGTTGCCGCTCGCGCTCGAGTACGCCGCGCAATTGCGTGGTGTGCGCGAGGTGGAGGTGCGCGCGCGCGTGTCGGGCATCCTGCTCCAGCGCCGTTACGAGGAAGGGCAGTCCGTGAAGGCCGGCGAGCTGCTGTTCCGTATCGATCCGGCGCCGTTTCGCGCCGACGCCGATCGCGCGCGCGCGCAGCTCGGCGTGCAGCAGGCGAGCCTGCAACAGGCGCGCCGCGAGCGCGAGCGCATCCTGCCGCTGTTCGAACAGAAGCTCGTGAGCCAGCGCGACCGCGACACGGCCGTCGCGGCGTTCGAGAGCGCCGAGGCCGCCGTGGCCGCCGCCGAGGCGGCGCTGAAGACCGCGGAGCTGTCGCTGTCGTACACGGACGTGCGCGCGCCGATCAGCGGGCTCACGAGTCGCGAGGCGCGCTCCGAAGGCAGTCTCGTGACGGCCGGTGACGACTCCGCGCTGCTGACGTACATCGTGCAGGCGGACCGCCTGTACGTGGAGCTCGCGCTGCCGGAAGGCGACGCGGAGCTCGTGCGCGCCGCGAGCGCCGCGCGCTCGGGCAAGGTCGTCGTGCGCGTCGTCGACGCGCGCGGCGCACAGATCGGGCCCGACGCGCGCGTAGAGTTCATCGCGCCGCGCGTCGACGATTCGACCGGCACGATCGGTGTGCGTGCCGTGCTCGACAACACCGGCGACGTGCTGCGACCAGGTCGTGTCGTGCGTGCCCGTGTCGACGGCGTCAACGTGGCGAGCTCGCTCGTGATCCCGAAGCGCGCCGTCATGCACGGAGCGCAGGGCTCGTTCGTCTGGATCGTGGGCGCCGGCGAGCAGGTGGGCGTGCGGCCCGTGGAGCTCGGCGCGTCCGCGGGCAACGACGTCGTCGTCGCGAAGGGGCTAACGGCCGGCGACCGCGTGGTCGTCGACGGAATACTCAAGGTGCAGCCCGGCGCCGTCGTGAACGCGACGCCCATCGCGCCGGACGCGGCGCCGCAATCGAACCCGGCAACGGTCGCGCCGTGATCTCGAACTTCTTCATCGACCGGCCGCTGTTCGCGACGGTGGTCTCGGCGTTCATCGTGATCGCTGGCCTCGCGGCGTTTCGCGAGCTGCCCGTTGCGATGTATCCGAACATCGCGCCGCCGCAGATCGGCGTGACGCACCGTCTATCCCGGCGCGAGCGCGGACGTGATCGCGGAAACGGTCGCGGCGCCGCTCGAGCAGGCGCTGAACGGCGTCGAGAACATGCTGTACATGCGCTCGAACAGCTCGTCGACCGGGCTCGCTCGCAGATCGCGATCACGTTCGCCGTGGGCACGAACCCCGACATCTCGGTCATCAACGTGCAGAACCGTGTGCAGAGCGCGCTGCAGCTGCTGCCCGAAGAAGTGCGCCGCCAAGGCGTCACGGTAGCGAAGACGCTGCCGAGCTTCCTGATGATCCTGACGTTCGATTCGCCGGACGGCCGCTACGACCAGCTGTTACGTCTCGAACTACGCGACGTTGAACGTGATCGACGAGCTGCGCCGCATTCCCGGCGTCGGCAACGTGCAGGCTGTTCGGCGCGCGCGACTACTCGATCCGCATCTGGCTGAAACCGGACCGTCTGGCGGAGCTCGGGCTCACGCCGGCCGACGTCGCTGCCGCCGTGCGCGAGCAGAACACGCAGGCCGCCGCCGGCCGGCTCGGCGACGAGCCGATCGACGAGCGCGTCGATCTCACGCTCAGCGTCACGACGCAAGCGCGCCTGTCGCGACCCGACGCAGTTCGAGCGCATCGTCGTGCGAACGCGGCGACAACGGCCAGATCGTGCGGCTTGGGCGACGTCGCGCGCGTCGAGCTCGGCGCCCGCGATTATACATTCAGCCTGACGCGCAAAGGGCGGCCCGTGATCGGTGCTGCGCTGCAGCTCGCGCCGAACGCCAACGCGCTGCAGGCGGCCGCCGCCGTCTACGCGAAGATGGACGAGCTCTCGCCGCGAAGTTCCCGGCCGGCCTCACGTGGGCTCATTCCGTACGACACGAGCAAGTACGTGCGCGTGTCGATGCGCGAGGTCGCGTTCACGTTCTTCGAGGCGCTCGTGCTCGTGTTCTGCGTCGTGTGGCTGTTTCTCTACAACTTGCGCGCGACGATGATTCCGTCGGTTGCGGTGCCGGTGTCGCTGATCGGCACGTTCGCGGGCATGTATCTGCTCGGCTTCTCGATCAACTCGCTGACGCTGTTCGGCATGGTGCTCGCGATCGGCATCGTCGTCGACGACGCCATCGTCGTGCTCGAGAACGTCGAGCGACACATGCGCGACGAGCATGTGAGCGCGCGGGACGCCACGCGGCGCGCGATGGCGGAGGTCAGCCGGCCGGTCATCGCGATCGTGCTGGTGCTGAACGCCGTGTTCCTGCCGGTCGCATTTCTCGGGCGGGCTGGTCGGCGAGATGTACCGACAGTTCGCGATCACGATCGCCGTGTCCGTCACGATCTCGGGCTTCGTGGCGCTCACGCTCACGCCCGCGATGTGCGCTGCGCTGCTGAAGACCGGCGAGTCGGAGCCGACCGGCTTGCTCGCGCGTTTCGACGCGGCGTTTCGCAAGCTCACGCACGCTTACACGGCCGGCGTGCGCTGGACCATGCGGCACGGCGCGGTGGCCGTGGCCGTGATCGTACTGATGGTTGTCGCGATCTGGTGGCTCGAGCGCTCCGTGCCGAGCGCGCTCGCGCCGACCGAAGATCAGGGCTACGTGATCGCGATCGCGGCGCTGCCGCCTGCGGCGTCGCTGCAGCGCACGAAGGCCGCGCTCGACGCAGCTCGACAAGGCCGCGTTCGCGCACCCGGCCTTCGACGACAACATCACGGTCGACGGCTTGGACGTGCTCACGAGCGGCCAGCGCAGCAACGCGGGCGTGAGCTTCATCTTGCTCAAGGACTGGTCGGAGCGGCGCGATCCCGGCGCTGTCGGCGGATGCGGTGGCAGGCGCGTTGTTCGGCGCAGGCATGGGCATCAAGGACGCGCTCATCGTTCTCGCTGTCGCCGCCGGCGGTCGAAGGCATGTCGAACACCGGCGGATTCGAGGGCTTCGTGCAGTCGCGCACCAACGACTACGCGGCACTCGAGCGAGCCACGCAGGCATTGGTCGCCGCGGCCGCGAAGCGCACGGAGGTTACGGGTGTCGGCACGTCGTACTCGGCGCAAGTGCCGCGCGTGAATGTCGCGATCGATCTCGAGAAGGCGAAGCTGCTGCACGTGAGCATCGACGACGTGAACATCACGCTGCAGAGCACGTTCGGCGCGTTCTACGTGAACGACTTCAATCGCGACGGCCGCGTGTACCGCGTGCTGATGCAGTCCGACGGCAAGTTCCGCGCGCATCCCGAGGACCTGCGCGACGTCTTCGTGCGGGCGGCCAACGGTTCGATGATTCCGCTGACGGCGATCGCCACCGTGCAGCGAAACGACGGGGCCGGATTCGATCGAGCGCTTCAACCTGTTCCCGTCCGCGCGCCTGTTCGGCGGGCCGGCGCCGGGCTACAGCTCGGGCCAAGGCGCTCGCGGTGATGGAAGAGCTCGCGGCGAAGGTGCTGCCCGAGGGCTACACGCTCGCGTGGTCCGGCGAGTCGTTCCAGGAGAAGACGAGCGGCCAGAACACGGTCGGCATCTTCGCGCTCGCGGTGCTCATGGTGTTCCTGATTCTCGCCGCGCAGTACGAGCGCATCACGCTGCCGTTCGCCGTGATTCTCGCGGTGCCGTTCGCGGTGTTCGGCGCGTTTCTCGCGGTGTGGCTGCGCGGCCTCTACAACGATCTGTACCTGCAGATCGGACTCGTGACGCTCGTGGGGCTCGCGGCGAAGAACGCGATCCTGATCGTCGAGTTTGCGGCGCACATGCATCGTGAGGAGGGCAAGTCGCTGACGGAAGCGGCGATCGAGGCGGCCCGCCTGCGCTTCCGGCCGATCGTCATGACGTCGCTCGCGTTCATCCTGGGCGTGTTGCCGCTGGCGCTGTCGACGGGTGCGGGCGCCGGCGCTCGCCACTCGATCGGCACGGGCGTGATCGGCGGCATGCTCGCGGCCACGTTCATCGCGGTGCTGTTCATTCCATCGTTCTTCATCTGGACTTCGCGCGTGGGTGACGCCGTGCGCCGCCGCTTCGGCGGAGGCGACGCGCCGGCCGCAGCCATAGAAGGGGCGAATCATGACCACCGAGTTTGCCGAGATTCGCGATGCCGTGGCGCGCCTCTGCGCCGACTTCCCGGGGCGGTACTGGCGCGAACGCGATCGTGTGCGGGCGTATCCGAAGGAGTTCGTCGACGCACTGGCCGATGCCGGGTTCCTCGCCGTGCTGATCCCCGAGGAGTACGGCGGGTCGGGCCTCGGCGTGCGGGCCGCGAGCGCCGTGCTCGAGGAAGTGCACCGCGCCGGTTGCAACGGCGCCGCGTGTCACGCGCAGATGTACACGATGGGCACGCTGCTGAAGCACGGCAGCGACGCGCAGAAACGCGAGTACTTACCGCAGATCGCCTCGGGCGCGCTGCGGCTACAGGCGTTCGGCGTTACGGAGCCCACGAGCGGCACCGACACGACGCGCATTCGCACGACGGCCGTGCGCGACGGCGACGTGTACCGCGTCAGCGGGCAGAAGGTGTTCATTTCGCGCACGGAGCACTCCGATCTCATGCTGCTGCTCGCGCGCACGACGCCGCGCGATCAGGTCGCGAAGCCGACCGACGGCATGTCCGTGTTCATCGTCGATCTGCGCACGGCCGTCGGCAACGGACTCACGATCAAGCCGCTCGTCACGATGATGAATCACGCGACGACCGAGCTCTTCTTCGACAATCTCGAAGTGCCCGGCGGCGAATCTCGTGGGCGCGGAGGGCAAGGGCTTCGGCTACATCTTGGACAGCATGAATGTCGAGCGCATCCTGATCGCGTCCGAGTGCATCGGCGACGCGCGTTGGTTCATCGCGAAGGCCACGGCGTACGCCACCGAGCGCCAGGTGTTCGGCCGGCCGATCGGCCAGAACCAGGGCATCCAGTTCCCGATCGCGCGCGCGTACGCGCAGACCGAAGCCGCCGCGCTGATGGTCCGGAAAGCTGCGGCGCTATTCGACGCGGGCGAGAAGTGCGGCGCCGAGGCCAACATGGCGAAGATGCTCGCGGCCGATGCGTCGAAGGAAGCGGCCGACGTCTGCATCCAGACGCACGGCGGCTACGGCTTCGCGGAGGAGTACGACATCGAGCGCAAGTTTCGCGAAACGCGCCTCTACCAGGTCGCGCCGGTCTCCACGAACCTGATCCTCTCGTACATCGGCACGCACGTCCTCGGCCTCCCCAAATCCTTCTAAGAAGAAGCGCGACCCTGCGCCGGCCCGGCGGAACGCTGACCGATCCCGGCCGTCGTGAGGCTGGCCCGCTCGAATGTCCCGACCGAGACCGTCTGCGCACAGGATGTGCGCAGCCGAGCCGCAGGGATGCGATTTCCGGCGTGTCGAGGGCGGGATGTTCGAGCGGCGCCAGCCTTCGCGACGCTCGGGATCGAGGGGTGATCTAACTAGCGGAACACGGCGTAGGGTTGCGCTTCGAAGCGTCCCGTTCGCGCTTGAACTGGACGGTGCGCACCCAATGCCCCGTCAGATACTTCGGATCGGCGACGTACAGCTGAATCACGAGGTACTGGTTGCCGTCGTCTTCGACGACCAGGTTGTAGTACTCCGTCATGAACGCGTTCTCGCTGAACGGCACACCGTTCTTGCGTAGATAGCCCGCGCGCAGATTGTTCGTGTCCACGCGCAGCGTGCCCGCGCGCTTGATTTGGCCGAGCGACGTCGGCCCCGGATAGAACTGCTCCGTCGTGCCGGAGAACTGCCACGAGGCGTTCGACCACCCCTGCCAGCTGCGTGCGCCCTGCGCCTCGCGCTGGTTGAAGTGGAACAACCGCGTCTGCATGCCGGTGTCGATGTCGAACTTCAGCGTGTTGTCGTCCTGCCAGCCGATCTGCAGGCGGCTCGGCAGGCGCATGATCGCAGGCGCCGAGTAGGCTTTGCATTCCTCGCCGGCCGCTTGGTCGCGGGCCGGATCCCAGCCGTCGGCCGTGCGCTTGCCTTCGGCATTCAGCGGGATGTACGAGTAGTCGCCCTTCGCGGGCGTGATCATGCGGTACACCCAGTCGTCGGTGATCAGCGAGACCCAGTTGCCGGTGATGTCGATCGGCTGCGCCCGCGCGCGGAGTCGCGGGTGGCCTCGGCGCCGCCGCACGCTGCGCCTCCGCGTCGTGCAACGGAAGAACGCATGCAGCGAACGCCGCGCTCAACATGACTCCGAGTGTCTTCGTTTTCGTGATCACTTCGGGTGTTCCTTCAGGCTGCGGTACACGGCCGTGATGAACATGTCCGTGGTCCAGGGGCCCGTCTTCGTGCCGAATCGGCCTTCATAGCCGAACGTCGGCCTCTTCTCGAGTACCTGCGGCAGCGTGAGGCCCTGGTCGATCAGCGCCTTCGTCTGGTCGCGGATGATCGTCAGCATGTCGCGGTAATAGCCAACGTCGGCCGTATCGCCGAGACGGCCGTGCGCCGGCACGATCATCGTGCCGCCCTCGGTGCGGAACTCGGGGATCGCGAGCTTCAGGATCGTGTTCAGCGCGGCAAGCACGCCGTTGATGCTGCCGCCGGATTCCACGTCGATGATCGGGAACGTGTCGAGATTGAACACGTCGCCGGCCGCGATCACGTCCGCGCCGCGGAAGTAGACGAAGCTGTCGCCGTCCGTCGCCGCATTCGGAATGTGGACGATCTGCACGCCTTCGTCGTTGAAGAATGTGCTGATCTTGTAGTCCGCCGTGAAGAAGGTTTCGGTCGGTAACGCGTCGAAGGGCATGCCGCGCGCCTGCATGCGGTTCAGCACGTTCTCGTGCGCGAGCACGGCCGCGCCATTCGACGAGTCCGCGATCGTGCCGGCCACGTTGCCGCCGGTGTACGTGGTGCCTGCGGCCGCGATTTTCTCGTTGCCGCCGACCGACGGCGGCAGTGAGTTCGTATCGATGATGTAGCGAATCGGCTTCGGCGGCGCGTGCGTGTTCACGGGGAAGCGCGACCGGGTTTCCGCGCCGCCTCGTGGCGGCGTCAGCACGTCGAGGAAGCCGAACGCGTTCAGCTGTGCCTGCAGATCTTGAACCGCAGCGATCACGCGCGCGCTCGATTGCGCGTCGCCGGAGTTCACGAGCATCACGCCGTCCGGGCCCACGGAGGCCGTGATGTTCGTGCCGGCGCCGACCAGCATCCAGATGTTCTTGCGGACCGGCCACCAGTGCACCTCGGCCGCCGCCTCGGCGGCGCGGGCCGCGGCCTTCTGAGCTTGGGCGGACGCCGGTGCGCTGCAAACGGTTGCGGCGAAGCACGCCGTCGCAGCGGCGGCGAACGCGGCGGCGCGGCGCTGCGGGCTCCGTCGTGTCGTCATCGGCGCCATGGCTAGTTGTCCCGGCGCGGCGCTTGCCGCGCCGTCGTGCGCTGTTCGCGCTCGAGCTTCTGGCGATACTCGGGGTACATCGTCTCCGCGCCGTCGAAGTACAGCGAGCGCGGCAGGCCGTAGTAGTCGGAGAAGCTGTAGATCTGATCGTTCTTGCCGGGCAGCCAGTTCGGCACGACGCCGTCCGGGCGCACGACCTCGGTCACGACCGTGCACGGGTACGGCGGCACCTGCTGCGCGAGGTTCAGCCGGTACTCCGTGCTGCGGATCAGCGGCTCGGTCAGATACACGGGGTCGTAGGCCACGATGACCCACGTCAGGTAGTCCTGGTTGTCGAAGCGGCGGCGCATCAGGTACTCGGTCATCGTGGCCTTGTCGCTCTGCGGCACGCCATTGCGCCTGTAGTAGTCTTCTTTCAGATGCGTGGTCTTGACGCGCAGCCGGTCGCCTTCCCACGTACCCGTCGAGAACCCGCCCCAGGTATGCGCTGCGTACTCGGGCGGATGCGGCCGGCCGTCCATGTAGATCGGCGTGTTCGTCGAACGCAACCACTCGGTCTGGAACGCGATGATCTGGCGCGACGCGGGATCGATCTCCTTCCACATGCGCAGGTTCGACGGACCGCGTTTGATGTACACGCCGGAGTGCGGTCGGCACTGCCATTCCGGCAGAGACTGGATCGATGCGTCCCAGACCTCGGCGCGCCGGATCGCTTCGCGGCTTAGCGGAATGCCCACGTACTCGCCGAGGTGCGGGTTATCGCTGTTGTCCTGCGAAAGTACGACCGGCCATTCGCCGCTGAAGTCCATCTGGCCTGCTCGCCGTGCCGCAAAGGGCGGCAGCGAGCAGACTCACGGCGACGAGTCCTGTTCGGTGAAGCGCGTTCATAGTTGTTGCTCCAACGAGCCGAGCGGCGTCGCTGCGAGCGACGCAGGTCGGTGCGCTGGACATTCCCCCTTACATCAGCGGCTGTTCGAACGGTGGGCGCTGACGGCTTCATGGTAGCCGCGGCCATTTGACCCAGCAAGCAAACTCACGGGTGGTCGACGTCGGTTGCGCAAGTCGGATCGAGAGCGCAAGCGGCGTGCTTTCGCGCACCAAACCGTTCGGTCGGGTGCGGAGCTGCGTCGGTCGTGGCAGATACGGGTGCCGCGCGATACCCTGTGGGATCTTGCCCACAACACACTTGTCCGGAAAAAGTGGGCAGGAAAAGAATTGATTTCGATCGGTATCCGGCGTATCTTGCGCCGCCTGCAAAGTAGAAGAAAAGTAATCGGCCGGTCGGGGGCTCTCGGTAGTGATTCAAAACTCGGCGGATTCCCTCCTTGCGGAAATCGAAGCGTTTTGTCGCCGCACCGGAATTGCGGAGTCGACCTTCGGCCGGCAGGCAGTAAACGACGGCAAGCTCTGCGTCAGGCTGCGTAACGGTAAAGACGTCACTCTCGAGACCGCGGCCAAGATCCGCGGCTATATCGAGGTGCAGGCGCGACCGTCACCCCCGACGCTGAACGGCACTGAACACCTCGGGCAGAGCAATAACAAGGGCACGACGACGATGAGTGGCAACACGAAGCGCAAAGTGGCAAAGAAGAATTCCCAAACGGCCGACGGCTCAGCTGATCGGCCGTTTCGTTTTTACGACAACCGGCAAAAGTACCTCGCGTTCGTCAACACCACGAACGAGAAGTGGAAGGTTGCGCAGCGCGCCACGCGCGAGCTCGCGCTGCTGAAGCCGAATCCGCCGGCGCTGCGCGTGTTCGACGCCGGCATGGGCGACGCCACGGTGCTGTCGCACATCATGCGCGCGATGCACAAGAGTCACCCGACCATGCCGTTCCTGATCGTCGGCAAGGAGATCAGCCTCGAGGACGTGCGCCTGTCGCTCGAGAAGCTGCCCGATCGCCTCGTCGAGCATCCGGCCAGCGTCATCGTGATCACGAACCTGTACTACGCCGAAGCCCCGTGGCTGCGGCCGCGCGACGTGCAGATGGCCGCCGCGCTGAACTGGCGCGAAGTCGCTCTCGAGGGCGGCTCCGCCTATGAATACGGCGAGCAGCTGCGCTCGCTCGATCAGGTCCTGGTCGACGGGTGGCAGGTCAAGTCGAGCGAGAAGACCGGCAACCCGATGTACGTGCGCCCGTCCGTGCTCGTGATCTACCGCAAGGACCATTCGTTCCTGCTCGACAGCGTGATCCCGAAGCCCGGCCAGTTCAGCGGCAACTACGATCTCGTGCTGGCATCGCAGCCCTGGCGTGCGCGCATGAGCGCCGAGTTCAAAGCCAAGAAGGTGCTGGCGCCCGCTGGTGCGCAGCTTGGGCCCGTCGGGGCGTCTGCTCGCGGTGCAGTCGTGCGGCAACGACCCGGCGCTCGAGATGGTCAACGAGATCTGGCCCGATGAGGAGCCGTTCAAGGTCAATCGCCACGAGCTCATCAAGACGCTGCGCGCCGAGCTCGGTCGCGATGCGCGGAACTTCAATTTCGTTTCGGGCTCCGATGCGAAGTCGGTCTTCCGATACGAGATGCACACGCTGCCGAGCGAAGTGCAGCAGAGCATCGGTACCTCGACGCTGTTTGCCGCGTGGAATGCGGCGAGTTACGTCGCGCAGATCGAAGACGAGCGCATCGAGAACGCCATGCGTGCGGGTGATCAATACCTGCAGGGCACGGCAAAGGTTCTCAAGAAACACAAAGGACTGTGGTTCAACGACGAGAGCTTCGTCGTGTCGCGCAAACAGTAGCCGCCGCGCCGAGACCACGATGACCAACGACGAACTGAAGAAGCACATAGCCGCGTTCGTGCGCGACTATTCGATCGAGATCACGCCGCACGACACGGGCAAGCTCGATGCGATTCGTGCCGAGCTCGCGCCCGGACACGGCCGTGTACGTCGCGCATCCGCCCGGTGTGCCCATCGACGACATCGTGACGCTGGCCGGCCAGGTGCAGAAGCTCGGGCTGAAGGCCACTCCGCACGTCATTGCCCGCAAGCTCGAGAGCCTAGAGCAACTCGAGCGTGCGCTCGCCCGTTGCCAGGAGCTCGGCATCCACAACGCGCTGTGCGTGGCCGGCGACATCACGGCGGACAAGCCGGCCTTCAACAGCAGCCTCGAGGTGCTTGAGACCGGGTTGTTCGCCAAGTACGGCTTCCGCGACGTCGGCGTGGCGGGGCATCCGGAAGGCAGCAAAGCTATCGGCGAGGAGCGCGTCGAGCAGGCGCTGCGCGGCAAGGCGGCGTTCGCGGCCACGGCAGGATTCAACATCTACTTCGCTACGCAGTTCGGCTTCGAGCCCCAGCCCTTCATCGACTGGGAAGCCGCTACGAACGCCAAGGGCATCAAGCTGCCGATCCACGTCGGCATGCCGGGCCCCGCATCGTTGCGGCAGCTCGCGAAGTTCGCGATGCTTTGCGGTGTGGGTGCCTCGATGCGTATGCTTACGACCCGCACGAGTGCGATGGCGAATCTCCTGAGCGCGCAGGCCCCGGACGACATGGTTACGGCGCTTGCGGAGTACCGGGGGAACAACCCGCAATCGCGAATCCAGAAGATTCACTTCTTTGCCTTCGGCGGTGTCGTCAAGACAGCGCGTTGGGCGAATGCTGTTATCTCGGGCCGGTTCGTCTTGAACAACCAGGCAACTGGTTTCCGCGTTGAAGACGTCAACTGATTCTTTTTTGACAGTTCGAAAACACTAGGTAGGGAACTTATGAGCAAGTCATATCTGTTTACGTCGGAGTCCGTGGGCGAGGGCCATCCGGACAAAATGGCGGATCAAGTCTCGGACGCGATCCTCGACGCGATCCTGGCGCAAGAGCCGCGCAGCCGTGTGGCCTGCGAGACCATGACTAAGACCGGCATGGTGATCGTCGCTGGCGAAATCACGACGAATGCCGTGATCGAGGTCGAGCACATCGTCCGCAAGGTGGTTCTCGACATCGGCTACGACCACTCGGACAAGGGTTTCGACGGCAACACGTGCGCAGTGTTGAACGCGCTCGGTAAACAGTCTCAGGACATCGCCCAGGGCGTCGACCGCAAGTCGCCGGAAGAACAGGGCGCAGGCGACCAGGGCTTGATGTTCGGTTACGCGACGAACGAGACCGATAGCCTGATGCCGGCTCCGATCATCTACTCGCACCGACTTGTGGAGCGGCAGGCGAAGGTGCGCAAGAACGGCAAGCTGCCGTGGTTGCGCCCTGACGCGAAGAGCCAGTGCACGTTCCGCTACGAGGACGACAAGCCGGTCGGCATCGAGGCAGTCGTGCTGTCGACGCAGCACAGCCCGGACATCAAGCTCAAGGCGCTGCAAGAAGCCGTGATGGAAGAGATCATCAAGCCCGTTCTGCCGAAGAAGTGGATCGACAAGAAGACCAAGTTCCACATCAACCCGACCGGTCGTTTCGTGATCGGCGGTCCGATGGGCGACTGCGGTCTGACGGGTCGCAAGATCATCGTCGACACTTACGGCGGTTTCGCCCGCCACGGCGGCGGTGCGTTCTCGGGCAAGGATCCGTCGAAGGTCGACCGCTCTGCTGCTTACGCTGCGCGCTACGTGGCGAAGAATGTCGTCGCCGCGGGCCTGGCCGATCGTTGCGAGGTTCAGGTGTCGTACGCGATCGGTGTCGCGAAGCCCACCTCGGTCACGGTCGAGACCTTCGGCACGAACAAGGTGCCAGAGAAGAAGATCATCGCGGCCGTAAGCGAGACGTTCGACCTGCGTCCGTACGGAATCGTCAAGATGCTCGATCTGCTGAAGCCGATCTACCTCAAGACGGCGTCGTACGGCCACTTCGGCCGCGACGAGTTCAGCTGGGAGAAGACGGATCGCGCTGCCGCGCTCAAGGCGGCCGCGAAGTAAGTCGTGCAGCAACGGCGCCTCGCTCAAGGTGAGGCGCCGTTCGTTTCTATCTCGTAATTCAACCGTGAGGGAAGAATGTCAGCGCTAATTTGCGGATCAGTGGCCTATGACAACATCATGGTCTTCGAGGATTCGTTCAAGAATCACATTCTCCCCGACAAGATCCACATGTTGAATGTGGCGTTTCTCGTGCCGAAGTTGCGGCGCGAGTTCGGTGGTTGTGCGACGAACATCGCCTACAACCTGAAGATGCTCGGCGAGGAACCCTTGCCGATGGCCACGGTCGGCCAGGATTACGAGCCCTACCGCAAACGACTCAAAGAGCTCGGCATCCGGCAGACGTACATCCGCAAGCTCGACAATGCGTTCACCGCGCAGGCGTTCATCACGACGGACCTGTCTTCGAACCAGATCATCGCGTTCCATCCGGGCGCGATGAACTTCTCGGAGAAGAACAAAGTCTCCGATGCCAAGGGTGTCAAGATCGGCATGGTGTCGCCCGACGGCCGCACCGGCATGATCAAGCACGCCGAGCAGTTCGCGAAGAAGTAAGATTCCGTTCATCTTCGATCCGGGCCAGGGCATGCCGATGTTCAACGGCGACGACCTGCGCCACTTCATCGACCTTGCCACGTGGGTCACCGTCAACGACTACGAATGGGAGTTGTTGAAGGACCGCACGGGTTGGACGGAAGCGGACATCATCTCGCGCGTCGACGCGTTGATCATCACGCTCGGCGGCAATGGTTCCGTCATCCACACGAAGCAGAAAGTACACGAGATTCCTTCGGTCAAGCCGAAGTCGGTGCAGGATCCGACGGGCTGCGGCGACGCCTACCGCGCCGGACTTCTGTATGGCCTGTTGAACGACCTCGACTGGCAGACGACGGGTCGCATCGCGAGCCTCATGGGTTCGATCAAGATCGAGCACCAGGGGCCGCAGAACCACAAGTTCACGCTTTCGCAATTCAAGAAACGTTACAAGGCCGCATTCGGCCACAGTTTGTAATTCGGAAACCAGGAGAGATAGATGGCTAAGCAGGCACGAGCGGTCAAGAACGACTACCTCGTTAAAGACATTGGTTTGGCGGAGTACGGCCGCGCGGAGATGGATCTCGCCGAGTTCGAAATGCCGGGCCTCATGGCGACGCGTAAGGAATACGGTCCGAAGCAGCCGCTGAAGGGCGCGCGGATCACGGGTTCGCTGCACATGACCATCCAGACCGCCGTCCTGATCGAGACGCTCCAGGCGCTCGGCGCTAAGGTGCGTTGGGCGAGCTGTAACGTATTCTCGACGCAGGACCACGCGGCCGCTGCGATTGCCGCGCGCGGCACCCCTGTGTTCGCCTACAAGGGCGAGTCGCTCGAGGAGTACTGGGACTACATCGACCGCACGCTCGATTGGGGCAACAGCGAAGGCCCGAACATGATCTTGGACGACGGCGGCGACGCGACGCTGTTCGTGCACCTGGGCTACGAGGCCACGAAGGATCCGTCGGTGCTCAACAAGAAGCCCGGCAGCGAGGAAGAGCGCATCCTGCTGGCCCAGCTCAAGAAGTCCATGAAGAAGGACCCGAAGCGCTTCGCGAACATGCCGAAGGGCATTCGCGGCGTCTCGGAGGAGACCACGACCGGCGTGCATCGCCTCTATCAGATGCACAAGCAGGGACGTCTGCTGTTCCCGGCCATCAACGTCAACGACTCGGTCACGAAGTCGAAGTTCGACAACCTGTACGGCTGCCGCCACTCGCTCGTCGACGCGATCAATCGCGCGACGGACGTGATGCTGGCCGGCAAGATTGCCGTCGTTGCCGGTTACGGCGACGTGGGCAAGGGCTCGGCGCAGTCGCTGCGCGCGCAGTCGGCGCGCGTGATCGTCACGGAGATCGATCCGATCTGCGCGCTGCAGGCCGCGATGGAAGGCTACACGGTCATGACGATGGACGAAGCCGTGAAGGTCGGCGACGTGTTCGTCACGACCACGGGCTGCGTCGACGTGATCACCGAGAAGCACGTGAAGCAGATGAAGCACAACGCGATCGTCTGCAACATCGGCCACTTCGACAACGAGATTCAGGTCGACAAGCTCAAGAAGTACAAGTGGACCGAGGTCAAGCCGCAGGTGCACATCGTGCACATGGGCGGCGGCAAGAACATCATCTTGCTGGCCGAAGGCCGCCTCGTGAACCTGGGCTGCGCCACGGGCCATCCGAGCTTCGTGATGTCGAACAGCTTCACGAACCAGACGCTGGCGCAGATCGAGCTCTTCACGAATACGAAGAAGTACCCGCTCGGCGTCTACGTGCTGCCGAAGCACCTCGACGAGAAGGTGGCGAGCCTGCACCTCGAGAAGATCGGCGTGAAGCTCGAGAAGCTCTCGAAGGCGCAAGCCGACTACCTCGGCGTTGCGGTCAGCGGCCCGTACAAGGCCGAGCACTATCGTTATTGATCCATCGGCGAGCTCCGGTCGCGCAACGTGCGCGGCCGGAGTTTCGTTTTAAGCATAGGGAGGCGGTGACGAACCATGAAAGACGATATTGCTATTGCCCGCGGCGTCAAGCTGCGGAAAATCGTTGAACTCGCGAAAGGAACGCCTCGGCATCGACGCCGACGATCTCGAGCCGTATGGCCACTACAAGGCGAAACTCTCAGACGCGTTGATCGCGCGTGTGCAGTCGCGCCCCGACGGCAAGCTCATCCTCGTCACCGCCATCTCGCCGACGCCCGCGGGCGAAGGCAAGACCACGACCACCGTTGGCCTCGGCGACGCGCTAAACGCGATCGGCAAGAAGGCCATGATCTGCGTGCGCGAGCCGTCGCTCGGCCCATGCTTCGGCGTGAAGGGCGGCGGCGCGGGCGGCGGTCATTCGCAGGTGGCGCCGATGGAGGACATCAACCTCCATTTCACGGGCGATTTCCACGCTGTCAGCATTGCGCACAACCTGCTTGCGGCGCTGGTCGACAACCACATCTATTTCGGCAACTCCCTGGGCTTCGACATTCGGCGGCCGACGTGGCGCCGCGTGCTCGACATGAACGATCGCTCGCTTCGCAGCATCGTGAACGGCCTCGGCGGTACCGCCAATGGTTTTCCGCGCGAGACGGGTTACGACATCGTCGCGGCGTCGGAGATCATGGCGATTCTGTGTTTGTCGACGTCGCTGAACGACATGCGCGAGCGGTTCAAGCAGATCATCGTCGGCTACACGCGCGACAACAAACCGATCCGTGCCAGCGCGCTGAATGCGCAGGGCTCGATGACCGTGCTGATGAAGGAAGCGATCAAGCCGAATCTCGTGCAGTCGCTCGAGCACACGCCGACGCTCGTGCACGGCGGCCCGTTCGCGAACATCGCGCACGGCTGTAACTCCGCGATTGCGACGAAGACGGCGCTCAAGCTCGCCGACTACGTCGTGACGGAGGCCGGCTTCGGTGCGGACTTGGGCGCCGAGAAGTTCGTCGACATCAAGTGCCGCAAGACGGGCCTGCGCCCGTCGGCCGCGGTGCTCGTCGGCACTGCGCGCGCCCTGAAGTATTCGGGCGGCGCGAAGATCGAAGAGGTCAACAGCGAGAACGCGAAGGCGCTGATGCAGGGCATGGCGAACATGGATCGCCACGTGAACAACATCCGCGAGAACTACGGCTTGCCCGTGATCGTGGCGCTGAACCGGTTCGGTAGCGACACGGATCGCGAGTTCGAGATGATCAAGAAGCACCTCGCCGAGCAGGGCGTCGAGGCGCTCGTCTGCGAGCACTTCGCGAAGGGCTCGAAGGGCGCCACGGAGCTCGCAAAGTCGATGGTCAAGTTGATCGACACGAAGCCGGGCTCGTTGAAGTTCGTCTACGACGACGCCGACGATCTGTGGAAGAAGATCGGCAAGGTCGCCAAGAAGATCTATCACGCGAGCGAAGTCGTGGCGGACACGGCCGTCCGCAAGAAGATCGAGAAGTTCCAAGAAGACGGCTTTGGCAATCTGCCGATCTGCATCGCGAAGACGCAGTACTCGTTCTCGACCGATCCGCAATTGCGCGGCGCGCCGGAAGGCCACGTGTTCAACGTGCGCGACGTGTACTTGAACGCCGGCGCGGGGTTCATGGTGGTGCTGTCGGGGGAGATCATGACGATGCCGGGCCTGCCGAAGGTGCCGGCGTCCAACGCCATCGACATCGACGCCGACGGCAACATCGTCGGGCTCGCTTAGGCGTAGTTACTACTGCAACGCGGTGCGCTCCGGTCGGGGCGCACCGCGTTTTCGTTTGCGAGGCCGGATGTGCGAATGCAACGTGCGGACTGGCGTCCGCGCAATCGCGCTCTTTGGCGCCCGGTGGTAGGCTCACCTAAGGGCCACTGCGGGTAGCTCGTGAGGGTGTGTTGCCACCGCCTGCCTGATTCGCTCGAATATCAGGGGCACGAGAGTGCTCGACTCGCACAACATGCTGTTCACGCTGCGCGACCGATCGACGTACCGGAATCAGCTCATCAAGCAGTGCCCG
The DNA here is from genome assembly GCA_963748045.1 of uncultured Gammaproteobacteria bacterium. Lineage (GTDB taxonomy): Bacteria > Pseudomonadota > Gammaproteobacteria > Steroidobacterales > Rariloculaceae > FEN-1219. The sequence continues at coordinate 164,640 of CAVVIC010000011.1, forward strand.
GGCCTGAAGCGGGCGACCGTGACGTCCTAAAGACCGAGGCAACCCAGGTTCCCGCGGTAGTGAAGCCGCAACCCGAAGCCCGCTGACTTCCGCCTCCAGCCTAAGAAATCCCGGAACCCGCTGCGTTGGTGGCGGCGCGGTGGTAGGCTCCAGCGAACGTCACGGGGAGGTGGCTCATGAACCCTCGATCGCTAAGACCGTTACTGCTGCTGGCGGCCACGCTCGGCGCCGTGGCTCAGGTGGGCTCCGCGGTTGCCGTGGAGGAGAAAGAAGAAGCGAAGACCGCTGCGGCGTGTCTGCGGCGCACCGAAATCAAGGGCACGAAGGTGCTCGACGCCCGCAACGTGCTGGTCACGATGCGCGACCGGTCCACGTACAGGAGCCAGCTCGCGAAGCAGTGCCCGGGTCTGCGCCGCGGCATGGCGATGTCGTTGACGTACAGCGACAACAAACTGTGCGCCGGCAGTACGTTCACCGTGCTGATGCGAGCCGGGGCGAGCACCAACTCGACGTCGGTCACTGTCCCGGGGAGCAACGAGCACATGAGCGTGCCGGGGCCGGCGTTCGTGCCCGGCGCGGTGTGCCAGCTCGGCATGTTCACCCCGATCAGCGAAGACGAAATCAACGCGCTCGTGGCCGCGACGACGGAGGACCAGCGCTCGCGCCGTCGCGGTGATCGTGACGCGGTCAAGACCGAAGCGATCGAAAAGGCGCCGGCAGCCGCGCAGCCGCAGTCGCGCTAACCTCACAGCGCTTCGTCCTGAACAGGAGATCCCGCATGAAGGCTCGTCGTTTCGCTACTGTGGTCGCCGCTCTCGGACTTCTCGGTACGCTAACCGTTCCACACGTGGCGAACGCGGCGGAGATCCGGGTTCTGTGTTCGATGGCACTCAAGGCGGTGGCGGAAGATCTGTTTCCGCAGTTCGAGAAATCGACGAACCACAAAGTCGTCGTGCAGTTTGCTCTGGCGGCGACGCAGAAGCAGAAGGCCGAGTCGGGCGAGCCGTTCGATTTGATCGTCGTGACGCCGGCGATGCTGGACGACCTGATCAAGCAGGGTAAGGTCGCCGCCGACACACGCACGGTCGTCGCCCGTTCCGGTCTTGCGCTCGTCATCAAGGCCGGTGCGCGCAAGCCCGACATCGGGACGGTCGATGCGCTGAAGCGCACTCTGCTCGACGCGAAGTCGATTACGTATACGAAGCAAGGCGCCAGCGGCGTGCTGTTCGAGGGCGTGATCCAGAAGCTCGGCATCGCCGACGCGCTCGCTGCGAAGACGCAGTACACCTCGGCGGGCGAGGAAGCCAGCGCGAACGTCGTGGCGGGCCGGGCGGAGCTCGGTGTGCTGCCGGTCAGCGAGATCTTGCCGGTCAAAGGCGCCGAGCTCGGCGGAGTGTTCCCCGGCGAGACGCAGCAGTACATTGTCATGGCCGCCGGTGTGAGCGCGAAGGCCGCTCAGGATGCCGCGGCGCGGGACCTGCTGAAGTTCCTCATGGCGCCGTCGGCGTTGCCGGTTTTGAAGGCCAAGGGCATGGAACGCTGAGACGCGCGCGGCTGCGCGCGGTGTTGCTGACCGCTCTCGGCAACAATGCGGCAACCCTCCGTTGCGATCATCGGCGCAGGCATCGGCGGGCTCGTCTTGGCTCACGCGCTGCGTGCGCGCGGTTTCGCGGCGGATCTCTACGAGCAGTCGGCCGAGCTCACGGAGATCGGAGCCGCCGTTGCGCTGGCCGCCAACGCAACCCGCGAGCTCGAGCGCCTGCAACTTCTCGATGACGTTCGCGTCGCGTCGACGGAACCGACGGAGCTGATCCATCGCGACGGTCGCACGGGCGTCAGAATCTCGAGCCATCCCGTCAGGCTCGGCGGAAGCTACGAGGCGAGGTACGGCGCGCCGTACTTCGGCATTCATCGCGCCGATCTGCAGAAAGCGCTGAGCAAACGTTTTGGCGGCGCGATCCACCTCGGCCACCGCCTCGTGAGTCTCGCCGAGTCCGCGTCGAGCGTCCGAATGAAGTTCGCGAACGGTGTCGAGCGCGACGTCGATATCGTCGTGGGAGCCGATGGTGTGCGCTCCCTGGTGCGGCGTTTCGTCAGCGGCGAACCGGGCGTGATCTATTCCAGGACGAGCGCGTTTCGCGGCATCGTTCCCGCACGAAACCTGCGCGCGCTTCCCGACCCCGAAGCGCTGCAGTTCTGGATGGGGCCGCGCGCGCACTTGTTGCACTACGCGATAGGCAAGGTGGCAGAGGACATCAACTTCTTCGCGGTCGTCGAGGGGCCGGAGACCTGGCCGCACGAGGACAAGTGGATCGTCGGTGCGCAGCCGGGCGAGGCGACGCGGTGCTTCGCGGGCTGGCATCCGGCAGTGAACGAGATGATCGGCGCCGGTTGGGTCGACAAGCGATGGGGCTTGTTCGTCGTCGCAGCAGCCGCGGCGTTGGCACACGGGGCGCGTGGTGCTGATCGGCGACGCGGCCCACGGCATGCTGCCGCATCAAGGCCAGGGCGCGAATGCCACGATCGAAGACGTCGTCACGTTGGCCGAGCTGCTGGCGCGCGGGCGGCAGCAGCCGCTCGTCGACACCTTCGCCGCGTACGAACGGTTGCGAAAAGCGCGCACTCGCGCCGATTCAGCGCGCCTCGTGGGCGACGAACACGGCTTTGCATCTTCCCGACGATGCAGCGCTCGACCGGCGGAATTCGGTTTTGACGAAGTTTCCCGAGCGGTACGGCTGGATCCACAGTTTCGACGCGCTGAAATCGGCGGAGGCGGTCGCGGGGAGCTGACCGCGCTTGGTCCGGCGCGCTCGCGGCGGAACGTTGGCCTGGAGTAACATCCGGCTCACGCGCCGGCGGAGCGCTGCCTTATAACAACCACGATAACTCCGGTGGGTGGGGACTATGCAAACCATTCGAATCTGTCGCGCTTCGCTTGCGGCTATTGCCTTGTGTGCCTTCGCCGACGTCACGTTCGCCGCGGACTGCAATCGCGCGTGCCTCGAGGGCTTCGTCGATCGCTATCTCGACGCCGTGATCGCGGATCAGCCGAGCGCCGTGCCGCTCGCATCCAACGTGCGTTTCACGGAAGACGGCCAGCAGCTCGTGATCGGCGACGGCCTCTGGAACACGCTGCGCGCGAAGGGCCACTACCGCCTGTTCGTGTCCGACGTGCCGGCGGGACAAGTCGCATTCTTCGGGACCATCGAGGAGGATCACCGCGATCCGGACAAAGGCACCGCCGCGCTGATCGCGCTGCGCCTGAAGGTCCGCAACCAGCAGATCACGGAGATCGAGCAAATCGTGATCCGCGACGAGAACGCCAGCAAGCGTGTGGAAGCGCTCGGCGCGCCAAATTCGCTCTACGTGCAAACGGTCCCCGCTAACGAACGCATGTCGCGCGCGGACCTGATCGTCACCGCGAACAAGTACTTCTCCGGCATGCAGCAGAACGATGGCAAGGGCGACTATCCGTTCGCTCCCGACTGCAATCGAATCGAGAACGGCGGTCAGGCGACGAACGCGCCGACGCCCGCCGGTGAGAAGCGGCCCGACCCGAAGACCTCGGCGGGCTATTCCGGCCAATGGACTTGCCTCGAGCAGTTTCAGTCCGGACTCCTGCACTTCGTGAACAGAATCCGCGACCGACGGTTCGTGGCGGTAGACGAGGAGCGCGGCATCGTGTTCGCGTTCGGGTTCTTCGACCACTCGGGCGGCGCGACGCGCACGTTCACGGTGCCCGACGGCCGCTCGATCACGGCGGGCCCCGTGCAGCCGTGGACGTGGGAAATCGCGGAGCTGTTCAAGATCGAGAAGGGCAAGATCCGCAAGATCGAAGCGCTGCTGCACCGCAGCCCGTACGGCATGACGTCCGGGTGGAGCACGTTCACGCAGGGCATGTCGGACGCCGCGCGCGACGTCACGATGGAGTGACGCGTTCTACGGGCCGCTTGCTTTGGGTGGCTCGTTGCACAGCGCGTCGACGACGGCTCGCGGGTGCGTCAGCAGCAAATTGTGTTCCGCGCCTGCGATCGCGCGGTGGCGATGGCCCGGTAGCAGCTTCCGGATTCGTGCGATGTGGGCCGCCGGGATCACCGCATCGTTCGCTCCGGTGATGAGCAGCAGGTCGCGACCCGAGTTCCGCAAGGCTTGATAGCGCGCGCTCTGGTCGCCGAGCGCGTTCGCGCGGATCATCGACAGCAACGCCCGACCGAATCCCGCACGCGACACCTGCTCGACGAACAACGGAGTCAGGTGTGGCAGGCCGATGCGCTCGTAGCGTCTGCGGCGGCGGCGGACGAGCGCGGGCACGCCGACGAGTCGCATCAGTAGGTCGCCCACCAGCGCGACTCGAAACACCCGTGACCAGGCGCTGGTCGAGTTGAAGTCGAGCATGGGTGCGACGAGCACCAGTCGCTCGATCCATCGTGGGTTTGCGGCTGTCACCGCCGCCGCGATCGCGGCGCCGAGCGAGTGACCGAGCAGCACGGCGGGCCGCGGAAACCCCGTGGTTTCGACAAGCTCGCACGTTTGGCGTGAGAACCGCTCGAGCGAATAGTCGCCGTGCGGGCGGTCCGATAGGCCGTGTCCGTAGAGATCGAAGCGCAGCGTCCGGAAACCGGCTGCGGTCAGCAGCGGCACGAGCTCGTCGAACTCCCAACACGGCACCGTCGCGCCATGGACCAACACGATCGGCGTCCCGTCGACGGGGCCGTCGCAGCGGTAGTGGGTGAGGCCGTCGGTCAGTCGCAGGAACCGCCCGGGCGCGCGGCTATTCGCGTCCAGGCGTGCGTTGCCGTTCGAACGCTACGATGGCCGCGAGCTCGAAGCCTGTGCGGAGGAGGTCGCCGGAGGCGAGCTGTACCACCTCAGTGTGCGTGAACCACGCGATCGCGCGCAGCTCGTCCGTGTCGAACGCTTCGATGCTCTGCGCGATCTCGCAACCGAAGATGCGATGGGTCTCGTCGCGGTGCTGCCAGTCGCCGACCTCGATCAGATACGGCACGCGGCAACCGAGTTCCTCCATGAGCTCCCGGCGCAGGCACTCCTGCGGGTTCTCGCGACCGCGCAGTCGGCCACCCGCCAAGCCCCATCGGCGGCGGTTCTCACGACGTCGGGAGTTGTGCTGGGCCAGCAGGTAGCGCTGTTCGCGCATCAGCACGCAACGCACGCGCTCGACCGTGGGTGTGGTTTGTGGGGCCGGTTTGCGGGAACGCTGGGAGGCGGTTTCGCTGACGCGCATGGCTGTAATTTACATGAATGATCGTCCGTAACACACGGTGCGCGCGTATCTTTTCAGTCTGATGACAAAGTGCGGCCGGGAGGGTGCGGAAGGGCCGACGCCGGCGGCGAATCGGGCCAGGTACTGCCTTCAGCGCGCGCGGTCCGGGCCGTTCACTCGCTCGAAGACCCGCTCCGGCAGCGCTCGGCCCTTTGCTTTGGCGTCGGCGGCCGCCTTCTCGTACGCGCGCTCGCCCGTCAGGATGTGCTCGAGCGCGATGTTGCCCTCGTGACAGGCGTACTCGTAGATCTCGTAGCCGGGCTGCTGCGTGAGCGTCATCCGCATCGTCCACGGCTTCTCCCACGTCAGGGGATCCTCGACGCGGATCTCGTAGTCGACCATCTCGGGATCGATGCGCGTGAACCGCTCCGTGAGTCGCAGTTGCTCGCTGTGGCGTACGCCGGCGATCGTCGTCTTGTCGGTGAAGTTCGAGGTGACGACCACCAAGGTGTCGCCGTCCCAGTGGCCACGTGAATCCCCCATGTACAGGTGGATGCCGGAGCGGAGGGGTGGTCGGCCGTCGACCGGAATGATGCGTGTGTCGTGCACCATCTCGTAGGAGATGGCTACCGTGTCGGGGGTTTGCACGATGCGTGCGCCGTTGCCGTAGACCGCCGGCCCGAACGAGCCGATCACGCCGCGCGTGATGCACCGATCGTACAGGCTGAAGTCGCTGATGGTGTTGAAGGGCCCGTAGCCGAACGTACCGGGAGTCACGACCCGCTGCTTGGCTTCCTGGGTCGCCGCCGGGATGCGGCCATCCGCCGGGTCGATCACCATCGACGTGTAGCCGAACGTCCGCGTGCCTTCTTCGTTGCGAAACGTTCCCACAGCGGCGCGGTCCTGCGTTTGCCGCGCCTTGTCGCGTTGCGCGATCCGCTCGGCGAACTCCTGATCGGTCAGATAGGCCCGCGTGCCGAACTCCGCGGGACGTTGCTGCGGGATGCCGCGCATGTCGTCCGTCGTCCATATGCCTTGCAGGTCGGGATGACCCCAGGCCGTGACGGGCGGCGCCCATTTCGGATCGGCTCGTGCGGCCGCATTAGACTCTGCCGATCCCACGGCCTGCGCCCATGCCGGCAACGTCCAGGCCGAGGCCGCGGCCATGGTTACGCCGACGATCACGGCGGTGCGTTGGAGTTTGCGAAACATCCCGCAAGGTTACACAGCCGTGCGTAGGACGACAATTCGTCACAACGGAAGGGCGCGACGTCGGCATCGTCGTTCAGCGCCAGTTGTGACTCCCGCAGCGAAACCCCGTTGCTCACGCTGTTCGAGTCGCTAGAATCATCGGCGTTCTGGGCTACGAACGGCTGGTCACGTCGTGATGCACCTACAAGACGCAAAGCAGAGGGTACTGACGGCAGGCATTTCGAGCGAGGCGCCCGGCGTTCCGCGGCGCTGCCGACCGCCGGGACCGGCGACCGCCATGGTCTGCATGCTGTTTGCGACCGCCGGTCTGACGACTCATGCGGTCAGCGCACCCCTCACAATCGAGAAGCAGGGCGCGTTTGCGGTCGGCGGCAAGGTCATCGGCGACGCCGAGAAGTCGCTGCACTGCGATCACGGTGTCGTCGAGTTTCAGATCCCGCCGCGCGCGCGTTCAGTGAATCTGCTGATGTGGCACAGCGCGAGCGCGGGCGCATGGCAGAGGCGGTGGGACGGCGGCGAAGGCTTCGAGACCCTGTTCGTGCGGCGCGGCTTCCCCGTGTACCTCTGGGACGGCCCGCGTGTCGGACGCGCCAATTGGGGTTGTGCTGAAACGACCTACAAACCCGCGATCGGGCAGGATCAGCAGAACTTCGTGGCGTGGCGTTTGGGGAGCAAATACCCCGAGTGGTTCGACGGTGTGCAGTTTCCCAAAAACGATCCAGAGGCGTGGAACCAGGCCACGCGCGCCCGCTATCAGGAGTTCGACACGGTTGCGAACGCGCAGCTCGAGTCGGATGCCGCGGCCGAGCTCGCGAACAAGATCGGCCCCACCGTCGCGTTGACGAATTCAGCCGGCGGCCTGCGTGCGCTACTGGCGGCGCTGAAGAGCGACAACATCAAAGGCATCGTCGCGTACGAGAACGTGGGCTACGTCTTCCCGCAAGGCGAGGGGCCCGGCGGCGCCCAAGGCCCGTTCGGCCCGATCGAGGTGCCGCTCGATGAGTTCCGCAAGCTCACGAAGATTCCGATGCAGATGGTGTGGGGCGACAACGTCGACAAGTCGGCGAACTTCTCGGCCGCGCTCGTGCTCTGCAAACGCTTCGTGGAGATCGTGAACAAATACGGCGGCAAGGCCGAGATTCTGATGCTGCGCGACGCAGGGCTTATCGGCAACACGCATCTGCCGTTCGCCGATCTGAACAACGTCGCGGTAGCCGACCTGCTCTCGAAGTATTTGCGCGCCCACGGTCTCGACACTCGGTCTCACTGAGCCATGCCGACGTTCGCAAATCCTCGTGACGTGCACGCGCCCGTCGGGCCGTACTCGCACACCGCCGTCGTTCCCCCCGGCGCCGAGCTCGTGTTCATCGCGGGGCAGGTCGGCATGCGCCCGGATGGCACCGTGCCCGCCGCGTTCGCCGAGCAGGTCGAGCTCACCTTTCGGAACCTGCGCGCCTGTCTCGCGGCACACCAGCTCGACGTTGAAGCGGTCGTGAAGCTGAACGTGTTCGTGCTGCCGGGGCAGGACTTTCAGGCGTTGCGCCAGATTCGCGAGCGGCACTTCGGCGCGCATCGGCCCGCGTCGACAACCGTGTACGTACCGGCGCTTGCGGCGCCTGCGTTCCTGCTCGAGGTGGAGGCCGTCGCTGTGAAGCCGGTGCCCGCGGGCCGCTAGCCTGAGGACGATTGCGGGCCGCGTCTTGCGGTATTCTCTGCCGCGAAGGGCGACGGGTTCGCGTCGTTCGAGCCGATCACGGTGGGGGACATGACGATGGCATTCAGGCGGAGCGCAGGGTTGTTCGTCATTGGTGTTGGCGCCGTGCTCGCCGCCGGCGTCGCGTCTCCCGAGCTGCTCGAGAAGGGCATGACGGCCGGTGGCGTGAAGGTGCAGTACAAGGTCGTGCTGCCGGACGGCTACGATCCCGCGAAAGCGTATCCCGCCATCCTCGCGCTCGGTGGCGGGCCGCAGACCATGAACACCGTCGACGGCGTGCTGCAGCGGAATCTGCGCGCCGAAGCCGAGAAGCGCGGTTACATCGTGGTAGCGCCGGCGGCGCCCGACGGCGATCTGTTTTTCTACGGCGGCGGCCGAATCTTCCCCGAGTTCCTGAAGAAGATTCTGGCGGACTACAAGATCGAGAGCGGCAAGTTCCACGTCGCGGGGCCGTCGAACGGTGGTATCGCGGCTTTCCACGTAGCCGCGGCGAATCCGCAGTATTTCCTGTCCGTGACTGCGTTCCCTGGCTACCTGTGGCAGCCGACGAACGAGAAGCTACTCGCGATCGCGGACATGTGTGTCTACATGTACGTCGGCGAGAACGACGAGTACCGCTGGCACAACGAGATGCAGCGCGAGGCGGAGTTCCTCCGCTCGCGTGGCACGGTGGCGCAGTATTCCGTGGAGCGCGGCCAACCGCATCGGCTCGAGACGCTGGCTGGCGCAAGCGCGGGCCGCCTGTTCGACGGCTTCGAGGCGACTAAGAAGGGCTGCCGTCAACCGTCGAAATAGGTTTGCGCCCGCAGCATGCAATACGATGCGAAGAGGCGAGCACTCGGGGGAATCGGTATGAGCGGCAAGCGCAAGGTATCTCGACGGCAGCTGTTGCAGAAAACAATCGCGGCCGCGGGCGGTGCCGCGCTGTTGGCGCAGGCGGGGGACGGTTTCGGTCAGGCTCCGGCCGTCGTGACGAAGCGGCGCTTCAAGGCGTGGATCTCGCGCGGCGAAGGCCCCGGGCGCACGACGTTGCACGAGGCCTCGCTGCGGCCGATCAGCGGCCGTCAGGTGGTGGTGCGAACGGAAGCCACGAACCTCTGCTACTCGAACGTGCCGGCCGTGCTCGCACTGCAGTCGCCGACCGCGCCCGTCGCGAGCGCGTTGGCCGCGGCGCCCGGCAGACGACGGCTGAGCGACATGGCCGTGATCCAGGGTCACGGCGGCGTCGGCATCGTCGAAGCTGTGGGCCCGGAAGTCCGGCGCGTGCAAGTTGGCGATCGCGTGTGCGTGTCCGGCACGCCGCAGTGCGGTGTGTGCTACCGCTGTCTGCGTGGGCGCTCCGACATGTGCCAGTTCCTGAGTGCGATAGGGCCGGACGATCTGGTGCCAATCGCGGATCTCGACGACGGCACGCCGGTGTATGAGAACTCGCACATCGGTGGCCTTGCCGAGCTCATGGTCACGTTCGAAGAATGGATCGTCCCGATCTTCACGAAGCTGCCGGCCGCCGATGTCGGCATGGTGTGCAGTTGCGTGAGTGTCGCGGGTTTGGGTGCCACGACCGCGCACGCGCTAATGGCGATCGAACCTGCGTCGGGCGTGGCCGTCGTCGGCTGCGGGCCCCTCGGGTTGTCGGCAATCCAGGGCGCGCGGATCGCAGGCGCGTCGACGATCATCGGCATCGATCCGGTCGCGGCGCGCCGTGAGATTGCGCGCAAGGTCGGCGCTACGCACGTGCTCGATCCGAACGTGGAGGGTAGCAATCTCGTGCAACGCGTGCGGTCGTTGACGAACTGGCCCACGGATCGCCTCTGGGCCGGCGGGCGCAATCCCGGCGGCCGGCGGCCCGGAGCCGGCGCGGACTACGTGATCGAGGCCGCCGGCCTCGAGCAGGCCGTGCCGAAGGTAGAACGCGGTCCCGATCCGACCGGCCTCCTGCCGATGCAGCAGGCCTATCAGATGTGCGCGCTCGGTGGCCACTTGATCACCACGAGCATCATCCGCGGCGACATGGTGCTGCCTGGCAACCTGTTTTCGATTGGCGGTGTAACGCACCACGGCGGTCAGGCCGGCGGTTGCAGCCCGATGCGCGACATCCCGCGGTTCGTCGAGCTGCTCGAGAAGGGTCAGTACGACGCGAAGTCGCTCGCGACGACCGTCGTGCCGCTACCGCAGATGCTCGAGGCCTACGAGCAGGTGGCCTCCCGTACGACGATCACGGCCATCATGACCGGTTGATGCGCCGGCCGTTCCAGACGAACGGGCCGGTCTTAAGCGGGTGGTAGTCGTCGTGCCAGTCGGACGTGGTCAGCAGGGCCTGCCGAGGCCTTTTCGCTCGCCCGCCCGCGAATAGCCGACGTCAATTCCGTTGACGTATACTCCCGCGTCACCCGGCCGCGGTCGGATCACACGATAAAGAATTACGGAGAACGCGAATATGACAAAGAAAGTAGTCAACAAGATCCTGCCCACTACGATGGTCGGGTCCTATCCTCGGCCGGCGTGGTTCAAACAACAGCTGCTCGGTCGTGACGTGCGTGTGGCCTTCAAGGAGGTTGCGCACGAGGAAGCGTATACGGATGCGGTCAAGACGGTTATCGACGACCAGATCGCGGCGGGTCTCGACATCGTGACCGACGGCAACATGTGGTACGACGACTACGTGGGTGTCATCGGCTCGTTCTGCTGGTACCCCTACGAGCGCATCCCCGGTTTCGAGCCGACTCGCAATCCGCACCCGAGCTATCTCGGCGCCGGGCCGAGCGCTGGCAAGACCTTCATGGACGACTGGGGCGGCGTAATTAACAGCGGTCCGGTCGACAAGAAGGCCGATGCGCTGCGCTGGACCGATCTCTACGACGTCGCCACCAAGGCCGCGGGCAAGGTCCCCGTCAAGGTGTCGATCGGCGCCGGCCCCGCGAACCTCGCGTGGCATGTCTACTTCAACAAGGATTCATACTACAAGAACGCCAAGGACTTGACGTTCGCTCTCGTGCCTCTCTTCAACCAGCAAATGAAAGACCTGGTGAAGCGCGGCGCGAAATACCTGCAGATCGAGGACCTCGGCGCGTGGATGCCGCTGTTCACGAACAACACGGAAGACTACAAGTGGGTTCGCGAGAGCATCGAAGCCATGTGCGACGGTGTCGATGCGAAGATCGGCTGGCACTTCTGCTTCGGCAACGCCTGGGGTAACGACATCCTGAGCGGTAACTTCCCGCAGGGCTATCAGACGGTGCTGCCGTACTACTGGAATACCGAGGGCATCGACGAGTTCGTGCTCGACTACGCGAACCGCGGCATGGCGGGCGTCGAGTTCCTGAAGAACTGCCCGAAGAACAAGGGCGTGCAGGTCGGCGTGCTGGACATCCGCACGAGCATGGTCGAGGACCCGAAGGTCATCGCGGATCGCGTGCGAACGACGCTGAAGGCCCTGTCGCCGGAGCAGGTCACGCTCTCCACCGACTGCGGCATGAAGCCACTCGCGCGCATGGTCGCGAAGCTGAAGTTGAACGCGCTGGCCGAAGGCGCTGCGATCGTCCGCAAGGAGATCGGCGCGGGCTGATCGGTTCGACAGGGCGGGGCGGCAACGCCCCGCCTTCGCGACGTAGAAAACGAAGAATCCCCGGACGCAAGTCCGGGGATTCTTTTTTGGTGCGCCTGGTTTTTCGCAGCCTTAGTGACCGGGCTTCATCATGAACGGTGGCGGATAGTGGCGGCCGCCGCGTTCGAGCGTGATCCAACGCGTTTCAGTGAACTGGTCGATGCCCTGCCGACCGCCGTGACGACCGAGGCCGCTCCAACCGACGCCGCCGAACGGCACGTGGGGCTCGTCGTTGACCGAACTGTCGTTGATGTGGGCCATGCCCGTGTGCAGGCGGCGCGCGATCGCGAGCCCGCGTTCCTCGTTGCGCGTGATGATGCCGGCCGAGAGACCGTACTCGGAGTCGTTGGCCACTTCGACGGCCTCGTCGACGCTGCGGACCGTGATCACGGGCGCGACGGGTCCAAACGTCTCCTCGCGCATGACCTTCATGTCGCGCGTGACGTTCGTCAGGATCGTGGGCTCGAAGAAGAGGCCGGTGTTCTTGCCGCCACAGAGAATCGTGGCGCCCTTCGCCACGGCCTCATCGACCTGCTCGCGGATCTTGTCGAGCTGCTTCTGGTTGATGATGGGGCCAATGCAGTTCGCCATCTCGCGTGGGTTGCCGACCTTCAACTTCTTCGTGTTGGCAACGAACTTGTCGGTGAACTCCTTGGCCACGGCTTCGTGCACGATCACGCGTTCCACCGACATGCAGATCTGGCCTTGGTGCATGAACGAGCCGAACGTCGCCGCGTTCACGGCATGGTCGATGTCGGCGTCGTCGAGGACGATCAGCGCGTCCTTGCCGCCGAGCTCCACGCAGCACTTTTTCAACAGTCCTCCGGCCTTCGCCGCGACCTGAGTGCCGACCGCCGTGGAGCCCGTGAAGCTTATGCCGCGAACGGCGGGGTTCGAGATCAGCTCGTCGCCGACTTCGGCGACGTGGTTGCGCGAACAGGTCACGACGTTGAACACGCCCTTCGGGATGCCGGCTTCCTCGAGTATCTCCGCGATCAGCAGGCCGCCGGCGACCGGCGTCTCCTCGGACGGCTTCAGCACGACCGCGTTGCCGACCGCGAGTGCGGTCGCGAAGCCGCGCGACGACAGGATCAACGGAAAATTCCACGGCGAGATCACCGATACGACGCCGAGCGGCTCGCGCACGACGAGGGAGAGCTTGCCGTGATCCGATGGCAGGATCTCGCCCGTGACCTGATACGCCGCCGCCGCGGCGGCGCGATAGACACCGACACTGTAGCCGGTCTCGAACATGGTCTTGCCGATCCACGAGCCGCCCTCGTCGATGAGCACGTCCTGGAATTCCTTTGCCCGCGCCGCGAGCACGTCCGCGACTTTCGACAGCAGTCGCGCGCGTTCTGAGTGAGGCAACGCTGCCCACGCAGGTTGCGCGGCCGCCGCCGCGGCGATAGCGGCCGCAGCGTCGCTGCGCGCGGCATCGGCCACCTGGGCCCAGACCTCACCGGTCGAGGGGTTCATGACGGGGAAGGTCGCCTTGTTTTTCGCTGCGACCCACTGGCCGTTGATGTACAGATCTCGTTTGCCGCTCATGCGTCCTCCCCTCGGTGAGACACCTGCCGCGACCCAGAACCCTAGGTTGCGGCGAATACGTTCGTTTGGATGCGGGGCCCGACGTTGCTACTCGACGGGCCGTCCACCACGGTAGTATAGACACCGACTTTACGTATTGGCAGGAGCACGGCTGGCGGCGGCGTGAGGGCAACCCGCACCCGGCGGCTCGTTCAGCAGTCATTGATTCCACAGCAATCGCAGTTCAGCGAACGCGGCCAGGACGCTCGACGCGTGAAGATCCACGTGCGGTGGTTCTGCGCGGCTGTTTGTGGGGTTCTCACGGCCTGTGCGCTGCCGTCGCGTGTCGGTGTCGTGCCCGACTATGCATTGCCGGCGGCGCACTATGGTGCGCTCGCAGACTACGCCAGCCGGATCCGCGGCCAGCTCGACAGCGGCGAGTCGGCGCACTGGCTCCTGGATCGCAACCGTCTCGCGTTGGACGCGCGTCTCGCGCTCGTCGACGCGGCCGCGACTACGCTCGACGTGCAGTATTTCATCTGGGAGGACGATGCGAGCGGGCACCTGTTCGCGAGCCACGTGCTGGCCGCCGCCGATCGCGGCGTGAAGGTTCGTCTGCTGATCGACGATTTCGCGATCGCGAGTCAACGCGGCGATATCGTGCGACTCGACGCGCACCCGGGGATCGAGGTGCGAACGTTCAATCCGTGGAAGACGCGCGGCCGACGCTACGCGGCCGCGGCCGAGTTCGTGGTTCGGCCGCTGACGCTGAACCGGCGCATGCACAACAAGACGGTGATTGCCGACAACGGATTCGCGATCGTCGGCGGCCGCAACATCGGCAACCGCTATTTCGGCATCTACGCGCCGTTCGTGCAGAACGACCTCGATGTGCTCGTCGCGGGGCCCATCGTGGCGAGCGTGGCCGGCTCGTTCGATCAGTACTGGAACAGCGAACACACGTTCCCGGTTGCGTTGTTCGCACGGGACGATCGGCCGCGTGTGCCGATCGACGAGACCCGGCGGTTCCTTGCCGCCGCGGTTGCGGCGGAGTCGGAGCGCCTGCAAGCGTTCCCGGCGGCGCCGGCGACTTGGGCGGAGTTCTTCGAAAAGCTCGTCGACACACCGGCCAAAGGCCGCAGCCGGCTGCTCCTGGATTCACCGGACTTCAGCAACCCCGCGGCGCCGCGGCTGTACGCCGATCTGAAGGCGCTCATCGCGAGCGCGCGCAGCGAGGTGCTGATCAGCTCGCCGTATCTGATCCCCGACGTCGGGTTCCGCGATCTGCTCCGGCAGGTCGTGGCGCGGGGCGTGCGCGTAGCCGTAGTGACGAACTCGCTCGCGACCAACAACCACGTGATCGCTCACACCGGCTACGAACACTGGCGGCGCGACATCCTGGCGGCCGGAGTCGAGCTCTACGAGTTGCGGGCCGATGCCGAAGCGCTCGCCGAATACGTCACGCCGCCCGTCACGCCGGCCGCGCTTGGGCTGCACACGAAGGCCGTCGTCGTCGACCGCGAGACGTCTTTCATCGGCTCGCCGAACATCGACCCCCGCTCGCTTCAGGTCAACACCGAGATCGGCGTGCTGACCGAAGGGCCTGAGCTGGCCGAACGACTCGCGGACCTGATAAGCCGCGACATGGCGCCGGCCAACGCGTGGCACGTCACGATGGACCGCGAGGGGTGGCTCAAGTGGACGAACGGCGAAAGGGAGCTCAGCCGGCAGCCCGCGAAGGGTTTTGGGCAGCGGGTCCTCGAGTTTCTGCTGAACATCCTGCCGCTGAAGAAGCAGGCCTGAAGCGACGCGTCAGCGCTCGAGAAGCTTGAGTTTTTCCTTGACGTCTTTCCAGTCGTCGGCGTCGGCGGGCGCGGGCTTGGCCTTCGTGATGACGGGCCAGCCCTTCGAGAGCTCGGCGTTGAGCTTCAGGAACTGCTCCTGGCCCGCGGGGACGTCGTCCTCGGCGACGATCGCCTCGACCGGGCATTCAGGCTCGCACAGCGTGCAATCGATGCATTCCTCAGGGTCGATCACGAGCATGTTCGGGCCTTCGTGGAAGCAATCGACCGGGCACACCTCGACACAGTCGGTGTACTTGCACTTGATACAGGCCTCGGTGACTACGAAGGTCATTGCTCACACCCGCTCGGTCGATTCAAAGGTGCGGGATTTTGCTACAAAACGGCGGCGAGGTCCAAGTCCGGCCGGTCCCGTCGGCGGGCAGCGGAGGCCCTCAGATCTGCTCGTCGGCCACGCGGAGTACTAGCCCGTCGATGGCCGGGGTCAGCACGATCTGGCAGCTGAGCCGGCTCGTGTCCCGGCGGTCGAGCACGCATTCGAGCATGCCGCTCTCCTGCGGATCGGGCGCTGGCAGCTTGGCCGTCCACGCCGGGTCGACGTAGACGTGGCAAGTCGCGCAGGAACAGGCGCCCCCACATTCGGCCACGATGCCCGCGACGTCGTTGTCCACCGCGGCTTCCATCGCCGTGGTCCCGGCCCGAACATCGACCAGCTTACTGACTCCGTCGGGCTGGACGTACGTCACCTTAGGCATGCGGAGTCGCTGTGACCCGGCCCCGGGCCATATGCTTATGCATTCGAATTGCCTGAATCTTCGGGTAGCCGGCTATAATACCCGACCCCGCCGAACACGTGCCGCCGAGGTGCAACGCCCGCCGGCCGCGAATGCGTAGGCGGAAGGGCAACGTTAGATGATGCGAGCGTCGCGCGGCGTCGTGAATGCTCGATGGATGACGGTAGCAGCATGGACTCGCAATCTGTAGTAGTTCGGTTTGCCGGCGACTCCGGCGACGGCGTGCAGCTCATGGGCACGCAGTTCGTGGCTGCCGCTGCGCTTGCCGGCAACGACTTCGCGACGTTCCCCGACTTTCCGGCCGAAATTCGGGCGCCAGTGGGCACTACCTTCGGCGTCTCGGCCTATCAGATCCACCTCGGCGCGGGGCCGATCACAACGGCCGGCGACGCGCCGCATGTCCTGGTCGCGTTCAACCCCGCGGCGTTGAAGGTCAATCTGCCGCTGTTGGCGGACGGTGCGCTGATCGTTCTGAACATCGACAGCTTCACGAGCCGCAATCTCGCGAAGGCCGGGTACGACAAGGATCCGCGCTTAAGCGGCGTGCTCGACGGCTATCAGGTCATCGAAGTCGACATTACGAAGCACACGCTCGAGGCTGCCGCGGCCTATGGACTCAGCAAGAGCGACGCCGGGCGCTGCAAGAATTTCTGGGCGCTTGGCCTCGTGCAATGGATGTTCAATCGTGATGCCGCCTCGATCGAAGATTGGATCAACAAGAAGTTCGCGAAGGACGCGACGACGCGTGATGCGAACCTCGCAGCACTGCGCGCCGGCCACGCGTACGGCGAAACTGCTGAGCTCACGGCTGCGGTACCGCACGTCGCGACCGACACGGCACAGTTTCCGCCCGGGGAATATCGCGGTGTTCGCGGCGGTGAAGCGCTGGCACTCGGCTTGGCGGCCGCCGGCGAATTGGCCGACCGCTCCGTCGTGTTCTGCTCGTACCCGATTACGCCCGCCTCGCCGCTGTTGCACCAGCTCGCGCGTTATGGCGAGCTCGGTGTTGGCGTGTTCCAGGCCGAGGACGAGATCGCGGCCGTGTGCGCCGCGATCGGCGCTTCGTACGGCGGTGCGATCGGTGTGACCTCGAGCTCCGGCCCCGGCATCGCGCTAAAGACCGAGGCCATCGGGCTCGCGATCAACGCCGAGCTGCCGCTCGTGATCGTCAATTCGCAGCGCGGCGGCCCCTCGACGGGTCTGCCGACGAAGACGGAGCAATCCGATCTCTACCAGGCCGTTTACGGGCGCAACGCCGACGCGCCGGTCCCCGTGATTGCGGCACGTAGCCCGAGCGACTGTTTCGAAGTCGCAATCGAAGCCGTGCGCATCGCGTTGCGCCACATGACGCCGGTGATTTTGCTGACCGACGGCTACCTCGCGAACGCGGCGGAGCCGTGGCGACTGCCGAACGTGGACGATATCCCGCGCATCGCCGTGAACAAGCCTGCGGAGCGCAAGCCGGGCCAGGACGTGAGCTCGGTGATCTTCGATCGCGATCCGGAGACGTTCGGTCGGCCGTGGGTCAGTCCCGGCATGCCGAACCTGATGTACCGCGTGGGCGGCATCGAGAAGGACATGCGCACCGGCAACATCTCGTACGACGCGCAGAACCACCAGGCCATGACGCAGATGCGCGCCGACAAGGTCGCATCGGTGGCGAAGTTCATCCCGCCGCAGAAAGTCGAAGTCGGGCCCGAGCGCGGCTCGATCGCAGTGGTCGGCTGGGGCTCGACGTACGGAGCCATCTACCAGGCCGTGCGCGCGATTCCGGCCAAGGAGCGAGTCAGTCACATCCATTTGCGTCACCTGAGCCCTCTGCCGTCGAATCTCGGTGAGCTGCTGGCCGGATTCGATCGCATCCTCGTGCCGGAGATGAACATGGGCCAGCTCGCCACGTTGCTGCGCGACAAGCTCGGCGTCGAAACGATTCAGTTCAACAAGGTCACGGGCCAGCCGTTCATGATCAGCGAGCTCGTGCAGAAGATTCGTAGCCTGCTCGCCGCCAAGCCGGCCGTGCGGGCCGTCCGAGGAGAGCGCGCATGAGCGCACAGTTGCAGGCAAAGGATTTCGCGACCTCGCAGGAGGTGCGCTGGTGCCCCGGTTGCGGCGACTACGCCGTGCTGAAGTCCGTCACTCGTGCGCTGGCCGATGTCGGCGCCGTGCCCGAGAAAACGGTGTTCGTTTCGGGCATCGGTTGCTCGTCGCGCTTTCCGTACTACGTCGAGACCTACGGTTTCCACACGATCCACGGTCGCGCGCCGGCGATCGCGACCGGGCTCAAGCTCGCGAACCCCGAGCTCGACGTGTGGGTCGTGACCGGCGACGGCGATGGCTTGTCGATCGGCGGCAACCACCTGATGCATGCGCTGCGGCGCAACGTGGGCTTCAAGATTCTGCTGTTCAACAACGAGATCTACGGCCTCACGAAGGGTCAGTACTCGCCCACGTCGCGGCCGGGCACGCGCTCGCCGTCGACGCCCGCCGGCTCGTTCGACACGCCGGCGTCGCCGGGCCTGTTTGCGCTTGGGCTCGGGCGCGAAGTTCATCGCGCGCGCCATCGACGTCGACAAGAACGGCCTCGGCAGCGTGCTCGAGGCCGCGCACGGCTTCGACGGCGCCGCGTTCGTCGAGATCTTCCAGAACTGCATCGTCTACAACGACGGCGTGTTCAACTCGTTCACGGATCGCGACAAGGAAACGGACGCGCAGATCCACGTGAAGCACGGCCAACCGCTCGTGTTCGGCGAGAACGGCTCGAAGGGGCTCGCGTTCGACGCGAAGACCATGACGCTGCACGTGATCGACGCCAAGGCGCAGCCGAACGACGTGCTCGTGCACGACGAGACGAATCGCGTTCTCGCGCAGCTGCTGCTCGGCATGAACGCGCCGGAGTTCCCGATGGCGCTCGGCGTGGTGCTACGGCAGCCCAGCGTGAGCTTCGAGAAGACCTACTACGCGAATCAGCCGACGCAGATGAAGCGCACGGGCCGCGTGGCCGACGCGCTGCGCCAGACCAGCGTGTGGCGCGTAGAGGCCAACAAGAAGATCACGAAGTAGGCGGCGCCGCCCTCAGTGGGCGGCGGCCTTCAGCTGCGCCGCGGTGGTCTCCGACCGCACGCCACACGCGCAGCAGATTTCCGCTCCAGATCTTGCCGATGTCTTCGTCGCTATAGCCGCGCGCGCGCAGCTCGGCCGTGACGTTGCCGGTTTCGGTGGCGTCGTTCCAACCGGTCACGCCGCCGCCGCCGCCGAAGTCCGAGCTGATGCCGACGTGGTCCACGCCGATCAGCTTCACGGCGTAGTCGATGTGATCGACGAAGTCGTTGACGGTCGCGGGCGGCCACTGCGCCTGAATTTCGCGCAGCCCACGATCGTATTCGGCGCGCTTGTCCGGCGGCAAGCCGTCGGGGCCGCCCGCGGTCAGGCCGACTCGCTCGCGCAGCGCACGCAGTGCGGCGATTTGCTCGTCGGATTGGTGTTTCAGATAGGCATCGAACGCCACGACCTGTACCACGCCGCCATCGTCGCGCAACGCGCGAAGTGTTTCGTCGTCGAGGTTACGCGCGTGCACCGATACGCCGGCGATCCCCGAATGCGAAGCGATGACCGGAGCCGCCGACAGCCGAATCGCGTCGAGTGCGGTCTGCTTACTGCCGTGCGAGATGTCGACCATGATGCCGAGCCGGTTCATGCGGGCGATGGCCTCGGCGCCGAGCGCCGTGACGCCCATGGTCGCGTCGGGTGGGTCGCCGAGCTCCGGCCGCGGCTGGGCCGAGCCCGCGAGGTCGTTGTTGCCGTTGTGAGCGAGCGTGACGTAGCGCGCGCCGAGCTCGTAGTACTGGTCGAGCTTTTCTAAGTTCTTGCCGAGCACGAAGCCGTTCTCGATGCCGATGGCGGCTACGAGCTTGCCCGCCGCCGCGATGCGCCCGACGTCGTCGGCGCGGTACGCGATCTCGATGCGATTCGGATACAGCTCGTCGGCCATGCGGTGGATCGCGGCGAACTTGGTCTCCGCCTCGCTTTGGGCTTTCGCGTAGTTCTCGTCCGTGCGCGCCGATTGCCCCACGTAGACGATGAAGAACCCCGCGTTCAACCCGCCGGCCTTCATCTTGTCCAGGTTGACCTGGAGGTTGGCAGTCGCCGGATCGATGCTCTGCGTGGCGAAGTCGAGCGGAATGTCGTCGTGCGAGTCGAGCGTGATCAGCGGGTGTGAGGGTGGCGCAGCGGTGCTCGGGCTGCGCCCGTCCTTCGGCGCGC
This sequence comes from uncultured Gammaproteobacteria bacterium, assembly GCA_963748045.1. Classification (GTDB taxonomy): domain Bacteria; phylum Pseudomonadota; class Gammaproteobacteria; order Steroidobacterales; family Rariloculaceae; genus FEN-1219. The sequence goes on from CAVVIC010000011.1 coordinate 184,777, forward strand.
AGGCGCAGAGCAGGGTGGCCGCTGCTGCGCCGATCAGTCTCGAATTGCGTGAGGTGATCATCTCAACGTCCTCCGCTCGCAGGTTCGTCCGGCAGGTGGTGCTTCGGGTCGACGGGGCGCACGAGCGCGTTCGCAACGAGCGCAATGGCCAGCAGTCCCGCCATCAGGTACATGGTGAGATTGTAGAGGCTCGGGGTCGGATCGACGGTGCCCGTCGGTGCGATCTCCATGAGCTTCGCGATCGTCACGGTCTTTTGTGCCACCAGCGCGTCGAGCTGGTCGAGACCGGCGCCGAAAGCCTGGCGAAATCGCGCAGGATCTACGCGCGTGGCGAGGTCCGTGATCGCCGAGTCGAGCGCACCCGCCCGCAGTCTCGTGATCGCCTCGGGCCCGAGCACGCCGGCGACGCTCCACGCCGTCAGCAGCCGCCCATGAATGCCGCCCACGAACTTCGTCCCGAACAAGTCGGCGAGATACGCCGGGATCGTGGCGAAGCCGCCGCCGTACATCGTGAAGATGAACATCGTGACCGCATAGAAACACACCAGCCAGATCACGGCCGGGTTCACGCTGACGTTTTGCGCAATGGACGGTATCGACAGATACAGCGCGATGCCGAGCGCGAAGAATATCCAGTACGTCGCTCGCCGGCCGATGTAGTCGGAAGTGCTGGCCCAGAAGAATCGGCCGCACATGTTGAATACACTGATCATGATGACGTAGGTTGCCGCGAAGCCGCTGTCGACGATCTTGGGCAGCGTGGTGCCGAAGATCTCGGTCATCATCGTCTGCGCGACGCTCAGCACACCGATGCCCGCCGTCACGTTGAAGCACAGCACGATCCAGAGCTGGTAGAACTGGCGAGTCTTCAAAGCTTCGTTGATGTGCACGTTGTGAGTGCTGATCATGAGCTTCGCGCGGTGAGCCTGGTCCGGCGGCACCCAGCTCGCGGGCTTCCACCCCTGCGCCGGTACGCGATACGAGAAGGCCGCGGCCAGCATCACGACGAAGTAGACGACTCCTAACGTCACAAACGTCTGCGCCACTCCGACGTTGCCGGTGCCGACGACGTAGACGCCCTCGGCACTGCGCACGATCATGCCGCCGAGGTCGTTGGCGCCCACGACCACGACCTCACGCATCTGGCCGGCCACTTCCGCGAACCGGCGGCCGCCCTCGGTCACGAGATTCACCTGATCGACGGTGCCGAGATAATCCGGCGATGAATAGAAGGTGCGAATCAGAAACCGTTTCAGCGGCGTGCCGATCAGTGCGCCGCCCCCGAATCCCATGATCGCCATGCCGGCGGCCATGCCACGGTGATCCGGGAACCAGCGGATCAGCGTGCTGACGGGCGAGACATACCCCAAGCCGAGGCCGCAGCCACCGATCACGCCGTAGCCGAGGTACACGAGCCATAGCTGGTGAAGCTCGATTCCGAGCCCGCCGACGAGATAGCCGCCGCCCCAGCACAGTGCCGCCACCGTGCCGACCTTGCGCGGCCCGACGTCCTCCAGCCATTTGCCGGCGAGCGCGGCAGACAACCCGAGGAACACGATCGCGATCGTGAACACGCGGTTGGTCTGCGTAAGCGACCAGTCCTGCGCCGCCGGCGTGACGACTCCGAACACCCGAGTCAGCGCGGGGTTGTAGATGCTCCACGCGTACACGGAGCCGATGCAAAGATGGATCGCGACCGACGCGACCGGCACCCACCAGCGATTGAAGGACCCTGTAGCGACGATGCGCTCTTTGGACAGAAGACTCGCCATACCCCCTCCCGGCGGCACACTCTAATGGTCACTGCGCGCGGCCGAACTTTACGGTCGCGCGGCGTGCATGCCGCGCAGCATCGGGCGCTGACGCCAGCACCACGGACGAAGGGTGGGTGGCGCCCCGGACAGGAATCGAACCTGTGACCTTCCGCTTAGGAGGCGAACGCTCTATCCCCTGAGCTACCGGGGCGGACGACGACGAGCAGCACGTAACCCGTCGGGAAGAATAGCAGGTTGGGGCGTAGAGCCGCCGCTCGCGTGTCGGCTACGCCGGTGGGAGTCGGCTAGGGCGTGTCGTCGATGAACACGACGGTCACGGTCGCGGTATCCGGCCCGTTCAGCGTCATGAAGCCGTAGATGCCGCCGCTGACCAGGTTCACGTGAATCGGTCCCGCTCGAACCGCATTGGTGCCGGTCTCCCGGAACAACAGGTCGTATTCGCCGGGCGTCGATGTACAGGTAGTCGGTCAACGCGGGAGCCACGAGCGCCGTGGCGGCGGCGACCGTGGTCTGATCTGTCGTGCCGGGCGGCAGCAGCACCATCTCCGTCGCCGTCGTGAACTGGTTCGCGGCGTTGAAGAAGCGCAGTTTGGCTTCGCTCGTGATTCGCCGCCGGTCGTCGGTCACGATCTGGGGCGTCAGCGTGCCGGCGGGACCCGCGAACATCACGGTGTTCAGCGTTCCGGGGGCCGCCGACAGCTGAGGTGTCGAGCTCGAGCACGCCGGGGTTGCCGACGGGCGTCACGCGTGATCGGCAGGCTCGCGTTGACGGGCACGTTCACGTAGCTCGTGACCGTGCCGAACGGCATCGCCGGCAAGATGGGTGGCGAGTATTCGTGGTTGATTGCGAAATCGCGGGCCGCGCCGTCGTCTGCAAAGTTGATCGCGCGCAGTCCGGACGGTCGCGTTCGCCGAGTACAAAACGAACGCGTTGTCTTGCGCCACGATGACGCTGATCGCCGCCGTGCCCAGGCCGCCTTCGTCCGCGATCACGAACACGTTCGTGACGCCGGCCGCGAGGTTCACCGCGCTCGAGGCGAACACCACGTTGCTCGGGTCGCCGGCCGCCGTGAGGGTGATCTCGTAGTCGCCGGTGGCGAAGGTCTTCGGCGCCACCTGCCCGAGAAAGCTTACCGTGCCGCGCGGCGTTGCGCCGACGATGCCGACACCGGTCGGCTGCACGTACACGTCCATCGCGGGCAGGCCTTCGCCGGCGTGCACCACGGCGATCTGCGTGTCGCGTGCTGTTTGCGAGCTTCGGCGAGTACTCGACGGTCTGTGGCGAGAGTTGCCCCGCCGCTTCGGCGAGGACGAAGGTGTAGTTCTGGTCGGCGACCAGTTGCTTGGCCCACGTCCAGCTATTCAGAACGTCCTGCGTCGCGACGCGCCGCTGATAGACGTAGAAGTCGTAGGTGTCGACGTCGTAGTCGTGTGCCGCGACGGCCTTGAACGCCAGCGCATCGGGCGAGTCGGTTTGCTCTCGTCGATACCAGAGTTGGGCGAAGCTCGGCGCGGCGTTCACGACGTGAACGCGAGTCTTTGCAGGGGCCTGTCGCCCCTGATCGCAGCCGATCAGCGTGAGCGCCGCAAGCAGAACGGCGAAGAGCTTAGGTGGCGGGCTTTCATGCGCGGTCGAATTCGCTGCGGATCCCCGTGAGTCGAGGGCGGTATCGTACAGGCTCGGCCGCCAGGAGCGAAACGCGGGCGTTCGCTGGAGGCGTCTCGCGCCGCTGTTTACAATGCCTGCGCCCAAGGTTCGGGCGCGGAAGCATCGGCGCTGCCGCAATGAGACCTGCGATGTGACAAAGATTCCGCGCGGAAGGATCCCAAGATGAGCTCGATTCGCAGGGTGCTCGGCATGGCGGTAGTGGCGTGTGTCGCGGGCCCGGCGCTGGCGCAGGAGCAGGAGGCCGAGCCGTTCCATATCCGCAATCTGAATCCGCTCGTGTCGATCTTTGGGTTGCCGGCATGGGATACCGTGTCCCGCGGCAATCGCCTCCAGACGACGTTCGAGATCGCAAATCACTATCGGTTGTCGGCTCGCGGCACGGACCGGCTGATTCTCGACGGGGGAAACCGAGCGCACGACCGTGTCGTTCACCCATGGATTCGACGGCGGTTGGGCGTTTGGCGCGGAGCTGCCCTACTACCACGTGAGCGGCGGATTTCTCGACAACGCGATCGACGCTTGGCACTCCGCGTTCGGATTGCCCGATGGTGGGCGCAATCTTCGGCCCGAAGACCAGCTCACGTTCCAGATCGGTCGTGGGGGGGGCCAATTTCTTCGTGCTCGATCGCGCGCGCAGTGGCATCGGCGACGTGCAGGTGAAGCTCGCGAAGGCGATCGGTGACGAGCGGCAGTTCGTCGTGCAGGTCGCCGCCAAGTTGGCGACCGGCGACGCGACGATGCTCTCGGGCAGTGGCTCGAGCGACGTGTCGATCACGCTGTTGCGGTCGCAGCCGCTGGCCGCACGCAAGCGGCCGGCCGGTTACTACTGGGGCGTTGGGATGGTGCTTGCGGGCAAGCCCGACGCCATTGGGTTCGACAGCAATCGCTGGGTGTACACGGGAATCCTCGGCGGCTCGTGGCGGCCGTGGCCGAAGTTCGGCCTCAAAGCGCAGCTTGACTTCCACGGGGCGTTTTTCGACACGCCGCTCGAGGAGTTCGGTCATGGGGCGTCACTGTTCACGTTCGGCGCGTGGCGCCCGGTGGGGCGGGACGGCACGCTCGATTTCGCGATCGTCGAGGACATTCGCGTCAGCACGGCGCCCGACGTCGGGTTCCAGGTGGCGGCCAAGTGGCATTGGTAGGCGGCACGGGCCGGCGGAGCGGTTTCGCAGCGGTGGGCGCGCGTCGGCGGCGTGCGACACGTCTGCGCCGCCTTCGGTCGGGACTCCATCCGCTCCGGTAGCGGCCGCGAGCGCCGCGCCGCAACTCGTGCAGTTCGATCCCGGACCGGTACGAACGGCAGCGGA
>CAVVIC010000012.1:0-170135 GCA_963748045.1 uncultured Gammaproteobacteria bacterium
GCGTTCCCGCACTACTCGCTGCTCGAAGGGCACGACCGCTTTGATCGGCTGCCTTCACCGAATCGCGCGAAGTTCAAGCCACTGCATCGTCGAGAGCTGCAACTTCCCGTCACCGGCACAGATGTTCGACCAACTCGGTGTACGCACGTGGTTCACTGAAGATCCACCGGCGAACGCAGTCGAGGAGCCGAAGCGCTACTGCGTGGAAAAGGAGTCGCGTGAGCTGCCGACGTTCTCGCTCATGGTCATCGATCGGCGCTCGGCCGGCCGCAAGCGCGTGTTTGACCTCGCCATCGACGATCTCAACGCATTCGTCGCGGGTGGCGTCGCTGTACATAACTGCATCGGCAACTCGGGCCCACTGCCCGACGAAATCGCCGCGGCGCTCCAGAAGAGCGACGTCGTCGCGTGCTCGGTGCTCTCGGGCAACCGCAACTTCGAGGGCCGCATCCATCCGCAGGTGAAGATGAACTTCCTCGCGTCGCCGCCACTCGTCGTCGCGTACGCGATCGCGGGCAACATGAAGCTCGACATCACGAAGGAGCCTCTGGGCTCGGCAAGGACGGCAAGCCGGTCTACCTGAAGGACATCTGGCCGACCTCGAAGGAGATCCACGACCTGATCGCGAAGCACGTGACCTCGGCGCAGTTCAAGAAGAGCTACGCGAGCGTGTTCGACGGCGACGCGAACTGGAAGGCCGTGGCCACCCCCGAAGGGCGAGAACTTCACGTGGAGCGACGACTCCACGTACGTGAAGCACCCGCCCTACTTCGAAGGCATGACGCTCGAAGACCGGCACGCCGCAGAACGTCAAAGGCGCGCGCGTGCTCGCGATGCTCGGCGACTCGGTGACCACGGACCACATCTCCCCTGCCGGCAACATCGCGTCGGGCAGCCCGGCCGGCGAAGTACCTCGAGAGCCTCGGCGTCACGAAGAAGGACTTCAACTCCTACGGCGCGCGACGCGGCAACCACGAGGTCATGGTGCGCGGCACGTTCGCGAACATTCGCCTGAAGAACCTGCTGCTGCCCGGAACCGAAGGTGGCGTCACGCTGCACATCCCGAGCGGCGCGCAGATGTCGATCTACGACGCCTCGATGAAGTACCAGGCCGACAAGACGCCGCTGATCATCCTGTCCGGCAAGGAATACGGCGCCGGCTCGTCGCGCGACTGGGCCGCGAAAGGCACGGCGTTGCTCGGCGTCAAGGCCGTGATCGCCGAGAGCTACGAGCGCATCCACCGCTCGAACCTGATCGGCATGGGCGTGGTGCCGCTGCAGTTCCGCGACGGCGAGACGGCCGCGAGCCTTGGGGCTCACGGGCAAGGAGACGTTCGACATCGTGGGCCTTGGACTCAAGCGCGCGAAGGACGTGAAGGTCACGGCGACGGGCGCCGACGGCAAGAAGAAGGAGTTCACGGCGCGTCGTGCGCATCGATACGCCGAAGGAACAGGACTACTTCATCCACGGCGGCATCCTGCAGTACGTGCTGCGGCAGCTCGCCACCAGCAAGCACGCGGCGTAACGCGGTTCGATGAAGCTGCTGCCCTCCTGGCTCCGTCGCAACGCGAACGCGCCGGCGGAGTCGGGGCCGGCTGCGGCTGACTGCGAGCGCTCCAACGCCTGTTGCCCCGCGACGCCGGCGCCGTTGGCGCTCCGTGTTGGCGCTGTTGCTCGTCGTTGCGCTGGGCTTCTGGGCTTTGGGCTTCTACTGGTCGCGCGAGCCAACCGTGCTGTGGGTCGTGCGCGAGACGCCCGAAGGCCACCGCGCCGTCGTCGGCTACTCGACCGTCAACACGCTGATCGACGCCATCGACTGGATGCTCGACAAGCCCGGCGGTTACTTGAGCAACGACGTGCTGCCGCCCGGCGTGTGGCTCGACAACATGCCGAGCTTCGAGTTCGGCGTGCTGACGCAGTGTCGCGATCTCGCGCGCGTGCTGCGCAACTACTACAGCCGCTCGCAATCGCAGTCGCTCGAGGACGACGATCTCGCGATCGCCGAGCCCGCGCTGAACACCGACAACCGCAGCTGGCTGTTGCCGCCGGCCGAGAGCAAGTATCGCGAGGCCGCGAACGCGCTGCGCCGCTACCGCGACGCGACTGACCGACGACACACCCGGCAACGCGCAGTTCTTCGCGCGCGCCGACAACCTGCGCGAGTGGCTCGCGGTCGTCGAGCTGCGGCTCGGCAATCTCTCGCAGCGGCTCTCGGCCAGTGTCGGCCAGATTCGCGTGAACACGGATTTGAGCGGCGCGCCCGCGGGCGAAGCTTCGAGCAAGGGCCCCGCCGACGTGATCGTCAAGACGCCGTGGCTGCGAGATCGACAACGAATTCTACGAAGCGCGCGGCACCGCGTGGGCATTGCTGATATTCCTGCGCGCCGCGCAGTTCGACTTCGAGAAGACGCTCGAGGACAAGAACGCGGTCGTGAGCCTGCGGCAGGTGATCCGCGAGCTCGAGGAAGGCCTGGCGCCGATTCACAGCCCGATGATCTTGAATGGCCAGGGCTACGGGCTGTTCCCGAATCACTCGCTCGTGCTGGCGTCGTATCTCTCGCGCGCGCACTCGGCCATCGCGGATCTTCGCAGCCTGTTGGAACAAGGGTAACTGCTCATGGATTGGAAAGTATTCGCCACGGTCTTCGGCACGGTGTTTCTGGCCGAGCTCGGCGACAAGACGCAACTCGCGACGGTGCTGTTCGCGGCCGAAGGCAACGTGAGCCTGTGGACGATCTTCGCCGGCGCGGCCGCTCGCGCTCGTGCTGACGTCGGCGATCGGCGTCGCGAGCGGGGTCGCTCGTGGCGCAGTACGTCAACCCGAAGTATCTGTCGTATGCGGCCGGGATCGGATTCATCGTGATCGGCGCGTGGACGCTGTATCAGGCCGGAGCTCCGACGACCTAATCCCATCGCCCGCTTCACTCGTGGCCAACGACAAGCGCATCTGCGTGTACTGCGCATCGAGCGACGCGAGCGATGCCGTGTACCGCGACGTCGCACGCCGCCTCGGCACAGTGCTGACGGCGAACGACTACTCCGTGATCTACGGCGGCGGCGCGACGGGCTCGATGGGCGCGCTCGCCGACGGCGTCGTCGCGAGCGGCGGCACGATCACCGGCGTGATGCCGCGCTTCATGATGGAGCTCGAGTGGGCGCACAAGAGCCTGACGGAGCTGCGCGTGGTCGAGGACATGCGGATCCGCAAGCACATGATGCTCTCCGAGAGCCACGGCCTCGTGACGCTGCCAGGCGGCCCCGGCACGCTCGAGGAGCTGTTCGAGGCGCTGACGCTCAAGCGGCTCGGTCTGTATACGAATCCCATCGTGCTCGTGAACACGCGCAACTACTTCGACCCGCTGCTCGCGATGCTCGAGCACGCGGTCGCGGAGCGCTTCATGCACCCGCGCCACGTCGGCATGTGGCAGATCGTGGCCGAGCCCGAGGACGTGCCGGACGCACTCGCGAACGCGCCGGAGTGGTCGGCCGCCGCGCGCAGGTTCGCGCGGGTGTTGTAGCGCGAGCACGAACGATCAAGACACCCGCGTGGCGCTCGCTAACATGGGCGCCGTGACGACTGCGAACAAAAGCCGCGAACCAGATCCGAAGGCCGCTGTTGCCGAGAACGCGGCCGACGAGGGAGCGCTGACCAAAGCCCACCTCGTGGCCGTGGCCTACGTGCGCGGCCGGCGCCTCGGCCGCGTATGCGTCGGGCGACCAGGGTTTGGTGTCGACAGCGGACGACTACCTGACGTTCGCGCGCATGCTGCTCGGCGCTGGCACCGTGAACCGCGTGCACCTGCTGCGCGCCGAGACCGTGCGGCTCATGACCACGAACCACCTCACCGATGCACAGCGCGAACTGCCGGAAGCAAACCTACGCGGCGCTCAACTCGCGCTGAGCTCGTCCGCAAGCCGATGGCGGCCGATCGAGCGCGCGTACTCCGCGAGCTCCGCCGCGAATGCCGCCGGCGGCGCGAACTTCGGCGACAACCTCCGGCAGCGCTGCGCGAGCTCGATCGCCTCGACTTTGCGGCCTGCATCCCAAAGACGTCGAGCGAACCTCTCGCCTAGCAGCGCGGCGTGCTCCTGCTCGTCCCACGCGAGCATGCCGTTGAAGGTCCACTGGTAGATCTCGAGGCTCTCGCCCTCGATTGCGATCAGCTCCTTGATCGTCCGGTACGCCTGTGCCGCGAGCCCGCTGCGCACGGAACCGTACGCGCGATCGAGCGTCTTCTGCCAATCGGCGTGCCGGCGTTTGGTTTCACGTACGTCCGCATCGTCGAGCGCTTCCACGAGATCGAATATCGCGCGGCGCGCCCGCAGCGTGGCACCGGTCGCAAGGCACAGCGCCAGTACTACCCAAACCGCCAGCATGTCGCCGAATAGGCCAAGAAACCACGACCGCGCTGCGAGAATGCCGGTGAGCACCAGTAACGCGCCGAGCAGCCCGCTGACGCCGAGCAGCTTGACGTAGTCTGCGCCGAGGTCGCGCACGAGACCCACGAGCGCCACGGGATTCAACGCCGCGCCGGCATTTCGCGTCATCGCCATAGTCGCCATCGACGCGGGAAAGATCGCGAGCACCACGATCAGCAGGGCCCAACGCAGCGGCCCCTCGATGAACGGCGTCGTGCCGAGGAAGTAGAGCGCCAGCGAAAACAACGCCGGATGCAGGATCGCGCCGAAGCCACCCGCCGGGTTCATCGACTCGATATCGGGCGGTGGAAAGTTCTGCCAGCCACTCGCAACGTGACGCAGCACGCCATACGCGTAGCGGCACAACGATAGCGTGACGAGAATCCGCAGCAGAATGCCGAACAGGCCGGCGGCCACGGCGATCCGCAGCAGGAAGCCGTAGATGACCGCCGTGAGGATCACGGTGGTATTCGCGAGCACGCTGAACCGCACCCTCTCCACGCCCTACCGCCTCGCGTCCGGATGCGCCCACTGCGGAATATCCGCCCACGCCTGCGTCAGCTGACGATCGAGCGCTTCGTAGTCGGGCTCGTATTGTTCCACGGCTGCCCAGAACCGCCGCGAATGATTCAGCGAGATCAAGTGGCAGAGTTCGTGGATCAGCAGATACCGCACGACAGCGGGGGCCAGAAACATCAGCGCGGCGTTCAGGCTCAGCGTGCCGGAATTCGAACAGCTGCCCCAGCGCGTGCGCTGCAGCCGCACCTGCACGCGACTCGGGCGGCGTCCGACGAGCTCGGCCTCGCGCAGCACCCAGGGCGTCAGGTGGTAGCTCGCCTGGTCGCAGAGCCACGCGCGCAACGCCGCGTCCGCGCCGCGACTACTCGTGTCGCGCGTCCGCACTTCGATCACGTCGCCGAGCATGCGCACGCGGGATTGAGCCTGTGGCTCGGGCTCATAGCGCACCTGCCAGCTCTGATCGATCGCGCGCAGCGCGATTCGGGTGGGCAGCCGGTCTTCCGCCCGCGGATAGTGGGCGGCGATCTCGCGCCGCGCGCGCTCGATCCAGCGGCGGTGCCGGTGCACGAACGCAGCGACATCGGCGGCCCGCGTGCCACGCGGCACGACGAGCTCGAGCGTATAGGGCGGCAGTACGCGCAGGGTGAGTCGCCGTGCGCGGCGACTCTCGCGAACATTGAGCGGCGGCGCCGCGTCGGGCCGGGCGCCGCTCCTGCCGCGCCCGGCACTCTCGCCATCCCTGGCGGTCGGCCGGGCGCCGCTCCTGCCGCGCCCGGCACTCTCGCCATCCCTGGCGGTCGGCTGCAACCATCGCGCATCGAAAAGACCGAGCTGTTCCGCCATGCACCGTTCGAAGTACCGACTCGGCGCTTATCGAACCTCAGTGGAGGGCGGAACGCAACCGTCGCGACGACGGCACTGAACAACCGCGAAACGGCTACTTGCCGCGCAGGCGTGCGCGCAGCTCGACGGCCATGCCGTAGTCGGGCGCCAGCAGGAGCGCGCGCTCGATCAGATCGCGCGCCGCACGTGCCTCGCCGCGCGCGAGCGTCACCTCGCCGAGCGCGGCAAGCGCCTCGGCCTCACCCCAATCCGGTGCGTTCGGCGGCGCTCGCCAGGCCTCGAACGCTTCGACGGTCTGCTTGAGCTTGGTCGCGAAGTCTTCGCTCGCGAGCGCGTCGCCACCGGCTCCGTGGCGCATGATCCAGGCTTCGACGAGCGCGAGCCGCGGGTTGCGCTTGTCGAGCTCGCGCGCGTGCGACAGCGCCTGCTCGACCCGGCGAACGGACTGCTGCCCGACGACGGCGCACGCCGCGACCAGGATCCAGGCCTCCGCGGCGACGGGCGGCGACAGATCCCCCGGCACCTCACGCTCGGCGCACTCGCGCGCCGACACGCGATCTGCGGGGTTCAGCTGCGCGCGCCGTAGACCCGCATAGTCGCGGTAGTAACGCACGGCCGGCGCGTCGCCGAGCCGGCCGAGCACCGTACGCGCGGCATCGATTGCGTGCGTGTCGTCGTTGTAGAACCCGTAGTCGATTCGAGCCGCGAGGTCGGCGAGCTCCGCCGACGACGCGGCCCGCGCCGCGCTCGTAACCGCGGTAGTAACCGCGACGCAACACACGCAGACGGCAACGAGTTCTGTCAAACGCATGACCCAATAGTTTAGCGGCGGGCGTTGCCGCACTCTTCGCGACTCGTCACAATCCGCGCCGAAATGCATGCCCTAATCGACATCGGCGCCAATTTGACACACGACAGCTTCGACGCCGATCGCGCCGCGGTGCTCGAGCGCGCGGCGGCTGCCGGCGTCGGGCGATTGATCGTGACCGGCACCTCGGTCACGAACAGCGTGCAGGCCGCCGAGCTCTGTGCGGCGCATGCCGGCACGCTGTTCGCGACGGCCGGCGTGCACCCGCATCACGCGACCGAGTTCGACGCGCACACGAGCAACGCGCTGCGCGCCCTGTTGTCGAACCCGGCCGTCGTCGCCGTGGGCGAGTGCGGCCTCGACTTCTTTCGGGACTTCTCGCCACGCGCCGATCAGCGGCACGCCTTCGCCGCGCAGCTCGAGCTCGCGGCGGAGACAGGCAAGCCCGTGTTCCTGCATCAGCGCGACGCACATGCCGAATTCGTCGAGATCCTCGCGGCGCAGCGCACCCGCCTCGCGGGCGGCGTGGCGCATTGCTTCACGGACGGGCCCGAGGAGCTCGCGGCCTATCTCGACCTCGATCTGCACATCGGCGTGACGGGCTGGGTGTGCGACGAGCGCCGCGGCGCGAAACTGCGCGAAGCGCTGCCGCACATTCCGCTCGAGCGGCTGCTGCTCGAAACAGACGCGCCATACCTCGTGCCGCGCGACCTCGTGCCGCAGCCGCGCGGCCGGCGCAACGAGCCGAAGTTCCTCACGCATATCTTGGCGCGCGTGGCCGCGGGAATGAATCGATCGGTGGACGAGGTGGCGGCCGCGACGACGGCGAACGCCGAGCGGCTGTTCCGGCTGCGCTAGCGCGCCGTTCGCGCGGCGCCGCCCGGCGCGCGGCTCGGTGGCGCCTTTCACGCGCTCCCAATGCGGCGCGAACGCGACGAGCAGGCGCTCGAGATCGGCCTGCTCGGGACGCGCGTAGCGCTCCATGAGCTCGGCGGGCGACAGCACGTCACGCGGCCGGCCTTTGCTGAAGTCCGCGCGCTCGCCGAACAGCACGAGACCGGTCACGGGCACGTCACGCACGAGCTGCTTCAGCGCCGCGACGCGGTCGTAGAGCGTGCCGAGCGGATTGGGGAACGTGAACCGACCTTTCTTGCCGATCACGGTCCACTCGGCCATGCGCTCGCTCGCGAAGATCGTGCCTTCGAAGGCTTTGACGTCGATGACGAGCAGGCCGTTGCCGGTCAGCAGCAGATGCTCGACCTGAATCTGGCCGCCCATGCCGTCCGGCAGCAGCACGTCCTGCACGCGGTCGATGGCCACCGCGCCCAGCACTTGCGACAGCGTGAGCTCGCGCGCGGCGCAACCAAAATCGCCAGACGACGACGGCCACGACCGCCACCACGAGCGCACCACTGAGCAGAATCGAGTAGTTCAGGCAGTCTATTTCCAACGGTCCAGTTCGGCTGCGAAGCGTGGCAGCTGCGGAGCTAACGGCGTGCTAGCCGTCGGCCGTTCCAGTAGCTCGGCCAGCGCCGGCGGCACCGGCACGGCCCGCCCGATCACGGGCTCGACGATGGTCTCGAACTTCGCCGGGTGCGCGGTCGCGCAGACGATCCAAGGCCGGCCCATGCGGCGCGCGGCCGGCAAATGGTCGTACACCCAGAAACCTGTCGCGGTGTGCGGGCACCACACCTGGCCGAAGCGCGCGTAGTCCTTCGCGATCTGGGCCCGAATCGCCTCATCGTCCACGGGGTAGGCCTCGACGGTACCGCGCAGCTCGGCGAAGTCCGGCACCAGGTTGCGCAGGCGCTCCATGTTGCTCGGGTTGCCGACGTCCATGGCCGACGCCAGCGTCGACGTGCTCGACCGTGGCTGCCATTGGCCGGTCGACAGAAAGTCCGGGATCGTGCGGTTCGCATTCACGGCGAACACGACCTCGCCGATCGGCAAGCCCATGGCACGCGCCCATACGCACGCCATGCCGTTGCCGAGATTGCCCGTCGGCACGATCGAGCTCACCACCGTACCGTGCTTGCGCCAATGCCAGAGGCTTGCGGCGGCGTGGTACGCCGCCTGCGGTAGCAACCGGCCGACATTGATGCTGTTCGCGGCCGAGAGCCTAAGCCGGCGCTGCAGGTCTGAGTCGGTGAAAGCGGCCTTCACCAGCGCCTGACAGTCGTCGAACGAGCCGTCGACTTCGAACGCGCGAATGTTGTCGCCCCAGCAGGTCAGCTGGTGCTGCTGGCGCGGCGAGACCTGCCCCTTCGGGAACAGCACGGCGACGCGAATCCCGCGCCGTTGGTGGAACGCTGCGGCGACTGCACCGCCGGTGTCGCCCGAAGTAGCCACAAGAATGGTCAGCGGCCGCGGGTCCGAGAACCGCGGCAATGCGCGTTCCATGACCGCCGCAAGGAACCGCGCGCCGACGTCCTTGAACGCCGCCGTGGGCCCGTGGAACAGCTCGAGCACCGAGAGCTCGCCCTTGGCTTCGATTAGCGGCCGCAGCGGCACCGGGAAATCGAACGCGTCGCGACAAATCGCGACGAGCTGCCCTTCGAGCCCCGAGTCGGCGAAGAACGGCGCCAGCAGCTCGGCCGCAATCTCCGCGAGAGTACTGCCGCGAAAATCTTTTGGCGTGAAGCGAGGCAGCTCGTCCGGCACGAACAAGCCGCCGTCGGTCGCGAGGCCACGCATGACGGCATCGACCAGGCTGGTCGCTTCGCCGCCGCGGGTGCTTAAGTACCGCACGGTGCCGCCCCTATCCTCCGTCCTGGTTGCCGCTCAGCATGCTACAGAGCCGCAGCAGGTCGGCGAAGATGCCGCCCGCCGTGACGGCCGGCCCGGCACCCGGGCCGCGGACGATCAGCGGATTGTCGCAATAGCGCCCCGTCACGAATTGCACGATGTTGTCGGTCAGGCTGATGTTCGCGAACGGATGGCTCGGCGCGAAAGCCTCGAGCCCCACCTTCGCGGTCTTGGCGCCCACGTCGATGGTCGCGACGTAGCGCAAGACCTTGCCCGCCTTCTTCGCAGCCGCCACACGCTCGGCCATCGGTGCGTCGAAATCCGGCAGGCGTTTCATGAATTCCTCGACCGACGCCTTGGCGAGCGCCGCGGGCACGAGGCTCTCGACCGCGATGTCCGCGAGCTCGAGCGCGAGCCCGGCTTCGCGCGCCAGGATCACGGCCTTGCGCGCCACGTCCGTGCCCGACAAATCGTCACGCGGGTCGGGCTCGGTGTAACCGCGCGACTTCGCGTCACGCACGATGTCCGAGAACGGCCGCGTGCCGTCGAACACGTTGAAAAGGTACGCGAGGGTGCCCGAAAAGATGCCGCTGATGCTGCGGATCTCGTCGCCGGTCTCGACCAGGTCCTTCAGCGTCTGAACGACGGGCAAGCCCGCGCCGACAGTCGCTTCGTACAGGAAGTGCGTGCGCGAGCCGCGGGAGAGGCGCTTCAGCTCCTGGTAATACGCGATCGGGCCGCTGTGCGCGCGTTTGTTCGGCGTGATCACGTGAATGCCGCGCTTCAGCCACTCGGCGTAGCGATCCGCTACCGCCTGACTCGCACTGCAGTCGATCAACACCGAGTGCGGCAGATAGTCCGTCTGCACATGGTCGACGAGCTTGTCGGTATCCATCGCCACGCCTGCCTTCAGCGTGTCGCGCCACTGCTTGAGATCGATGCGCTGCTCGTCGAGCAGCATCTTCTTGCTCGCGCCGATCGCACGCACGCGCAGATCGAGGTTGAACTTCTCGCGCAGATGCGGCAGCGCGTTGGCAACCTGGTCGAGTAGTGTTCCGCCGACGAGCCCGGGGCCGAGCACGCCGATCGACACCGTCTTCGCCGACAGATAGAAGCTGCTGTGGACCGCGCGTATCGCGCGCGTCATATCCTTCGCGTCGATGACGGCCGAAATGTTGCGCTCCGACGAGCCTTGCGCGATCGCGCGCACGTTGATGCCGGCCTGGCCCAACGTACCGAAGAACCGCCCCGCGCTGCCGGGCATGCCGGCCATGTCATCGCCGACCACGGCCACGATGGCGCAGTTGCGCGTGATGCCCACGCGCTGCACCTGCCCTTCGTTCAGCTCCACGGCGAACGCACGCTCGACGACCTTGCGCACGTTCTCGGCAACGTCGTCGCGCACGGCGAAGCAGATCGAATGCTCGGAGCTGCCCTGCGAGATCAGCATGACGGACACGCCCGACTCGCGCAGGGCACCGAACAACCGGTCGGCCGTGCCCGGCACGCCGATCATGCCCGCGCCTTCGAGGTTCACGAGCGCCACGCCGTCGACGCCGCTGATGCCCTTCACGGCCGCGCCGCGATGCCCGGAGGTAGCGGAGATCTTGGTGCCGGGATTCGTCGGGTTGAACGTGTTCCGGATCCAGATCGGAATGCCCCGACCGACGGCCGGCGCCATCGTCTGCGGATGGATGACCTTCGCGCCGAAGTACGCGAGCTCCATGGCCTCGCTGTACGACATCTCGTCGATGATCTTGGCTTCCGGCACTTGGCGTGGATCGCCGCTCATGACGCCATCGACGTCGGTCCAGATGTGCACTTCGTTCGCGTCGAGTAACGCGCCGAAGATCGAACCGGAGTAGTCGCTGCCGTTGCGGCCGAGCGTGGTCGGCAAGCCTTCGCGATCCGAAGCCACGAAGCCCGTGATGACCACGACGCCGCGAAAGCCGGCCGGTATCACGGCCGCGAGCTTCGGCCGCGACAGATCCCACGCGACGACCGGGCCCATCTCGCTCATATCGATCACGAGCACGTCGCGCGCGTTCAGGAACATGACGTCGCGCTTCTTCGCGAACTCCTGCTTGAAGAACACCGCGATCTGCCGTGCGGACCAGATCTCGCCGAAACCAGCGACGAGGTCGCGGCTGCGACTCGACGCCGAGCGCACGAGCGACACGGCCTTCAGGATGCTTTCGATATCGGTCAGCTCGGCGTCGAACTCGGCCAGCACGGGCTTCGCGCCGGCGGCACCGAGCAGCTCGACGCAGGCCTTCTCATGACGCGCGCGCAGCGCCTTCAGCGTCGGCTCGATGGGTTCGCGGCGCGCGGCCTTCTCGACGAGGCCGAGCAGATCGTCCGTCACGCCTTTCATGGCCGACACGACTACGCCGAGATTGCCGGTTTCTTGGCTGCCGATGATGGCAGCTACACGGCGAATGCAGCTCGCGTCGGCGACGCTGGTGCCGCCAAACTTGTGCACAGTCCAGGTCATGAAGTGGCCTCTAGAGGTTCAGCGCTTAAGCCCGAGCAACCCAGCGGTTTTCGGCGGCCGCGAGCATAGCAGAACGGCCCGCGGAAGCGAGTGGCGGCGCTCGGCAAACGCCGATCGCGAGCTCAACTGGTGGCAGCGATCTCGCGGCGCATGGCGGCGATCGTCCCGCGGTAGTCGCCTGCGCCGAAAATCGCGGAGCCTGCTACGAAGGTGTCGGCGCCGGCCGCCGCGATCTTGCCGATGTTCGCCACCTTGACGCCGCCGTCGACTTCGAGCCGGATGGAGCGCCCGGTGCGGTCGATGCGCTCGCGTACCGCGCGTACCTTCGCCAACGTGGCGTCGATGAATTGCTGCCCGCCGAACCCCGGGTTGACCGACATCAACAGCACGAGATCGACTTTGTCGAGCACGTGATCGAGCCAGGTCAGCGACGTGGCCGGATTCAGCACGAGGCCGCTGCGGCAACCGTGCTCGCGAATCAGCTGCAGCGAGCGATCGACGTGCTCGGTCGCTTCCGGATGGATGCTGATGTACGACGCTCCGGCAGCGGCAAAGTCCGGAATGATGCGGTCGACCGGCTTGACCATCAGATGCACGTCGATCGGCGCCTTCACGCCGTGCTTCCGGAGCGCTTCGCACACCAGCGGGCCGATCGTGAGGTTCGGCACGTAGTGGTTATCCATGACGTCGAAGTGAATCAGATCGGCGCCAGCCGCCACGACAGCGTCCACCTCTTCGCCGAGCTTCGCGAAGTTGGCGGACAGAATCGACGGGGCTATCCAACAGTCACGCATGAAGTCTCGCTCCGAGGGCTTTGCCAAGCAAACGACGCGTTCAGCCGGCCGCCTGCCGGTGGCTCACTCTACCGCGCAGCGCGAGGCTCAGCATCAACGCAAACGCGCAGACGACACTGACGGCGAGCAGCGCGTGGCGGTAACCGCCGAGCGCGTCCGCCGTCGACCCGACGAGGCCGCCGATCAGGGCCGAGCCGATCAGCTGGCCGATGCTGACGCACAACGTCAGCAAGCCCTGGCCCGAGCCACGACGCTCCTCTCCCGCTTCCTGCAGCGTGATGTACCGCAGTGGAGCGCCGAGCAACGCCGACAGGCCGAACCCGATGACCGCGCCCGCCGAGTAGAAGCTCACGAGGTCGAGCGGCGCAAACGCCAGCAGAACCAGACCGGCAGCCGTCAACGACAACCCGGCCTGCACGACAGCACGCGGACCGACTCGATCGAGTAACTGCCCCGCAAGCGGTGCGCCGACGGCGAGCGTCAGCACAAGCGGCAGCATCATGAAGCTCGCCGCCGCCGCGTCGACGCCTAAGCCCAGCACCGCGACGTCGGGCAGGAACACCATGCCCGCCTCCACCGCACCCGCCGCCAGCGCGATGGCACCCACGAGCTTCAGCTGACCCGAATGCAGGAGCGCCGGCGGCAGCACAGGGTCGACCGCGCGTTTCTCGACGGACCAGAGCAACGGCGCCCCGATCGCGGCGAGCAGCAACCACGGCCACACGCGCAACGACTGAAAGCTCGCCGTCCACCGCTCGGTATCGATCTGACCGATGCCAATGACAATAGCCGTTAGAACAACCGACAGAAGCACCGCGCCACGCGCGTCGAACGCACGCGAATCGGCTTGACGGAGCTGCGGCAACGTGCGCTGCGCGAGCGCGATCAGCACGCCCGCGATCGGCACGTTGATCAGGAACAACCAGCGCCAGCTCCAAGGCAGCAACAATCCGCCGAGCAGGGGGCCCAGCAGGAACGCGACCCCGAAGGTCGCGCCGATCAGCCCCAGCACGCGACCGCGTCGCTCGAGCGGCACCGTGTCGGCGATCACGGCCGCGGCGACAGGGAGCAATCCGCCCGCGCCGAAGGCCTGCACGGCCCGGCCAACCAGCAGCATGGGGTAGTTCTGCGCACCGGCGACCACCAGCGAGCCCAGCGCGAACAGGGCCAGACTCTGCACGAACACCACACGACGGCCCCGCCGGTCGGCGCGCTTCGCGAGCAGCGGCGTCCCGACGACGTAGAACAACACGTAGATGCTGAACACCCACGGCAGCGCGCGTCCACCCACATCGAACGCACCGCGGATGGCGGGCAAGGCAGGGCCCACGATCGCAATGTCGAGCGCGGCCATCAACACGCCGGCGAACAGCACCCCGAGGATCGCGCGTTCGGACTTCACGGCCGTCAGTGCGCGCGCAGCAGCAAGCCCCGCAGCGCATCGCGGAACAGCGCAGCGGCGGCGGGATGACCGTCGTAGACACGCAGCAGCTGAACCGCGGTGCGCGCGATGACCTTCAGCGAGTACTGGGCGCTGCCGTTGCGGAGCAAGTCAGCCCGCTCGACCCCGACCAGGAGCTCGAGCAGCGCCGAGTGCAGCGCGCGGTGCTGGGGCTCGAAGTGCCGGAAGGTCTCCTGATCCACCAGCGGAATCAGCAACAGCCCTTCGCGATGGGTGTCCCACAGCGACAGGTACACGTCGATCAGGCCATCGACAGCGTCTTCGGCTGGGTGACTCGAGAGCTCACGAATCGACCGCGTCGCGACGTCGAAGATCGGGTTAAGTATGCCTTCTAGAAGGCTGTATTTGCTCGAGAAGAATCCGTAGAACGTGGCGCGCGAGACGTCGGCCTCGGCGATGAGCTCCTCGACGCTCACGGGGCCGATGCCCCGGCTTGCAAACTGCCGGGCGCCGGCCGCGAGCAGTGATGCCCGCATCCGCTCGCGCCGACGAGCGACCCGCGGGCTGGCGGGCGTTGGCTTGCGTTCTTGCAGCGGCCGGGACTTCACGCCGAGAGCATACACCCGTATCTGATTTCGTATACGGCTATCTGGCTGAATCAGCGGCGTGGACCTCGACCGTCGCGTGCGCGATGCCGAGGTCGGTCGGCAGCAAGGACTTGTAGTGCTGCGGTGGGTGGGGCATGGGCGTAACGACACCGATGACGACGGCGTACAGATTCAGGCCGATGCACCAGACGTGCAGATCCGTCACGCGGTTGTCGTCGCGGGCCTCGAGGCTGGCACGAATCTCGTCGCGAACCGCCTCCGGTACGCTGCGGTCGAGCAGGACAGCGCTGGTCTCACGCAACAACCCGATCGACCAGCGCGCAACCAGCACTGCGCCGACGATACCCATCAGCGCGTCCATCCAGGTGTAGCCGAAATACTTCGCAGCGAGCAGCGCGACGATCGCGAGCACGGAGGTCAGGGCATCGGCCAGCACGTGCAGGTAGGCCGACATGAGGTTGTGGTCGTGCGCCCTGCCCTCGTGATCGTGGTGGTCGTCGTGGTCGTGGTCGTGGTCATGACCGTGGTCGTGGTCGTGATCGTGATCGTGGTCATGACCGTGGTCGTGCCCCAGGATCAACATCGACACGCCATTCACGATGAGCCCCACGACGGCCACAACGATGGCCTGATCGAACGCGATCGGCAGCGGCACGACCAGCCGCTGGACGCTCTCGGCCGCCATGACGACCGCGAACCCGGCGAGCAGCACCGCACCGGTAAAGCCGCCGAGCGTGTTGATCTTGCCGGTGCCGAAGGTGTAAGCCGCGTCGCGCGCGTGGCGTCGCGCGTACACGTACGCGAACGCATTGATCGTCAGCGCCACCGCGTGCGATGCCATGTGCAAGCCGTCCGCTAGCAGCGCCATCGAGCCGAACAGCACTCCGGCCACGATTTCGACGATCATCATCGTCGCGGTGATCGCGATCACTATCTGCGTCTTGCGCTCGCCAGGGCGCTTGAAGTCCTGGCCGAAGGAATGATCGTGCCGCCAGGGCGCGGGCAAATCGTGCTGCATTCGCTGCTCCTCAAGTCGGCGCGCCACAGCGCGCGTCAGTACACTCGCAGAATCAGGCCTTTGAGGTAATCGGCCTCGGGGAATTCCGTCGCGACGGGATGATCCGCCGGTTGCGACAGGCGCTCGAGAATCTGCGCCGCGCGGCCGGAATCGACCGCGGCGCCGGCGACAATCTTCTGGAACAGCGCCGCGTCGACGTGCCCCGAGCAGGAGAACGTTGCGAGCACCCCGCCCGGGCGCGCGAGCTGAAGACCCAGCATGTTGATGTCCTTGTAACCGCGGCTCCCGGCGTTGATCTGATCGGCCGAGTGCACGAACTTCGGCGGATCGAGGACCACCAGATCGAACTGCTTGCCGGCCTGCTTGAGGACCCGCAGCTCGTCGAAGACATTCGCCACCACGAACGCGCAGCGGTCGACGAAGCCGTTGCGCGCCCCATCGCGCTCCGCGAGCTGCAGCGCCTCCGCGGAAGAGTCAATCAGCAATGCGCTCGCGGCGCCGCTACGCAGGGACGCGAACGCAAAGCCGCCGGTGTAGGCGAACGCATCGAGCACCTCGGCGTCAGGCGCGTACGCGGCGACACGCTTGCGATTGCGCTGCTGGTCGAGGTACGCGCCGGTCTTCTGGCCACCCGTCAGATCGACCAGGTAGCGCACGCCGTGGGTCTCGATCTCGATCTCGCTGGGCGGCGCCTCGCCCGCGAGCAACCGGCGCTCGGACTTGAGCCCCTCCTTGTGCCGCCCGCCGCCTTCGGAGCGCTCCAAGATGCCGCGGGGTGCACACAGCGCCTGCAGGCCCTCGACGATCGCCGCATGCCAGACTTCCGCGCCGGCCGACAGAAACTGGCACACCAGATACTCGCCGTAGCGATCAACGATGAGCCCCGGCAACCCGTCAGACTCGGAGAACACGAGCCGGCACGCACTCCCAGCATCGAGCATGCCGAGCTTGCGGCGCGACTCGATCGCGCGCGCGAGCCGCGCGTGAAACCAAGCCGCGTCGATACGTTCGTCGGAGCGAAAGGTCCAGACGCGCGCGCGAATCTGCGACGTGGGCGAATAGGCGGCCTGCGCGAGAAAAGCGCCGCCGTCCGTTACGACGTCGACGGTGGCGCCCGATGCCGGCGCGCCCTCCACGCGCTCGATCGCTCCGGAGAACACCCACGGGTGCTTGCGCCGCAGCGATTTCTCGCGGCCTGGCTTCAACCACACTTTCGGATTGGCTGCGGTCATTCGAATCTCAGCCGCTCTAGCAATGCGGCGCCGGCCCGCATTCTACCCGCTCGCCGCGCGCGAGCGGTTTCAATCACAACGCCCGCGTGCCAAACTCGCGCGACGCTGCCGTCGCGACCAGTCGACCGCGCCGATCCTTGACCCCACAACGACCGCCATCACCCGTGAGCCAGAGCGACGCCGTCATCGCGCAGACCGTGGCCGTCAGCGCGCCCAACTACTCACCGCTGCCGATCGTCGCGGAGCGCGCCGAGGGCGTGTGGCTCTGGGACGTCGACGGCCGCAAATACCTCGACTGCATCAGCGCCTACTCGTCGCTGAATCACGGCCACCGACATCCCCGGATCGTGGCTGCGCTGGTCGCCCAGGCAGGGCGACTCACGCTCACCTCGCGCGCAGTGCACAACGACCAGATGGGCCCGTTCCTGGCCGACCTCTGCCGCCTCACCGGCATGGAGATGGCGCTGCCGATGAACACGGGTGCCGAGGCGGTCGAAACCGCGATCAAGCTCGCGCGTAAATGGGGGTATCGCGTCAAAGGCGTGCCGCACGATCGGGCCGAGATAGTGGCCTGCCGCAACAACTTCCACGGCCGCACG
Organism: uncultured Gammaproteobacteria bacterium; assembly: GCA_963748045.1. Taxonomy (GTDB): domain Bacteria; phylum Pseudomonadota; class Gammaproteobacteria; order Steroidobacterales; family Rariloculaceae; genus FEN-1219. Next base: position 17,483 of record CAVVIC010000012.1, read on the forward strand.
ACTACGTTGGTCGGCTTCTCATCGGAATCGCAGTATCGCGACGACTTCGGCCCCTACGGGCCCGGCTTTTCGCTCGTGGAGTTCGGCGACCTCGAGGCACTACGCGCGGCTCTGACGCCGAACACCGTCGCCTTTCTCGTCGAGCCGATCCAGGCCGAAGCCGGCATCATCGTGCCGCCGCCTAGGTACCTCGCCGCGGCGCGCGCGCTGTGCCGAGAACGCGGCGTGTTGTTCGTGCTCGACGAGATCCAGACGGGGTTCGGCCGCACAGGGCGAATGTTCGCGCACGAGCACGAGCCGGGCGCGGAGCCCGACGTGCTCGTGGTCGGCAAGGCACTCGGCGGCGGCGTGTACCCGGTGTCGGCCGTGCTCGCGAGCCGCGCTCTGCTGACGTTGTTCCAACCCGGCGATCACGGCAGCACGTTCGGCGGCAACCCGCTCGCCGCGGCCGTCGGCCGCGCGGCACTCGCGGTGCTCGTGGACGAGAATCTCGCGGCGCGCGCAGCCGAGCTTGGCGAACATCTGCTCGCAGCCGTGCGCGACTTCCGCGCCGCGTGCATCGCTGACGTTCGCGGCCGCGGCTTGCTGATCGGAATCGAGATCGGCCGATCGCACGGTACGGCGCGACAGTATTGTGAAGAGCTCGCGCGCCGCGGCGTGCTGGCGAAAGACACTCACGAGCAGGTCATTCGGCTCGCGCCGCCACTCGTGGTGACGCGCGCGGAGCTCGACTGGCTCGTCGCGCAGCTACGCGCCGTACTGCGTTAAGAGGGTGCCGGGCCAGCTCCAGCCGGAGCGTTGGCGCACGCCGGCGTACGACTTGCGGGCCGCGTCGACGATGGCCGTGGTGTCGACGTGCGTGAGCCGCCCGCCGCGCTTTAAGAACTTGCCGTCGACGACGACGCTGTCGACATTGGCGGGCTGCGCTGCCTCGACGATCAGATGCGCGGGTTCCGTGACCACGGCCAGGTTCACCGCGCGCGTGTCGATCATGATCAGATCGGCGCGCTTGCCGGGCACGAGCGAGCCGATCTTGTCGCCGAGACCCATCGAACGTGCACCGCCGATCGTCGCGATCTCGAGCACGCGCCGGGCCGGCATCTTGAATTCGTCGAGCGCGCGGCCGTTCTCGACGTTCTGGATGGCTTTCATGATTCCGAACATATTGGCGTCGCCCGACAGCGCGACCGTATCGACCGATAGGCCGACGGGAATCCCGGCCGTGAGCATGTCGGCCGCGAGCGGCATGCCGAAACCGATCCGCAACTCCGTGAACGGCGACATGCTGACGGAGCAGCGGTTCGCCGCGAGCGCTTTGATCTCGTCGGGACTCGCCCACACAGCGTGGATGACCTGCATGCCGGGGTGCAGCAGTCCGCGTGCCGCGAGATCGGCGATGCCGCCGGCCGTGTTCTTGAAGTTGTTGGCGTGCACGGAGATCGGCAGGCCGAGATTCTTCGCGACCTCGTAGTCGCGCAATGTCGACGAGCTCGCCGCGCCGCGCCACGCGAGGCCGAGCGTCAGCAAACCGCCGTTCGAGAGCTCGGTCCAGCGCTTGCTGAGCCTCGTAAGGTCATCGAGATCGATCGTCACGTCGTTGCTGGCGCCCGTCGGCGAACCGTACGAGAACCGCGCGCGGATGCCGGCTTCGGTCAGCGCGCGCAGATCCGCTTCGGCGAACGCCGGCGAGCGCACGTTGTGACACCAATCGTGCACGAACGTGATGCCGCCGTTCACGGCCTCGGCGGCTGCGAGACGCGCGGCCGCGTACATGTCATCCGCCGTATAGAAGGTGCCGAGCGTGCGCGACGTCGGGAAGTAGCCGTGCTCCTGCTTGTCGCCGGACAGGCTGCGCAGGATCGTGCTCCACATGTGCCAGTGCGTTTCGATCAGCCCCGGCAGCACGAGCATGCCCGCGCCGTCGATGACGTCTGCGCCAGGCGCCGAGACACTTTTGCCGACGGCCATGATCGCGCCGTCCTTCACGTGCACGTCGCCGCCCTGCACGTCGCCGAGTGAAGCGTCCATCGTCAGGACGTACGCGTTGCGAATCACGAAGTTCATCGGCGACCTACCGCTTCTACGGGTTTGCGATAAAGCTGTAGGCCCTGCTGCGAGCGCACCGAGCGCCAGCGCCGAACCGAGAACTTCGCGTCGGTTCCAGGACACCGTTGCTACCGCGTCTTCAAGAACGCCTTCATGAAGTCGTCTACGAACACCGCGGCGTGCTTGGAGATCTCCTCCGCCGTGGGCTGCGGGCGCACGGCGCACTGCCGCTCGAGAGTGATCCTCCAGGACATCAGTCGCGACGAAGTGCTCGCTCAGCTTCTGCACGTCGAATTCGCTCTCGTAGTCGTGCGTCTCGAACACCTTCTGCAGCACGGCGTACGCTTTGCCCGCGCCGATCTTGTAGTAGTGCTGACCGACATCCGGCGAGCGCGTGGCCTCCTCGAAGATCAGCCGGCGCAATGCGAGCGTGCGGTCCGTGGTGATCAGCGCGAGCGTGGTCTCGACGACCATGATCAACGCCGCGCGCAACTCGAGCGACTTCAGGATCGAATCGAGGTGGTCGAGCGCGCGCCGGTATTCGACGAGCTCGCGGCCGATGACGGCTTCGAACAGCTGCTTCTTGCTGCTGAAGTAGCGGTAGATCGATTCCTTCGAGATGCCCGAGCTACGTGCCATCGCGTTGATGCTCGCACCCTGGTAGCCGTGCTCGAGGAAATACGCCGCAGCGACGTCGAGCACTTCCTGCTCTTTCGCCTTCGGCCGCGCGGTGCCTTCGGTCAGCGACCGCACCAGGCTCGCGACGCCGCGCGTCGGTACCGGTGCCGTGCGCCGTTCGCTTTCGCGACGGCGGGCAGCTTCTTTGACGTCCTTTTCGGAAGCAGAGCTCATGGATCCCCCCAGTACGACCATCAAACAAACATGCACACGGACTTCACTTCCGTGTACATCTCAACGCCCACTCGCCCGTGCTCGCGACCGAGCCCGGACTGCTTGAAGCCGCCGAACGGCATGTTCGCGTCGACCGGCCCATGCGTGTTGACCCATATCGTGCCCGCCTTGATCTTCGGCACGAGGCGATGCACCGCGCGAAGGTCGTTCGACCAGATGCTGGCGCTCAACCCATACGGCGTGTCGTTCGCGAGCCGCGCCACATCGTCGAGATCGTCGAACCGCTGCGCGACCACGACGGGCCCGAAGATCTCTTCCTGCACCACGCGCATCGAACCCTTCACGTCGGCGATGACCGTGGGCCGCACGTAGTAGCCGGGATGCGACGGCGCTTCGCCGCCGGCCACGATCGAGGCACCCTCGCTGCGACCGGACTGGATGTAGCCCATGACACGTTCCTGCTGCTCGCGCGACACGAGCGGCCCCATCTGTGTGCCCGGGTCGAGACCGGGACCGAGACGGATCGACTGCGCCGCCGCGCCCACGCCTTCGACCACGCGGTCGAACAGCTTGCGGTGCACGTAGAGCCGCGAGCCGGCCGCACAGACCTGGCCCGCGTTGAAGAAGATGGCGCCCGCCGCTCCTCTGATGGCGGTGTCGAGATCGGCGTCCGGCAACACGATGACGGGCGATTTGCCGCCGAGCTCGAGCGACACGCGCTTCAGCGAATCCGTGGCCGCCTTGTTGATCATCTTGCCGACCAACGTCGAGCCCGTGAACGCGATCTTGTCGACGCCCGGATGCGTGACGAGCGCGGCGCCGACGGTCTCGCCGTAGCCCGTGAGGATGTTCACTACGCCGGCCGGGAACCCGGCCTCCATGATCAGTTCGCCGAGCCGCAGCGCCGTGAGCGGCGTCTGCTCGGCCGGCTTCAGCACACAGGTGCAACCGGCCGCGAGCGCAGGACCGAGCTTCCACGCGGCCATCACGAGCGGGAAGTTCCAGGGGATGATCTGGGCGACGACGCCGACTGGCTCGCGCCGCGTGAACGCATTCACCCGCCCGCCTTCCGGGGCGCCGACCGAGATCTCGATCGTGGAGCCCTCGATCTTCGTGGCCCAACCGGCCATGTAGCGAAAATAGTTGCGGGCGCCGGGCACGTCGACGATGCCGGCCATCTTCTTCGTCTTGCCGTTGTCGATGCTCTCGAGCTCCGCGAGCTCGTCGGCATGCTTGTCGATCAGGTCGGCGAGCCGCCAGATCAGCGCTTCGCGCTCGGCGGGCAGCATCTTGGCCCACGCGCCCCGCTCGAAAGCTTCACGCGCAGCGGCCACGGCCTTGTCGACGTCGGCGCGATTCGCGTCCGCGATCGACGCGACTTCGGCGCCGGTGGCGGGATCGATCACGGGAATGCGGACGCTCGACTCCGACTGCACCCATTCCCCGCCGATCAGCAAGCGCGCCGGTCGGCGCAGAAATGCGGCAACCCCTGCCGACGGGGCGGGCTGAGTGGCGATCGAAGCGCTCATCTGGTTCCTCGAACTGGCGTTGGGTGCAGGCTCGCACCCGCGGCGGTTATCGTGGCGTGACGGAACTCAACCGAGTGTAGAACCAGGCTCCGGGACCCGCAAGCCGCGGATTTCGGCGCCGCGGCGTCAGACCAAGATCCCCTTCACTTTCGCTACGGCCTCGTCCGCTTTGCGGATCATCTCCTCCATGTCCGTCGGCACGGGTATGTCTTTGCCGCGGATCACGGCCGGCCGCGCCGCAATGGTGTCGAGCCAGCGACGCAGGTGATCGAGACCGTCGATGCTGACGCCCGACCACTTGTAACCGAACACCCACGACCAGTTCGCGATGTCGGCGATCGAATAGTCGCCGGCCAGGTATTCGTGATCCGCCAGTCGCGTATTCAACACCTCGAACAGCCGCCGCACCTCGCGCTGATAACGGTCGATCGCGTAGGGAATGCGCTCCGGCGCGTAACGGTAGAACACGTTGGCTTGTCCCATCATCGGGCCGATGCCTCCCATCTGGAACATCAACCATTGAATGACGAGCGAGCGGCCCTTGACGTCGCGCGGCAGCAGCTTGCCGGCCTTCTCGGCCAGATAGATCATCAGCGCGCCCGACTCGAACACCGCGAAGCCGCCGTTGTCGTGATCGACGATCGTCGGAATTCGACCGTTCGGGTTGAGCTTCAGATACCACGGCTCCTTTTGCTCGCCCTTGTCGAAACTGATGGGCCGAACCTTGTAGGGGAGCCCGAGCTCCTCGAGCGTGATCGGAGGCTTTCCAGCCGTTCGGTGTGGCTGCAGTGAACAACTCGATCATCGCGGAAGCTCCAAAGAAGAATGTGTGGGCATCATAACCTTGACCTGCGGCAACCCGTACCCGGGCCTGCCGCGGCACGCGCTAGACTAGCGACGTCGGCACGCCGAAACGCCGGCGACACGAGAGGCCCACCATGCAGCTGACCGACGACGAACGCGCACTGCTCGACGGCCGCGGCGGCAAAGCCAAGCAGAAGGCAATGGAGCTGCTCGTGCGTTACGCCGAGGCGCTCGGCGCCGAGCGCTTCGTGGCTACTACGAACGTCGCCGGCGTGCCGGGCCAGGGCAGCGTGTTCCTCGCGAACCACTACAAAAAGTCGGGCGGCGGCCGCGACGCGATCTTCTCGCACTTCGATCTCGACAGCGACGAGCTCGTCGAGATGCCTCCGGTGGTCACGAACTCGTGTCACTTGCAGGGCGGCTACGATCCGGAGAACTGGCAGCTCCTCGGCGCGACCGAGCAAGCCGCCGAAGTGTTGAAGGCCACGGAGAAGTACGCGGCCGATCGCGGCGTGAAGATCCTGAAGACGTGCACTCCGTATCTCGTCGGCAACGTGCCGAAAATGGGCGAGCACTGCGCGTGGATGGAATCCTCGGCCGTCATCTACTGCAACTCCGTGCTCGGCGCGCGCACGAACACCGAAGGCCGCGAGAGCACGAGCGCCGCAATGCTGACGGGCAAGATTCCCGACTTCGGCTTCCATCAGGACCACTATCGCCGCGGCACGCACAAGATCGAGGTCGACGTGGCCGTCGACAGCCTCATGGACTGGGGCATGCTCGGCTACTTCGTCGGCGAAGTGGTGGGCGAACGGATTCCGGTGCATCGACGGGCGGCTCGGCGTTCCGGACCTCGTGCGCTACAAGCACTTCGGCGCGGCGGCCGCGTCGTCGGGCGGCGTCGAGATGTACCACATCGTCGGCGTGACGCCCGAAGCGCCGACCGAGAGCGCCGCGTTCGGCGGCAACCGACCCGTCGAGACCTTTCGTTACGGACCGGCCGAACGCAAACGCGTATACGAGACGCTGAACTCGAACGCGCGCGACGCGAACGTCGACTACGTGATGCTCGGCTGCCCGCACGCGGCGCTCGAGCAGATCGCCGAAGTGTGCACGCTGCTCGCCGGCCGCAAGATCAGCCCGAATTGCCGTCTGTGGATCTTCACGTCGCGCATCGTCAAGCAACAAGCCGATCGCGCTGGCTACACAGAAGTGATCCGCGCGGCCGGCGGCCACGTGCATGACCGACACCTGCTCCGCCATCGGCCAGGCATTGCCGCCCGGCACGAAGGTCGCGGCGCTCGACTCGGCCAAGCAGGTCCACTACCTGCCCGCGATCATGGGCATTCAGGCGTGGTTCGGCAGCACGGCGGATTGCATCGACGCGGCGCTGACCGCCCGTTGGAACGGTAGAGCACCATGAGCGCTGCACCGATCGTTCTGCACGGCCGCAAAGTCGTCGGCGGACGCACCGAAGGCGAAGCGCTCGTCACGCACCAGACGATCTCGGGCTGGGGCGGCGTGAATCCCATGCAGGGCGTCGTGATCGAGACGCACCACGAGCTGCGCGGCGTCAGCTTCAAGGACAAGGTGCTCGTGTTTCCCGGCGCGAAAGGCTCGTCGGGCTGGTCGGTCGCCTTTCATCTCGCGCGGCTCGCGGGCACGGCGCCCAAGGCGCTCGTGTTCAACGAGATGACGACGAAGATCGCGCTGGGTGCCGTCGTCATGCGCGTGCCGGCGGTCACGGATCTCGACCGCGATCCGCTCGAGCTGATCGAGACGGGCGACTGGGTCGTCGTCGACGGCGACGCCGGCACCGTCGAAATTCACAACGCGGCTGACGGCGATTCAGCGGTTCTTCACGAGCACGACGCCGCTGCGACATCGGCTGCACCTGCTCGCGGTAGATCGACAGCCAGCCGGTCGCTGCTTCAGTGGTTTCGTCGCCGAGCCGCGCGCGGCGCACCGCGAGCGCTTCCGCCGTAACCTCGAGATCGATGCTCTGGCGATCGACGTCGATCGTGATCGTATCGCCGCTCTCGACGAGCCCGAGCGGGCCGCCTGTGGCCGCTTCCGGCGACACCTCGGCCACGGTGAGCCCTTTGTTGCAGAGGCCCGAGAGCTGGCCGTCGGACACGAACGCCACGTCGTTCTGCAGATTCGCGGAATACAACGCGAACACGACGGCCGACGCGGGCCCCGCCATGCCGGGTCCGCCCTTCGGCCCCATGCCGCGCACGACGAGCACGTGGCCCGGCTTCACCTGCCCCGCTTTGATGGCCGCGATCGCGTCGAAGCCGTCCTCGAACACGATCGCGGGGCCTGAGAACCGGTCCTTGCGGCCCGGATCTCGAAGCCCGAGCTTCACGATGGCGCTGTCGGGCGCGAGCGAACCCTTGAGCACCACGATCGGCGGTTTCGTGGAGAACGGCCGCGACAACGGGCGAATGACTTCCGCGTCGTGCACTTCGGCCGCGGCGAGATTCTCGCGCAGCGTCTTGCCCGTCACGGTCAGCACGTCGAGATCGAGCAGCGGCGAGAGTTGTTTCAGCAATGCGCGCGCGCCGCCGGCCGCGTCGAACGCTTCGATGCTGTCGTCGCCGTTCGGTCGCACGGCCGACAGCACCGGCACGCGTCGCCCAAGCTCGTTGAACAGCGCGAACACGTCGACGTCGACACCGGCTTCGACGGCCGTGGCCTGCAGATGTTTGATGCAGTTGATCGAGCCGCTGACGGCAAGCACGGCGGCCACCGCGTTGCGGATCGCGCCCGGCGTCAGGATGCTTCGCGGCTTCAGGTCTTCCCACACCATGCCGACGATGCGCTCGCCCGCGCGGCGCGCGCAGTCGAACATCGCGGCGCTGTTGGCGGCGACCGGCGCACCGCCGGGCAGACTCATGCCGAGCGCTTCGACGACGACGTGCATCGAGTTCGCCGTGGCCATGCCCGAGCACACGCCGGGACCGCGGATCGCGTTGTTGCTCATCTCGCGTGAGCTCGGCGCGATCGAGCTTGCCGAACTGCGCCTGCACGGAGCCTAAGAACACGTCCTCGATGTCGACGTGCTTGCCGCGGTACTCGCCGCTCTTGTTGATACCCGCAGACGACCAGAATCGTGGGGATGTCGAAGCGCCCGGCCGCCATCAGATGCGCGGGCGGCGTCTTGTCGCACGACGTGAGGCACACCATGCCGTCGAGCTGAGCGCCCTGAACCGCGATCTCGATGTCGTTCACGACGAGATCGCGGCTCGCGAGGATGTAGCCCGAGCCGCCGGCCGAAATGATGAAGTCGCTCGGCGCCGCGGTCCGCACTTCGAACGGCAACCCGCCGGCAGCGCGCACGGCATCCTTCACGACTTTCGCGACGCCGTCGAGATGGCTGAAGCAGATCGCGAGCTCCGACGAGCTGTTGACCACTGCGATCTTCGGCTTCGTGAGATCGGCCTCGCTGAGACCAAGTGCCTTCCACTGCGCGCGCCGCACCGACTCGCGGGTAGTGCCGGGCTCGAAATTGCTGCGCAGCTTGCGTTGACTCACGTGACGTTCCTCCCCGGGCAAAGCTCTGTGCGAGCGATGCTCATCTGCTATCGTACCAAACGAACCGGTGCGCCCCGCGCAGAGCGCGGCGTACCGCAACGACGCGACACGAAATGAGCGACACCATCAACACCGTGGTACGCCGCCGCCCCGTCGACGACGGCGCGGCCGTCGCCGTGGACATCTGCGTGCTCGGCGCCGGCATCGCGGGCGTCACGGCCGCGGTCGAGGCCGCACGCCTCGGTCGCCGCGTGCTGCTCGTGGACGCGGCACCGGCTCTCGGTGGCCAGGCCGTGGGCTCGATCATCGGCACGATCATCGGCCTCTACTCGCACGGCAAGGACGCCTACCAGATCACACACGGGCTCGCCGACGAGCTGATCGGCGATCTAACGGCGAGCGGCGCCTTGTCGCGCCGCCACAGCACGCGCACCGGCACCGTGACGTTTCAGTACGACCTCGTGCCGTTCGGGCGCTGGGTAGAGCAAAAGGTGCAGGACGCCGGCGTGCGCACGCTGCTCGGCGCCACCCTGACGCACGCCGAGTTCAGAAACCGGCGTTTGCAGAGTCTCACGTTTGCCACGCGATTCGGCCCGGTTCGCGTCGACGCAACGGGGTACGTCGACGCCTCCGGCGATGCCGTCTTGAGCTGGCAATGCGGCCTCGCGGTCCGCGAGCCGGATGCGCCGGTGTACGGATCCCTGAACTTCATCCTCGAAGGCTACGACGAAGAGCGCGTCGCCAAGATCGATCACGAGCAGGTGTACGCGCGCTTGCGCGAGCGCGGCGCGGATTACGGGCTCGTGCGCCACGACGGGTTCCTGTTCGCGTTTCCGGGCAAAGGCACGGCACTCGCGAACGTCACGCACTTCGAGACGCCGCTCGACCCGCTGGCGCAGGGCGACATGGTGTTCGAGGGGCGCCGCCAAGCCGACGCGGTCGTGAAGTTCCTGCGCACCGAGTTTCCGGAGATGTTCGCGAACGTGCGTGTGCGCCACTACGGCAATCCCGGGATCCGCCAGACCCGCTGGATCGTGGGCCGCCGCCAGCTCGGCCTCGACGACATCCGGCGTACCGAGCGGCCCGCCGATGCTGTCGCGCGTTGCGCCTGGTGGGTCGAGCTGCATGACACGAAGGAGCTCGTGCACTGGGAGCGTTTTCCGGACGGTCACGTCTACTACATTCCGCTCGACTGCATGCTGCCGGCCGAGGCCGACAACATCGTCGCGGCGGGCCGCTGCGTCGACGCCGATACGTATGCCCTTTCGGCCATCAGGGTCATGGGCCCGTGCATGGCCATGGGCACGGCGGCCGCGCACGCGCTCGATCTTGCGGGCAGCGGGCCCGTCGCTGCGGTTAATATGAGCGATCTGCAACGGCGGCTACGCGACAACCTGGAGCGCACCGACTAGCGCAGCTGACCGCGCAACGACTTGGGGGATGGGCAACGCCCATCGGGGGAGGAGACGTTGAGCACTACGACGCCGGCCGCAGCGCCGAGCACCGCGAACACAACTGTGTTCGACAAGCCGAGTTATCAGCACTACGTGCTGCTGATGTTGTTCTTCGGTTACGTCTTCAACGTGATCGACCGGAGCAGCCTGCTCGGCATAGTGCTGCCGTCGATCAAGGAAGAAATCCCGGCAAGCAACTTCCAGATGGGCCTATTGAGCGGCCTCGCGTTCTCCGTCTTCTATTCGTTCCTCGGCATACCGCTCGCACGCCTTGCCGACCGCTGGAGCCGCGTGAACGTGCTCGTGCTGGCGATCGCGCTCTGGAGTGCGGCGACCGCGACCTGCGGTCTCGCGTGGAACTACCTGTCCCTGTTTACGTCGCGCGCATTCACGGCCGTCGGCGAAGCCGGCGGCTCGCCGCCGTCGCACTCGTTGATCTCGGACTACTTTCCTCGCTCGAAGCGCGCCACGGCGCTCGCGGTGTATGCGATGGCGGTACCCGTGGGCGCAGCCATCGGCAATTTGCTCGCCGGCTGGCTCAACGTGCGGTACGGCTGGCGCATGACGTTCGCGCTCATCGGCATCCCCGGCGTACTGTTCGCGGCACTGATATGGCTCACCGTGAGAGAGCCGCCGCGCGGGTACTCGGACGGCCCCATTACGAAACCGCGCGCTGCAGCCCCTCCGTTCTTCGACGTGTTCAAGTTTCTGGTCGCGCGCAACTCGTTCATGCACATGTCCGTGGCGGCAGCACTGCACTCGCTGGTCTGGTATTCGGGCACGACATGGAACGGCAGCTTCTTCAATGGTGGCACGGGCTCAACTCGCAACAGGCCGGTAACTACCTCGCGATCTTCTCGCTGGTCGGCGCGGTCGGCAGCTTCGCCGGCGGATATCTCTCCGACAGGTTCAGCACCAAGAACGACGACCAACGCTGGTACATGTGGGTGCCGGGCATCGCGTGCGTCGTCATGGTGCCGTTTCAGTTCGTGGCGTATCTCTCGCACGACCTTCGCGTCGTCGTACCAATCACGTTCTCGATGATGTTCCTCCTCGCTTCGATGTTCTTCGGACCATCGTTCGCCGTTGCACAATCGATAGCTACGGTTCGGATGCGCGCCGTGTCTGCGTCCGTGCTGTTGTTCATTCAGACGATCATCGGCCTCACGCTGGGACCCGCGATCGTCGGCCGGATCTCCGACATGCTCGAGCCGACGCTCGGCCGCGGCCCTGGCATTGCGTACCCGATGGCGGCCTTCGGCGTCGTCAATCTCTGGGCGGCAGTGCACTACATGCTGGCCGCGCGTCGTTATCGCGAAGACCTGGCGGAAACGGCGAAGCTCAACGCCGCGCTGGCCTAGCGACCGCCATGGATGGCGGGAGTGCGTAGTAGGAGCGAACTACGGCAGCGCAGGCGCAGCTTCACGCGCCGCGCAGAGTCGCGGCCGGCGAGTGGTCGACGACCGAGCGCACGGCCAGCGTGCCGCTGATACCGACGACGGCGGCGCCGGCGAGCAGCCCACCCAGCCACAGAGCAACGCCCGGCACGTAGTTCAGATTGAACAGCCGCGTCGCGACGACGTAGCCGATGCTGGCGGCGCCGACAGCCGCAAGAGTCCCTGCAAGCAGTCCAAGCGCGAGCGAACTCCGCCGCGACGCCCTGCAGCACGACGCTGCGTCTCGCGCCCAATGTCCGCAGCACCGCGCTCTCGAACATACGTTCGTCGCGCGTGGCCTGGATCGCGGCCAGCAGCACCATGATTCCGGCCGCCAACGTGAACAGGAACACGTACTGGACCGCGAGTGCGGCACGATCCATCGAGCTGCGCACCTGCTCGATCACGGCGCCGACGTCGATGACCGACACGCTCGGGAACTGCCGAATCAGATCGATCGTCAAGCTCCGTCGCTCCGGGCCGACGTGCAAGCTCGTGATGTACGTCTGCGCGTAGTGCTCGATCGCACCGGGGCTCAAGACCACGAAGAAATTCGGCCTGAACGAGTCCCAGTGCACGAGCCGCGTGTTCGTGAGCCGCGACCGCGAGACTCTCGCCGCCGATCTCGAACGTGAGCTCGTCGCCGAGCTTGAGACCGATCGCTGCGCGCAACTCTTCCTCGAGCGACAGCTCCGGCTCGCCCGCACCGCTCCACCAACTACCCGAGACGACTTCGTTGGCGCCGGGCAGCTCCGCCGACCAGCGTCAGGTTCAGCTCATCGCTGAGCTCACGCCGGCCACGTTCCGTCAGCGCCGGAAACTCCGACGCCGGCTTGCCGTTGACCATGCTGATCCGCGCACGCACGAGCGGCGTGAACTGCGGCGACTCGACACCGGCCGCGACGAGCGCGGCGCCGACGGCGTCACGCTCCTGCGGTTGAATGTTGAACAGGAAATGATTCGGCGCATCGGCCGGCAACGTGGCCTGCCATTCGGACATGAGCTCGGTACGCACGGAGGTCAGCAGCAGCAGCACCATGAGCCCGATGCCGAACGCCACGACTTGCACGCTGCTCTCGCGTCCACGGCGCGCGACGTTCGCGATACCGTAGCGCCACGCGACGCCCACGCCGCCGCGCACGCGCTGGAGCAGCAGCACGAGCAGCCGGCCTGCGAAATACAGCACGAAGAATGTCGCGACGGTGCCGCCGAGCAGATAGATAATGAGCTTCGCGTCGCCGAACAACACGTACAGCAACCCCGTGACGGCGGCGGCGGCCACTCCATAGATCGTCGTGTACCGCAATTGCGGCGGCGCGACGTCGTTACGCAACACGCGCGCCGGCGGCACGCCGCCGAGTTGCAGCAACGGCGGCAACGCGCAACCGATGGCAACCGCGACCGCAGTTACGGGACCGAGCGCCGCGCCCATAAGGCCTGGCGCCGGCAGCTGCGCCTCGATCAAATCGGCGAGCAGGGCCGTCAAACCGAACTGCGCGAGATAGCCGACCACGCTGCCTGCGAACGCGGCGATTGCCACGAGCAACAGCAATTGCACGAGGTGCAACGCCAGCACTTCGCGATGTCGCAAGCCGAGACACTTCATCAGGGCAACGGCATCGAGCCGCCGCGCGACGAACCGCCGCGCCGCCATGGCTACCGCCACGCCGCCGAGCAGCACGCTGACGAGCGCCGCCAGCTCGAGGAACCGTTCCGCATTGCCGATCGCCGCACGCACTTCGGGCCGGCCGTCGCGATAGTCCTCAACTCGGTCCTGCGGCCGCAGCAGCGGCGCAATCTCCGCGCGAAAGGCCGCGAGCGCGTCGCTGCCGCCGGCGTACAACGCCGCGCGGCGCGAGATGCTGCCCGGCGCGAGCAACCCCGATGCGAGCACGTCGTCGAGAGACAGGAGCACGGTGGGCGCGATCTCCGTGAAACGCCAACCCTCGTCCGGGCGAAACTCGAGCGTGTGCGTGACGCGCAACCGCAGAGTGCCCACCTCGAGCTCGTCGCCGACGGCGACACCGAGGCGAGCCAGCAGGCTCGGCTCGGCCCAGACTTCACCGCGACGTGGCGCGCCGGTCGCCGGCTGCGGCACTCCGCCGAGCCGATCCGCGACGCGCACCTCACCGCGCAGCGGATACGTCGCCGTCACACCGCGAACGTCGGCAAGCGACGTCGTCTGCCCGGCCACCACGACGCTGCGCAGACTCAGGACGTCCGCCGTGTCGAGGCCGTGCCGTTCGGCAGCGAGACGCACGCCGGCCGGCAAGTCGCTGCTCGAATCGATTCTTAGATCCGCGGCGAGAGCCTCGCCGGCCTGCTGCGAAACGGCGGCACGGACACGGTCCGTGAAGAACGTCACCGCGCTCATCGCGGCGACGGCCACGACCAGCGCCGCGAGCAGAACGAGTACCTCGCCGGAACGCCAGTCGCGCGCCAACAGGCGAACGCCCAGGCTCCATGGAATTCGGCTCAAGACGGATCTCCGCTGAACACGCCCCAGTGTAGGGCAATGTAACGATAACGCGGCATGCGGCAGCGGAGCCGCTGTCGATGCCGCCGGAATATCTTGCATTCCGCGCGGGCCCGACCATACTGGCTGCCGTCCGCGAACGGCGCTGGCGCCGGGAGCGTATGCCAGGAGCCCGAATGCAGCCAGTCGCCGATCGCGAGGACGAGTCCCCCTCCGAAACAGTGCTCGCCGGCAGTTTGGCGACGCAGACGCTGCTGAAGCGCAACTACCTTTTTCGGGGCCTGACCGACGTCTCCCTACAGCGGCTCTCCGCGTTGGCCACGCGCCGCACCTACGCAAAAGGCGCCGTGATCTTCGCGCAGGGCGACCCCGGCGACGCGCTCTACGGCGTGGCGTCGGGCCGCATCCGCATCAGCGCCACCGCCGCACGCGGTCGCGAAGTGTTCCTGAACATCATGGAGCCCGGCGACACGTTCGGCGAGATCGCCGTCATGGACGGCCTGCCGCGCACGGCCGGCGCGCGTGCGACGGAGCGCAGCACGCTGATCATCATCAGCCGCAGCGACTTCCTGCAATTGCTGCACGACGAGCCGCCGCTCGCGATTCACCTGCTGAAGCTGCTCTGCGAGCGGCTGCGGTGGACGAGCGAACTCGTCGAGGAGTCCGCGTTCCTCGGCGGGCCGGCGCGGCTCGCAAAGCGTTTGCTGATCCTGGCCTCGCTACACGGCCGCGCCACCGGGATCGGCCAGCTCGAGCTGCGTATCTCGCAAGCCGAGCTGGCCCGGTTCCTCGGCCTCACGCGCCAGGTCGTCAATCACCACTTGAGCAATTGGCGGCGGCGCGGCTGGGTCGATCTCGGCCGCTCGCAGATCGTGATCCGCAACGCAGAGGCGCTGCGGCGCGCGATCAACGAGGTCGCCGGCGGCTGAGGCTTTGGTGGCCGCTCGGACGACTCAGCACGGGAAGCACATCCACCTACCATTAATGTAGAAGTAGCAGCACCCCGTCACGTTGTGGGTCGGCGGAGAAGCGGTCACCGCGGTTTCCGCACCAGCCGTCGTGGACTGCAAACCGGCAAACGACGCGAGCAGCGCAACCACAACGAGCGATCGGCGAAACGTCTTCATGGATTGTCTCCGTTGAGCGCGGCGCACGTCGCACCGCGAGCGCAGAATCGCATCAATCAATCCATAGTTCTGTCAGCGACCGGACACAACTCGAACTATTTCACGCGAAGTGTCATCCACACGACAGATCGATCGCAGTCGATGTGCTACATAGATCCTCACGCGACCAAGGAATCAAAGGGGGCGCTATGCAGGTTTCGGAGGAAGTGCTGCGCGTCGTCCACAAGGTGGAGCGACTACCACGCGAGGACCAGGACAAGATCCTGAAGATGGTCGATCTGCTGACGCTCGTTCCGGTCGATGTCCGCGACGAGTCGCAGCGGATGCTGCGCGAGTTGCTGGCTCGCGATCCGAGCACGAAGAGCGAATGCGTCGCCGGGCTCGACGATGTAATCGCCTATCTCGAGCGCAACGTGCCGCGGTCGGCCCGCCACCAGAGTTTTCTCGCAAGACTCAAGGTTCGCCCGTCGCCTCGAGCCCGCGCGACATGACGCCCATCACTTCACTGTGACGATGACGGCCCCACTCCAGCCTGTCGGCGGATCGCGAAGGTATTG
Organism: uncultured Gammaproteobacteria bacterium; assembly: GCA_963748045.1. Classification (GTDB taxonomy): domain Bacteria; phylum Pseudomonadota; class Gammaproteobacteria; order Steroidobacterales; family Rariloculaceae; genus FEN-1219. The sequence goes on from CAVVIC010000012.1 coordinate 33,301, forward strand.
CTCGGCCAGCGCGGCGTAGTAACGCGTCGGTCCGTCGTCGCGGCAGCGCTGCGCGAGCGCCGTGAACAGTTCGTGCGCCTGCGGCCATTCGCCACCGCGAAACGCAGCCAGCGCAACGGCGAACGCAGCAAGCATCGACGAATCGAACGCCACGCGAGCCGTCGCCAGCGGCTCGTGTACGCGCACGGGTAGCCGTTTGCCGCGCAGCAGAAATGTACCGACGTCGCGAGTCGGCGCATCCACCGAACCCGTGAGCGTCGCAGCCGAAACGAGCACTCGCGTGCCAAGCGCGCCATTCAGGCCTTGAATACGCGCGGCAGTGTTCACGATGTCACCGATGGCGCGGTACTCGTAACGCTGCTCCGAACCGATGTTGCCGATCACGAGCTCGCCGGATTCGAGCCCGATGCGAGTGGGCAGCTCCGTACCGGGCCGCTGCCGATTGAACGCCTCCACGGCTTCGATCATGGCGACCGATGCGCGTAGCGCACGCGCTTGCACGTCCGGGTTCGGCTCGGCCGTCGCCCAGACGGCCACCATCGAGTCCCCCGCCGTATCGGAAATCTCCCCGCCGTACTCCTCGACGATCCGGAACAGCACGCCGTAGTAGTCGTTCATCAGGGCCGCGAGCGGATCGGGCCCCAACCTCTCGGCGAGCGCAGTGTATTGCTCGGCGTCGGTCACCAGGCACGTGCCGTGCAGCAGCTGGCGGCCCGCTTCCATCGCCGTGCTCTGCTCGGCGAGCCGGTTCGCAACGGCGGGTGGCACGTAGTACCCGAGCACGGTGTGGACCCGTTGCCGTTGCTGCGCGAGCTCGCGATAGTTTCGCCACAGCACGAGCGCCACCGCTACAGGCAGCTGGGCGAACAATGGCACGGCCAACGGCCACCACAGCGAATACACGGCGAACTGCCAATACGCGAAGGCGCCGTACGCGCCCACGACGAACAGCGCACCCAGCAACGCGCCGCCGCTGCGCAACGGCCAGAACGCAACGCCGAACATCGAGCCCAGCAGCAGAACCAGCGATAGGTGCAGCCACATCGGCAACGGCTGCAACGAGCGCGAGTCGACCAGGTTGGCGAACGCCGTCGCACCCACTTCGACGCCGCTCAGGTTCACGCCCGTCTGTTGCGAGAACACCGAAAGGAAATCGTCCTGCTGATCCGGCTGGCGCGTCTCCGAAAAGCCGACGAACACCATCTTGCCGGCCACATCGAGATAGCTCGCACCGTTCTCGACCTGGTCGTATGGGATCGTCCGCACCGTTCGCGCGGGACCGTAGTAGTTCAGGTAACGGCTGTCCTGGCCGGCATAGACGTCGAGCAGCACCCGCAGTGGCGCTGCCTCTCGTGGCGACATTCGGTCGAGCGCTCTTCGAACGCCGGCCGCCAGCTGGGGCTCGCTCTGAAACGCTCTCCTTATAGTCTCCACGAGTGACTCGAGGTTTCGGGCCGCCCGCACGTCGGCGCCGGTTCGCGGCCAGCCGCTCGACACCCCGGGCTTCGCGTGCTCGAGCTCCTTGACGAACGCTGCGTACGAATCGAGCAAGTACGCCTGTACGGCCACCACGGGTAGCGAAGGCCAGTCGGCGGCGGCACGGCCGAAGGTCCAGAACTGCCCGACGCGGATCGGAACCTTGGGCAAGATGAAGGGTGCCGAGCCCAGGGCCGCCGCCTTGAAATCCGGTAACGGCGACACGCGCCGCTCGCGCATGCCGATGGGGCTCGGTTCTTCCGCAACCCGCTCGAACAGCAGCACGTTGCGTGCGTCGCGAATGGCCTGACCCAACAGGCGGTCGTCTTCGGCGTCACGCGACTCCTCGAACAGCACGTCGAACGCAATGATCGCCGCGCCCGCAGAAACCAATCGGTCGATCAGTTTCGCGTGCAGGTTGCGCGGCCACTCGTCGAGCTCATTGGTCTGGCCGACGGCGGCGGCCGAATCCTGAGAGATGCTGACCACCACGACGTCGGAGGGCGGGCTAACCGCCCCGCGCAACGAGAACAGCGCGCCGAGGCCTACGTACTCGTCGAAGTCGAGCACGCCGGGCGTCAAGGACAGCAAGACCCCGATAATCCCAAGGCCAAGACCAACCCCCGCGGCGCGGCCGAGCCGCCCACCTGAGAACCCGCCCAACGGACGCCTCGCAACGTTGCCCGGCATCACACCGTCGGCGCCGTCTCGTGTCCGGCCAACCCCCGCACCGCGCTTGACACCTAAGGCCCCCGACTTAGACTGCTTGATAGCCTATCCAAAGAAAATATAGCGCGAATCTTCGGGCCCTTGAGCCCTGCTGCAGAGCAGCCGCGCGCGCACAGGGTTGCCGATGGCTCGCTCGCTAACGCAGTACGCCGCACTCCGGGTCGCATTCGCGACACTCGGCGCCGCTGCAGTGGCGATTCTAACGCTCGCTTCGCTCGTGATCGCCGCACCTGCTCGCGCCGCTACGCCCTGTTCCGACTGGCACGCGGAGCTCACTGCGGTCGAGGGTGCCGTCGACGTCAAGCGCGTTGGCGACCCGGTCTGGCGCAGTGCACAGAGCGGCACGTCCTTGTGCTACGGCGACGCGATCAGTGTCAAGGCTTCGAGCCGCGCCGCGTTGACTCTGCCCGATCACACCACGCTACGTCTGGACGAAAATACGACCCTCACCCTCGTAGAGCCCGAACAGTCCGGCGGCTCCCTGATCGACCTGCTGCGCGGCGTGATCCACGTGATCAGTCGCGACCCGCGTGCGCTGAAGTTCACGACACCCTACGCGAACGCCGGCCTCGAAGGCACTGAATTCGACATTCGCGTTCGCGAGCGCGAACAGCAAACCGAAGTCGTGGTGCTCGAAGGCAAAGTCGCCATGAGCACCGCCGGTGGCAACTTGGGCGTGCCGAGCGGGCAGATCGCCGTCGCACGGGCGGGCCAATCGCCCACCGCCCAACCCCTCCCGGAACCGATAGAGCTCATGCGCTGGACCGGCCACTACCCGCGCATCCTCGATCGACCGCTGCCGGCGGCGGACGCGGCCGCACCGCCGACCGCCGACGCGGACTTCTTCGCGCAGCGCGCCGCTGCGCGGCTCGAAACAGCGCGCGTCGACGCTGCAACCGACGATCTCGACGCGGCCCTGCGGCTCGCGCCTGCGCAGCCGACGGCGCTCGCGCTGCAAGCGCTCATGGCACTCGTGCGCGCAGACCATGCCACTGCGCATCCGCCTCGCAACCGACGCGACGGCCGCACGCACCACGTCGGCGGCGCCGTGGCTCGCACTTTCGTATTCGCAGGGAGGCGTGGCCGACCTCGCCGGTGCAACCGCCAGTGCGGCACACGCGTTGCGGCTCGAGCCTGACAACGCTCTGGCGCTGAGCAGAGTCGCCGCACTGGACCTCGCCAACGGCGACGTCGGCGCCAGCGTCGAACACGCGAAGCGCGCGGCTCGCCTCGCGCCGGAACGCGCCGAGCCGCCGACGGTGCTCGGCTTCGCATATCTTTCGCTGCTGAATTCGGCGGCTGCTCGCAGCGCGTTCGACGACGCCGTTGCGCTCGAACCCGCTGCGCCGCTGCCGCGGCTCGGTCGCGGCCTCGCATTGATTCAGGGCGGTGACCTGATCGGCGGCCGCCAGCAACTCGAGCTCGCCGTGGCCCTTGACCCCACCAACGCGCTGGCCCGCAGCTATATGGCCAAGGTCTACGACGCCGAGAACCGCGCAACGTTGACCACCAGCCAAATCGATCTCGCGAAGCGTTTCGATCCGCTCGACCCTACCCCGTGGCTGTACGCCGCGCTGCAGAAACTGCGCGCCAACCGGCCCGTCGAGGCCTTTCAGGAACTCCAGGCCGCGACGATGAAGAACGGCGATCGGGTGACCCTGCGCTCGCGGTTACCGGTCGATGCGGACCTCGCTACACGCAGCTCGAGCATCGCCCGCGTGGACAGCGAGCTCGGCTTCGACCGGCTTGCCGTCACTGCCGCGTGGCAAGCCGTCACTGATCGCCCCAGCGACTACGCGGGCCATCGCCTGCTCGCAGACGCCTACTCGCGCGAGCCGCGCGAAGAAATCGCGCGCGTCAGCGAGTTGTTCGTCGCGCAGCTGCTGCAGCCTGCGAACCTGACACCGATCCCCGCGCAGCTTGGGCAACCGAGCACGTTCTTGGCCGCACATCTTGGCCCCGGTCTCGCCGCCTTCAACGAGCTCGGCTCACCGGTCACCCAGAACGGGCTACGCTTGCAGACGTCCGGGTCCGCGGCGGGCAACGGCACGTCCGGAACCGAGGTGGCGGTCGGCGGCTTGTACGATCAGCTCTCGTATAGTTTCGGCGGGTATCGCTTCGCACCGACGGTTTCCGGAACAACGACGACCGTGATGAACGCGTCGCAAACGGGTTCGTGCAATTTCGACCCGCGCTCGATACGAGTCTTCAGTTCGAGCTTCGCTCGACACGCACGAATCATGGCGATCTCGCGCACAACTTCGACCCGGACCTCTATCTCCCTTCGTTCCGCGGCCGCGACATCTCGGACTCGGTGCGCTTCGGCGCTCGACACGATCTCACCGCGCGCGACAGTTTGCTTGCGTCCGTGATCCACACGAGCGGAGGGACGAACGCCAACGTTGGCGATACGTTCACGATCTCGGACAAGGCAAACGCAACCGGCGTAGACCTGCAACTACTCCACGACGCCGGAATGTTCCGGTTACAAACAGGGTTTGCTCACACGCGCGGCCAAGACGTCACCGAAACGACTTTTGTGCTTCCCGGCGTGCCGCCAATAGTGTCCACATCGGTAGACCACTCCGCGCAGACGGACGTATACGGCTATGCGCTCATCGACCCCTCGCGAGCGGTGACAATCACCGCCGGCGGCACGTGGAGCCGCATTGAAGGGCAACTATTGACGGAACATGCGTTGAACCCGAAGTTCGGCGTCACGTGGCACCCGACTGGGCACACCACCGTGCGCGCGGCCACGTTTCGTTCGTTGTTCAGCTCGCTCACGACGTCGCGGCTAAACCCGCAACCGCGTCTCGAACCGGTGCAAGTCGCAGGGTTCAGTCAGTTGTTGTTCGGGGGAGCCGCGGACCGGTCGACGGTACAGGGGTTGGCCGTAGACCACACGCTATCCGAGCGCCTGTTCGTCGGGTGGGAGGCTTCGCACCGGGACACGCAACGTAGCGTCATCGACCCATTGGCACCGCCGCAACTGCAGGTGCAAACCGTCGCGCTAGGGGAGCGGGTTCAACAAGGCTACCTCTACTGGACGCCCCACGACCGGCTCGGTTTCACCGTCAGGCTCGAGCACGGCCGCTACACCAGCGAGCCGGCGTTGAATGGAACGCCCCTGTTCAACTACTCAGACCTGACGATCGAGCGCGTTCCGATCGAACTGCGCTATTTCTCCCCGAACGGCTTGGTGCTGGGCCTCAAAACATCTCACATTAGAGATCACGGCACGTTCATCACCAACACGCCAACGAGGGACAACCTCGAGCCGGGCGAAGACCGTTTTTGGCTCGTCGACGCGTTCGTCGGTTATCGCCTGCCGAATCGCCGCGGTCTGCTGTCTCTCAATGCAGACAATTTGCTCGACCGTCGCTTTCGGTTTCAGGATGTGGACCCGGAGGACACGAGCCTGATTCCGGAGCGCTTGATCTCGTTTCGCTTCACGCTGTCGTTCGATTGAGCTGGACCGAGGGAACACAATCCCAAAACTTCGGGACAGCTAGACAGTCTCTGCAAGATCTGGCTTACGATTCACGGGCGGACGGCGTGTAGGTCTATTGCCCAAAGCGCTCACAAGGGGCCTAAGCTCCTGCGGCCGCCGCCGACCCCCAACAACGCGAAGGTACTTGAATCGATGTCTCTAGACAGGACGACGGAAGACACCGTCGAAACGCGCGCGGAAGTCGCGGCGCTGCTGCACGAGCAGTTTGCGCGGCTGGCGCGCGAAATGCGCAACCTCGAGTTGCCGCAGGGAATCACGCCGGAGCGCCTGAGCGCGTTATCGGTCATCGACCGGCGCGGACCGATCTCCGTGACGGCGCTGGCCGACCAGGAGATGGTGCGTCCGGCGACGATGTCACGGATGGTGTCGGCTCTGGTCGATGACGGCCTCGTGAAGCGCAGCGACGACAAGGCCGACGGCCGCGGCGTGCTCGTCACTACGACGACCAAGGGGCGGCGGACTTTTCAGCGCGCGCAGGAGCAGCGGCTCCGCTACTTCGCGGAAGCGCTGGAACGCCTGAGCGACGAACAGCTCGTCTCGATGCGAGCGCTGACGGGGCAACTCGAGCGCTTCACGTTGATGCTCGATGGCAAGGACGTCAAGTAGCAGAGCCTAATTGCGCGGCGCCCCGGTTGGGGCGTCGAGAATTCCTCGTACCGCGCCCGCCAGATCGGCGAGCGAGAACGGCTTCGCGAGCACGCCAACGCCCGTCGCCGGGAACCGCTCGCCCACGCGCGTCGCATCCGTCGTGACCATGATCTTGAGCCCCGGGCGAATCGCACGCGCGCGAATCAGCACGTCGGCGTCGGCTCGACCGAGGCCATCCACCATCAGCAGCTGCGCCTCCTCCGCACGCAGCGCCTCGAACATGTCTTCGACACCGGAAGTCAGCCGGACTCCGTAGCCCAGCACCTCGAGCGTCTGATGGATCATTGCGCGCAACTCCTCGTCCAGTGCGAGCACGACGACGCGCTCGTCACCGCTCGGCAGCGTCGAGAGCGGCATTGTCCGATCGCCGCCGTCGCTTGCGTGCTCGGATTGTTGCGGCAACAGCAAGGTCACCGTCGTACCGCTGGCCCACCGCGCTCTGCAGCTCCACGACGCCACCCGCCTGCTCGGCGAACCAGCGCACCATGCTGAGCCCGAGACCGGTGCCACCGCGCTCGCCCTTGGTCGAGAAGAACGGCTCGAACACGCGCTCGATCAGCTCGGGCGGAATGCCGCCGCCGGTGTCCGCAACGCTGATGGCTACATAGGCGCCCGCGCGCACCAACCGGCGACGCTCGGCCTCCGCCTGCGTCAGACGCACGTCGCCGTACGTCGATCGCGATCCGCCCCTTGCTCTCGATCGCGTCGCGCGCGTTCACCGCCAGATTGACGACGACGCTCTCGAGCTGTGCCGTGCTGGCCCGAATGGTGCCGGCGTCCGCCTGAAAGGACGTCTCGAGCGTTATGCGCACACCGAGAGCGCGGCGTAGCAGCGGTGTCACGCCGTCGACGACTTTCGCGGGATCCACGATGTCGGGGTCGAGCTCTTCGCGCCGCGCGAACGCCAACAGTTGCTTGATGAGGTCCGTGCCGCGTTTGGCGGCATCACGTGCCGCTTTGAGCTTCTCGAACACCTTCGGTTGCGCTCGCAGACTCTTCGCCGACGAGGTACAAATTGCCGACGAGCACGGTCAGCAGGTTGTTGAAGTCGTGCGCGATGCCGGCCGTGAGGCTACCGAGCGCTTCCATCCGCGCCGCGCGTTGCGCCACGGCGCGCAGATTCGGCTGCTCGTCCACTGGACGAAAAGACCGGACACGATCCGACCGGGGCCTTCGCCTGCCGAATACAGATCCCCACGTAGGGTCTGCACTCCGCCGCCTGCGGTGCGAAGGTCGAGCTGAATTGCGCGACCGGTGGCTGGCACGTCACGCCATGCCTGCCAGTCGGCGGGATCGACGAGCAGCTCGGTGAGCTTGCGGCCGATCAGAGCGCCAGGAACCGTCGCGCCCAGGAGATCGTGCAGCCGGTCGTTCGCCCACATGATGTGCCCGTCGACCGCGACCGCGAGGACCACAGCGACGCTGCTGTTCTGCAACAGGCGCGCGTCGATCGCGGCGGAATCCCGGTGGTCGGGCCGACTCTTCACCTGTCGCATAGCCCTTCCACGGCCTCCAGCGGGCACCGACACGGCGCCGGGACAGAGAGAACTAAAGAGTTCCTAGGCTAACGACCACGCTGTGGTCGGCTGATGACTTGAATCACAATTTCCATGTTCGGGCCCCTGATTTTCGCTGCGGGTGGCCCCTGCCGGGGGCCCGAACCCGCACACACGAGGCCGGACCGAGACGCTCCTCACACGTCCACAGGGCGCCGCGGGCGTACATTAGGCCCTTGCGCAGCCGCCAGCGAAGGGTGCGGGATCCACGAGTGAGCGACACCAAACTCAGCAAAACGATCGCCAGCACAGCGACGATCAAGATCGCCAACATCCATACCCTCGACCTGTTCTATACGCCGATCGAGGAACGGTTCGAGCGCATCACGCGCATCGCGCGACGCGCCTTGCACGCCCCCGTCGCCGCGATCTCACTGCTGAACGACGACAAACAGTGGTTCAAATCGGCCGCCGGGTGGGGCGTGTCGGAAATCCCGCGCGCTGACGCGATCTGCCGATTGACCGTCGAAGAGAATCGCCTCTTGACGATTCCCGATACTCTGAAGGATCCGCGCGTGGCAACCAGCCAAATCGTGACGACTGCGCCGCGCTTCCGGTCCTATGCCGGCTACCCGCTGACCGACGAGCACGGCGTCGTCATCGGAACGTTCTGCGTGTTCGATCTGCAGCCGCGCGAGTTCTCGCCCGCCGATTGCCAGACGATCGCGGACCTCGCGGTGCTCGCGCAGCGCGAGCTGCTGAACGATCAGCTGAGCAGCGCGCAGGCCGCGCTGACTTCGAAGTTGAGCCTCGCGCGCCGCGAAGCACTGATGGATCCGCTGACGCATCTGTGGAATCGACGCGGCGCCTCGGTGCTGCTGAAGTCTGCATTCCGCAAAGCCGACGAGCGCCGTTCGCCGTTGACGCTGGCGCTACTCGACCTCGACAACTTCAAACGCATCAACGACAGCTACGGTCATCAGAGTGGTGACGAAGTGCTGCGCAAGATCGCGAGCCGCCTGCTGAGCGTTGTCCGCGGCGAGGACCAAGTCTGCCGGATCGGCGGCGACGAGTTCCTCGTGCTGATGACGGACACGGATGCCGCCGTCGCGGGCAGAGTCGCAGAGCGTATCCGCCGCACGATTACCGACACGCCGATCCCGACGCGCGACGGCTCCATGCCCGTCAGCGTCAGCGTCGGCTTCACGGTCCGTCCGCCAAACGACGCGACCCCGGCCGAAGCGCTGATCGAGCGCGCCGACCAGGCGCTGATGCAGTCCAAAGCGGCCGGTCGCAACCGCGTCCGCATGACGACCTGATTCGCGGCAACGCGCCGAACGGCACCGTCCTTTCCCACCGAACCGATTGCGGTATGATCCCCGCAACTGCTCCGCGGCACTCTGCGCTGCGGAGCCCAGGGTCGTCACAGGGGGATAGCCGTGGCCAAACGCAGCGACAGCGACGCGACGCAGTCCGTCGATCGAAGAACATTCTTGACGGGAGCTGCGGCCGGCGCCGCAAGTGCCGCCGGCGCGCTGGTCGGCAACACCAGCGAGGCGCAACAGGCAGCGCCGATCGCACGCCCCGCTGTCGCGCGGCCGACCGAGGCCGACGCCCGCAAAGATTTCGTGCCGCCCGAACCGCGCGTTGGCGCATCCTTCATCGAGCACCCGGCCTCCGACCACATGGTCGACGTGCTGAAGGCGCTCGACTTCGACTTCGTGGCCGTGAACCCCGGCTCGGCGTTCGAAGGCACTGCACGAATCGCTCATCAACCACGGCGGCAACCGCAAACCCGAAATCCTGACCGTTCTGCACGAGGAAGCCGGCGCGGCCATCGCGCACGGCTACGCCAAAGCGGCCGGCAAGCCGATGATGACGCTGATGCACGGCACTGTCGGCCTGCTGCACGCGTCGATGGGGCTGTTTCACGCCTGGTGCGACCGCGTACCGGTGTTCGGCGTGGTCGGTACACCGCGTAACCCGACGTCCGTCATCAACCGCCCGCACAGCGCGCAGGACATGGGTGCGCTGGTCCGTGACTTCATGAAGATGGACGACGAGCCGACGCGGCTCGACGTGTTCGCCGGCATCGCAATGCGCGCGTACACGATCGGGCGCACGCCCCCGATGGGCCCCACGTTGCTGGTCGTGGACTCGGAGCTGCAGGAAGCGGCGATTCCAAACGGCATGAGCCTGCCGATCCCGAAGCTCACGCTGCCCTCCATCCCGCAGGGCGAGACCGGCGCGGTCCGCGAGGCGGCCAAATGGCTGGCCAACGCCGAGCGACCGCTGATCCGGCCCGGCAAGCTCGCACGCACGCCGGCGGGGTGGGATCTGTTGCTCGAACTGGCCGAGCTGCTGCAATCGCCCGTCGACGTCGGCACCTATGGGTCGTGGCAGGACTTCCCGTCCTGGCACGCGTTGTACGGTTCCGGCGGCCCCGACTACAAACCGGACGTGATTCTCGGGCTCGAGCTGAACGATATGGTGCCGTCGCTGCGCCAGACACGCGCCACGAGCGGCAAGACCATCAGCATCTGCGCGGAGTACCTGTCGCAGGGTCACAACATCCACGACTACGGCAACTACACGGACATCGACCTCGCGATCGCGGCCGATGCCGAAGCCACGCTGCCGTCGCTGATCGAAGAGATCCGCCGGCAGAGCCCGCGTGACGCGGCGCGCACCCGCACCGCTCGCCGCGCGAAAGTGGCCGAGGCGCACAAGGCGATTCGCGATCGCGAGATGGATGACGCTCGCTATGGTTGGAATTCGAGCCCGGTCAGCGTGCCGCGCATGATCGCCGAGCTCGGCCGCCAGATTCAGAACGACGACTGGGCGATCGTGTCTGGTCATCAATTCACGGGCCAATGGCAGCGCCGGCTGTTGAACCACGATAAGCACTATCGCTACAACGGCGACAGCGGTGGGTTCGGCATCGGCTACGACACGCCGGCCTCCGTCGGCGGCGCGCTCGCGCACAAGGCGCACGGACGGTTATCCGTAGGCATCGTCGGCGACGGCGACTTCAACTTCGTCGGCCCAGGCGCGTTGTGGACAGCGGCGCACCACAAGATCCCGCTGCTCTTGATCATTCACAACAACCGCGCGTATCACGCGGAAGTCATGCTCGTGCAGCGCACGGCGGCGCGGCGCGGGCGCGGCAACGACAAAGTGGACATCGGCAACGTGATACGCGAGCCGGCGCCGGACTACGCCAAGATCGCGCAAGGCTACGGCGTGTACGCCGAAGGCCCGATCAGCGATCCGAACGCGCTGGCGCCGGCACTCGAGCGCGCCCTCGCGCGCGTGCGCGCGGGCGAGCCGGCATTGCTCGACGTCGTCTCGCAACCCAGATAGGCGGTCTTTCGGTCATGAACATGCGCAAGCTCGCACGCGCCTCGCTCGCTCCATGCGTCGCGTTGGGCCTACTCGCCACGGTCGCCCCCTCGCCCGCTCAGCAGAACGCCGGCAGCACGCCAGTCGGCAACGCCGAACGCGGCCGGCAGCTGTTTGCGGATACCTACAACTGCTACGCCTGCCACGGTTTCGATGCGCAAACCGGCGAGCGGCGCTTGGTGCCGATGAACTATCCCGTAGAGGGCTTCATCACGTTCGTGCAGAACTCGCCGCTGCCGCAGATGCCGGCAATGCCCGACGCGTCGGCGCAAACGTTGGCGGACATCTGGGCGTATCTGAAGACGATCCCAGTCGACGCACCGGCGGTGAACGACCTGCCGTTGCTGCGCGACGTGCTGACGCGCAGGAACCAGGCGGCAGCCGCGAAATAGCTCGACGACGAACGGGTGCAGCCGCAGCCGCGGCTTACATGAATTCGCGGCCGTCCGTGAGCCGGACGTGGCGCAGGAAGAACGCGTTCGGATTGTCGCGTCGCGGCGAACCGATCGCCGTGATCTTGGTACCCGGCTTGATCATGTCGGGCGTGAGGCCACCCCGCACCGCCATGTTCGCGGGCGCCCCCTCGACGAAGTCGATCGTCTCGGTGGTCCCGTCGGGGCGGGTGTGCGTCAAGGTCATCGCCATGTGCGGGTTCTTGAAGCTCAGCGTAGCCACGACACCCTCGAACGGAATCTGCTGTTCGAAGTCGTAGACGGCGAACGAATGGTGCCCAAACGCGGGAAGGGCGGCGGCGACCGCCAAAGCACATGTCAGTGCAGCGACATAACGCCAACCGATACGCATTCCCTTCCCCTCTTCCCGGCCGACCCTGCCCGGATAGGTCCCGACCTTAGCAAGTTCATTCTGCCAAGACCAGCCGGGTTCGGCGGTCTGTACCGCTATGCGCCGGCGCGCACTACAATACCCGCACAAATCTTAAGCAAGGTCCTCGGGGAGACGGTTCGAGATGATCAAGCACCATCATGAACGCCGGCTGGCGAACGCTGAGCGTCGCGATCGCGACGATCGCGGTAGCCGCCTGTCAGCAGCAGCCCGCACCGCAACCACCGGCCGCCGGTGCACCACCCGCTGCAGCCGCGACGCCCGAAGCACGCGCGGCCGACAAGCAGCGCATGACGAATCTCGGCATCGAGCACAAGACGGCTCGGGCTCTGTACGACCACTTGAAGCAGCAGGCGCAGGGCGGCAAAGCTCTGTCGTGGCAAACGGTGCCCGACTGGACCGGTGTCTGGACGCGCGAAGCGAGCCCGTTCTTCTGGGATCCGGATCAAGCGTCCCCCACGGCGTTGCCGACCGCAAAGCTGACGCCTGAATACAGCAAGCGGCTCATGGACAAACTCGACAAGGTCAACCGCGGCATCGAGTTCGATCCGCTCAGCAACTGCGAGCCCGCGGGCATGCCGCGGTGGATGGTCGAGCCCTTCTTGCGCGAGTGGGTCGTGACTCCGCAGGAGACGTATCTCGTCAACGAGATGCAGAACGAGATGCGCCGCGTCTACACCGACGGTCGCGATCACCCGAGCGCCGAAGACGCCTACCCGCTCTGGGAAGGCGATTCGATCGGCTTCTGGGACGGCGACAAGCTCGTGATCCACACGGCGCAGATGCGCGCCGGTCAGTATCAACGCATCCAGCCGTACTACACCGAGCAGGTCGAGACCGTCGAGATCTGGCAGAAGGCAGGCGCCGACACGATGGCCGTCGACATCTGGGCCTTCGACCCGCCGGCTCTGGCGGAACCTTGGTACACTAAACAGACCTACAAGCGCCTGTCGAACGACGACAAGAGCCTGCGTATCCGTTACTGGGACTGCGGCGAGAACCAGAACAACACGGTCACCAAGACCGACACCGGCAGTTCGGACTTCACGAATTTCAACTTCACGAAGAAGGACGACAAGTAGGAGACGACCATGAGACAGATTCTGGCAACTGCACTTGGCGGGTTGGCGCTCGTAGCAGCACCGAGCTTCGCGCATCACTCGGCCGTCATGTTCGACGACGCCAAAGAGGTCACCGTCAAGGGCACCGTCAAAGAGTTTCAGTACACGAATCCGCACTCGTGGTTGCTCGTCGACGTGAAGAACACGGATGGCACCGTCACGACGTGGGGCTTCGAGGCCGAGGGCCCGAGCACGCTGACTCGCGCCGGTATCCGCAAGAGCGATCTCTCGCCGGGCACCGAGATCACGATCACGGGTCACCCGATGAAGGACGGCCGCCCGGCGGCAGCCTGGATGAAGGCCACCCGCGGCGACGGCAAGGAATTCAACCCGGCCGCCGGCTTCGCGATCAAGTGACGGCCGTCTCGGTCATCGACCGAGCGCGGTGACGCAAAACGAAACGGCCCGTGCCTCGCGGCACGGGCCGTTTTCTTTTGTGCGCGAGAATCAGGTCGGCGCTAACGCGCCGAGCACGGCTGCGGATCCCAGCCGCTGCGATCCTTCTGCTTGCGGAAGTTGCTGCTCGTGATCGGCGGCGCCGTGTGATAACGCGGATCCTCGACGATCGATTTCACGACGAGCCACTGCGAGCCATCCGGCTCGGCAAGGATGTCGAGGTACTCGGTCAGCACGGTCGACGCGCTGTACGGCACACCGTTCTTACGTAGGAACCCTTCCTTCATTTGCGTCGTGACGACCTTCAGGCTGCCGTTCGTGACGGGTCGCCCCTGCATGATCCACTCGGCACGTGACACACCCTGCCAGCTCGCGTCGGCCGGATCGTCCACCTTGCCGAAGTGCAGGAGACGCGTCTGCTGACCGGCGTCGGTCTCGATCTGCAGCGTCGAGTCGTCCTTCCAGGAGACTCGGATGCGCCCCGGCTGCCGCATGACGGCTGCCGCACCGTACGCCTTGCACTGGTTGCCAGCCGCCTCTTCCTTCGCCGGATCCCAGTCCTTCGCGATCGCCTCGCCGGCCGGCGTGAGCAACGCGCCGGGGTAGTCGCCCTTCGGCGGGGTGACCATGCGGAAGCGCCAATCCTCCGTGATGATCGACACCCACTGTCCCGTCAGATCAATCGGCGCGGACTCGCGCGCGCTGCGCGCCGGTTGTGCCGGGCCACGCGGCTGCGCGAACGACGGCGACGTGTGGAGCGTAAGGAACGCGGCGACGCCAGCCGCCAGAATGCCGGAACGGGAGTTCTTCATTTTGCGTCCTCAGGCGGATTCTTGAGGCTTTGATAGGCCGTCTCGACGAACCTGTCGGGCGTCATGAAGCCGGTGCCATAGACGGGATCGTAGGCCAAAGTCGGCTTCGCGGCCTTCACCTGCTCGACCGTCATGCCCGCGTCGATCATGCCCTGGATCCGGTCGCGGACGACGATGACCATCTCGCGATAGTTCAACACGTCGCCGAGGTTCGATAGCCGACCGTGCCCCGGGATCACGAGCGTGCCGCCATCCTGGCCGTACACGGGAATGATGATGTCCACGAGTCGCTCGACGGCCTTCACGATGCCGGCGTAGCTGCCGCCGTTTGGAATGTCAATGATCGGAAAGCTCGACGTGCCGAACACGTCGCCGGCCGAAATCACATCGGAGCGGCGGAAGAACACGATGCTGTCGCCGTCCGTGTGCGCCGCGGGCACGTGAATGACCTCGATGCCTTCGTTGTTGAAAAAGAGTTCCTTCTTCTTGCCGAAGAACGTGCTCGTGGGCCAGCCGTCCGAACCGAGTGCCTGCGGCCCTTTGGCCGCGCTCAAGTGATTCAGCACGTTCTCGTGCGCGATGATCGCCGCGCCGACGCCCGAATCGCGAATCGCACCGGCCATGTTGCCGCCGCTGACCGTCGCACCGGCGAGGCGCAACGCCGCGTTGCCGCCCGTGTGATCCCCATGGTGATGCGTGTCGATGATGTAGCGAATCGGCTGGTCAGAGATCTTCCGAATCGCCGCCACGATCTTCTGCGACAAAGGCGCGAACTGCGTGTCCACGATCAGCACGCCGTCGTTGCCGACCTGTAACGTGATGTTGCCGCCGGAGCCGACGAGCATGTAGAGGTTGTCGCGAACCTTCAGCGTCTGAATTTGCACCGCGTCAAAGTTCGGCTGCTGCGGTTGCGCCGCCGCGCGAAACCCGGTGCAGGCGAGCGCGATCGTGAGCGCTGCAAGAACGTATCTCTTCATGACGAGCTCCTAGGGTTTCGGCAGCTGCGCGAGCTTCTTGCGGTACTCGGGGTACATCGTCGCCGCGCCGCCCAGGGTCGCCTCGTACGGAATGTGGTGGTTGCGCGAGTACTCGATCAGGAACTGGTTCTTCCCCGGCAAGTAGTGCGGGAAGTAGCCCTCTTCCGGCAACACCACCTCGACCACGCTCTCGCAGGGATACGCGCCGATGCTGCCGTTCTCGGCGAGCGTGTAGTCGCGGTTACGGAAGAACGGCTCCTCGAGGTACTTCGGATCCTGCACGAACACGCTCCACGTCAGGTTGTTGCCGTGGCGCACGAAGTACTCCGTGACGGTGGCCGAGTCGCTCCGCGCGACGCCGTTGCGCCGCAGCCAACCTTCCTTCAGGTGCGTGGTCGTGACCTTCAGGTTGTTGCCCACCCACTCGCCGGTCGAGAATCCCATCGACGTATGCTCGGCAAACTCGGGCGGATGGGGCCGGCCGTCCATCCAGATCGTTCGCACGGTGTTCCAGGCGAAATGCTGAAGGTGGATCGCAATGCGCTGCTGCGTGACGGGGTCGATTTCGTCCCAGATGCGGATGTCGGCGAAGCTGTTCGCGTAATCCGACGGATGCACGCGGCACTGGTAGTCCGGCAGCGACAGGATCGTGGCGTTCCAGCTCTGGGCGCGCGCGCGATCCGCGTCGTTCAGCGGCAGACCCGCGTAATCGCCGAGTTCAGGACCCGGGAAACGATCCGGCCAATCTTCGAAATAGCCGTTGTTCCATACGCCCGCGAGATTGGCTTGCGCCCAGACCTGGGCGGACGACAGCGCCGCCATCGCGACGAACGCGAACGCGGCGCCTCGCACTGCCAACACACTACGCATCATTCGAGCTCCTCAACGAACGGCCCGCACTTCAGGCTTGTGCGAGCAGCACAGGCGACGCAGAGAGGAACGGGGCCGTCATTTGTGACCGCCGGATCATAACGACGGAACCTTACTGCTTCAACGCAGCGAACGGCGCTCAGGTCCCGCTCAAGCGGCACGAGCGCCCGCTCAGGCTCGAACCCCGCCGGGACGAGCTGCAAGATTCTGCAGGGCCGCCGTCACCTGCACGAGGTGACCCGACTCGACGGCTACACCGTGCGCCCAGCGCGTCGCGCGTAGCCACTCCGCGACATCGGTGGGCTCGAGCGAGTAACGCCGCCCGATCAGCGCCGGAGCATCCGGGCGGGCCGCGAGCGTCTTGGCTTCGTCGAGAACCGCAGCCAGCAGCTTGCGAAGCGCCGTGCGCTGCGGCGCACCGACGCCGTCGGCCACGCACAGCACGAACGCCGGCCATGGCGCCAGGAATTCCCCGACGCGCCGAAACTGGCCGGCATCGACCAGCGGCTTCGTCATGAACTTTTCCCAGAAGAACACGTCGGCGGCATCGGTCGCGAACGCATCGACGGCGCCGGCCAGGTTACGCACCGTCACGAGCTCGAGCGTGTCGACCGGCCAACCCTGCGACCGCGCGTGCACGAACGCCATCAGGTGCGAGCCCGAGCCCAGGCGGCTGATCGCGTAGCGTGCGCCGCGGATGTCGGCCACCGTCATGAACCGCGATCGCGGCGGGCACGTGGATGCCCCAGATCAGGGACGATTCGGTGTACAGGCTCGCGATTCTGAAGCCGCCGCCGTTCGCGACGCCGGCCACGGCGCCCTCCGTCAGCAGCAGCGCCGCATCGAGCTCGCCTGCGCGCAGCGCGGCGGCCATGGCGCCGGAGCCATCGGGGTAGTCGCGCCAGGTGAGCGTTACGCCGATGCGCTGCGGCAGCCCGGCTTCCAGGGCCAGGTGCCACGGCAGATTGAAGTGCTCGGGGACGCCTCCGACTCTTAGCTCAATCATGGAGTTACGAGACATTCCTCCGAACGCTAATGCTGTAGCAGCGGCCGCAGCTCGCGAATGTCGCCGAGCGTTTCGATCGCGAGGAGCTTCGCGATCAACCGCTCGGCCGTCGCGCCGCCCTGCACGGGCTCGATCAGGTCGCGCGCCTTCGCGACGACCTCGTCGCGCCCCATCGGATTGCGAGGCGTGCCGCGCACCGCGTCGACGCGCTCGCTGTGACGCTTGCCGTCGCGCAACGTGACTTCGACGATCGCGACACGAACCGGCAGCAGCGCCGTCAGGTCGGCGTCGGGCACGTAGCGGACTTTGCGCCGCTCGCGCAGCACCGCCGGGTCCTGCATGCGCGGCGCGTCGTGCGCGGCGCGGAACGACACGGTGCGGTCCACGAGCATGACCGCGAGCATGTGCTGCAGAGCAGATGTCCGGGATGTCGCGGTTGTCGACCACTGAACCGACGGCCGGCGCGAGCCGCACCACGACCTCGGTCACGTCGTCCGCCGCGAAGCCGTGCCGCCGCAGCAGACTCTCGAGCGCGTCGAGCGGCCCCTGGATCGGCGTGCCGACGGTCCACTTCTTGATGTCCGTGCTCGCGATCTCGTAGCGCTGCCCGAGCGCCTCGACGAGCAGCTCCGGCTTCGCGCCGGGCGCATTGACGCGAAAGAAGTTGTCCTCGCCTGAGAACACGTCGTCGACGCCACTCCAGCCGGCGCGCACGACTTCGGCCGCGGTGACGCCCGCACGCGCCGGCATGCCGCCGAACACGAACGCCTTCTCGACGTGCTCCGTGTCGCGCCCCCACACGGCGTAGCCGGCGGCCTGCTGCGACGCGTAGTCGAGCAGCCAGCGCATCTCGCGCTCCGTCGAGTTGCGCGATGCTGCCCGCCGCGGCGGCAGCGCCGAACGTACCGGCGAACGCGTGCGTGCTGCGCCGCGTGTCCGTTCGAAACGCGATGCCACCGAGCGCCATCGTGAGACGCGGACCGACGTCGTAGCCCAGCGTCACCGCGCGCAGGAACTGCTCGCCGCTCGCACCGAGCCGCTCACCGAGCGCGAGTGCGGCTGGCACCACGGCGGCGCCGGGGTGCGACTGCGACTCGCCGTGCGAGTCGTCGGTCTCGTCCGAGTGCGCGAGCGTGCCGTTCACGAGCGCGGCTTCGATGGGATTCAGCAACGCCTTCGCACCGACGACGGTGGCCGTGCCACCACCGTCTTGCGCCGCAGCGAGTCGCAGCGCGGCGCGGCCCGGCGGCAGCTGCGACCCGGAGATCATCGCCGCGATCGTGTCGAGGATGTGGTGCTTCGCCAGCTCGACGACGGTCGTCGGCAGCGCCCGTTGCCGCGCTGCGACCATGTAGCTGCTCAGCGCGGTCATCACGCTGCCGACTGGCTGCGCGCGCACGCGGAGCGAAGGCGCAGCGGCAGCGCCGAGCGCGAGCACAGCCCTGCCGAGCAGGTCGCGACGGGACCAGTGAGTGTGCGGGTGGCGAGGCATGGCGTTGGTCCGCCGTACTCTACAACTCCGCGTCCCCGCCGCCCAGCACTGCGTCGTTCAGACGGCGAACACTGTGTTATCGTCAATTGGGGGACACGAATCTGAGCCTGAATCTCGCGACGTCGTTGCGTGAGAGCGCTCGCTTGCACGCAGACCGTATCGCGCTCGTGTTCGGTGAGCGCACGTGGACCTATGCCGCGCTGCACGACGCGGCGCAACGCTTCGCGGGCGCGCTGCAGGAGCTCGGTCTTACGCGCGGTCAGCACGTCGCACTGCTGTTGCCGAACACGCCGGAGTTCACGATCGCCTACTTCGGCGCGCTGTACCTCGGCTGCCCCGTGGTGCCGTTGAACGCGCTGCTGACGGCGGACGAGATTGCGTATCACCTCGACGACGGCGACGCGGTCGCGCTCGTAACCGTGCCCGCCCTGCTTGCGCAAGCGCAAGCCGCTGCGACCCGCGTCGACACGTGCCGCCACCTGATCGTCGCGGGTTCGGGCGCCGTGCCCGCGGGCGCCGTCGGCTTCGATCGCATGCTCGCGACCGGGACCCCGTGCGCGCAGGTGACGGCCACGAACGGCGACGACACTGCCGTGGTGCTGTACACGAGCGGCACGACGGGCAAACCCAAAGGCGCCGAGCTCACGCACTTAAACCTGTTGATGAACGCCTACTTGTTCCGCACGGAGCTGATGCAGCTGACGCCCGACACGGTCGCGCTCTGCGCTTTGCCGTTGTTCCACATCTTCGGTCAGACCGCCGTGCAGAATGCCGTGCTCGCGACAGGCGGCACCGTGGTGCTGATGCCGCGGTTCGAGCCGACGGCCGCTATGACACTCATGGTGCAGCACCGCGTCTCGTATTTCGCCGGCGTGCCGACGATGTATTTCGCGCTGCTGAATCAGCCCGACGCGAACCGTTACGATCTCGGCGCGCTGCGGCATTGCGTGTCGGGCGGCGCACCGCTGCCGATCGAAGTCATGCGCGCGTTCGACGCGCGCCACAACGTCCAGATCCTCGAAGGCTACGGCCTGTCCGAGACTTCACCCGCGGCGAGCTTCAACACGCTCCAGCGCGGCAGGAAACCCGGCTCGGTCGGCGTGCCCATCTGGGGTTGCGAGATGCGGCTCGTGGACGACGACGGCCGCGAGATTACGGCACCGCTCGTGCCGGGCGAGATCCAGATCAAAGGCCACAACGTCATGAAGGGCTACTGGAAGAAACCCGAGGCGACCGCTGCGGCGATGAAGGACGGCTGGTTCTCGAGCGGCGACATCGGCCACCGCGACGCCGACGGCTACTACTTCGTCGTCGACCGCAAGAAAGACATGATCATTCGCGGCGGCTACAAGGTGTACCCGCGCGAAGTGGAAGAGATTCTGTACGCGCATCCGGCCGTCGCCGAAGCGGCCGTCGTGGGCATCCCGCACCCGAGCCACGGCGAAGAGGTCAAAGCCGTGATCGCGAAGCGGCCGGGCCACGAGGCCGCGACCGCGGAAGACATCATCGACTACTGCAAGCAGCACCTGGCGGCGTTCAAGTATCCGCGCGTCGTCGAGTTTCGGCCGTCGCTGCCGAAAGGCCCGAGCGGCAAGATCCTGAAGCGCGAGCTGCGCGGCTAGCGCGGACTGTCGCTACGGCGCACGCTTAGGCGACAATTCGGTCGCTGTCGATCAGGGGGACTTTGACGATGCCGACTCGCGCCGCTTTACTCGCCACGCCGCTCGCCGTTTCGCTCTGCCTCGCCGCCGCCTTCGGCGCGGATGCCGCCGAGCGCGCGTTCCGCCCCGTGACCGACGCGATGCTCAAGCATCCCGACCCGGCCGACTGGCTCATGTGGCGGCGCACGTTCGATGCCTGGGGCTACAGCCCGCTCGACAAGATCAATCGCGGCAACGTCGGCAAGCTCACGCTCGCGTGGTCGATCGACCTCGACGCGGGACCGTCGCAGGAAGGCACGCCGATCGTGCACGACGGCGTCCTGTATTTCCCGAGCCCGTCGGACGACACACTGGCGCTCGACGCCGCGACCGGCAAGAAGCTCTGGGAGCACCGCCGGGCGCTGCCCGAAGACCTGGGCAAGTTCGTGCCCTTCCCGCAGACGAATCGCAACCTCGCGATCTACGACCGGCTCATCATCGACAACGGCGCCGACGACACGATCTACGCGCTCGACGCCGAGACCGGCAAGCTCGTCTGGGAGAACCGGATCTTCGACTACCACCAGTATCACGTGAAGCAGGGCTCCGCGCCGTTCGTCGTCGCCGGCAAACTGATCTCGGGCCGCAACTGCCAGCCGAATGGCGGGCCCGATGCCTGCGTGATCACGGCGCACGACGCGCGCACCGGCAAGGAGCTGTGGCGCAAGCGCACGATCCCGAAGCCTGGCGAGCCCGGCGGCGACAGCTGGGGCAACATTCCGGATGCGGGCCGCTGGCACGTCGGCGCGTGGATGATGCCGAGCTACGACCCCGAGCTCGATCTCATCTACATGGGCACGTCGGTCACGGCGCCGGCGCCGAAGTTCATGCTGGCCGGCAACGACAAGCAGTACCTGTACCACAACTCGACGCTCGCGCTGCGCCCCGCCACCGGCGAAACGGTCTGGTACTACCAGCACGTCGTCGATCACTGGGATCTCGATCATCCGTTCGAGCGCATCCTGCTCGACACGGCCGTCGCGCCCGACAAGAGCGAGGTGCCGTGGATCAACCCGCGGCTGAAACCCGGCGAGACGCGCAAGGTCGTGACCGGAATCCCGGGCAAGACCGGACTCGTCTACACGCTCGATCGCGTGACCGGCGAATTCCTGTGGGCGCGACCGACGATCTACCAGAACGTAATCGCCAGCATCGACGGCGCGACCGGCAAAGTCACGATCAACGACAAGGCACTGTTCACGGCGCGCGAACCAGACGCTGTTCATCTGCCCCACGCACGAACGGCGGCAAGAACTGGCCCGCGGGCGCGTACAGCCCACGCACGAAGGCGATGTACATGCCGATGCAGAACACGTGCATGAACGCGACCGTGACGGCGGCGACCGAACCCAAGCCCGAGCTTCTCTACGCGTTCAGCGGCGAGACGATGATCACGCCGGATGCGGACGGCAAAGTCGGCACGGTCCGCGCGCTCTCCGCCGAGACCGGCAAGGCCGTGTGGCGGTTCGACACGCGTGCCGGCGTCATGGCGCTCGTCGCGACCGGCGGCGACCTCGTGTTCGGCGGCGACGTGGCGGGCCACTTCCGCGCGTTCGACGCGACGACCGGCAAGGTCCTGTGGGACACGAACTTGGGCTCGCAGGTGACCGGCCACCCGATCACGTTCGCCGCCGGCGGCAAGCAGTACGTGGCCGTGAGCACCGGGCGGTCGAACATGACGGGCGGACTCTCGCGGCTCACCCCGGACGTCGCACCGGAGGAAAGCCGCAACAAGCTGTTCGTGTTCGCGCTGCCGAACTGACGGAACGTCTCGCGCGAGTCGGCGCTCCGAGATCTTGGCCGCGAAACTCCTCGAGATTCCGTGAAACAGGGCTTGGCCATTGGGGCCGAAAGGAGGTAGCATTTTGCTACCTTCGGAGGAGCCGTCATGCCCCAGCCAGTCAAACTCTCCGACCTGCTGATCGACGCGGCACGTGACGCGGCCGCAGAATCCGATCGCTCCCTCGCCGGCCAGATCGAGCACTGGGCGCGCCTGGGTCGCTCGGTTGAGGGTGCCTTGACGCTCGCGGATGGCAGCGCGATCAAGAACAACAGCGGGCAGGGGTCGCCGGCTCGGTTGCGCGCCGCGGTGTTGCAGAGCCTGCGCCTGGCTCTCTCCGCATCAGGCCATCCCCATCTCGGAGCCGCTCTCGTGGGCAGCGCTGGCGCGCGCTATGGCACGGACCCGGCTTTCCCCGGTCTATTGGTTCGCGTGGGCTCCGACGGCAAGCGCACGCCGGGCAGGCTCAAGGACCGCCGTTTCGTGCCGCTGAAGGTTGCAAGCGATCCGACGAAACTCTGAGTGTGGAGGCTGGCGATCTCGTCGCGAGCCTGATCGACACCGACGCGCCACTGCTGGTTGCGTTGGTCGGCTCGAACGGTGCCGGCAAGACGACGCTCTTCGAGACCTTCTTGCGTCACACAGGACTGCCGTTCGTCAATGCCGACGAGATTGCCCACTCGCTCGGGCGCCAGACTGATTCTTATGAGGCCGCGAGGTTGGCCGCCGCGGTTCGCGCCGATCTGATCGCGCACCGCACCAGCTTCTGTATGGAGAGCGTCTTTTCGGATCTGGCCGGCGATAAGGTCGAGCTGCTGCGCGGGACGCAGCGCGCGGGCTATCACGTGTTGCTGATATTCGTGCGCATCGCGAGCGTCGAGCTATCCAT
Source organism: uncultured Gammaproteobacteria bacterium (assembly GCA_963748045.1). GTDB lineage: Bacteria > Pseudomonadota > Gammaproteobacteria > Steroidobacterales > Rariloculaceae > FEN-1219. Next base: position 56,452 of record CAVVIC010000012.1, read on the forward strand.
GGCGCGCGTCCAACAGCGCGTCAATGTCGGTGGGCACGACGTGCCCGACGACAAATTGGTGGCGCGGTTCGACCGGACGCAAAGAAACGTTCGGGAAGCGTTGCGGTTCGTGGACCTTGCCGTCGTCCTCGACAACGGCGAGGTTGAACGACCGTTCCGCCATGTCGAAACGTGGCAACAAGGCACGCGGCTCGACGCTTAGCGTGTGCGCGGCGTCGTCACGAAGATCTCTCAGAGCTGCTAGCTCTCGGGCGTCCTTCGTGTTCGCGCTGCCCAACCGAGGGACGACGCGCGCGAGCTACCGCGGCGGCGGGGGCAAATCGGGGGGCGGCGTAAGGTCGAAGCGCTGCTTGCCGGAGCCGGGCTCGATCGAGCGGTCGTACTCCGTGCAGAACGTGATGTCGCTCGCCATCATCTTCGCCACGCGCGTGTAGAGCCGCGTCCGGCGATCGGGCTGCGTAAACACGTCGGGTGCGTCCGTCACCACGTCGATCTGCAGCGTGCCCGGATCCTTGAGGAAGATACGTTCCGTGATCCGCACGTTGTTGCCGATCCGCGCGCCGCCCGCCAGGGCGAGCGGATTGATACCCCGGGTCTCGACCACGAGCGTCTGACCTTCCCAACGCCCGATCGACACGCCGGTGTTCGTCGGATCGATTGCCGCCGGCATCTCGCGGCCGTTGGTGTAGACGCGCCGGACCAGACCCGCGCTCGTTCGTCACGGTCACTCGACCCGGCGTGAACAGGAACTCGACCGCCTCGGTGAAGCCGCCGTTGCTGCCCGTGAACTGCCACGGACGGCAGTAGCGCAACGGGTCGGCATCGGGCCCGGCGGCGCGCGCCGCCGCCAACGCCGCCTGCTTTAGAGGCAGCGGTTGGGTTCGCAGTTCGTCGGGCGCCGCCTGTGCAAATCCCCACCACCCGCTCCAGTCCGGCAGGCTCGCGAGCGAAGCGTAGGTCGTACCCGGCAGGTTATGCGCCGACTGGGCCGCGGCGGTGTTCGCGACGGCCGTCGCGAGCGCGACAACCAGAGCCCACCGCCAAGGTCGTTGCGCGACGGCTTTCACGGCTTGCCCGCCGCCGGTGCCGCGGGTGCTTCAATGGTGTTCGACGCATCAACGCCACCGCCCGGTCCGCCCGCGCCGCGTATCACGCTGCCATCGACGCGCGTGGCGACCGCAAAATGCCCGCCCGTGCGCCCGTCGGCCAGTGGCCAATAGGCGATCGACAGCTTCTCGCCGACCGCGAACGTCTCCTTGGACCATCCGCGCCGCAGCAGTACGTTCGGCGAACCGTTCTCGAACGCGTACAAATCGAAACCGTTGTCACGCGCAGCGTTCGGCACGTAGACCCAGATGAACACGTGGGGATTCGTCCACTCGAGCTTCGCGACCGTACCCGCGACGGTTGCCGTCCGCGCAGCGTCGAACATGGCGTACGAGTGATGAGCGGACGCGCTGGCTGCGACGCACAGACCGAGCGCCGCGGCGAGTGCGCTCCAGGCGCAACGTGAAATCGGCATCGGATACCCCCCCCACCAACAGCGACGTCCCGAATCAGAGAGCGGACTTCGAGAGACGTCGTGCAGCCTGGATTCTAGCTGCCACCAAGAAAAATGAAAGACGTGGTGTCAGCCGGCCGGCTTCGGCCGCGTGATCGTGATCGACTCCAGAGCCTTGCGGTCGATCGGCAAGTCGGCGTCGCCGGCCGGCAGACCGTACACGCTGAACAGATACGCTAGCACTGCCGCGTATTCGGCGGGCTGCGAGCGACGACGGATCGTCGTCCGGCATGTTCGACCAGATGAAGTCGAACGTGTCCCACAGCGGCTTGCCGTCGTGCTCCTCGAGGTAGGCGCCGGGGCCCGTGAACTCCTCGATCTCGTGGCAATTCACGCAGATCGTCCTGAAGATCCGTTGGCCGCGTTGCACCTGCGCGGCCGAGAACACGCCGTCGCGAACCGTGCGCGGCTCGGTTTGCGCCGACGCGACGAGGACGCCGAGCGCGCATACCGCGGCCACGGCAGCGGTGACCGCTACGCGACCGATTGGCAAATCGCGTGCGCGACGCATCGTTCCTAGTCCGCGGCCGCCGCCGCGATCGGCAACGTGCCGCTCGCGAGCAGTTCGTCCATGAAGCCGAACTGGCGCATGTCCTCGATGCGTTGCGGGTAGAGAATTCCGTCCAGGTGATCGCATTCGTGCTGCACGACCCGCGCGTGGAAGTCGGCGACCGTGCGGTCGATGGGCCGGCCGAAAGCGTCGAATCCGCGGTAGCGGATCTGACGGTAACGCGGCACGAGCCCGCGCATGCCCGGCACGCTGAGGCAGCCCTCCCACCCCGGGTCGCGCTCGGCGCCGACGGGCTCGATCTCAGGATTCACGAGCACGGTCAGCGGCACCGGTTCCGCCGTCGGATACCGGGGGCTGTAGTCGAGGCCGAAGATCACGACCCGCTGGAGCACGCCGATCTGGATCGCGGCGAGACCCGCGCCGTCATTGGCGCGCATGGTGTCCAGCATGTCCTCGACCAGCCCATGCAGGCCCGGCGTGTCGAACGCCTGCACCGGCGCCGCGATCTCGCGCAGCGTCGGGTGCCCCAACCTAAGGATCGGTCTGACGGCCATGCGGCCCCTTGCTCCTGGCGGCCCGCCGGGCCACTCCCAGCCATTATAGGGACGGCCCGCGGCCCTCGGCAGCCCGTGCGGCGCTTTGCATAAGTTTGTGACCTGGTGTCACGAAACGCCCCCCCGGTCCCGGGCAGACTACCGGTCAAGGTAAGGCTTTTTTTGGGGCACCGGATCGCGATGTACGAAGCTCACTTCGGCATGCACGGACGACCGTTCGACAGCGGCATTGCGCAGGATGTCGACGTCTTCCGTGGCCGTCAGCAGGAAGCCATCACGGCTAAGTTCAAACTCGCGCTGGCGGTGCCGGATTCGGTCGTCACGTTGACCGGCCCGGCCGGTGTGGGCAAGACAACGCTTGCCTCGGCCGCGCTGCGCACCATGAGCACCCGCTTGGCCCTCGCGTGGTTGAACTCGGTGCCGACCAATGCCAACGAGCTGCTCGAGCTGTTGCTGCTCGAGCTCGGCATGAACGCGCATCGCACGACCCGGATCGAGCGGCTGCAGATGTGGCGGCAGTTCCTGAGCGAGCTCGGCGCCACCGAGTCGCGCGTGTTCGTGATCGCGGAGCGCACCGAAGATCTCGCGCCCGACGTGTTGCGCGCGCTCGACTCGCTGACCGTCGCCGACACCAACGGCTGCCCCGGCGCCAACGTCGTGCTACTCGGCCGCCCGGGGCTCGACAAAATGCTCGCGACACCGGAGCTCGATTCGCTGCGGCAACGCATTCGACTGCGCCAACGGCTCGAGCCGTTCTCGGCTTCCGAACTCACCGCTTACCTGCGCCACCGCGTCACGAGCGCGGGCGGCGACTTCGATCGCGTGTTTGCGGCAGGCGCCGCGGCCGCCGTGCACCGTCATTCCGGTGGAGTCGCGCGCGTCGCGAACAACTTGTGCGAGGCTGCGCTCGGTGTCGCGGCGGCTGAACGCAAGACGGCGCTCACGCCCGACCTGATCGATCAGGTCGCAGTCGAGATGCTCGGCGTCGAGGCCCCTTCACCGACGGCACCGGCCGCGCCAAGACCGGCGGCCGCGCCCGTTGCGCCTGAGCACACCGTCACGATTGCGTCCGTGGCCGTCGACGTCACGCCGGCGAAGGCCGCCGCAGTCGTGGCTGCTCCAAAGACCGCTTCCGCGGCGCCGCGAACCGACGCCCCCGTTGCCCCGGCCTCGGTCCCGATGACGGCGGCTCCGCAGCCGGTAATCGCGACCGCGCCGATCACAGCGGCAGCGAAGCCCGCGGACGCGACACCGACGCCCGCACCCGTACCCGCAGCGCCGTTCGCGAACACCGCAGCGGCGGTCGCGCGCGCCGCAGCGCCGGTCGCGCGCGCCGCACCGCCGGTCACGCACGCCGCACCGCCGGTCACGCGCGCCGCACCGCAGGTCGCGCGCGCCGCACCGCAGGTCACGCACACCCCAACGCCGGTCGCCCACAGCACAGCGCCGGTCACGCGCGCCGCACCGCCGACAGCTTCGCCGCCAACGCCACCCGCGGCCGCTCCGATCCCAGTGGCGGTCGCCCCTGCGCCGATCGCGCACAACCCAACGCCGGTTGCACACGCCGTAGCGCCAGTCACGCGCGCGGCAGCGCCAGTCGGCCACGCCGCAGCGCCGGTCACGCACACTCCAGCACCTGTCGCGCGCGCCGCACCGCCGGTCACGCGCGCTGCACCGCCGGTCGCACCCGCCGCAGCACCGGTGATGCGCACCGCAGCGCCGACGGCTTCGCCGCCAACGCCACCCGTAGCCACTCCGAGCCCAGTGGCCGTCGCGCCTGCACCGGTCGCCGCTGCACCGGTGCCGCAAGCCGCGGTCGCACGTCCGGGACCGATTGCCACGCCGCCCCCGGCCCGGATCCCGACCTCAGTCACCGCGCCGACGCCGAGCGCCGCCGCCACGAAAACCTCCGCACCGCGGCCGCTCACGCCTGATTTCGACGCGACCGAGACGGACCTCCCTGACGTATCGAGCTTCGACATCCCCGTGCTGACCGACGTGGTGGAAGAACCTGCGCTGCTCGCAGGCGCTCTGGTGACGCCGGCTGCGGCGCCCGTGGCGCCGGCGGTCAAAACAGCTGTTACATCGCCCCCCGCGGCCCGCGCTCCCGCCGCGCCCGCACCCCGCCCGGCGGCACAGTCACCCGCGCGTCCGGCGGCCGCCGCCGCGCCGCCGCCACCACCGCCTCGCCGTCTACTCGAGCCGAAGGCCGCCGCGCCGGCCCCCGCGCCCGCAGCAACGGTCGACGAGGATCCCGATGTGCTGCGTCAGACGCAGACGATGCGCGCGATCTCGGAGGCCAAGTCGATCGACGACTTCAGCGACTCGATGGCCGAGACACTCTTCGGAGAAGCGGAACTCGACTTCCTGAGCGCCACGCTCGCGTCCGCCTCCGGGGAGGGCGAAGAGTCGCAGGCGGCGCCGACACCGCCGTCGACCTCATCGCCAGACGACGACCTCATGGATTTGTTCAACCTCGGCCCGGATGCGCCGCTCGAGTTGATCGACGATTCGGCCGCGCCTCCGAACGATCAGCGGAAGACCGCGGCGCGCCGCGGCGGTTGACGGCAGAGGCGAAAGCCGCCGCTCGCGAACCTTCTAGCGCTTCTTGCGCGCGCGACTCGTGCGCCGCGGCTTCGCGTTTTCACCTTTACCCGCGCGTGCGTACAGCTCGTCGAGCTTGCGCTCGAAGTCGTAGTACTTCAGCACGGCGTAGAGCTCTTCACGTGTTTGCAGAATGTCGAGCACGGCGCGCTGTGTGCCATGCTCGCGCAACGCGGCGTAAACAAGCTCGGCCGCGCGGCTCATCGCACGAAACGCCGTCAGCGGATACAGAATCATCTTGATGCCGGCGCGCGCGAGCTCGGCGACGGTGAAATACGGCGTCAAACCGAACTCCGTGAGGTTCGCGAGCACGGGCACGCGGATCGCGCGCGTGAACGCCGCGTAGTCCTCGAGCGTGTACAGCGCTTCCGCGAAGATCATGTCCGCGCCGGCGTCGACGTATGCCGCCGTGCGCTCGAGCGCCGCTTCGCCGGCCTTCGCGCGCGAACGCGTCGGTCCGCGCCATGATCACGAACTTCGCATCGCGGCGCGCATCGACGGCGGCCTTCAGCCGGTCGCACATTTCTTCGGTCGACACCGTGGCCTTGTTCGGCCGATGGCCGCAGCGCTTCGCCTGCTCCTGGTCCTCGATGTGGATCGCCGCGACGCCGGCGCGTTCCATCTCGCGCACCGTGCGCGCAATGTTGAACGCGCTGCCGAAACCCGTGTCGACGTCGACGAGCAGCGGCAGGTCGGTCGCGGCCGTGATCCTGCGCGCGTCCTCGAGCACGTCGCCGAGCGCCGTGACACCAAGGTCCGGCGAGACCGAACGACGCGTTCGCGACGCCGGCGCCCGAGAGGTACAGCGCCTTGAATCCGGCGCGCTCCGCGAGCAGCGCGCTGTACGCGTTGATCGCGCCCGGGAATCTGCAGCGGCGCGTGGCGCGCGACCGCCGCGCGAAATTTCTTGCCCTGGCTCATACGTGGTGCACCCAAAGCGCCATGAAGTCGGACACGGGCATCGCCTCGAAGCGCCGCCTGATCGGCGCACGCCGCAGAATCGCTGCGCGCGCGTCCGGGCGCGAACCGCGTCGCGAGACTCTTCTCGAACTTCTCGATCAGCTTCGGAATGCCTTCGTCGCGCCGGCGGCGGTGACCGATCGGGTAATCGACCGCGATTCGCTCGGTCTTCGTGCCGTCGGCGAACTCCACTTGAATGGCGTTGCCGATCGCACGCTTGTCGGGGTCGAGGTAGTCGCGACTGAACGTCGCGATTCTCCGTGACGACCATCTTCGCGCGCAACGCGTCGATGCGCGGATCGCGCGCGACCTCGTCCTCGTAGTCGTCGGCCGTGAGCCGGCCGAAGATCAGCGGCACGGCCACCATGTACTGGAGGCAATGGTCGCGGTCGGCCGGATTCGCGAGCGGCCCGGTCTTGTCGATGATTCGCACGCCGGCCTCCTGCGTCTCGATCAGCACTTTCGAAACGCGATCGAGCCGGCCGCGCAACCTCGGCGTGCAGCTTCAGCGCCGCCTCGACCGCCGTCTGCGCGTGGAACTCGGCCGGGAACGAGATCTTGAACAGCACGTTCTCCATGACGTACGAGCCGAGCGTGCGCTCGAGCGCGATCGGCTTGCCCTTGAACAGCACGTCCTGGAAACCCCACGCCTCTCGCGGTCAACGCCGACGGATAGCCCATCTCGCCCGCCAGCGCGAACAACGCGTGCCGCACGGCGCGGCTCGTCGCGTCGCCCGCGGCCCAGCTCTTGCGCGAGCCCGTGTTCGGCGCGTGCCGGTACGTGCGCAGCGCGCCGCCGTCGAGCCACGCGTTCGACACGGCGTTCACGATCTGCTCGCGAGTGCCGCCCAGCATCTGCGTCGCGACCGCGGTGCTCGCGACGCGCACGAGCAGCACGTGATCGAGGCCCACGCGATTGAAGCTGTGGTTCAGCGCGAGCACGCCCTGGATCTCGTGCGCCTTGATCATGGCCGTCAGCACGTCGGCCATCGTCAGCGCGCGCTGCCCGGCCGCGACGTCGTTTCGCGGCTGAGATAATCGGCGACGGCCAGGATCGCGCCGAGGTTGTCGGACGGATGGCCCCACTCGGCCGCGAGCCACGTGTCGTTGAAGTCGAGCCAGCGGACCAGCGCGCCGATGTTGAACGCGGCCGTCACGGGATCGAGCTCGTACGCGGTGCCCGGCACGCGCGCGCCGCCCTTCATCTCCGCGCCCGGCACCACGGGGCCGAGCAGCTTCCTGCACGCCGGGTAGCCCAGCGCCAAGATGCCGCAGCCGAGCGTGTCCATGAGGCAGTAGCGCGCGATGCGTCGCGCTTCGACGCTATCGGCGCGAAGTCCGAAGCACGTAGTCCGCGATGTCGGTCAGAAGGCGATCCGGAGCGGGCCGCTCGGCGTCGCGACCACCGATGTAGCTCATGTGCCGAAGCTCAGCGTGACGTTGAAGGGTCGACCCGCCTCAGTGGCGGATCGGTACGCATCGGCCGCATGCTGAGCTATCTGCACGGATTCCACGCCGGCAATCACGCCGACGTGCTGAAGCACACGGTGCTGACCGCGATCCTCGCGCGGCTCGTCGCGAAGGACAAACCCCTGCGCTACATCGACACGCACGCCGGCGCCGGCGGCTACGACCTGAACGCGCCGCCGGCGCAAAAGAACCGCGAGCATGCCGGCGGGATCGGCCGCATCTGGTCGTCGCTGAACGCACCGCCCGCCGTGGCGCGCCTGCTCGAGCTCGCCTACCGCTACAACGGCGAGGGTCCGCTGCGCCGCTATCCGGGATCGCCGTGGCTCGCGCACGAGACTCTGCGCGCCACCGATCAGCTGCATCTGTTCGAGCTGCATCCGGCGGAGCACCGCAAGCTCGCGCACGACTTCGCGCCGGTTCGCAACGTCACAGTGCTGCACGAGGACGGGCTCGAAGGGTTGCATCGGACTCGTGCCGCCGCCCGAACGGCGCGGACTGCTGCTGATCGACCCGTCGTATGAGCGCGAACGACGAGCAGCGCGAAGTCATCGACGCGGCCGTGAAGGCGCACCAGCGCTTCGCGACGGGCGTGATCGCCATTTGGTACCCGGTCATCGACCGGCGCGCCGCGGACAAATTCGAGCGCGCGTTACGCGCGACTCGGCTCGCGCCGTTTGCGACCTACGAGCTCTGCGTGGCGGAGGACGGGCGCGACCGCGGCTTGGTCGGCAGCGGCATGTTCGTCGTGAACCCGCCGTGGCAGCTCGACGACGAGATCGCCGTGGCTCTGCCCTGGCTCGCGAAGCAGCTCGATCGCGACGGCGCGGCGAGCTGGCGCTGCGAGCCCGCCGCGGGCTGACGCGAGCTCACGACCCGATCGCCTCGAGCCACTCGTCCGTGCTGATCTCGATCGCAGCGAGTACAGGGGCTACGGCAGCACCGGCGGCACGTACTGCAGCGTGTAGTTCAGCAACCAGACGAGCAACAGCACGAGCGGCACGTGCACGACGAGCTGCAGCATCGAATAGCCGACGATGTCGCGCGCCTTGATGCCGAGGATACCGACGAGCGGCAGCATCCAGAACGGATGGATCAGGTTCGCGAGCGCTTCGGTCGCGTTGTACGTCTGCACGACCCAGCCAAGATGCACGTTCAGCTTCTTCGCGGCATCCAGCAGGTACGGCGCCTCGATGATCCATTTGCCGCCAGCCGACGGAATGAACACTCCGAGCAGCGCCGAATAGATGCCGACCAGCACGGGATACGTGTGCTCGTTCGCGATCGACACGAAGAAGTTCGCGATCTGCTTCGCGAGCCCGGATTCCGTGAGCATTCTCACGATGCCGGCGTACATCGGGTACTGGATCATGACGCCGCCGACGGGCGTGACGGACGCCGAGATCGCCTGCACGAACGACTTCGGCCGCCAGTGCAGCAGCAAGCCGATCACGAGAAACAGGAAGAGATAGTGGTCGAGCTGCAGCAGGACCGCCGGGCCGTTCGCGAGCACCTCGCGCAGCAGGTAGCCGAAACCGAGCGCGCACAGCACGATCGTCAGCAGCGGGCTGTATTCGAGCCACTCGCCCGGCGTCACGCGCTTGCCGATGTCGTGCGTCGCGGGCGCGTACGTGACGCCCATGTCCTGCATCGTGCGCGCCTGCGTCGCCCCTGGGGCCGAGTAGAACGCCACGGCCATCGATACGAGAATCAGGACGGCGGCGATCAGCAGGCTCTGCCAGAGCCCGAGCGTCTGAGAGAGCGGCAGCACGCCGCTGATGCGCTTGACCGCGTCGGGCAGCGATGCCGGCGACGCCATGATCAACGCCGCCGACGACGACAGGCCGAGCGCCCAGACGCTGCCGACGCCGAGGTACGCCGCCGCGCCGATCGCGCGATAGTCCGCGCCGCGCACCCGGTGCGCAACTTCACGCGCGAGCAGCGCGCTGAAGATCAGGCTGAAGCTCCACGAGATCAGCGACGTCAGCATCGAGAACAGGCCGACGTAGGCCGGCGCCGCGGGGCCGGTCGAAGGCCACGCCGCGAGCGCGCGGATCACGCGATACACCGGTGGCGCCGTCGCGACCGCGTAGCCGGTCACCACGATCATCGACATCTGCAGCGTGAACGTGATCAGGTCCCAGAACCCGGCGCCGAAGCGTTGCGCGGAGTCGAGCGGCGAAGCGCCGGCGAATAGCGTCGCGACGAACACGATCGCGACGGCCGCGAGCGCGAGTACAAATGCGTCGGGGAACCACTTCTCGAACCAGTCCGAGAGCTTTAGACCGAGTCGCGCCAGCCCCGAGTTGTTGTTGTTTTCTTCAGAGGCCATCGGCGGCCGACTATAGGCGACGCCGCGCGGAATTGGCAACCGCACACTGGGCTTGAGCCAGCGACGAGCGCACCGCCGGTCATAAGCACTTCCCGAGTGGACAGCTGCCGCAGGTTGCGGCTACGCTCATCCGATAATAACGAGCTCGATCGCTGGGGGAAATCCGCGTGGCATTCTTTGCTTGGCTAGAGGCGAGTAAGCTCGCCGAATGGGTCCGGATGTCGACCGAAGGCTATCCGACCGTCATCACATTGCACGCCATCGGCATGGCGATCATGGTCGGCCTGTGCGTGATCGTGGATCTCCGGCTGCTCGGCAAGTTCGACGGCATACCCTACGGGGCAATGCAACGGCTGCTGCCGATCGCCTGGGTCGGCTTCCTCATCAACACGTTGTCGGGCACAGGGCTGTTCGTGGCCCAGGCCACGATGTTCGCCACGGACCTCATGTTCATCGCCAAGATCCTTCTCGTGTTTGCCGGCGCCGCGACCGCCGGTATCCTGCAACCGGAGCTCGCGAAGGCGGACTCCTGGCCCGGTGGCAAGCCGCCGGCGCGCGTTCGCAACATCGCCGCAATCGGGATCGCGTTTTGGCTCTGCGCGATCGTGACGGGCCGACTCACGGCCTACATCATGATTAACATCTAGGAGGCGCAGCCCAAATGAATCACGTCTATGACTGGATGCTGACCACCTGGGTCAACAAGGTTGTGCTGGGGTATCCGTGGAGCTGGCCGACGCTCGAGTCGCTGCACTTCTTAGGCTTGTGCGTGCTGATGGGCGCGCTGCTGGTCATGGACCTGCGGCTGATCGGCTTTCAGCGCGCGATTCCGCTGAAAGCCGTGCATGGCCTCATGCCCTGGGCGATCGCCGCGTTCGCGATCAATTTGGTGACGGGCTTCGGTTTCTTGTTCGGCGACCCGTATAACTATGCCGGCAACTGGGCGTTCTGGGCCAAAATGATTCTCATCGGGTTGGCCGGCCTTAACTTCCTCCTCTACTTCTTTGCCGTCGAGCCCAAGCTCCTGCGCCTTGGCCCGAACGCGGCCACGCCAGCGATCGCAAAGGCGGTCGGCGTCCTGTCGCTGACGTTCTGGTTCGGCGTGCTGGCGTTCGGCCGGTTGCTGCCGTACTTGGGAACCGGCGGCGGCTAGTGCTGCGTCGCGCTGCGTCTAGAGCAGCGCGCGAATCACGCCGAACAGCGAGCCGGCCAACAGCGCGATGTTCGCGAGTCCGGTGATTCCGGCGCCCAAACCGCGCTTGTCGGCCGCCTTTAGGTAGCCGACGGCGTACACGGCGCGCCCGATCACGAACAGCAAGCCGAGCCCGGCCGCCCAACGCGCGTCGACGTACAGCCCGAACAGCAACACCGTCGGAATGAACGTGGCCAAGCTCTCGAGCGTGTTCATGTGCACGCGATTCGTGCGCTCGAAATCCGGGTGCCCCGTCATCGCCGGTGCTTGGATGCCGTACTTCGCGCGTGCTCGTCCCACGAGCGCGGCAAAGATCGTGTACTCCACGAGCGCGAGCAGAATCGTCAGGTAAACGAGCTCCATTGATTTCTCCTTGGTTCTCTCTTGTTCTAGGCGGCACGCGTAATCCAAGCAGCCGGCGGGCTTCCGCCGGCGTCGCGACCGTGCGGCCGTAGCGCCCGCAGAGCTCGGCGACGCGCGCGACGAGCTCGGCGTTGCTCTCGGCAAGGCGGTTCTTGTCGAAGCGGACGTTGTCCTCGAGCCCCGTGCGGCAATGCCCGCCGAGCTCGAGCGTCCATTCGTTGACGATCAGCTGGAAGCGCCCCACGCCGGCCGCCGTCCACGTGGCCCCGGGCAAGACACGCTCGAGCTGCGCGATCTCGAACTCGAGCACCTGCCGATCGGCCGGCAACGAGTTGGGAATGCCCAGCACGAACTGCACGTGCACGGGCGGCTTCAGCAAGCCTTCCTCGACGAGCCTCGCGGCGTTGTAGAGCATCGCGAGGTCGAAGATCTCGATCTCGGGCTTCACGTCGTGCTCGAGCATGCGCGTCGCGAGATCGACGATCAGCTTCGGGTGGTTCTCGTAGATCATCGTCTTGAAGTTCACGGAGCCCGTCGACAGCGACGCCATGTCGGGCCGGTGATGCAGCATGCCGCCGCGCTCGGAGCCCACGCCGCTGCGGCCGCCGGTCGAGAACTGCACGATGATGTCGGGGCAGTGCTTGCGGATGCCCTCGAGGAAACGACCGAACTTCTCGGGATTCGACGTCGTGGTGCCGTCGTCGTTGCGCACGTGCAGGTGCACGAGCGCGGCGCCGGCCTCGTACGCCGCGTGCGTCGATTCGATCTGCTCGGGAACGCGTGATCGGCACCGCCGGATTGTCCGTCTTCTTCGGCACCGAGCCCGTGATGGCCACGGTGATGATGCACGGCGCACTCATTCAGATCCCCCTCCAAGACGGTGCCTGGCCTTGCATTGTTGCACAGACGGCAGCCGCAAAGCCCGCCGTGTGGCGCGCTCAGCGCTTCGCGTCGAGAGATCTTCCAGTCCTCTGTGCGACAATGCGGAATCTGACACCGTCTTTCTCGGAGCAGCGGAATGTCGACACTGAATCTTGCGAAGGCCAACCAGATCATCGCGAAAGCGCTCGAGAAGGCGCGCGAGATGAAGATCAAGCCCGTGACCGTGGTCGTGCTCGACGACGGCGGACATCTGAAGGCGATGCAGCGCGAGGACGGCGCGAGCATGTTCCGCTTCGACGTGGCCACGGGCAAAGCGTGGGCCGCGGTCGGCGATGGGCGCGTCGAGCCGCGCGCTCGCCGGCGCGCGCCAAGGACAATCCGAACTTCTTCGTCACGCTCGCGGCGACCGCCACGGGCAAGTTCCTGCCGCAGATCGGCGGCGTGCTGATCCGCGACGCACAGGGCAACGATCCTCGGCGCCGCGGGCGCGAGCGGTGGCACTGGCGAGGAAGACGAGGCCGTGTGCGCCTACGGCATCGAGCAGGCGGGGCTCGTCGCAGACGCGAAAGCCTAGCGCGCTACTGCGTCGAATCCGCGGCACCGCCGAACAGGCGCCGGCCGCTCTTGTCGATCACACCGGTCGCGATGGCGATGTGCGGATGCTCGCGCGCCGGCGCGCCGGTCACCGTGATCTTGTCGCCCGGAACGAGCGTGCTCTTGGCCCAACCGCGCCGCGTCAACGTGACGGGGCTCGGCAGCTCGAACTCCCACGTCACGGCCGCGCCCGCCTGGCTCTTCGCGTCGACCTTGATCCAGGCGTGCGGGCTCGTCCACTCGACGGAATTCACCGTGCCGTTGACGGTCACCGTCTTCTCGCGGTCGTACGCGGCGCCCGAGTGATGTGCGCCGGCAGGCAGAGCGAGCGCGAGACATAGGGCCAACAGCAACATCCTTGGCTTCACCGGCCACCTTCCTTCTTGAACAACCCCGTGTCGCGCTCGTTCTCGAGGCACGTCTCTTCGATCAGATCGGTGTCGAGCACGATGTTCTGATGCAGCGTCACGGTCCACGGCTTCGTGTAAGCCTTCGGATCGTTGACGGTGACCTCGATCTCGAGCGCGCCGAAGCTCGGCCGCTTGATGCGCTCGACGACATGCGCCGCGCTCGTCATCGGGCTGCCGGAAAGGTCGAGCCACAGGTCGTCGCGAAAGCCGCTCGACTCGACGACGAACGTGTCGCCTTCCCAATGGGCGATCGAGTAGCCGTTCCACGCCGGCAGCGGATCCTTCGGCAGCGGCCGACCGTCGGTGAAAATCTGGCGGTAGCTCGCGTTGAACTCGTGCAGCACGATCGTGAGCTTGGGGCTTTGCGCGATCTTGATGTACTGCGGCAACGAGTACGCGCGCGGGAAGTTCGGCGGCAGGCAGAACGCGTGCGGATCGTCCTTCGCGCCGTTCGCCGTGCGTTCCGCGACGAGCTTCGCGGCCCACGGCGTGTACGGCAATCCAACCTTCAGCGTGCGGCCGATGTTGATCTGGTCCGCCGGCAAATTCATCTGCGGGATGCAGTCCTTCTCGCTGCACTCCGGCAGCAACTCCGCCGAGAACCACAGGCCCGAGAGATCGGGCCTGTCGTCGGCTGCGCGCGGCGCGGGCGCCTTCAGATTCGGCGTGCCGTCGGGGTTGCGCGGCACGTTGGCCGTCGGATAGTCGACCCATTGCGCCGTGGCGTCGCCGGGCTTGGTCAAAGCGCCAATCGCCGCAATCAAGGCAACGGCATACACGAACCCACCGGTGCGAACCTGCCCGTCCATCTTCACGGCTCCATCCTTAGCGCGCGGCGCGCTGGCATTCGAATTTACCGATCGAAACCTCGGGCCGCCAGATCCACGCCTTCGTCAGCTCGACCGGCATCGTAAACGTCGCCGCATCGGTGACCGTCAGCACGTAGTCGAGCCGCGCGCCATCGGCGCTCGGCGTGAAGCGTTCAACCAACACAGCGTCCTTCGACAAAGGGATGCCCACGCTATCGAAGTGCCCCCAGCTCGCCTTGGTCGTCGTGACCACGAGCGTGCCGCCGTCCCAACGTCCAACGGAGTAGCCGAGCAGATTCGGTTGCGCCTTGGCCGCGGCCGCGATGCCGGCCGCATCCATGTGCACGGTGCGCCGCGCGTCGTACTCCTCGAGCGCGAGTTCGATCGCTGTGCCGCGATCCGTCACCTGCATCGGGTACGGCTGCTCCATGACGGTGGGCATGCCCTTCGGCTTGCAGTCGGCCGTCGGGTCGTCGGCGGCGAAATCGAACTTCTGCAGCGCGGTGCGCGCGGCCGCCGTCAACGGATACTTGCCGAAATCGAAGTTCGCCTGCACGGCTTCCGGAAACAGCACCGCGCCGACGGCACCGCTGCTCCACGTGCGGTAGAGACCGAGCTCGGGTCGTGAAGGGTCGCCGTCGCGCGCCTGCAAGAGCTCGCTGCCGCGCAGCGTGTCGTTCGACCACCGCGCCGCGCCGCCGAGCACGATCTCCCGCCCGCCCGGCAGAAGAATATTACGCACGAAGATGTTGTGACCGTCCTTGCGCGCGGGATTACCCGCCACGCGCAGCTTGTCGCCGACCTTGAACAAGTCCTGCGTGATGCCCCAGCGGCTGATGCCGCTGATCGACAGCGTCTCGATGGCCCACGGCGTCGTCGCACCGCCGGCATCCGCCACGTTCAGCGTGAACACGACGTGCGGGTTCTGCCAGCGGAACTCGGCGACCTGGCCCTCGACCTCGATCATGTTCGTGGTGTCGAACCACGCGGCCACGCTGTGATGCGCGTGCGTCACGGGCGCCGCCGCGCACAGCGCGGCCGCCCACCACCACCGCTCGATTCCTGTCATGCAGCGCTCGCTCCGAACGACCGCGGGGAGTGTACCTGCGCACCGCATCCTTGTCGCCACGTGTGGCGACTAGCCCGCGACCGTGCAGCTGCCTAAGATGGCTTCCACATGCGCCTCCCCACGCTCGAGCAACGCCACGTCGTATTCCTCGTCTGCGTGGTCGGCATCTTCATCACGGTGTTCGACACGAGCTCGTCGATCGTCGCGCTGCCGACGATCGCGCACGAGTTCGGCACCGATCTCTTGACGGCGCAGTGGGTCATCGCCGGCAACGGCCTCACGATCGCCGCGCTGCTGGTGCCGATGGGCCGCCTCTCGGACGTAGTCGGGCGCAAACGGATCTACGTGATCGGCGCGCTGATCTTCGCGGTCGGCGCGCTGGCCGCGTCGTGGGCGCCTTCGATCTACGGCTTGATCGGCGCTCGCGTCGCCGTCGGCATCGGTTCCGCCATGACGCAGGCCACGAGCACGGCCATCATCGTCGGCACGTTCCACGCACGCGAGCGCGCGAAGATGCTGGGCCTTCAGCTCGGGGCCGTGGGCCTGGGCTCCATCGTCGGCCCGGCCACGGGCGGCATCGTGGTCGGCACGGCCGGCTGGCGCGTGCTGTTTGCGATCACGGCCGCCGCGATGCTCGCGATCACGCTGACAGCGCAGCGCAAGCTGCCGCGGCGCAACGAGCTGCCGCGAAGGGATCAGCCGCCGTTCGACTTCGTCGGCGCGGTGCTGCTGTCGTCGTTCCTGGTGGTGCTGCTGTTGACGCTGACGCTCGGCCCGAACGAAGGCTGGCTCGCCCCGATCACGCTCGCGGGCGAGCTCGCTACGGTGCTGCTGATGATCGGGTTCGTGACGCTCGAACGGCGCAGCCATTCGCCGATGCTCGACCTCAATCTGTTCCGCAAGCCGGACTTCGCCTTCGGCGCGCTGGGTGCGTTCGTCGTGTTCATGGGCATCTCGGCGATCCGTTTCCTCGTGCCGTTCTTCCTACAGGGCGTGCGCGGCTACGCGGCCGCCACGGTGGGCCTCTTGATCGTGCCGGCCGCGATCGTGACGGCGACGATCGCGCCGTTCGCCGGTCGCCTGGCCGACCGTTGGGGCGTGCGCCTCTTCGCGAACATCGGTCTCGCGATCACGACGCTCGGCTTCGCCGTGTTCATCGGCCTGCACGTCAACACGCCGATCTGGGTCATCGTGGCCGGGCTCATGGTCACGTCGTTCGGCATGGCGATCTTCGGCGCCGCGAACTCGGCGTCGATCATGAACGCCGTCGACGACAAAGCGCACGGCGCGACCGCGGGCTTCGTGAATCTGTGCCGCAACTCGGGGAACGTGATAGGCGTGACGTTCGCAACGGTCGTCGTCACGTTGACGATGGCTGCGGGCGGTTATCCGGCGTCGCTGCGCGCGATCGATCCGACGGCCGATCCCGGCGTGTTCACGGCATTCGCGGCCGGCTTCGATCGCGCGACGACGGTGCTCACGGGCGTAGCGTTCGTCGTGCTCGCGATCGTGGTGGGCTGGTCGTGGCGCGCGCACGTGCGCAACGCTGCGGTCACTCCTCCTTGAGGAAGCGGCGCGCCACGTCGAGGTCGCACGCGAGGCCGCTCGGCGTGAGGTCCGGACGATAGTCCCATTCGGCGCTGTAGGTCACGGGCGCGGCCAGATACACCGGATCCTCGAGCACGCTGTCGTAGCGCAGGTGCTTGCGGTCGTCGCCGAGCGTGAACCTTTCCACCAGGTGTTTTCCCGACCCCGACGGCAGGCTCATCGAGTTGCCTTGCTTGTGCTCGCTGAATTGCACAGTGTCGACGACGAGCGTGGCCCCTTCCCAGTGGCCTATCGAGTGGCCGTGCAGCGACGGCTTACCGTTCGCCGGGTGGCCACGGCCGTCGAGATACACCACACGCTCGGACGCCATCCAATCGACGTGGAACTTCACGACGTCGGGCGCCACCTCCACGACGCTCGCCACGGGGTACAGCATCAGTGTGGGCGCCGTGACCGGGATGCAGTCGACGTACGCGCTCGCGGCAGGAGTGAAGGCCGCGGCCGCCGCACGCCCGCGCTCGGTCAACGACCATCGTTGCGCGCTGAAGCCCGCAAACCCGGCTCGCGGCGGGAACCACGTGCCCGCGATCGACGTGGCCGCGACGTCCGTCGGTGCTTTGCGGCTCGCCGCGGACGCGACGTTCAGCGGTAGCACCGAGCCGTCCGCTTTCACGAGCTCGCGTCCGAGCACCGCGGTCGCGCTCGCGCTCTTCGCTGGATTGCCGCGGATCGTCACGCGCTCGCCGACGGCGACCGAAGTCGGCGCGAGACCGAGCGGCAGCAACACCGAGCTCGCGCCAGCCTCGATCAGCTGCTCGTGTTCCCTGCCGCCCGCGTCCGTCACGCGCAACGTCATGTACACGTGCGGGTTACGCCAGTCGTACTTGGTGACGATGCCGTCGACGACGACGTTCTGCGTCGTGTCGAACATCGCGGCGCTGTGATGCGCCGCTGCCGGTGCCACGCAAGCCGCGAGCGCGGCGGCGTACGCCCAGCCCCACGAGCTCGTGCGCGAATGACTATTCGCCGGCATTGCCAGCATCGAAAGCCTTCCCAGATCCACCCACTGATTAACGTAGCAGACTGCGGCGACGCGCAGAAGCGCGCCGGCTTCGGCGGGCCCGATTCCTCAGGGCAGCGCGAGCGCGACGAGCTCCGCGGGGTGGTCCTTGCCGACGGCCAGCACGAGGTACTGCTTGCCGTTCAAGAGATAGCGTCATGGGCTTGCCGCTCGCCACGCCCGGCAGCGGCAGCTCGGCGACGACCTTGCCGCTCGCCTTGTCGTACGCGCGCAGGATCGGTCCGCCGCCGTACCCTTCGGCCGCGAACAGCAGCGTCTTCGTCACGAGCAGCAGCGCCTTGCTCGGCTTGCCGGTGGGCGGCAGCTTCACGCCCTTCAGCGCCGCGTTGTTCTTGACGTCGTCCGGCGTATCGCCGTTCGGGATCATCCAGCGGTGCTCGCCGGTGTTCATGTCGATGGCCGTGATGCGGCCGTACGGCGGCTTGATCAGCGGCAGGCCGAGCGGATGCGGCGCGTCGCCGTTCACGAACAGATAGCGAATGTCGGAGCGGCCGTTCGCCGGGTTCACGGCGAATACATTCATCGTCGTCTGCGACGCGACGTACAGCATGCCGGTCTCGGGATCGGCCGCGCCGCCCTCCCAGTTCGAGCCGCCGCCGAAGTGCGGCAGCACGAGCGCGCCGCGCGTGCCGTCCGTCGCGTCGATCAGCGACGACGTCGTGTACATCGGCCCCATGCGCAGATCCTTGACGGCCGCGAGCGCCGCCGCCTTGATCTCGGGCGTGAAGTCGACGAGATCGGCCTCGCTGACGCCCTGGCGATCGTAGGCCTTCGGCTTCGTCGGGAACGGCTGCGTCGGCGAGGTCCACTCGCCCGGCACGTCGGACGTCGGCACGGGCCGTTCCTCGATCGGCCACAGCGGCTCGCCGGTCGCGCGATCGAACGCGTACGCGAACGCCTGCTTCGTGAGCTGCACGACGGCTTTGACTTGCCTTCCGCCCACCTTCACGTCGAGCAGGATCGGCGACGTGGGGTTGTCGTAGTCCCAGATGTCGTGATGCACGAGCTGCTGGTGCCACACGCGCTGGCCGGTCTTCGCGTCGAGCGCGACCAGCGTGTTGCCGAACAGGTTGTTGCCGGGCCGCTCGCCGCCGTACAAGTCGCTCGTGGGGCCTTCGACCGGCAGATACACGAGACCGAGCGCGGGGTCCGCCGCCATCGGCGCCCACACGCCGGCGTTGCCCGTGTACTCGGCCGAGCCCGGCGTGAGCCACGTGTCGTAGCCGAACTCCGTCTTCTCCGGAATCGTGTGGAACGTCCACAGCAGCTTGCCGCTGTGCACGTCGAAGCCGCGCACGTCGAGCTTGACCTGCGTCTTCGAGTTCGGCCGCGCGCCGATGCCGCCGGCCGGACCCACGATCACGACGTCGCCGACGACGAGCGCGGGCGACGACGACCCGGCCTCGACGTTGTCGGCCGGTCCGCGCAAGCCGCGCCGCAGATCGACGACGCCGGCTTCGCCGAACTCGCGCTTCGGCAAGCCGGTCGTCGCATCGAGCGACCACAGATAGAAGCCCGGCGTCACGACGAACACGCGCTTGTCCTGCGCGCCGTCGCTCCAGTACGCGACGCCGCGCCCCGCCATCTTGCGCGGCGCCTGCTTGAACCGCTCGGGCTCGTTCGGCCGCCACACCCACAGCGTCTCGCCGGTGGCGGCGTCGATGGCCGCGACGTTGCGCGTGGCGCCGGCGGTCGCGTACAGCACGCCGCCGATCATCAGCGGCGTGTTCTCGCTCTTGAGCTCGGGATTCGGCCCGAAGTTGCCGCGCGTACCAGCGCCACGCGATCTTCAGATCCTTCACGTTGCGCGCGTTGATCTGATCGAGCGGCGAATAGAACTGCGACGCGAGGTTGCCGCCGTAGACGGGCCACTCGACCATCGGCGGTTTCGCCTGCGCTTGCGCACGCGGCGCGTGCGCTGCAACGACAGGAGGGCAACAACCAGCGCGGCAAAGGCCCACGCGTGCGCAAAGGAGCGTTTCACGGGAGTTCTCCTGGAAAGCTAGTGTTCGAGGGCTCTGCGTGCCGCGCCTGGGTTACACGCCACGCCCGTGGGCTCGAGATCGGGGCGGTACTCCCATAGCGAGTTCAGCGATGCCGGCGCTGTGAGGGCCGAGGGATCTTCGAGCGTCACGGCGTAGTGGAGATGGCGCCGATCCTCTGCGAGCGTGAGCCGCTCGACCAGATGCTTGTTGGGACCCGAGACAACGCCCAACGTCACGCCGACGGGGTGCGACACGAACGCGACGGTGTCGATCACCAGTGTCTTCCCTTCCCACCGGCCGATCGAATGACCGAGGAGCGATGGCGCAACGCCCGCAGGATGATGGGTCTGATCGAGATGAACGAGGCGTACCTCGTTCTGACCCTGCGCCTCGAAGCGCATGACGACGGTGGTGTCGCCGATCTCGATCGAGCGCAGATCAGGAAACACCGAGAGCACTGGTGGAGGGTAGTCGGCACAGATTCCGAGCGCGGCGTTGGCGGTGGGCTGGGCCAGCACTGCTGTCACGTTCGCCCGCGCCGCTTCGGTGAATGGCCAGCTGAACATCGCCGGGAAAACAGCTTGGAAGTCTGCGACCGGCGGCGCCCAGCGACCGGCGATTCCCGACGCCTCGACAACACCGGATGGAGTCACGGCGAAGCCGGCGTCGGTATTGAGCGGCAACCGCGTGCCGTCACTGGTTCTTACGTCGATACCGACAGCTTTGGCACCTGGGCCGCTTCGACCGGGATGCGCACGGACCACCACATGCGCGCCCTCCGCTATCGCGTCCGGGCGGAGCCCCATCGCCCTGGCCTCGGAAACGGACATGACCTCAATGTCCTGGAGGAACGCCGCGCCGTCTGTCCCGTTTGTCCGCACGGTCAACGAGACGTGCGGATTCATCCACTCGAGCTTGGCGACGGTTCCTTCGATGACGACCTCCTTCGTCATGTCATAGAACGCTCGGCTGTGATGGGCGTCGGCGACGCTGGCGATGCAGAGAAGGCAGACACCTGTAGCCGACACGTAGGCAAGAGACATGCTTCTTCCTCCAAGAACGGAACTCGCGTTCAGCAACGCGCTCTAGTTCAAGTCGACGGCGAACTTCTTCAACAGATCGAGCGACACGACCTCGAGCGCACGCTCGTGCGTGCCCCGGAGCACGACGCGCGGCGCCATGCCCTGCTGCTGCGCCTCGAGCCAACGCGCCGCGCACAGGCACCAGCGGTCGCCGGGCTTCAGGCCCGGAAACTGGAACTCGGGGTGCGGCGTCGACAGATCGTTGCCGCGAAACCGCGAGAACTCGAGAAAATCCTTCGTGACCTCGACGCACACGGTGTGCGAGCCGACGTCGTCGTCGCTCGTGTTGCAGCAGCCGTCGCGAAAGAAGCCCGTCTTCGGCCGATCGCTACAGCCTTCGATCGCCTCACCGAATACGTTGACGGATGGGATCCATGACGATGCTCTCAGAATCTCGTGCCGTCGGCCGCGATGACATCGAGCGCGTAACCGCCGTCCGTGCCGTCTTTCGTCGGCGCCGCGATCAGCGTGATCTTGTCGCCGAGCTTGACCAACCCTTCGCGCCAACCGCCGCGATAGTAGTTGTTCAGGCTGTGGCCCTCGAACTCGACGTCGCGCTTGCCCTTCTCGTCGGCAATCTCGAGCACGATCTTCGTGTGCGGGTTCGCCGGCTTCAACTCCTTCACGATACCTGTGACCGTGTGATCGCGGATCGTGAGATCGAACCGCGCGGCGGAATGGTGCGCGAGCGCAGGCGGCGTCAAGGCCACGGCCGAGCAGCAGTGCGAGTAGCGGTTTCGTCATGGGTGTCTCCGACGGCGCGCCCTAATGCGCGGCCTTTTTGTTCGCGAGCTCTTCGAGATGCGCTTCCCAGGCGGGCTCCGTGCACTCGTACGGCAACAGCCGCACGCCCGGCTGGTACTGCCATTTCTTCTCGGCCTTGATCGGCTGCGTGTAGAACGCGGGATCGGTCAGCGTCATGTCCGCGATCAGCACCTTGCTGCCGTCGTCGTTCGTGACGAGGCGGTACTCCTCGACGATCTTGGCCGCGTCGCTGTGCGGATAGCGCGCCTGGTCGACGGCTTCCTTCAGGTGCGTGGTCTCGACGATCAGCTTGTCGCCGTCCCAGCGGCCGAACGAATAGCCGTTGCGATCCGGGAACAGGTCCTGCTCCTTCGCACGCTCGCCGAGATAGATGTGCCGCACTTCGGTGTGCGCTTCGTAGACGACGACCAGCACCTTGTCGTGCTGCACGATCTCCATCGGGTAGCCGCCGGAGCCGAGCATCGAGCCCGGCATGCCGGTGCCGAGACAGAAACCGCCCGGCGTGTCGCCGCTCTTGTCGATCAGCGCGTGGTACGCGTCGACCTTGGCCTTCGCTTCGGCTTTGAGCGGCAACGCCGGTTGCGGCGCACCGCGTTGCGGCGCCGCGGCGCCGGGCTCGCGATAGACGCCCCACACGCCGGTGAAGTCCGGCCGCGCGGCCGCGGCGACGCCGGCCAACGCCAGCCCGACCAGCGCCACCGCAATGCGGGCCGACGAAAATGACTCGCGCATGAGCCCCACTCCGAAAAGAGCAGCATAAAAGACGGTGCCAGGCCTTGCATAGTTGCACAGATTTCGCTGTGGCATGCCCGCACTCAGGCTTGGCGCGAACGTCGCGCCAGCGTGAGATAGCCTTCGGCACCACCGCAAGTACGTCGGTTGTGGATCTGCGCAACTATGCAAGGCCTGGCACCGTCTTAGGCAGCCTACTCCGTCCCACCGGCACCGCGGAGGACGGCGAGGAAATCGTCGCCGTAGCGTTCGAGCTTGGCTTGGCCGATGCCGGTGATGCCGAGCAGCGCTTCGCGAGTATCGGGACGTGTGCGCAGCATCTCGCGCAGCGTGGCGTCGTGGAAAATGACGTACGGCGGCACGTTGTGCTCGCGCCGCGAGGCGGCGACGGCAGTCGCGCAGCGCTTGCCACAGCGGTTCGTCGTCGGGCGTGAGGTCGACAGGCACGGCCGCGGCGCGCGCCTTCTTGCGCGGCGCCAACGTCCGCACGTCCTCGCGCACGCGCAGCTGCGCCTCGCCGCGCAGCAGCGGGCGGCTCGCATCCGTGAGCACGAGCGCGCCGTAGCGCGCGTGATCGACCTGCACGTAGCCCTGCACGATCAACTGCCGCAGCAACGACCGCCACGTTTGCACCGGCCGGTCGGCGCCGATGCCGAACACCGACAGGCGCTCGTGCCGATGCCGCTCCACTTTTTCGGTCGCGTTGCCGAGCAGCACGTCGATGACATGCGCAGCGCCGAACATCTGACCGGTGCGGTACACGGCGGACAGCAGCTTGCGCGCGTCTTCGGTGCCGTCGAACGTCACCGGCGGCGTGAGGCAGTTGTCGCAGTTGCCGCAGTCGGCCGGAAGCTGCTCGCCGAAGTACGCGAGCAGCGGCCGCCGTCGGCACTCGGTGACCTCGCACCAACCGAGCAGCGCGTCGAGCTTGCGCACGCTCGCGGCGCTTGTGCTCCTCGTCGGCCGCGGAGCCCTCGACCAGCGCGCGCAACTGCACGACGTCCTGGAGCCCGTACACCATCCACGCCTCGGCCGGCTCGCCGTCGCGGCCTGCTCGGCCGGTCTCCTGGTAATACGACTCGACGCTCTTCGGCAGGTCGAGATGCGCGACGAAACGCACGTCCGGCTTGTCGATGCCCATGCCGAACGCGATCGTCGCGACGACGATGAGCCCGTCGTCGTTCAGAAACCGCCGCTGGTTCGCCGGCGCGCTGCTCGTTCGACAGCCCGGCGTGGTACGGCACGGCCGAGAAGCCGTGCTCGTTCAGCCACTCCGCCACGCTCTCGGTCTTGTTGCGCGACAGGCAGTACACGATGCCCGCCTCGTCGCGATGGCCTTGCAGGAACTCGAGCAGCTGGCGGCGCGCGTCGGTCTTGCTGCGGACGGAGTAGCGGATGTTCGGCCGGTCGAAGCTCGACACGAACACGGCAGGCGAAGTCAGCTCGAGCCGCGCCACGATCTCGTCGCGCGTCGGCGCGGTGGCCGTGGCGGTCAGCGCCATGCGCGGCACGCCCGGGAACCGGCTCTTGAGCACGCTCAGGCCGAGATACTCGGTGCGGAAGTCGTGGCCCCACTGCGATACGCAGTGCGCTTCGTCGATCGCGATCAGCGCCACGGGCACGTCGGCGAGCAGATCCAGCGTCTCGGGCTGCAGCAGGCGCTCGGGCGCGAGGTACAGCAGCTTCAGCTCGCCCGAACGCACCTCGGCAATGACGCTGCGCTGCTCGGCGGGCTTCAGCGTCGAGTTCAGAAACGCGGCCGCGACGCCGGCTTCGCGCAGCGCGCCGACCTGATCCTCCATCAGCGCGATCAGCGGCGACACGACGATGCCGACCCCGTCGCGGACGAGCGCCGGAATCTGGTAGCACAGCGACTTGCCGCCGCCGGTCGGCATCAGGACGAGCGAGTCATGGCCGTCGAGCGCGGCCGCGATGATCTCGCCCTGCCTGTCGCGAAACTCCGCATACCCGAACGTCTCGCGCAATACGTCGCGCGCGCGGTCGGCGGGGCGGTGGCGGGCGGGAGAGGCAGCGACGACATGCCGCCGATCATGCCACACGCCACCAGCGGCCACCGCCACACGAAATATGGAGTAGGCGGCGCCATTCCGCTCTGCTAAAACACGCCCATGGGAATCCGTTCCAGACTCCTGATCCTGGCCGCCGCGCTGCTCGGCGCTGGTTCCGCGCAGACCACCGCCGCGGACTCGGCCACCGTGGCCGTCGCGGCGAACTTCCTGGACGCCGCTCGAAGCGCTGCAGCGCGCCTTCGAGCACGACGGCGCGCATAAGCTGGCCCTCGTGTCGGGCAGCACGGGCCAGCTGTACGCGCAGGTCACGAATGGCGCGCCGTTCGACGTCCTGCTCGCCGCGGACCAGGAGACGGTGGCCAAGCTCGTCGCGAACGGCCGCGGCGACGGCAGCCACGCGCTTCACCTATGCCGTCGGCTCGCTCGCGCTGTTCGCGCGCGACCCCGCGAAGTTCGCGCCGCTCGGTCTCGACACGTTGCGCCGCGCCGGATTTTCGCTGGCTCGCGATCGCGAACCCGGAGCTCGCGCCGTACGGACTCGCGGCGCAGCAGACGCTGCAGGCGCTCGGCCTCTGGGACACGCTCCAGCCACGCCTCGTGCGCGGGCAGAGCATCGCGCAGACGTTCGCGCTGGCCGAGACGCGCAACGCGGATCTCGCGTTCGTCGCGATGTCGCAGGCGATCGCCTACGGCGATCCCACGGCCTACGTCCCGGTGCCCGAGCAGTTGCATGCGCCGCTGCGCCAGGACGCCGTGCTGCTCGCGCACGGGCGCGAGAACGCCGCGGCGCGCGAGTTCCTGAAGTTCCTGCGCAGCGCGACGGCCACCAAAACGATGGCCGACTTCGGCTACCGGCCCGGCGCGCCATGATCGCGAGCCGCGTCGTCGCCGCTGTGGCTCGCGTTGCTCGTCGGCGCGAGCGCCCCGGCATTCGCCGACGAAGGCATGTGGACCTTCGATAACTTCCCGCGAGCCACGGTCGCGCAGCGCTACGGCACGAACATCGACCAGGCCTGGCTCGACCGCGTGCGGCTCGCGACGGTGCGGCTCGCCGGCTGCACGGCGTCGTTCGTGTCGGCGCAGGGCCTGCTGCTGACGAATCACCACTGCGTCGAGAGCTGCCTCGCGCAGAACTCGACGCGCGAGAAAAGCCTCATCGAAACCGGCTTCACGGCCGCGACGCGCGCCGACGAGCTGCGCTGCCCCGTGCAGATCGCCGAGGTGCTCCAGGCCACGGAGGACGTGACGGCCAAGGTCGCGACGGCGCTCAAAGGCCTCGACGACCGCGCCGCCAACGAGCGGCGCCGACAGACCCTCGTGAGCCTCGAACAGAGCTGCGAGGATGCTTCCAAACGTTCCGGTAACCCATTGAAATGCCAGGCCGTCACGCTGTACGACGGCGGCCAGTACTGGCTCTACAAGTACCGCCGCTACGACGACGTGCGCCTCGTGTTCGCGCCCGAGGACGCCATCGCGGCGTTCGGCGGCGACCCCGACAACTTCCAGTTCCCGCGCTGGTGACTTCGACATGTCGCTGCTGCGCGCCTACGAGAACGGGCAACCCGCGGACACGCCGAACCACTTGGCGATCGACTTCGCCGGGCCCGAAGGCAGGCGACCCCGTGTTCGTCGCCGGCCACCCGGGCTCGACGGACCGGCAGCTCACCGTCGCGGAACTGAAGTCGCTGCGCGACCGGCGGCTGCCGCCAGCGTTGTTGCGTTCGTCCGAGCTGCGCGGACGCTACATCCAATTCGCAAAGACGAGTGCCGCCGAGGAGCGCATCGTGCGCGATGCGTTGAACGGCCTCGAGAACGGCATCAAGGTGCAGCGCCGCGAGCTCGACGCCCTGCTCGACGACGATCTGCTCGCAGCGAAACGCAGCGCGGAAGCGGATCTGCGCCGCAAGGATCCGCAGGCCACGAACGGCCGGCGATCCCTGGGCGCGCATCGAGGCCGCGCAAGCCGCGAGCAGCGGCGCTGGCTGCCGTACGTGTTCATCGAGAACGCCGGCGGCTTCAACAGCCGCCTGTTCCGCTACGCGCGCCAGCTCGTGCGCGCGGCCGCCGAGCGCCCGAAACCGAACACGCAGCGGCTGCGCGAGTACGCCGACGCCGCGCTGCCGCGAATCGAGCAGCAACTCGCGGCACCGGTGCCGATCTATCCCGAGCTCGAGCGGCTGACGTTGTCGTTCGCCCTCGAGCGCATGCGCGAATGGCTCGGCCCCGACGACGCCGTCGTGCGGCAACTGCTGACGGACGAGACGCCGGATTCGCTCGCGGCACGGCTCGTCGACGGCTCGAAGCTCGCCGATCCGGCCGTGCGGCTCGCGCTGTGGAAAGGCGGCCAGGCCGCGATCGACGCGAGCAACGATCCGATGATCGCGCTCGCCAAGCGCCTCGACGCCAACGGCCGCGAGCTGCGCAAGTGGCACGAGGACGAGGTCGAAGCCGTGGTCGAGGCGGCGCACGAGCAGATCGCGCGGCGCGTTTCGCGGCGTTCGGCACGAACGTGTATCCCGACGCCACGTTCACGCTGCGTCTGTCCTTCGGCACGGTGCACGGCTGGGACGAGAACGGGTCCGCCGTGGAGCCGTTCACGCGGCTCACGCGCCTGTTCGAGCGCGCGACCGGCCGGCCACCGTTCGCGGTGCCCGCCAGCTGGCAAGCCGCGAAACCGATGCTGGACCTCACCACGCCGTTCAATCTTTCAACGACCAACGACATCGTCGGCGGCAACTCGGGCAGCCCGCTGATCGACGCCGATGGCCGCGTCGTGGGCCTGATCTTCGACGGCAACATCCACTCGATCTCCGGCTCGTACTGGTTCGACGCCGCGCGCAACCGCGCCGTCGCCGTGAACACGGCCATCATTCGCGAAGGCCTCACGAAGGTCTACCGGCCTAAAGCCCTACTCGAGGAGCTTGGCCTAACCAATTGATCCCACAGGTGCTGTGGGCTACAGGACGATGGGCCGATTCGGCTGCTCGTTGCGGTTCGCGCCACCGGCCGGGAACTCGCGCTCGAGCAGAGCCGTGGCCGCTTCGATGCCGTGCAGCGCCCCGTCGCGCCACCGGCTCGCAGCGAACTCTGCTCGATCAACGCGCACACCTGCCGCCATTCGGCGTCGCTGACACGACCCGTCAGACCGTGGTCGGCCACGATCTCGACGTGGCGCTCGGCCAGAAGCACGTAGATCAGTACGCCGTTGCGCTCGGCCGTGCCCCACACGCCGAGCTCGGCGAACACCTCGAGCGCGCGGTCGCGCACCGTGCGCACGCGCCACAGCGCGCGCACGTCGAGCGCGACCTCGACCGCGAGCCGGATCTCGGCGCGATGCCGCTTCTCCGACGCGCCGATCGCGCCTTCGATGGCCTGTCAGCGTCGCGGCCGGGAACCGGCGGTTCAGCACGACGCGAGGCAGCAGCAGGTGAGGTACGACGCGCATCGCTACCAGCCTCCCGACGCACCGCCGCCGCCGAAGCGACCGCCGCCGCCGCTGAAAGCCCCCGCCACCGCCGCCCCCGAACCCGCCGCCGAAACCTCCGGGCATGCCGCCGAACGGGCCGCGCGAAGCCCAGCGGCCCGCGCCGCCGCCGATGCCGGCCAGCGCGAACACGAACACCATGCCGCCCACGAGCACGGACGCGAACAGCACGCTGCTGACGAGCCACACGACGAAGCCGGCCCCGGCGCCGAGCGCCAGCGAGCCGAACAACGTGCCGAAGACGCGACGGAACAGCGGCGCTAAGAACGCCGCGAACACGAGCAGCACCGGCATTGCGCCCCAGGGCTCGACGTCGGGTTCGCTGCGCGGCCGGTGCAGGCAACGGCTCGCCGTCGACCAGTCCGATCAGCGCGTCGACGCCCGCGTCGATACCGCCGGCGTAAGTCGCCGGCCACGAACCGCGGCGCAAGCTGCTCGGCGATGATGCGCCGCGCGAGCGCGTCGGGCACGGCGCCTTCGAGGCCATAGCCGACTTCGAGTCGCGCGCGGCGATCCTGCACGGCCACGAGCAGCAGCACGCCGTCGTCGACGCCGGCGCGGCCGAGCTTCCACGCTTCCGCGACGCGCAGCGAGTACTGCTCGATCGACTCGGGCGCGGTCGTTGCGACGAGCAGCACGGCAATCTGGCTACCCTTGCGCGCTTCGAACGCCGCGAGCTTGCGATCGAGCGCCGCGCGAGTGTCCGCCGGCAGCGTGTTGGTGAGATCCGTGACGCGCGCCGCGCGCGGCGGCACGGGCTGTTGCGCCAGCGCCGGCGCGACGAAGATGCAGCAGAGCCAGCCCGAGCGCGGCGAAACCGCGCCGGAACGCGCGCATCGTCAGACCACGCACGGACCGGCGGCGCTCATTGCTTCGGGCGGCTGAAATCGACCTGCGGCGGCTTCGAGATCTGAGCCTCGTTCTCGACGGTGAAGTTCGCCTTCGCCTGATACCCGAACATCATCGCGGTCAGGTTGCTCGGGAAGCTGCGCACCGTGACGTTGTAGCTCTGCACGGACTCGATGTAGCGGTTGCGCGCGACCGTGATCCGGTTTTCCGTGCCTTCGAGCTGCGCCTGCAGATCGCGGAAGTTCTGGTCGGACTTCAGGTCCGGATACATCTCGACGACGACCATGAGGCGCGACAACGCGCCCGACAGCTCGCCCTGCGCGGCCTGGAACTGCTGGAACGCTTTCGGATCGTTGACGAGCTCCGGCGTCGCCTGGATCGAGCCGACTTTCGACCGCGCTTGCGTCACTCCGAGCAGCACGGTCTGTTCCTGCTGCGCGAAGCCGCGCACGGTCTCGACGAGATTCGGAATCAGATCGGCGCGGCGCTGATACTGATTCAGCACCTCGGACCACGCGGCTTTGATCTGCTCGTCCTGCGTCTGAAACCGGTTGTAGCCGCAGCCCGTGAGCTGCAGCGCCACCAAGATCACCACCGCCAATCGCAGCATTTCCCGCTCCTGTTACGCTTCTTCTGTGGCGAGCTCGCGCAGTGCGCGCTCGAACACCGCGCTCGGCTGACCGCCCGAGATCAAGTGCTTGCGATTGATCACGACGGCCGGCACCGCGTGGATGCCGATCTCCTGCCAAAACTGCTCGGCCGCGCGCACCTCGTCGGCGAACGCGTTCGTCTCGAGCACTTCGCGTGCGCGGTCCACGTCCAGGCCCGCGATCTCCACGAGCTCCAGCAGCACGTCCGGCGCGGACGGATTGCGCCCTTCGCCGTGATACGCGATCAGCATCGCGTTCTTCAGCGCGCGTTGCAGGTCGGGCGTGCCTTCGGCGCCGGCCCAACGCAGCAAGCGGTGCGCGTCGAACGTGTTCCAGACGTAGCGGCGCTCGCCGAAAGTGAAACCCTCCTCTTTGCCGCGCGCCGCGAGCTGCGCCTGGCCAGCCTTCAGCTGCTCGTCCGACATGCCGTACTTGTCCTTCAAGTACGTCGCGACCTCAGCGCCTTCGGGCGGCATGGTGGGATTCAACTCGAAGGGCTGCATGTGCAGCTCGACGGTAAGCTCGGGACCTAAGCGCTCGAGTGCGCGCTCGAGCGCGGCCAAGCCGATCGCGCACCATGGGCACGCCACGTCCGCAACGAAATCGATTCTCATGCCGCTGGCCTACTTCTGCCGATGGGCCGCACGATAAGCCTGCGAGGCCGCTTCGTCCATGAGGGGAACTACCTTGTCCGGGTCGACGCGGATCATCAGGTACGTAATGTGGTCGTCGATCTTCGTGAATTGGTGACCCGTGCCGGCGGGAATCACGAGCACGTCGCCGGCCTTGAGCTCGTGCTCGGCGGCGTTGCGAATGTCGGCTGCGTCGGCACCGGGGCCATTCAGCCTCTGCACCGCGCGATCCGTGGCCGGCCTGCGCTTCGGAATCCACGACATCGGGCCCCGTGCGGTTCGTGCCGGAGCCGCTCAGGATGTAGTAGACCTCGCTCACGAGATCGTGCTCGGCGACCGAGCGCGCCCCCGGCTTATCGAGCTTGCCGCGATGCACGAGCGCGATCTCGACCTGCGACTTGCCGATGTCGATCGCGCGCATCTGCTGATCGATCAGCGAAAGGTCCGCGCGACCGAGCGCCGTGAACTCGGCGATCTCGCCGGCCGGGATGTACGTGGACGGGCACATCCGGCACGACGCCGGAGATTCCTGCGCCGACAATCGGCCGATCGCGAATGCGCCTACGAGAGCGACGAGGA
The DNA here is from genome assembly GCA_963748045.1 of uncultured Gammaproteobacteria bacterium. Taxonomy (GTDB): domain Bacteria; phylum Pseudomonadota; class Gammaproteobacteria; order Steroidobacterales; family Rariloculaceae; genus FEN-1219. The sequence goes on from CAVVIC010000012.1 coordinate 87,177, forward strand.
CGACGCCGACGGACACCAGAATCGTACGCATGTTGACTCCTTACGTGACGCCGCCCGCGCGGCCTTAGACCCGATCGATGACTTCGCGCATGCGCTGGCGTGCTGGCGCATCGGGCAAGGGCCCGAGCGCTGTGACGAGGTTGTCCACCATGTGCTGCGGATTGCTCGTCTCGGTCAACACGCAGGTCAGAAGCGGATTCGCCAGGATGTACTTCAGCGAGAACTGCGCCCACGTGCGGCACTCGAACTCGGCCGCCCACTCCGGCAGCGGTTTGCCCTGGAGCTTGTCGAAGTACGCACCGTTCATGAACGGCCGGTTGATCACGATCGCCACGCCGCGATCGTGCGCCACCTGAAGCAGCCGCTGCTCGACGTCGCGCTCCGTGATCGAGTAGTTCATCTGCACGACGTCCGGCTTCTCGCGCGCCAGGAACCGCTCGAGATCCGCGTGCTTCGATGGCTGCGATACCGTGACGCCGATGTAGCGCGCCGCGCCTTGCGGCCTTCCATTCCTTCAGGCTCGGCCAGTGCGTGTCGAGGTCCACGAGGCTGAAGATCTGCACGAGGTCGAGCGTTTCGCGCTGATAGAGCTTCTGCGCCTGCTTGAACTGCGCGACGCCGACTTCCTTGCCGACCTGATCGACCTTCGTGGTCACGAATAGCTTGCCGCGGAATTCCGGCATAGCGATCACGCGACCGAACGCCGCGTCGTTGTCGGCGTTGCGCGGCCACGTGTCGACGAACTTGCCGCCGTTCGCGACGAACGCCCGCAGCACGCCGAGCACGGGATCGCTGCCCTTCGTCGCGATCTCCTCGACCACCTTGCTCGAGCCCAGGCCGATCACGGGTAGCATCTCGCCCGTGCTCGGGATCGGGCGTTGCGGAACGCCGCTCTGCGCAAGCGCGGCCAGCGGCAGCGAGCTCGCGACGCCTGCGGCCGCCGACACAAGCGCACCGCGCCGCAAGAACTCGCGCCGTGTCGACTGCGTATCCAGTGTCATTCTCTACCCCTTGTGTCGATGCTCAATGCGTCATGGCGTGCACGACGAAGTTCGTGCCCATGCGAAATGCGTCGGTGGCGGGACTCAGCGGATACTGCGGGCTGCCGTACCACTCCCAGAAGTTCGCGAGGTCGTTGTTGTGCAGCGCCATGATCGCGATCTGGCGCACGTCGTTCACGAGGCCGTAGTACACGGGGTCGTCGCCCTGCACGTACGGCGCCATGCTCTCGAGGTCCTCGACCTTGAATACGAGGTCCCAGATCGGGTTCGCGCCGTCGAGCCGTTCGAAGTGGCGGTCGGCAAATACGCGGTGCATCTCCTCGCGCAGGTTGTCCATGTGCCAGGTGTCGAAGTCGTCGATCAGAATGAAGCCGCCGCGCAGGATGTACTCGCGCAGGTTCGCGACCTCGGTCTCCGTCATCTCCATCTCGCCGGGCTCGGAGATATAGGCGAACGGGTAATCGAAGATCTCGGGGCTGCCGAGCTCGATGAGGCGGTACGAGTTGTCCTCGACGTCGACGCGCGTCGTGCGGCCGATGAATTGGTTCAGATGGACCTCGGACTCCGGGTAGTTGTGCGACCAGCCCATGTGGCCGATCGCGCCGTTCGTGCCGAAGTGCCAGCGCATCGCAACGAACTCGGTCGGCGGCGCGTCGTTGTCCTGGATCTGCCGGAACCGGCGGCCGAACTGCGCGCACGCGATGCTGCTCGCGAGCAGCGCCAGCACCGTGACGAGAACTCGCGACCTGCGTCTCACCGTGGAGTAGCCCTCGTCGCCAGGCGGGCGCGGCCTGCCGCGCTACTGCTAACGCGCGGCTCCCATGCCGCGCGTTTGATTCAGTGCATTTCTTTGATCAGGCCGTCGAGCGCCATCTGCACGTGGAAGTCCTGCCAGCCGAACTCCTTGCGCATCGAGGCTTCGATGTCGGCCTTCGACTTGTTCGCCTTGACTTCCTGCGTGACGAGCTCGGTCAGGCGCTTCGTGCTGTCGCGGAACTTCACGAGGTCGGCCTTCTTCACGACGTTGCCGTGACCCGGGACCACCGTGTCGAAATCGAGCTTCAGCGCGTTCTCGACCGTGGCCGTCCACTCCTTTCGCGCTGCCGCCACCGACGTAGTCGATGAGCTGCGGCGTGCCTTCGCCGTTCGTGTACATGTCGCCCATCGCGACGGTCTTGTTCTGCGGGAACAGCACCACGACGTCGCCGTCGGTGTGCGAGCGGCCGAGCCAGTAGATCTCGGCCGTCTTGCCGCCGAGGTACAGCGCGCCGCGCGGCGCAATCGTGATGTCCGGCAGACCGCTCATCTTGCCGTCGACCATGCGCGCGCGCGCCTGCGCCGATGCGACGGCCAACGTGCCGCCGGCCTGCATCTTGGCGTTACCGCCGCTGTGGTCGCCGTGGAAGTGCGTGTTGATGACGTACTTGACGGCTGATTCGTCACGGTCTTCAGCATCGCGACGATGTTGTCGTGATCGATCTCGAACTTGTCGTCGACCAGGATCACGCCCTGGTTCGTGATCAGCGCCGTGGTGTTGCCCGGCACGGCATCGTTGTGGATCACGTACAGGTCGTCCTGCACTTTCACGAGCGATAGCTTGGACGGCTTGTCGCCGAACTGCGCCTGGGCCGCCGGCAATGCGAAGCAACCGACCGCGAGACCCACGACTCCGAGCCACAGATGTTTCTTCATAGCGAGACGCCTCCGAATGAATCCCCACGCGATGCCGAATGGTACTACAGCTCGGAACAAAGAGTCCGCAAGTCGCAAGAACGAAGGAAGAGAAGGAGAAGTCAGAAGATCAGCCTGACGTCGACCTTCCCATCGCGTCTTTCTTCCTTGGCAGCCTTGGCGCTTGCGAGAATCTTGGGCTTCTCTTAGCGGCGCGGCGGCGAAGGCCACGAAGCCCTGCAGGAACGCCGTCAGTTGCTCGGCGACCTTCGGGTCCGTCAGGTTGCCGGCCTCGTCGAACACCGTTCGCGCGCGCGACACGAGGAGTTTCTTGCCGGACCACAGTTCCGTGCCGAGCGTTTTCAGCACCGGCAACCAGGCGTTCTGCGACAGGATCGTGCCGAAACCGCCGGGCGAGGCCCCGATCAGCGCCACGCGCTTGCCGCCGAACACGCGCGGGATGTCGGAGTCGGGCCGCGACAGCCAGTCGATCGCGTTCTTCAGCACGCCCGGGATCGAGTTGTTGTACTCGGGTGTCACGAGCAACAGCCCGTCCGCGGCGGCGACGCGCTCCTTCAGGCTCGCGACCAGCGGCGGAAGCCCTGCGCCGCCTCGACATCGCCGTCGTACAGCGGGATGCCGGCGATGCTCGCCTGCTCGAGCGTGCTGCCGGCCGGCATCGAGCGCGCGGCCGCGCGCAGCAACGCGGCGTTCAACGAACCCTTGCGCAGGCTGCCGGCGATTCCGACGATCGTCGTCATAGGTCGTTCTCCATCGAGATTCCCAAAGTCTATTAGAATACGCCCGTGGCCGACCTCCCCCATCGATCCCGAGACCAAGCGCCTCGGCACCCGCCTGCTGGCCGCCGCTTACGAGCTGCGTTCGCGGCTGTTCAAGGCCATCCTGTCGCTGCTCGGCGTCTTCGCGATCATGATGCCGTTCCAGAACCAGATCTTCACGACGATCGCCACGCCGATCATGACGCGGCTGCCGATCGGCTCGTCGCTGATCAGCAAGCACGTCGCCGGGCCGTTCACGACTCCGCTCAAAGCCGTGTTCTGGCTCGCGGTGTTCATCGCGATGCCCGCCATGCTGTATCAGATCTGGAAGCTCATCGATCAGTGGCTGCCGGCGCGCGCGCGCAGGATCGCGCTGCCGTTCGTGTTCGCGAGCGTGGTGCTGTTCTACGTCGGCGTGGCGTTCTCCTACTTCCTCGTGCTGCCGATGGCGTTCGGGTTCTTCGCGACCCAGGCGCCGAAGGGCGTGAAGATCATGACGGACATCAACTCGTTCCTCGACTTCACGATCGGCATGACGCTCGCGTTCGGCTTCGCGTTCCAGGTGCCGGTCGCGATCGTCGTCAGCGTCTGGACCGGCCTCGTGACGCGCGAAGCGCTCGCGAAGTCGCGGGCGTACGTGTTCCTCGGCGCGTTCGTCGTCGGCATGCTCCTCACGCCGCCCGACGTGCTCTCGCAGACGATGATCGCGCTGCCGATGTACGCGCTGTTCGAGGTCGCGCTACTGTTCTGCGGCCGGTTTGCGCCGAAGCGAGAGTAGCGGCCACACGCTCTTCTCAGACGCCGGCCGGCACACGAATCTCGAAGCACTGGTGGATACGCTGATTGCGCGCGAAGTCGTGCGGGATCGTCGCTGCCGTCACGTCTTCCACCGCGAGACCCGCGAGCGCTTCGGCGTCGAGGCGGAACTTGCGGAAGTTGTTCGAGAAGATCAGCAACCCACCGGGCGCCAGTCGCAACAACGTGGTCTGGATCAGCTTCACGTGATCGCGTTGCAGATCGAACTCGCTCTCCATGCGCTTCGAGCGCGACATCGTCGGCGGATCGAGAAATATCAGCTCGTAGCGATCGGGCCGCCGCTCCTCGAGCCACTGGAGCACGTCGGCCTGGACGAGCTCGTGCTTGCGCGGATCGGTGAAGCCGTTCTCGTCGAGGTTGCGCCGCGCCCAGTCGAGATAGGTGTGTGACATGTCGATCGTCGTCGTCGAGCGCGCGCCGCCGGCGGCCGCGAACACCGAAGCCGTGCCCGTGTAGGCGAACAGATTCAGAAAATGTTTGCCGGCCGCGAGCTCGCGAATCCGCGCGCGCGTGGGCCGGTGATCGAGGAACAGGCCGGTGTCGAGGTAGTCCGTGAAGTTCACGTACAGCGACAGGCCGCCCTCGCTCACGAGATCGAACTCGCCGCGCTCGCTGACTTTCGAGTACTGCGATCCGCCCTTCTGCTTGCGCCGCACGCGCAGATGCACGCGCTCGCGCGGCACGCCGAGCGTCTCCGGGATCACCGAGAACGCCTCGTCGCGCCGCGCGCGCGCTTTGGCGGGATCGATCGTCGCGGGCGGCGCGTACTCCTGCACGTACAGCCAACGCTGCGCATCCGCGTCGACGCCGAGGCCGCATAGACGTCGATCGAGAACGCGTACTCCGGCATGTCGGCGTCGTACACGCGATAGCAGGCGACGCCTTCGCGGCGCGCCCACGCGCCGAGCGTCGACGCGTTCTTGCGCAAGCGATTCGCGAACATGTCGGCGCCGGGCCGCGCGCGCGCAGCTTCGTTCAGCGCCGGCAGCTCGCCGGGCGCGCGCTTCGTCTCGAAGTACTTCGGGTCGACGTCGATGCGCAGCAGGCGGCATTCGATCGGGCCGTTGTACATCGTGTGCGTGCGCCGGGCCTTGAGACCCAGCTCGCGGCCGAGCGGCGGATTGCCCGTGAAGACGGCCGCCTGCCAGCCGAGAAACGTCTCGCGCAGCTTGCGGCCGAGCAGCGCGTAGGTGTCGGCGAGCTCGGTGACTTCGCCGATCCGTTCGCCGTACGGCGGGTTCACGACCACGAGCCCGCGCGGCGCGGGCGCGGGCGGCAGGTCGGCGAGGTCGCGCCGCTCGGCGTGCACGAGCTTGGCGAAACCGGCACGCGCCGCGTTGTCGAGCGTCGCGCGCACGGCCGCCGGGTCGCGATCGTAGGCGCGCAGCGCGACGTGCTCGAGACTGCCGGCGCCGCGGCGCGCGTTGGCTTCGTCGAGCAGCTGCTGCCACAGCGCGGCGTCGTGGCCGCGCCAGCGCAGGAATCCGAAGTAGGTGCGCAACAGCCCCGGCGCCACGTCGGCCGCGATCAGCGCGGCCTCGATCACGAGGCTGCCGGCGCCGCACATCGGATCGACGAGCCCCACCGCACCGTTCTCCGCTCGCGCGATCTCGGGCCAACCGGCGCGCAGCAGGATCGCGGCCGCGAGGTTCTCCTTCAGCGGCGCGGCGCCCTGCGGGCCGCGATAGCCGCGCCGGTGCAGGCTGTCGCCGGAGAGATCGATGGCCAGCGTCGCCACGTCGCGATCGATGTGCAGGTTCAGCTGCACGTCCGGCGTCGCGACGTCGATGGACGGCCGCCCGCCCGTGCGCTCGCGGAATTGATCGACGACGGCGTCTTTGACCTTCAGCGCCGCGTACTGCGTGTGCGTGATGGCGGACCGGCCGCTCGTGCAGTCGACCGCCAGCGTGCCGTCGGCCGCGAGATGCGTGCTCCAGTCGACGCCGCGCGCGCCCTCGTACAACGCTTCCGGCGTCGGCGCCGCGAACTGCGCGATCGGCAGCAGCACGCGATTCGCGACGCGCGACCACAGGCACGCGCGGTACGCGTGCTCGAGCGTGCCGGCGCACTCGACGCCCGCGCGCAGCGCTTTGACCTCGACGGCGCCGAACGCCGCGAGCTCGGCGGCCGCGAGGTCGGCCGTGCCGGCCGGCGCGGTGATGAAGAGACGGTGGAAGGTACTCAGCGCAACGCTCTCGCTCGAACGACTCTAGGCTACCCGGAGGGTTGCCGCCGCCCGGCAGGCGCTTGTCGTCGCGCATGTCCTGGCTGATCTGCGGCGCGCCGGGCTGGCCCGGCTGCGCGTTGGCGCGCGTGCGCTCGTTCATCTGGTAGATGTTCGACGCGGCCTGGAGGTCCGACTCCGACGCGACGGTGGCCATGATCTGCCGGTCGTGCAGGAACGCGCGCGCGTCGGTCACGAGGTCGCGGCACAGATCGTCGTCGGGGCTCATGCCGAGCACGAGGCGCGGCTGCTCGAGGTTGTCCGAGCCGCTGACGGTCAACGTGCTGCTGTGGATCTTGCTCACGAGCAGCCACGGCGTGAGGCTCGAGCGCACGATCGTGTTCTCGGAGCGCGTGGAGTCGTAGATGCTCATGCCGGTCGCGAGCCGCGACTCGGCGAACGTGCCCGTGGCCTGGAACACGATCAGGTCCGACTCGAACTCGATCTCGGACACGTACAGGTTCGCCGTATGCGCGACCAGCATGCCGAGCGTCCACAGGATCGCGGCCGCGAGCAGTGTCTGCACGACGCGCCGTGGCCGAAATGTCCGGCAGCCGGATCAGCACGGTGAACACCGCGATGCCGCCGAACGCGAGCAGCGCCTGGCCCGCGACGATCGCGATCTGCAGCAAGCGCGTCGTTGCGCCGGTCGGCGATGGGCCTCGGCTGCACTTCCTGCAACGTGCGGCCTTCGAATTCGCCCTTGTTCTGCGAGCCCTGCGCCACGAGCTGCGGCACGTCGTTCACGTACACGCGGTTCGGAATCTCCTGGAACCTGTGCTTCGCGAGCGTGATCTCGATCGCGCGGAAGATGTCCATCGGGTGCACCGACTCCTGCCAGTGCTCGCGATATTCGGTCACGGCCGTGGGCGGCGGCGTCTTCGGCGCGCGGCGCAGGCTCAAGAAGATGCTGAAGCCCGTAGCCGCGATCGCGACGAGCAACATCAACGCGAACCACGGGTACGGCGAGACCGGCGGCGCCGGCAACGGTTGCACGCGGTTCAGCCCCACGAGCACGACGGGCGCCAGCACGGCCACCGTGGCCCAGAACGCGAGGCCGAGCGGCGAAAAGCGCAGCATCGCGACGCGATTCGAAGCCTTGATCTTGCAGCGCCTGACTCAACCAGATCGCGAGCAGCAGCAGCGTCACGACGGACACGAGCCACGCCATGATGCTCGTGCCGGCCATCGGCACGATGCCGGTGACTCCGGAGAACCACGCGAGGCCGAGCAGGATCAGCAGCACCACGCTGTGCGCCGCGGCCGCGAACCGCGAGCCGGAGTCGTTGCGCAGCGCGTACGGCAGGAAGATCAGGTTCGGTGCGAGACTGTGCAGCAGGCGCGGCAACCAGCCTTCGGGCTCCTGGAACGTGGGGTTCTTGCGGCCGAGCAGCATGTCGGCGAGCACGTTCGGCTGGTAGATGCCGCGGTAGCCCGTGGCGCCGCCGGTCGGCGTGCCGGGCATGACGGTCTGCTCCGACGACACCGTCGCCGCGAGATCGGCCGGCTGGCCGCGGCCGACGTAGAACCGGAACACCTTGTACAGGCCGACGGTACGCGGCGTAGGCCCCGAACCCGAGCAGCGCGAGCCCGCCGAGCGCGACGGCGATGCCGGCGCCGCGCTCGCCATCCGCGACGAGGCCGCGGACCGTGAACAGCGAGATCAGACCCAGCGCGATCAGCACCGCGGCGCGTGCGGTGTAGGCCATACCCTCGAACTTGAACGGATTCGGGATATCGACTTGTTGTGAGCCATATTCGAATGGCATGGCGGGGACCTCGTCGTCGCTTGTTGTTGGTCGCGGTCGGAACCCGCAGCCATCGTAACCGGCCGCCTACGCAAACGCACGCCTCTTCGGCGCTAACGGAAGTAGCGCTGCGTGAGGTAGGCACGGTAGCGGGCGTCGAGCGTACCCTCGGCCACCAGCGCGGCGTGCAGCGCCTGGTACGTGAGCACGCGGAAGTCGCAATCGGCCGCAACGCGCCCGGCGAATCGCGCGAGCTCCGCCGCGTGCTCCGTCGCCTCGCGGCTCGGCCAGTCGTAGTAGAGGTACACGAGCGTGGTGGCCGGCGCGCCCAGTCGCGCGAGACCGAGCGCGTGCTTCAGCAGTTGCGCGGCGTGCAGCCAACGGAACCGCTCGCGGCCTGAATCGATGTCGGCAGCCAGCTCCTGGCAGCGCGGCAATCCCGCAGCCGACCACACCTCGCCGCCCGGCGGAAAGTACTTGCGCTTGAACACGGCTTTGTTGCGCGGCCGGCGCACGAGCCACTCGCCGAACTTGCTCTCGATGGCGGCGACGCGGCCCGAAGGCCAGCGCAGCGCGACGTCCGGTCGTCGGCGGATCGCCTTCGAGGCCGGTCGGCAGCGGCTCCTCGAAGCGAAGCTGCGGCGAGCCTGCGGGCAACCCGAGCGCCGCGGCGAGCGGCGCCGTGTCGTGGCCGCGCCAGTAGTCGAACACGTTCAGGACCAGCGCGGCGGATGACGTCAGCGACCAGAGGCGGCCGGGCCGCGTGAGCGTGGGCGTAAGCTCGGAACCGCGCTCGATCTCCGCGCGCGCGACGGCGTCGAGCGGCACGCGCAGATTTGCGTCGAGCTCGCGAACGTAGCCGCGGGCGTCGTAGTCGACGCCGGCCGCGTCGGCCCAGCGTCTTTGTTGCCGATCGAGATCTTTGCGGCCCGCCACGCGCGGGCTACAGCTTGCGCTTGGGCCGCAAGCCTTCCGTCAGCTCGATCACGGTGCCCCAGGGATCCGTGATCGTGGCGGTGGGAGACCGAGCGCCTTGTCGCGCGCGATACGGCGTCGTGAGCGGAATGCCCTTGGCCTTCAGCCGATCGCAGAACGCTTTCAGATCGTGGACGTCGAAGCCCACGCGATCGACCGCACGGCCGTGCGTGCCGATCAGCTTCTCGTTCGGCAGCCAGCTGAAGAAGTTCAGGCTGTAGCCGACACCGGGCAGATCGGCGCCGATGAAGAAATCCGTTTGCCCATCGCGCAGCGTCGCGTCGAACGCTTTCATGAACCACTGCTGCATCGCGACGAACTCTTTGTTCACGAAGTGCACGTGGTGGCCTTTGATCGGCGGCGCACCGGCGTCCATGTTCGTGACGAGCTCCACCTTCACGCCGTCGGGGCCCACAAGGTACGAGAACCGGCCGTAGTTGCCGGCCGTCGGCGGGCTCGCGGTTTCACCGGGCGCGGGCTCGCGTCCGACCGTGAGCTTGTAACCGTTCGCGACGACCTTCGTGGTCAGCGCCGGCACGTCGGGCACGGCGAAGCCGATGTGATCGAACGTGGTGCCACGCGTCGGGCCCGTCGGCTTCTGCACGCGCAGCAGGATGTAACGCGTCCGGGAACTCGACCGCGTCGACCTTGCCGATCTTCGTCGCTTTGCCGCCGAGCGTGTCGACCCAGAACCGCTCGTGCTCCGCGACACTCGTGACGTTCAGCTCGTAGTGGCTGATGACGACGGGTGCTGCGAGGTTCGAGAGCTGGGCGGACGCCCCGTGGGCGACTACGAGCCCGACGGCGATCCCCACGAAAGAAAGCTGTTGCGACATACGGCGACCTCTCCGCGCAATCGAGCGCGCAGCGATCTTAACCGGTGCACGGCGGGGTGGCACGCCGGCTTCGCGCCGCCAATCCCTTGGCCACGGTACTGGCCGTGACCGCGTCGAACCGCGCGGGACCTGGGGTATGCTCCGTGAATGGCATTCGCCGCGGAATTGACCTCGTCGCGCGCGGGAGCATCTCTCGCGTTGAACCGACGGTTCGCCGTGGGGATGGCCGTCGCAATGTTCATCGTGAACTTCGCCGGGTTTGGGCCCACGTTCTTCCTGCGCCCCTTCTTCGACGTGCCGCAGATTCCTCTTTATCTGTATCTCCACGGCGTCTTGGGAACGGCCTGGTTCGCACTCGTCGTGGTGCAGGCGGTGCTGATTGCCAACCAGCAGTTCACGCGGCATCGTCAACTCGGATGGTTTGGCGTGGGTTTGGGCGCCGTGATCATCAGCCTCGGCGTCTACACGAGCACGCACATGGTGCCGCGCAACGCCGCGGCGCACCCACCGCTCTCGGAAGCGGACGTCCAACTCTACAGCGCGGTCACGGCGGCCGACCTGGCCGGCTTCGTCGTGTTCCCGACGCTCGTGGCGCTAGCGATCTACTTTCGCCGGCGCCCCGACATCCACATGCGACTCATGCTGATCGCGACCGTTGAAATGCTGGGTCCGGCGGCCGCGAGAATCGGGAGTTGGGGCGGCGTCTACGCGCCCATCATCGGCACCGTGATGTTCGGACTCATCGGCGCATTGGTTGTCCACGATCTATGGACGCGAAAACGAATTCATCTGGCGACCGTGCTCGGCTTCGCGTTTCTCGTTGGGGTCAACGCCACGTTCCAAGCGAGCGGCGTCGGGCCGGCCATCGTGGCCTACCGCCTCGCACACCTGTGAGCGAACGCTAGCGCTCGATCAGTTGCGCGCCTGCACCGGCGGGTGTTCGGCGATCAGCTGCTTCAGCAGCGCGACGGTTTCGACGTGCGGCTCGGCGGCCTGGCGCAGGAACGGCTCGTTGTAGTCGCCGTTCGCGAGATCGAGCGCCGTGCGGCCGTTCGCGTCCTTCGCGTACAGATCCGCGCCGTGCTCGACGAGGAACTTCACGATCGGGTTGAAGCCCTTCATCGCGGCGCCGTGCAGCGCCGTGCGATGCGGGATCGCGCGCACGCTCGGCACTTGCCGGCCACGATAGTCGTAGCTGATAGTCGCCGAGCTTCTGCTCGATCACGAGCAGCTGCGATGCCAAGGCGCCGCCCTTAGGCTCCGTGAGCTCGCGCGCGTTGACGTCGGCGCCCGCGTCGACCAGGAGCTGCATCGTCTTCAGCACGCCCTCTTCCGTGCGGTTGCGGCCGCGCGTGACACGCAAGCCGTATTCGAGACCGGCCGCCGCCATCAGCGGCGTGACGCCCTGATTGCTCGGCAGATCGACGAGCGCGCCGTGCTCGAGCAGCAGCTGCGTCATCGCCGCGTCGCCAGCGCGCGCGGCGCGCAGCAGCGGCGTGGCACCGAACGAGAGGATCGTGTCGCCGCCGCGGTCCTGCGGCACGTTGCGATACGGCGGCCGGCGCCGCAGCTGAATGTTCGGATCGGCGCCCTTCGCGAACAGCTGCTTCGCGACGTCGATCGCGGTCAGCTTGTCCATGCTCGGCAGCACGACCATCGAGCCGTTGCCCTGCACCGGGTATCGTGTTCGTGTCGGCCGTCATGTAGATCGGCGTGCGGCCGTACAGGTCCCACTTGTTGACGTCGGCGCCGGCGTCGATCAGGTACGCCGCGAAGTCGAAGTGCAGGTTCAGCAGCGCCATCACGAGCGGCGTCACGCGATGCGGATCCGGCAGATTCAAATCGACGTGGCCCGCCACGAGCTCGCGCGCGCACTCGATGCAGCCTTCGCGCGCGGCGTACAGGAGCGGCGTGAAGCCGCCCTGGTTCATGTCCTTCGGCCGCGGCTCGCGAATGACCTTGCGCTGCCAATCGCGGACTGCGCCGCGCGCATTCACGTTCGCGCCGTGCGCGACCAAGAACTTCACCATCGCGGGCTGCTTCTGCGCCGCGGCCCACATCAGCGGCGACTGTTGGCCCCACGCCTCCACCGCGTTCACGTCGGCGCCGGCCTTGACGAGCAACTCGGCCGCGGGCACGTCACCGGCGCGCGCGACGACCATGAGCGCCGTCTCGCCCTCCGCGTTCGCCGCGTTGGGGTCGGCCTTGGCATCGAGCAGCGCCTTGATCAGCGGCGTGTCGCCCGACATCGCGGCTTCCGACAGCGGGAACGCACCGAACTCGTTCTTCGCGTTCACGTCGGCGCCGGCGGCGATCAGCCGCTTCGCGAGATCCGTGTCGCGGTTGTACGCGGCCCAGAGCAGCGCGCGTGGCCCCGTCGGGACCGCGCGCGTTGACGTCGGCGCCTTTCAGCAGCGCGACGCGCGGCCGCGTGATCGCCGGCCTCGGCGGCCGAGAGCAGCGACTGCTCGGCGGCACCGGCCGCCGTGCCAACGAACGCGAATGCAAGAGCGATGAGCCGGGGGCCCATGTCTAAACCTCCGTGAGCAAGCCGCCGCTGTCGCCGATCGTCTCGACCGGGATCTGCGTGCGCTGCAGCAGTCGTCAGCAGCAGGTCGGCGAAGCGTCGAATCCTGCGGGTAACGCAGATGCTGGCCGCCTTTGATGCGGCCGTGCGCGCGACCCAGGATCGCGATCGGCAACGGATCGTGGTTGTGGCGATTGCTGTCGCTCATGTTGCTGCCGAACATGATCATCGAGTGGTCGAGCAAGCGTGCCGTCGCCGTCCTGCGTCTTCGCCATGCGATCGATGAAGTGCGCGAACATCTTCGTGTGGTAGTTCTGGATCACCGCGAGCCGGTCCTGCTTCGCCGGATCGTTCGAGTGGTGCGACAGCGGATGGAACGCCTCGTTGATGCTCAGGTTGTTGTACGTGCGCATGCTGGCTTCGCGATCCATCGAGAACGTGATCACGCGCGTGACGTCCGCCTGAAACGCGAGCGCCATCAAGTCGAACATCATCTTGAAGTGCGTGTCGATGTCGTTCGGCACGCCGATCGGCGCTTCGGGGATCTCGAGGCCGCTCGTGTCCTTCTCGGCCGAGAGCTGGAGGCGCCGCTCGATCTCGCGCACCGAGTCGAGATACGCGTCGACGGCCACGCGATCCGTGGCGCCCAGCTTCTGCTGCAGACCGCTGCGCCTGCCCCGTGACGCGGTCGAGGATGCTGCCGGTCTCCTTCACGATCGCCGTGCGCTCGGCGTCGGTGTCGCCCTGGCCGAACAAACGGTAGAACACGGCGCGCGGACTGATTTCCTGCGGCAGCGACTGCGTCGGCGTGCGCCACGACATCTGCGCGCCGCTGCTGCGTCGTCGTCATCTCGAGCGACGGCAGGCGCGTCTCCTGGCCGATGTGCGCGCGCCGCGAGCTGGTCGGCCGAGACGCCGTAGTCCGTGCCCTGTCGTCGCCCGCCTTGTCGTACGGCACGCACGTGAGCCACGTGCGTCTCGACGCACTGGTGCGGCTCGGGGTTCTCGGCCGGCTTGTTGCGGAGTCCCGAGACGATCGTCAGATGCCTGGCGATACGGCGCGAGCGGCTCCAGGATCTTCGTCATCGGGTAGTCCTTGCCCGTCTGCTCCGGCGACCAGTGCCGCATCACGGCGCCGTGCGGGAAGCCGACGAAGGCGAGGCGCTGCGGCGTGGGCTTCGAGTTGGCAGCCATGGCCGGACACCATCGCGTCGAGCAGCGGCAGCGCGATGACCGCGCCCGCTGCCGCGTAGCACGGTCCGACGGGAAAGATGCTTCTTGCTGATGAACATCGCTATCTCCTGTCGCCTGAGCGTTCCTACGCCTGGCCCTAGCTTCGTCGAAGCCGTTTGCGCCGTCACAGCGGGCGGCGCCGAAGCTGCCGGCGCCTGCCGCATCTGGAACGGTTCGCTCGTCACGATCTCCCAGACGAGTCGCAGAGAACTTGTAATTGTCGCGCTTGGCGTCGCGCACGATCTTGCGCACGGCCGGCATGTCGCGGTAGTCCACCACGCGGCCGAGCGCGTACGTCAGGAACCGCTCCGTGAACGTGCGCACGAAGTGCTCCGGATCGCTTCACCAGCGCTTCGCGCAGTTCGACCGGACCTTTGACCGTGGTGCCGTCCGGCAGCTCGGCCTGCGAATCGATCATCGTGCCCGCGTAACGATCCTTGTCGCGCCAGGCGCCGACGGCGTCGAAATTCTCGAGCGCGAAGCCGAGCGGATCCATGACGCCGTGACACGAGAAGCACACGGGGTTCTCGCGGTGCTTGGCCATGATGTCGCGCACGGTGCGCGCTTTCGCCGTGCCGATCTCGGCTCTCGGGGAACGCCGGCACGTTCAGCGGCGGCCGCGCCGGCGGCGCGCCCGTGATGTATTCGAGAATGAACGAGCCGCGCAGCACGGGCGACGTGCGGTTCGGATACGCCGCGGCCATCAGGATCGCGCCCTTGCCGAGCAGGCCCCAGCGCGCCGGGTCCTTGAGCTCGACGCGGCGGAACTGATCGCCTTTGACGTCGGTGATGCCGTACAGCAGCGCGACGCGCTCGTTCAGATACGTGTCCTTCGCGGTCAGGAAATCGGCGACGCTGCGGTCCTCGTCGAAGATGCCCTTCGCGAACAGCTCGAGCTCCTTCAGGTAGTCGCCGCGCGGATCGCCGCGCCCGGAGGCGTACGGGAAGATCGCGCGATCCGGCTCCACCTCGCCCAGGCGGCGCATGTCGAGCCAGTGGAACACGAAGTTCGCTCGCGAGCGTTCCGGCGCGCGGATCCTTCAGCATCCGCGTGACCTGCTCGCGCAGCACCTTCTCCTTGCCGAGCTCGCCGCGCACCGCGAGATCGAGCAGCTGGTCGTCGGGAACCGTGTTCCACAGGAAGAACGACAGCTTCGAGGCGAGCGTGAGGTCGTCGACGCGGTAGTTCTGCCCCGGCTGCACGCCCTCGGGCACGCTGCTCCACGCGATACAGGAAGTACGGGCTCGCCAGTATCCCGGTGACGCCGCTGCGGATGCCTTCCTCGAAGCCGTTCACCGCGCGGCCTTCGCGGTAGTACTCGAGCAGGTCGGCGAGATCGGTCTCCGTCAGCGGCCGGCGATACGCGCGTCTTCGCGAGATCGCCGAGGATCTTCTCGGCGCACAGCTGCTCGTCGTCGCCGCGCTGCGGGCTGCACGAGAAGATGCGGTCGCGGCTCGGCGTCATGCTGACGCCGTGTCGGCTTGTACGGCCCGCTGATCTCGAACGAGCTGACGCGGAACTACGCGGTCCTGGCCGCCGCCCGGCACGAACAGCTGCTGCTGGTCGTCGGATTCGGCGAACGTGCGGCGGCGGAACGTCACGCCCACGTTGTGCGGGCCGGCCGTCGTCGTGAAGCGAATGTTCTTCAGGCGGCCAGTTGATCTTCTCCATCACGCCGTTCTGGATCTGGTCGTAGGCCTTCGTGTCCTCTTCGCCGCCGAGCGTGGCTCTCGTAGACGGCTTGCCGTCGAGCGTGACGACGACGGTGTTCTCGAACTCCGAGTCGTTGCCCCAGATGTGCGTGAACATGTCGGCGATGTTGACCTGGTACTCGCCGTCCGACGGGAACAGGTGCGTCACGACCATGCCGCCGCGCGTGCCGAGCGGCAGGCCTGTCACGTGCGTCTGCTGATTGCCGGCGCCGGCCGCGTACGTCTGGCTGCCGGTGCGCGCGTCGGGGCGACCGACCGCGCGCACGGCGATGGCGCGCGCGGCGATCACGTACTGCTCGATGAACGACGGCGACACCTGCAAGCCGGTGGCGATGTTGTCGAAGTGCTTGACCTCGTCGTCGGGCGGCAGGAACTCGCGCCGAGTCGACGTCGAGCGCGAGCAGGTCGTGCACCGCGTTGTTGTATTCCTTGCGGTTCAAGCCGGTGCGGCACGATGGCCTGGTAGCCGTGCGTGCTTGCCGCGAGCCGTCGTCGAGCGCGCGCTCGAGCCACGAGACGAACGCCGTGAGCTGCTTCGCGTCGGGCCGCGGCTCTTTCGGCGGCGGCATCGCGTGGCTGCGCAACTTGCGGACCGCCATCTCGAGCGTTTCGGCGTGCTGCGCGACGTTGTCGGGGTTGATCTTCGCGAAGTCGATGTTGCCCGCGAGCTCGGAGTCGTTGTGGCAGTCGGAGCAGTACTTCTTGACCAGCGGCCACTGCTGCTTTGCCGGCCTCGGCGACCGAGGGCTCGCCGCCGAACTTGCCGCAGCCCGCGATCAACGCGAGCGCCGCGAAGCCAGGAAACAGTGTCGAGATCGACTTTCATCGTGTGCGGGTTGCGTCATGCGTCCGGTGACAGATAGGCCCAGAGACTCTGGAACGCCCGGCGCACGAACGGCTCGGACGGCCCCATCTTGGCCTCGAATTCCTGCGTGGGCTTCGCGGCCACGGCCTCGTCGGGCCCGCCGCCGCTGTACAGCGTCTTCAAGAGGCGCTCCCAGATCAGGCCGTACATCTCGTACTGGCTGCGCAGGTCGGCCTGCGTCGAGCACGGGGCCGCGCGCCGGCACGATGCGCGTGTCCTTGTTCGCGACGGAGAACAACATGTCGATACCGCCGACCTGGCCGCCGATCCAGCCGCCGGTCCACCAATCGATGGACGGCCAGCCCGCGTTGTAGACGGCGTCGCCGACGCAGAGCACGTTGTCGTTCGGGAAGAACACGTACATGTCGCCGTCGGTGTGCGGGCAATCGCGCAGATGGCCGCACTGCGCTTTGCGACCGCCGACGTCGAACTCGGCCTGCGAGTAGAACGTCTTCGTCGGCAGCGCTTCCTTCGCGAGCGGCCGAACCGTCTGCGATTGTCCCACGGCCAGGTCACGTCGGTCGTGAGCCAGAGCTTCGTGTTCTGCTGCGCGATGATCGTGGCGCCGGCATTGCCCAGCGCTTCGTTCGAGCCGGTCTGCTCCGGGTGCCAGTGCGAATTGAACAGCGTGTGCACGCGGCCGGTCTTCGGCAGCGCCGCCAGCATTTCCGTCAGCACGTCGTGCTGGCCTGAGGGCGCGCCGTCGACGAGCACCACGCCGTCGGCGCCCGTCATCGCGAGCACGTTCGTGGCGCCGAGTGTCAGCACGTGCACGCCGTTACCGAGATCCCGAGTGGCGCGCTGGCCGCCGGCAGCCGCTTGCGCCCGGGCGGCCGTCGGCAGGAGCAACGCGCCGCCGAAAGACGCGGCGGCGAGCCCGCCCGCGGCGGTTTTCAGCACTGCTCGACGCGACAACAACGGCACCAACACGCTCCCCCAACGCGTCCGCGGCAGCGGACTCCTAATAGTAGCGTTAAGCCGCCGGTACTGCCGAGGACTCAGGGCACGGCGCCGTGCCGGCAACGGACGCCCAAGTCCCGGAACCGCCACAAGTTTACAGAATCGGCGGCCGCGGGACTCCGAAGAAACATCAGCGCCGCGCTTCGGCCCCGAGTGCCGTCACGACGTAGCTCGCGACATCGCGAATCTGCTCGGGCGTAAACGCGCCCGCGAACGGCGGCATGGTGTTGCGGCCAGTACCCACGATCTGCATGGCCGCCGCGACGTCGGCGAGCTTGTCGAGCGGCGCCCCGCCGCCGTGCCCGCCGCGGCCGTCTTCGCCGTGGCAGATCACGCAGGTCTGCTCGTACAGGCGCTGCCCGTTGGCGACATCGGGCGCGCCGCTCACCGCGGGCCGTGCCGCCGCAGTGGCACCCGTGATGGGCCCCTCCACCGCGGTCGTGCGCGGCGCCGGCGTGCCGGCTTCCGCCGGCGGCAGCGTGCCGTCGAGCCCGAACAGCCACACGCTGTCGCCGCGCGGCGGAGCCGATCAGCGCGTTGCCGGCCGAGTACGCCAGCACGTACTGCTTGCCGCGATACTCGAACGTGCTGACCGGCGCGTTCATGCCGGCGCCCGTCTGGAATTCCCAGAGCTGCTTGCCCGTGGCGGAGTCGAGCGCCGTGAGCCGGCCGTCGTTGCGGCCGACGAACAGGAGGCCGCCGCCGGTCGCGAGCAGCCGCTGTAGCACTGGTCGAGCCAGCGATAGCGCCACACGAGCTTGTTGTTCGTCATGTCGAGCGCGGCGAGGATTCCCGTTGCGCGGCACGCGCGCTGCCGCGCCGTGCCGCCGCCGAGGTAGCGTTCGCCCTGCCCCGGCGCGACGAAGTTCGGGTCGCCGCCGCCGCCGTACTGCGCCGGCCACCGACGACGCGCATACGAACAAGCGCTGCGAGGTCGGGTCGTACGCGCTCGGCGGCCAGCTCGCGCCGCCCCAGATGCCGGGCTTCACGATCGTCGGGTTGTCGCCCACGAACGGCGTGAAGATGCGCCCGGAGTTGCGAAGCTCGAAGCCTTCCGGCGCGATCTCGACGACCTGCGGAACGACGGCGTCGCCGCGCGGGAACGGCTGCGTCGCGGCCGTCGCCTGCCGCGGCTCCTGCGGCACGGGCCGCTCGTCGATGCCGACGATCGGTTCGCCGGTCGCGCGATCGAGGATGTACGCCAAGCCGGTCTTGCCGACCTCGACGAGCGCTTTGCGCGTGCGGCCGCCGATGCTCAAATCCATCAGCACGACCGGGTTCGGCGCGTCGTAGTCCCAGAGGTCGTGGTGCACCTGCTGGAAGTGCCAGCGGTATTTGCCCGTGGCCGCGTCGACCGCGACGATCGACGACGTGTACAGGTTGTCGCCCGCGCGGTACGCGCCGTTGTAGTCGGGGCCCGCGTTGCCGGTCGAGAAGTACACGAGGCCGAGCTCGGGATCGACCGCCGGCGTCTGCCAGATCGAGCCGCCGCCGTACTTCCAGGCGTCGTTGTCCTTCGGCCACGTCTCGTGGCCCGGCTCACCCGGGCCCGGGATCGTGTAGAACGTCCACACGAGTTTGCCGTTCTTCGCGTCGAACGCCTTCACGCGCCCGCGCGTGCCGCGATCGGCGCCCGCGAAGCCGACGATGACCTTGCCGTCGATAGTACACGCGGCGCGGCCGTGATCGAGAAGTTCTCCTGCCAGCGCTCGGCCTGGATCGACCACACAACTTTGCCGGACAACGCGGTCGAGCGCCACGAGCTTGCCGTCGAGCTGGCCGACGAACACCTTGCCGCTCGCCGAGGCCGACGCCGCGGCTCGTCCAGCCGCAACACACCGAGGTTAGGTTCGGATCGAGGTGCGCCTCGTACTGCCAGAGGATCTCGCCGTCGTCGAGCGACAGCGCGAACACGTCGTTGGCGCCGGTGCTCACGTACGCGACGCCGTCGTACACGATCGGCTGCGCTTCGCCGGAGTACTGCGGCGCGGCGCCCGAGCCGTTCAGGCGCGTGCGCCACACGCCTTTCAGCGTGCCGACGTTCGCCGCGGTGATCGCATTCAGCGGCGAGTACCGCTGGTTGTAGAGGTTGCCGCCGTTGGTCGGCCAACTCGTGCGCGGCGGCGTGGCGAGCGTGCGTCCGGCGAAATCCTTGGCGCTCGTCTGCGCGAAACCCGGTGCGACGAACGCCAAGACGACCGCCGCACCGAACAGCGAGGCACGAATCGAAGAATGCATGCTCCCCCCGAAGCGGCATGGGCCGCAGGTCGTAGTGTATGCACGACTCTCACCACCGCAACCCGCGGCCGCGTTCTTTCGGGGACGGGGCTAACCGCGCGGCGAGCGGCGCCGTCTAAACAGACTCAACGCGGCGAGGCCGGCAAGCTCGAGGAGGCCGAATGCACCGCCGCCGCCCGAGCTCTGCGGCAGAACGGGCACCGGATTCACGGTGACCTGCGCCGAGCCGGTGCGCGTCAAGTCGGCGGACGCCGCCGCCGTGACCGTCACGGCCAGCGCAGCCGCAACGGAAGGAGGCGCAGTGAACACGCCCGCGGTCGTGATCGTGCCCGTCGTGGAGCTGCCGCCCACGACGCCGTTGACGCTCCAACTCACGCCGGTGTTCGTCGTGTTCGCGACCGTTGAAGTGAACGTCTGCGACGCCCCGGCCAGCACCGTCGCAATGGGCGGATCCACCGTGACGCTCACGGGCAGGGGCGGCGCGACGGACGTGCGACACGCATGCGTGCCCGCATTCGACGGCGCCGCGGTCCCGACGGAGGTCGACGTCAGCACGACATCGGCGGAATCCTGTCGGCCCGCGTCGTCCGTGACCGTTACGGTGGCCGTGACGATGCCCGCAACGGGCGCGATGAACGTGGCCGCGGCCTGATTCGGCGGCGTGACGAGACCGGTACCGGTCCAGTTATACGAGACGATCGTTCTACCGCACGCCGCCGCGCTGCCCGCGGCGGACAACGGCATGTTCTGTCCCCCGTTCACGAAGCCGGGTGTGGTGACGGCGGCGATCGGGCGCGACGCGGCAGCCACGGCACCCAATGCATTGGCCATCCCGGCCCCGCAAGTGTCGGTCGTGCAGCTGCACTCCGCGCCTTGCAGGTCGGTCGGACCGGTCGGCACGTGGCATTGCTGGACCGTCGACTGCGGATTACTTAGGTCACTCAGCGTTGGGAACGGCGCGATCGCACCCTCCCGCAGTCGCGCTCGAAGTTGCGAAGCACCGAGGTTGCCGTTAGCGGCGAGCATGAGCCCCGCGATGCCGGACACGATCGGCGCAGAGAAGCTCGTGCCGAGATTCGCGCTCAACTGGTCCGTGTAGGTACTCGAGCCCGGTGTGGTGGTGCCAGAATTGGACGTCGTGTTGATCGGGAACAGGCACGGGGCTCCAGGCCCAGTGTTCACGCAGTTGCCTGCCGGGGCCGCCAACGCAACCTCGGGTCCGAGGCTGCTGTAGCCGACCTTGGTTCCCGCATGCCGCAGACCGGCCACGCCAACCGCGCCCGGACAGTCGGCTGGTTCGTCGACCGGCCCGCCCTCGTTGCCGGCGGACGCGACCACGAGCACGCCGAGTGCACTCACGGTGGCGATCACGTCGCTGTAAGCCTGGCCGCAGGGGCCAATCGCACCCAAGCTCAGGTTCTCGATCTGGGCCGGGTACGGATTGTCTGGCACACCAGCGACGTGAATGCCCGCGGCCCACAGCATGCCATCGAGGATGTCGGAGTCGAAGCCGCCGCACTTGCCGAGCACGCGCACGGGCACGATCCACGGCGACCACGTCGTGCCGGCGATGCCCTCCGAGTTGTTCGTGCGAGCGCCGATGATTCCGGCAGTGCGCGTGCCGTGCCACGAGCTATTGCTGGTGCCACCGCAGGTCTTGAAGAAGTCCGTCGCCGCTTCGGCCGGCGTCAGGAAGTCGCCCGTGTCGGTCGGGTCCGCGTCGCGACCGTCACCGTCGTTGGCCACGCGCGAATCGGTGATGAAGTCGTAGCCCGGCAGTACTCGCCCCCCGCTCTCGGCGCGGCCGAGATCGGGATGGTCGTAGCGTATGCCGGTGTCGATATCGGCGATCACGACACCGTCGCTGCCGGTGCTCCTGCTCCACGCCTGCTCTGCGTTGATGGACGCGGGCGTCGTGACGCTGACCTGCAGGTACCATTGACCGGTGTACAGTGGATCGTTCGGCAGCGCGTGGGCGTAACGGCGGCGATCGAGTGTCGCGTAGGCCACGGTATCGTCAGCCTGGATGCGCGCGAGTTGTTCCTGAGTCGACGAACTCGGGTCGAGTTCGACCACGTGCCACGCGGCGCCAAGCGGCCGCGAGTTCCTGAACTTCATACCCGTGCGTGTCGCCAGCGCCGCGACCTTGTCCGTCGCGGCTTGAGCCTGCACGCGACCCGCCCCACCCGCATCGCGGAACTTCACGAGCACGCGGCCCTCTGCAGCGTCGTTTACCGGCTGTCGAAGCACCGGGTTCGTTTCCTGCGCGCTCGCGATGGCGCCGCCAAGCGCGACACATGCCACGAGCGCGCGAAGAATCGAAAAACTGCGGGTCATGATCGTCTCCCTGACGGGAATCATCCTTGGTGGGGAACGCGGCGAGCGTCGGGCTCTGCGGCACGCACGCCCGCGGCGGCGCGCAGTCTCTTGAGAGCCGCGTTGCAGTCCGGGGCGGAAAGATCGAGCACATACGTGGTAGGCAGCAAACGGCTGACGACGTTCAAGTTGACTGCCGTGGCCGCGGCGAGCGCGGCAACGGAGTCCGTCTCGGCGGCCAAAACAAAAGTCACGATGATGCGCTGCTGACACTGCCCGGTGGCAGCGCTCGCCGCCGGGGACGCGGCCTGCTCACGCGGCTCTGCACATGCCTGCGCCAAGACGGCGACGCCGAGCGCAAGACCAAGCGCCGGAACCCGCGAACACCACGCTATCTGACTAAAGGTCCCTCTCCCGCCCGGCAGACTCACTACATGAGTTCGCCGATGCTGCGCAAAAGTTCCGGCTCGCGCTGCGCCGCCGTTCACACAGCGGGCGTTGCGCCGACTCTAGCCTCGTACGAGCCCGGGGATGGTAACGAACTGTTACCACAGGTAAAACGAGTCGCCGAACGCCGACGACGCCAGCGTAACGGCGCAGCGCGGCTTGACCGCCAGCCCGGAATACACAGAATCACGCCTTCCGACACCGTCTCGAGGTGGGAAATGGCCACAGTCCACGCGACCGCGGCGCCGACCGCGCAAGCCGCTGTCACGCTGCGGGGAGTCACGAAAACGTTCGGCGAGACCACGGCCGTGACCGGCCTCGACCTCACGATCCCGCGCGGCGGGCTGTACGGCTTCATCGGCCCGAACGGCGCCGGCAAGACCACGTCGATCCGACTCATTATGTCGATCCTGTTCCCGGATGCCGGCGAAGTGCGCGTGCTCGGTCACGCCTCGGCGCTCGACGCCAAGGACCGGATCGGCTACCTGCCCGAAGAGCGCGGCGTGTACCGCAAGATGCGCGTCGGCGCCTACCTGACCTTCATCGCCAAGATCAAAGGAGTCGCGCCGCGAACGATCCCCGCGCGCATCAAGAACCTGCTCGAGCGTGTCGGGCTGCCCACCGTCGAGAACAAGAAGTGCGAGGAGCTCTCGAAGGGCATGCTGCAGAAGATCCAGTTCGCGGCGGCCATCATTCACGAGCCGGATCTCCTGATCTTAGACGAGCCGTTTAGCGGCCTCGACCCCGTCAGCAGTCGCCTGCTGCGCGACCTGGTCGTGGCCGAGCACTCGCGTGGCGCGACGATCCTGTTCTCGACGCACGTGATGACACAGGCCGAGGAGATCTGCGACCACGTCGTCATGATTCACCGCGGCGCCAAAGTGCTCGACGACCCGGTCAGCGTGATCCGCAATCGTTACGAAGTGCGCGCGCTCGAGTTCGAGCCGCTCGAGGCCGGGTTCGACATGAACGCCGTGCTCGCGCTGCCCGACGTCGACTCGTGCCGCAACGTCGACGGCGCGTACGAGCTCGTGCTGCGCGAACGCAGCGACGCGCGGCAGGCGATGCAGCGGCTCCTCGCAACGCTGCCCGTCGCGCGTGTCGAGCTCAAACGGCCGCACCTCGAGGACATCTTCATCGAGCTCGTGACGGGCTCGGCGTCGCATGACGCTGCACACGATCTGCGTGCCGAGCTTCGCTCCGGCGCGACCGCGGAGGCACGATGAACAGGGTACTCGAGATCGCGAAGCGCGAATTCGTCGCCACGGTATTCACCCGCGGCTTCGTGATCGGCCTGCTCGTGTTGCCGACGATGATCCTGCTCGGCATCACCGTGGGGCCGCGGCTGTTCATGGATCGCGCGTTCCGCGTCGAGGGACAGATTGCCGTGATCGACGCCACCGAGCGCGTAACGTCGGAGCTGCGCACGGCGTTGACGACCGGCACGCGTTCCGCCGATCTCGCGGCCGTGACGCGCGCGGCACGCGGCGACGCCGCCGCGAACGTCATGGTCATGGAAGCGCTCGGCATGGCGCCGAACCTCACACTCGTCGAACGCCCGACCGGCGCCGACCTCGAGCGCGAGAAGGCCTGGCTGCGCACCGCTGAACCCGGCTCGCCGCACCTGGCGGTGGCCGTGATCCACGCGAACGCCGTCGAGCCGAAAGCCGGCGACACGGCGCTCGGCAGCTACGATCTGTACTTGCCGCCGCGTCAGGACAACCGCGTCGAGATCGCGGTGCAGCAGGTGCTGCGCGACGCGATCGTCAGTGCACGGCTCGCGACGCACGGGCTCGACCGCGTTACCATCAACGATCTCGTCACCGTGCCGCGCGTGCAATCCATCACGGTCGCCGACGGCGGCGAGCGCGCAGGCGGCGGCGCCTTTGCGTTCGTCCTACCCGCCGCGTTCATGTTCCTGCTGTTCATGGGCGTCATGGGTAGCGGCCAGGGCATGCTGACGACGACGATCGAGGAGAAAGGCAGCCGCGTGATCGAGGTGCTGCTGTCGGCCGTGTCGCCGATGCAGCTCATGGCCGGCAAGCTGCTCGGCCACATGGGCATCAGCCTGCTCGGCATGTCCGTGTACTTGGTGCTCGGCCTGCTCGGTCTCGCGAGTTTCTCGCTGTTCGGCCTGCTCGATCTGTCGCTGATCGTCTATCTGTTCGTGTTCTTTCTGATCGCGTTCTTCACGATCGGATCGCTGATGATGGCCGTGGGCTCGGCGGTCAACGACATGCGCGAGGCGCAGTCGCTTGATGATGCCGCTCATGATGCTGATGATCGCGCCGTGGGTGTTGTGGATGCCGATCTCGCGCAACCCGAACTCGACACTCGCGGTGGTCGTGAGCTTCCTGCCGCCCGTGAACTCGTTCGGCATGCTGCTGCGAATGTCATCGACCTCGCCGCCGCCGATGTGGCAGGTGTGGCTGTCGATCGGCATCGGCATCGCCGGAGTCGTCGGCGCCGTGTGGTTCGCGTCGAAGGTGTTCCGGATCGGCCTGCTTGATGTTCGGCCGGCCGCCGAATCTCGCGACGCTGATCCGCTGGGTGCGCGCGGCGTAACGCAGCCGCGGCCGCTCCGACACCGGCTCTGGACGCGGCGACGTCCCCGCTTCAATCCTTGTAGCCGAGCGCGCGGCTCGCGAGCGCTGCGCCTTCGCCAAGCGACTTCAGCTTCGCCCACGCGATCTGCGCGTGGCAGCGCAGCCCGAGACCGCAGTCCGTGGACGCGATCACGTTCTCGCGGCCCACGATGTTCGCGAACCGCTGAATGCGTTGCGACACGAGCTCCGGGTGCTCCACGAGCGGCGTCGAGTGCGTGACGACGCCGGGCGCGAGAATCTTGCCGTCCGGCAGCTTCGTAGTCTCCCACAACGTGTACTCGTGCTCGTGGCGCGCGTTCGCGGCCTCGAACAGGTACGTCTGCGCTTTGACCGCGAGCATCACGTCGATCATGTCGGCCATCGGGATGTCGTGCGCGTGCGGGCCGTGCCAGCTGCCCCAGCACAGGTGATACCGCACCTGCTCCTCCGGCACGTTCTGCAACGCGTGATTCAGCACCTCGACGCGCTGCATGCAGTATTCCTTGTATTTGGCCTTGCCCATGTCTACGCCGATGCGGTCCCACAACGCGGGCAACCACGCGTCGTCGACCTGCACGAGCAGGCCGGACGCGGCGATGCCTTCGTATTCTTCCTTCAGCCCATCCGCGAGCTCGTACAGGAATTCCTTCTCGCTCTTGTAGTACTCGTTCTTGCGGCCGACCTCGACGCTCGCCGGCGCCGTGGTCGTCAGGAACGCGTCGCCGACGGGCGTCTTGCCGAGAGCGCCGCGCAGCATCGAGATTTCGCGCGCGAGCGCCTTTTGGCCCGTGTAGCGAATCGGTGCCGTGCAGCGCCAGTCCACGACGCGGTTCGTCTGCACGGGCGCGCTCGCGGTCTGCTCGAACAGCGTGCCGCCGGCCAGGGCCTTGCTGTAGAAATCCTCGAACTCGACCCAATCGCGGCTCGAGCGCAGCAACTTGAAGGTACCGCCGCCATCCGGCTGTGGCTCGAAGCCCGC
This sequence comes from uncultured Gammaproteobacteria bacterium, assembly GCA_963748045.1. Taxonomy (GTDB): domain Bacteria; phylum Pseudomonadota; class Gammaproteobacteria; order Steroidobacterales; family Rariloculaceae; genus FEN-1219. The sequence goes on from CAVVIC010000012.1 coordinate 113,091, forward strand.
CAGCCGCGAGTTGATGAACGTGACCCAGTTACCGCCCTTCGTCAGCTCCCCTTCGTTCACGATGTCGACGCCGGCTTTGCGCTGCCGTGCCACAACGTCCTTGATCGCGGCCTTCAGCGTGTCGTCGCTGACGTTCTCGCCGGACCACGTCTCGGCCGGCCCGGGCAATGCGCCCACGTGCGTGGTCAGGATCTTGTCGGTGCTGCGTCGCATAGTCTCCCCGCCTCCTCGCGAGCGACCTTCGTCACTCTGCACTCTCGCCGGCCGACAGGCTATGCGATGCGCGCATCACTCGTGCACCTGATCGTGGGACGCAAGATGCACACGCGCCGCATCCGCGAGCGATTCGTCGAGCGTAGCAAGCGGCGCGTTCAACCGTTCGGCGACCACCAGATAGGCGGCGTCGTAAGCCGTCAACTCATAGCGCCGCGCAACGGCAACGACGGCTTCGGTCTCGACTTCGTGACGCTCGATGGCGAGTTGCCCATACGCCTGCAGCGCGCTTGCGACGGCCGTCCACGCCACGCCTTCGCGTCGTAGCTTCTTGAGCGCCACGCTGCCGATTTCATGATCGAGTAGATGGGGCGCGTGCAGTATGCGGCCGCGGAGCAGCGCGACGGCCTCAACGCCGTTGCCTTCGCCGAATAGCGCGGCGGCGATCACACTCGCGTCCGTCACGAGCGGCGGCCGGTGCAGATAGGCCGACTTCGGCTCCGCTACGTGCAGACGGTGGCTGCGAGCGCGCCCGCTGGAGCGCATCAGCGGCTCTCGCGCATCTGTCGAATGTAGTCCACGGAGCTCTCCGTGCCGCGCGGAAAAAGTTTGCGCGCGAGGTCGGCGAGCTGCTCGATCGTGAGCACGTGGCGCTGCGGCGCCTTTGCTCCCGTTCCACGCGTAGCGGTACCGCGAACGACAGCTGCCTCGAGGATGCTGAGCAGCTCCTTTTGCAGGGAACGGTGGTTGCCCGCCGCGCGCCGCCGCAACAGCTCGGCGAGATCGTCCGGCACGTTCTTGACGGAGAGATTCACGGCCATCGACGGCTCCATAGTGGCTCCATGTGGAGTCATTCTGGAGCCGCTGTCGCCGCCATGTCAACGACCTGCTAGTTCGCCGTGTGCGGGTGCTGCGCGTAGTGCTGACGCAGTAGATCCTTGCCGTAGTCGTTGCCGTTCGGCGTGCGCACTACTGTGTGAATATGATTGCGGCTTGCCCCGCCCGACCCGCCGGGAAGCACCGAGCTCTGATGATCGAACTCGATGAGGATCACGGGACTCTGAACGCAATAGTAGAAAACGCCGTCGGGATCCGCGTTGCCGACCCATGCGAAATACGTGGTAGCGAGGTGCGTGCTCACTTCTGCCATCCTGAGCCGAGCATGACCCTCGGGCTCGTTGTTCACGTACTCGCTGATTAGGTCGAGCAACTGCTTGCGCTGGCCCGCGTCGAGCTCGGTCGCCGCAATGCCGGCGTAGTCGAGCACCAAATTGTCGCGGTAGGCGGCCGCGAGGCTGTCGCCCCGACCCTTGGTGGGCCGCACTGTGGCCTTGGCACGCTGCGCCGAGTCGAGAGCGGTGAATAGCCGCAAGCCCTTGTTCTGCTCGTCCTGAAGGACGACGGTGCCTTTGAACTTGCCGGTCTCGGCGCGTACAGGCTCCGAGCCCATGAACGTGGGCGTCATGACGACCTGATCGCCGAGAACGAAATAGTTGATCACGCCGTGATGGCCATCGAGCTGCCAGCCCCACGGCTCGCGGTCGGCGGGCGTGCCCATCACAGTGAGCCAGTACTTCCACTGGCCGAACAACGCGACCCGGTCAGGAGTGGTCTGCAGCTCCGCCAGCGTCTCGTTGAGCTTCATGACGTTTTCGGTCTTCTCGAAGCCGCGCGCGCTCAAGCTCGCACGGAGCAAATCGAAGGCAAGCTTGCGCTGCGACTCGGTCATTTCCTGAAACGATACGCCCTGCCGCGCCGGCTGCGGCGTGTTGACCCAGATCCGCCATTCACGGTCGTCCACCGGGAACGCGACGCGCCGTCGCTGCCCCTCGCTCAAGCCTCGTACGAACGCTTCGGCCGCGATGCGGATCGGTGTCGTCGAGATACCGGTCTCGCGCAGCGGAAACAGGCCGCCTGCGGCCTGGCCGTTCGTCGTGACTCCGATGAACGGGGCGGCGAGTGCCCGTTTCTGTTCATCGTTGAGGCCCGCCAGCGGATCGGGGTCTTGCGACGCGCCGCTTAAGACCACACCGACGCAGGCAAGCGCCACGACGCCATACAGGACGGCACTACGAATATCCATGTTCGCTCCCCGAGGGCTGCGCGGGCCGAGCTAGCGGCGTTCTCGCACGCTGGCCACTATGCCCGCTCGACGGGTCCAAGCTCAACTCACGCTTGAAGGTCGTCCGCTACTGATCGGTGCCGAGCGAGCGCATCAACTCGTTGATCGCGTCTTCTTCATCGTGCAGCAACGTGACGCTGGAATCCGGCTGTAAGTCGCCGAGCGGCAGTTTGGCAAAGGCCGGTACGGCGTCGATGCGCGGCTTGTCGGCATTGTTGCCCGAAGCGATCTCGGCGTGCAGGCGCGCGACCAGCACCAGGTCGGCGAGATCTGCGGAAGGTTGCGGATCGCGGAACCAATTCGCCCGGCTGCGCGCGACTTCGACCATGTCAGCGTCGAAGCCCCATCGTGTGAGCAGGATCGTGCCGACGGGAGGCGCAAATTTGTCGATTGCGCTCAAGACGTGGTCTTCGTTCGTTAGCTGCTGATGGAATCCATTGAGCACGTTCAGAATCGGCAGCACACCGATATCCTGCAGTAGCCCTGCCAGCATCGCGCTCTCCGAGCGGAACCCGGAACAATGTTTGGCAAGCACGCCGCACACCGCGGCCAGTCGCGTGCTCGATTGCCACGTTCGGCGCATCAGCGTCGTCAGCAAGGGCGACCGTGTCACGAACGTCGAGCGAATCGCATGGGCCATTACCAGGTGACGCGTCGAGTTGATGCCGAGCCGCGCAATGGCTTCTTCGACTTGGCGTGCGGGCGTTACCCCGGCGAAGAGCGCACTGTTGGCGACTTGGAGCAGATAGGTCGTGGTGCCGAGGTCGCTTTTGATGATCGTCGCCACCGTGCGCATGCTCCAGTTAGGACTGGCCATGGCATCCTGGATGCGGGCTGCGACGGCCGGCATGCTCGGCAGGCTAGCCTGATTGCTGAGCAGCTTGCCGCAAATATCTGAGATGAGTGTCGCAATCGAGACGGACTTGACGGCGGGCGCTGGGCTCACGGGCGGACCATCCCTAGGTGGTGCGAGATACCCGCTCTATCGACCGGGCCCCGGAAAAGTTGAGGCCGGGCGCCTTGCCACCCGACGCGGCCGAGTCGGGAATCGCTGTGGGACGTGCTCGCTCCGTTCACTCGCACGACAGGGCGTTTGAAACTAATATCCGCGGCTGAGTCTCCGCGGAGGGTTCGGATGGATCTTCGACCGGGAATGCAGCTGGCGCACTACGAGATCCTCGGCCAGCTTGGCGCCGGCGGCATGGGCGAGGTGTGGCGCGCCCGCGATACCAAGTTGAAGCGCGAGGTCGCGCTCAAGATCCTGCCGGCGGAGTTCGCGAGCCAGCCCGACCGCCTCGCGCGCTTCGAGCAGGAGGCCGTCGTGCTGGCCTCGCTCAATCACCCGCACATCGGCGCGATCCATGGGCTCGAGCACGCCGCGGACGTGCGCTTCCTGGTGCTCGAGCTCGTGGAGGGCCCCACGCTCGACGAGCGGCTCATGGCCGGGCCGATTCCCGTGCGCGAGGCCCTCGGCATTGCGACACAAATCGGCGAGGCGCTGGAGGCTGCGCACGACAAGGGAATCCTGCACCGCGATCTGAAACCCTCCAACGTCAAGTTGACGCTCGAGGGCAAGGTCAAGGTGCTGGATTTCGGCCTCGCCAAAGCCTTCGGCGCGGCCGCAACAGCAGCAGGTGAACGCGGTGCGGCCACGCTGCCGCGACACGCGACCGAAACCGGCGTGGTGATGGGGACCGCGGCCTACATGAGCCCGGAGCAAGCCGAAGGCAAACCCGTAGACAAGCGCACGGACATCTGGTCATTCGGCGTACTGCTGTTCGAGATGCTGACGGGGCGCCGACTATTCGATGGCAAATCCAACTCACACGTGCTGGTCCACGTCATGGAGCAGGAACCGGACTGGTCTACGTTGCCGCCATTGCCGGCGGGAGCGCTCGCGATCCTGCAGCGTTGCCTGCAGAAGGATCGCAACCAGCGCCTGCGCGACATAGGCGATGTGCGGATCCAGCTGCAGGATTCCCAAGCCAACCCAATCCACGTGCGGGACGCTGCGGCCGCGGCGGGCGAAGGCCGGCAGCGCTGGCGGTGGCCCGCCATCGCAGCCGCCGGAGTCGTCGCTGCCATTGCGCTCGCCGCGCTGATCTATCAGCGGCCGGGGCCACCCGTCGCGGCAGCCGCACCCCTGCGCTTCGAAATCGCTCGCCCGGAAGCGGTTGCGTCGTCGGGCTGGGTGTTGATTTCGCCGGACGGCCGCCAGCTCACGTACGTGGCCAGCGTCCGAGGCGAGACCGGACGCCTCTGGATACGTTCTCTGGAAACCCAGGAGGCGCGACCACTCGACGCGAGCGCAGGGTACCTCGGCGGGATGCCCTTCTGGTCGGCCGACAGCCGCAACCTGACCTTCGCCGCCGCCGGCAAAATCCGCAAGGTGGATGCGGCGGGTGGTCCTGCCCAGGTGCTGGCTGGCGCACCTGCGATGCTCGTTGGCGGGTACTGGCCGAGTCGCGACAGAATCCGCTACGCCGCGCTGGGACAAGGACTGTTCGACATTCCTTCGTCCGGCGGCAACCCGGTGGCCGTGCCCCTCGGCCCGTTGCAAAATCCCGCCAGTGCACTGTTCCCATCGGGGATGCCCGGCGGCAACTTCGTCTTCTGCCAGTGTTACGGCGACGACGCGGCCGGCATCTTCGTCGCGACGGCCGATGGCGCACCGCCGCGCCAGATCCTGCCGGACATCTCCTTGGCCCAATACGCGCCCTCACCGGACCCGGATCTCGGCTACATCCTGTTTTCGCGGGGGGGATCCAATCGCCAGGGGGGTGGCGGCACGCTGATGGCACAGGGGATCCACCCGCGCCGTTTGAGCCTGGTGGGCGATCCCGTCGCGATCGCCGAGCGTGTGAACGGCTTCTCAGCCTCCGACACGGGTGTGCTGGTGTACAGCACGGACAACCGCGGCGCCCCGGTCGGCGTCCCGGGAATGCTCGAGGGTCAGCTCACCTGGTTCGATCGACAGGGCCGCGTGCTCAGCACGGTGGGCGACCCCGGCATCCTGCGCATCCCACGTCTCTCTCCCGACGGCCAGCACGTCGCACTGGAGCGGGCGGACGCGGAAACCCAGAACCTGGACATCTATCTGTTCGAGTTCGCGCGGGGCGTGAACAACCGCTTCACCTTCGCGCCCACCCGCGAGGTCTCGCCGATCTGGTCCGCCGACGGCGGCAGCCTCATCTACACGCGATTCGTAGCCGGGGGCAGCGAGTGGTATCGAAAATCCGCCAACCTGGCAGGCGACGACGAGCTGCTGTTCAGGCTGCCAGTCCTCGGCGTGCCGTCCACACTGACACCCGACGGCCGGTTCGCCTTGTACACGGAGCTCGTCGCTCCCTTCAGCCTCAAGGCAGTCGAGCTCACGCGCGTCGCTGAAGCGCGCGAATCAATTCCCGTAGTGGTCTCGGAATTCGGGGCCATCAACGCGACCTTTTCTCCCGATGGCAAGTGGTTCGCGTATGTCTCGAACGAGACTGGCACTGACGAGATCTACGTGCGCCCCTTCAACGCCAATGCGGCGCCGGGTACGCCGCTATCCGCCGGCGGCAAAGTCATGGTGTCGAAGGGCGGAGCCAATCGCGGCGGCGCGGTGTGGCGGCGGGACAGCCGCGAACTGTTCTACCTCGCCCCCGACGGCACGCTGATGTCGGTCGCGGTCAACACGGAACCGACGTTCAGGCCGGAGGGCACGCCGAAGGCGCTGTTCAAGGTCGCGCCGGAGATCGCCTACTTCGACGTCTCCGCGGATGGCGAGCGGTTCCTGATCTCCGTCCCGACCGGCGCCGGCGTTACGGCGCCACCCTACAAGGTCGTGCTGAATTGGACGGCAACGCTCAAGTAATTCGGCGGCGGCGCAAATCAAGAGCTCGCATGAACACACGTAGGTGATCGTTCATTGCAGGTTGAGGCTCTGGATATACGCTGTATCCATGTACTCACGAATCGCGAAGATCTGACCGTCTTTGACGTCTACGACCCAACAGTAGCGGTTGTCGTAGGTTTTGCCGTTCTTGAAACGGCCGGTGCCGTGCGTCTCGGCGACGACTTGATCGCCCTTGCTGAACAGCGTCTGTATCGAGTTCTGCGGATCCTTGCCTTCGAAGAGGCCGCGCACCGGCTTCAGGAATTCGTCGATGATTCCCTTGTGACCCGTGTGCACGCCGGCGCCCGGAATGTCCGACTTGGCCATCGGCTTCCACGTTGCCTGCGGGTGCAGCAGCGTTCGCAAGCCCTCGAGGTCCTCCGCGTTCAGCTTCTCGAAAAACCGCCTGACCAGGCCTTCGTTCGGTGATTCCGCCATTCGTGATCCCTCCTAGTACTGCTTCTTGCTGGCCGGTTGCTGCGCGAGGCGGCACCCGTGTTCGTCGCGGACGATGAAGCCACCGGTCGGATCGCTGAAGTGCGAGCCGATGACGAACACATCGGAATTGGCGAGATCGTCGATGAACTCGACGCGCGTGCGCCGCGCCCTGACCTGATCCATGTCGAAGCGCCCGGTATCGTCGGGGCGCTCCAGCTGAATCGGATTGTGCATCATGTCGCCCGTGAGGATCGCGCGCTTACCGCGCGACTCGATTGCGATGCTGACGTGCCCTGGCGTGTGGCCCGGCGTGGGGCGCAGCGTGATCTCTGGGCAAATCGAATGGCTCGGCTCGATCAGATCGACAAGCCCGGCGTCGACGACCGGCTGCACCGCGTCGTACATGTGGTTCAGATCGTGGTAGCCGTGCGTGTCCTTCAGCATCTTCCAGTGCTCGTATTCCTTGCGCCCGAAGAGATAGCGCGCGCTTGGGAACGTCGGCACCCACTTGCCGCCGACGAGCCGCGTGTTCCAACCGACGTGATCGAAGTGTAGATGCGTGCACAACACGAAATCGATTTCGTCGGGCCGGAACCCCGCGTGCTCGAGGTCGCTCAAGAAATCGCTCTTCATGTTCGTGAAGACGTCGAACTCGCGCTTGCGATCCGAGCCGATGCAGGTGTCGAGCATGATCTGATGCTCGCGTGTGCGCATGACGAAGCACTGGAACGAGATGATCATCTTGCCTTGCGGCGTGGCGTAATGCGGCTGCAACCACGGATACGCGAGCACGGTCTGCGGCGTCGCGTCCGGCAGCAGCATCGTGATGTCGTCTTCCCAGTTGTTGACCTCGACGATGCGCGTGATCTCGACGTCGCCGATCTTCCAGGTGCGCATGGTTTCGATGGACACAATTACTCCTGAACGAATTCCTAGATCCAAAGCGCTCCCAACTCGAGCTCGATCGCGTCGAACGGAACGGCGCGGACGTTGAGTCGGCCCTCGTAGCGGCCGACCAGAGCCCACTTTCCGGACTCGAGCGACAACACCTCCAGGGCTCGCCGCGCGGGGTCCACGAGCCAACAATGCGCGACACCCCCGCGCGCGTAGAGGCGCAACTTCTTGCCTCGGTCGAGTGTCTCGGTGGAGGTCGACAGCACTTCGCAGGTCCAGTCCGGCGCGAGCGTCAGGTACGCGTCCGCCGGCACCCTCGGCAGGCGCGTGCGGCGCCAACCGGCCAGATCCGGCACGAGCACGTCGTTGCCTAGGTGCAGCTCCGGCTCGTCGAGGATCACCCATCCGCCCGGACCACTGCGGTGAAACGGCCCACCGAGCTTGTTGCCGAGCACGCTGGCGGCATGCGCGTGCGGCAGCGCGGGCCTCGGCGACGCGTAGAGCTCGCCGTCGAAGATCTCGGCGACGAAGTGGTCCGGAACCTCGCGCAGATCGTCGTACGTCGCGCCCTTCTTCAGAGGTTTCGTGGCCATCGCGCAGACCTATGGCAGCCAGTGGGATACATAGCGCGAGTCTAACGCCCGTCGCTTTTCGCGTGTCAATATGGAATGCCGCTTAGACTGGCGGCGCGATCCGCGCCGGCGTCGGCGCACGCCTGCCCAGGATCATGTCCGCCGCCTTCTCCGCGATCGCCACGACGCTCGCGTTCGTGTTCGCGCCCACGAGGCGTGGATAGATCGAGGCATCGGCGACCCGCAGGTGCTCGAGCCCGTGCACCTTGAGCTCGTGGTTGACGACGTTGTCGCCGGCCGGGCCCATGCGGCACGTCGAGCCCGGATGGTGGACGGTCGTGAGCGTGCGTCGGATGTGCTCGAGCCACTGCTCGTCGGACGAGACCGCGGCGCCTGGCAGCACTTCACGTCCTCGATACTTTCGGAAGCTCTCGTGCGCGAAGATCGTTCGCGCCATCTTCAAGCCGCGCACCAGCGTCTGCAGATCGACTTCGTCGCTGCCGAGCGCGGGATCGATGAGCGGCGGCGCGAACGGGTCCGGACCGGCCAGGGTCACGCGTCCCGTGCTTTTCGGATACAGACACACGATCACGATCGCATAGCCGTGGCCGAGCGGAATCGGGAACGGCCGCGTGTTGCGCCGCGCGGGCTGAAACACGATCTGCAAGTCGGGGCGGTCGGAGTCCGGCAGCGTCCTTATATAGGCGTTGGTTTCGAACAGGTTGCTCGCGTACTGACCTTTGCGTGTCGCGAGGTAGCGAAAGGCTTGCGCGACGTTGCGCGGCAGCGCCTTCCACGAATGGCCGTACGACGTGGAATCGTCCGTCTCCATCGCGATCGGCGCGGCCGGGTGATCCCGGAGATTTCGCCCGACGGCCGGCAGATGATGCACCGGCGTGACGCCCCAGGATTTCAGATCTCGCTCGTCGCCGACACCGGAGTGCAGCAACACGTGCGGCGAATGGAAGGTTCCGGCCGGCGACGATGACTTCCTTGCGCGGCGCGCAGCCGTTTGATCGCCGTCCTGCGCTTGCGTCTCGACGCCGACGGCGACCTTGCCGTCGAACAGCACGCGGCGCACGCGCGTGTGCGTGAGCACCTCGAGATTGCGGCGGCGTCATCGCCGGCCGCAGATACGTGCTCGCGGTCGAGACACGGAACCCGTTCCAGATCGTGCCCTGTCGGTAACCGTAACCGTTCGGATCCGGGTCGTTGAAATCCGCGAGCTCCTTGTACCCGAGAGACGCCATGCTCGCGTTGAAGTCATCGCAGAGCGCGTTGCGACTCGTCGGAAACATCACGCCCATCGGCCCGCCCGTCGCGTGGTACGGGGAGCCCGCGTACTCGGGGTTGTGCTCGGAGCGCAGGAAGTACGGCAAGAGATCCGCGTACGACCAGCCTGGATTGCCGGCAGCGGCCCAGTCGTCGTAATCCTTCGCCGGCCCGCGAAAGTAGGCCATACCGTTGATCGATCCGGTGCCGCCAATCACGCGGCCGCGCGGTAGCGGCACCTGTCGCCCGTTCAAGTGTGGCTGCGGCACGGTCGACAGACCCCAGCCGAACTTGCGGCTCATGATCGCGCAACCGACGGCCGCCGGAATCGCGATGAACGGGTGGCGCTCGGAGCCGCCGGCTTCGATCAGACAGACGCGATTGGCCGAGTCCTCCGACAAACGATTCGCGAGCACGCAGCCGGCGGTGCCGGCGCCGATGATGACGTAGTCGAACTCACGATCGAACTTTGTCGGTGTGGTCACGTAGGCAAGCCCAAAGCTCGTCTCGTTATCGCCCGGAGCGAGCGCTGTCGCCCTCGCTCGCGAATTTCCAACCCGATTTGCTCAACTGGGGACGTCGAGAAGGCAATAGTCGATTCTCGTTACGTTGCACCAAGGGGCGGTATTTCATAGAACGCTGCGTCTGCTAGGGCTGCGAATACCTCAGGACTCCGCGAACGAAAGCCACCTCTCCTGTACGCCGCCAACACGAGTTCCAACCGCCTCTGGACGCGCTCGTTTTCTCCATCGCCGTGGAAGCTTTCCGTCTTTTCGCAATATCGCCGGTGCTCGGAAATCCGGGCCTTCGGTCTTTGAGCCTAAAGTGATGGAGGCGGGCGAACGCGTCATCCGCGAACCCGAGTTCAACGAGTGCATCTAGAAGTTCTAGCGATGTCTCCGGCTTCATACGAGTGATCGCCTCTCCATGCCGCGGAACGCCGGCGGCTGCCTGCCTCCGCCTGTGGGCATCAGCCAACTCAGTACACAGCGCGCCCGCTGTGTTTGCAGACTTTCGCCTTCGCCAGAATGCCTACGCGTAGGATTACTAGGACCATCCTGTAACGCCTGAACATGTAACATCGTTCAACGCCATGGCGAGCGGATAGTAATCCACGCACCCAGCGGTGCCGCAAGCAGACTGAGCCTCCTCAACGGAGACTACTTAACTTCGCACTTCCCGTAGTACTGCGACGGAGTCAGCTTCCCGGCAACCACCGTGTGTCGACTGTGCACACTCGCACCGCCCGGAGCGATTGTCGCAGTCATGACATTCCCTACCGTCGTCCGTTCGAGGAACGTCAGCGCATCGTATTCGGCGCCACTGACGATGAGCAGTGGGTTGCTCCCGTTGTTGCCGACCATGTACGCCTTCCCAGACTCGTCGTCGACAATGATCGTCAGCACGAATCCATCCGCTTTTTGGAGGCCCTTCACGTCGTCTGTCATCTTCGAATAGCTGCAAACGAAGGTGGTCGTGTCGGCCAGCGCCGAGGACGCGATGAACCACAGACCTACCAAGACGGCCCAATTGGCTATTTTTTTCCCAAGCATTCGCATCTCCCCGGGCAAGGCCGACAGCAAGATCGCGGCGACGCGGCGACGCCAAGACAAAACAGCGAGCAAACGCCATGCCCGACCAGCACGTTGTCCGATGAGGGACTCTAGCGCGATTTGCCATTTCGCCCCAAGCGCCCTGACGGCCATTGGACCAACCGCTCCCGCAATACTCGATCACACGAGCGTCGCGAGTAGCTCGGTAGCGGGTGCCACGCGAATCCCTTCCCGCGTCACGTAATCTTCCGGCCCAGCGGGTGAGATCTGCCAGGCGGCCGTGTGCGGGAATCGGGCTTTGAGATAACGCAGCGCGAGGCTCACCTCACGGTTTGAGGATTTGCATTCGACGAACAGCACGGGCTTGCCACTCTCGACGGCCACGAAGTCCACCTCTCGACCCTCGATGTCGCGAAAGTAGCGCAGCTCCGTTCGGTAACCCTCCGCGTCCTCACGAAAGTGCACCCACTTCAGCAAGTGGGACGCAACGAGGTTCTCGAAGCGTGCCCCAGGATCACCGACCAACGACCAATCGAAGTGGTAGTGCTTGCGCGCCTTCCTCACGGCTTTGATCTTCGGTGAGCCGAACGGCAGCACCATGAAGATCGCATACAGTCGCTCGAGAATCATGAGCCACTTCGCCACGGTCTTGTGGCTCACCTGCAATTGTTCGGCGAGGCTATTGACCGAGAGCGGGCTGCCCACCGATTCCGGTAGACGCGTCATGAGCAGCTCCAGGCTGCCGACGTCCTGCACCTGCTCGAGGCTCACGAGGTCTTCCCTCACGAGCCGGCTGCGGTACTCGTTGGACCAACGGCGCGCTTCGGTTGCCGAGCCGCCGAGGAAGGGCTCCGGGAACCCGCTCAGCGTCATCAGGCTCCGCAGGTCCTCGACCGAGGACATCCCGAGCTCGGCCACCGTGAGCGGATGAAGGCGCAGGTAGTGATAGCGCCCCTGTAGCGAATCGCCACCAAACCGGTAGTAGTCGAGTCGCGCGCTTCCAGTCACGAGGATCTGCCGGCCGGCGTCGCGGGCATCAAAGACACCCTTCAGGAGATTCCGCCAGCGCCGGTACTTGTGGATTTCATCGAATACCCACAAGCGTGACTTCGGGAACGTCTCGCCGAGAATGAGGGCGCGGTGGGCCGGGACGTCCCAATTCATGTAGCCCGCGCCCGATCTGCCGAGAATTGCACGGGCCAGCGTCGTCTTCCCAACCTGCCGCGGGCCGCCGACGAAGACCATCTTGCGCTGCAAGTCCTTCCGGATCTGGGGCTCCAAGTAGCGCTTCATAGACCGGTGAGTATTCCAGAGTTTTGGAGTGGTGTCCAAAAACACGGCGGGATTCTTGGATAGGGGCGTAAACCCGCTAACATACCGGGAACGCTCGAATTCAGCGGCGGCGCGCTCGTGCGCGCCCGCACGTCGCCGGGGCGGGGGCGGATCACCGAACGAGGCCTGTCGCCCTCGCTCGTCAGCTGTTATGTTCGAAGCTGCTCGTGCGATCAGTACTGCCAGGACATTCTATGGACCTCAACACACAGATCGAGGCGCGCGGCGCGACGTATCGCTTCGCCGGGACGTACGCGCCGGAGTACCGCGCCGTCGTCGACGCTTTCATCGAGAACTTCAGAGTCGAGGACGAGGTGGGCGCAGCCTGCTCCATCCTGCTCGACGGACACACGGTCGTCGACATCTTCGGCGGCTGGCGCGAGCACACCATGAAAGTGCGCTGGGATGCGCCGACGACCGTCTGCATGATGTCGGTCGCCAAGGGCATCACGGCCATCTGCTTCAACATGCTGATCGATCGCGGACTCGTCGATCCGAACGCGCGCGTGACGCAGTACTGGCCCGAGTACGGGCGCAACGGCAAAGAGCAGACGCTCGTGCGGCATTTTCTCGACCACACCGCGGCCGTGCCGGTGCTGACCACGAATCCGCTCTGGCCGGGCGCGATGTTCGATCGCGAAGCGATCGTGAAAGCGCTCGAGGAGCAGGAGCCACTGTGGGAGATCGGCACGAAGGCGGCCTATCACGTCCATCATCAGGGTTTTCTACTCGGCGAGATCATGCGCCGCGTGTGCGGCAAAACCGTGGGCCCGTTCCTGCGCGAGGAAGTGGCCACGCCGCTGCACGCCGAGTACTACATCGGCGGCATGACCGACGAGCAGCAGTCGTTCGTCGCCGAAGTGATGCCGAACATGGAGGCGAAGCTGTTCGCCGCGAAGGACGGCCCCGATCAAACGTCGCTCCGGGCCCTCGCGTTCAAACAGAACCCGGCCGAGCCGTGGGCCACGACCATGAACCGGCGCGAGTGGCGCACGGTCGAGGTCGCGAGCGGCAGCGGCCATGGCAACGCGCGCGGCGTCGCCCGAATCTACGGCGCGCTTGGCGCAGGCGGCAGTCTCGACGGCGTCACGCTCATGAGCAAGCGTCAGATCGAAGCCATGACCACCGAGCAGCACCACCAGACCGAAGCGCTACAAGACCGACCCTACCACCAGGCGCTCGGCCTGCTGCTGAATACGCCGGAAGCCGTGTACATGGGCCCGAACATGCGCAGCTTCGGCCATCACGGCATCGGCGGCTCGATTGGCTTCTGCGATCCCGACGCCCGCATGGGCTTCTCGTACGCCTGCAACAAGATGCACGCGGTCGGCACGAACGGGCCGCGCGCGGCGCGCCTGATCGACGCGCTCTACGGCTGCGAGATCTGATCGAGCTCGGGTTACGTTCAGGCTGGTCTTGATTTTCGCCGGCGCGGTTTCGCGCAGGAACAGGCTCAACAAGCCGCCGCACATCGCGCACACGATCATGACCACCATGTGCGCCGCCAGCGAGGTCTGATCGGCGATCCAACCGGAAATGGTGGGCGACAACACGCCGCCGACGATCTCGCCGGCGCCCACGACCAGCCCCATCGAAGACGCGGCCAGCGCCCTCGGCACGGTTTCCGACGGGATCACGCCCATGAACACGGCGAACGAGCCCGAAGCGGTCCAGCCGATCAGCAGCAGCAGACTCATGACCCACTGCGGGCCGCTGAAGTACAGCGCGGCGAGCGGCGTGACGAGGCCGATGAACGTAAAGATGGTCATCGCGGGTTTACGGCCGATGCGGTCGGAGATGGCCGGCACGACGAAGCCGCAAATCATCGTGGCGATACCCATCGGCGCCACGACCTGGCCCGCGACGTTCGGCGCCATGCCCTTCACGACGGTGAAGAACACCGGCAGAAAAATGATTCCCACCAGGTACCACGAAATCATGAACACCGAGATGCCGGAGCACACGAGGATGTTGCGCTGCTTCAGCATGTCGAGCATGCCCGGCTTGACGGCATTGGCCGCCGCGGCCTCTTGCGCGACCGGCTTCGGCTCTTTGACGAACAGCCAGATGAGCACGGCGCAGATCAGCCCCGGCACCGCGCTCAGGTAGAAGGCCGTGCGCCAGCCGTAGTGGTCGGCCAGCCATGGCAATACCAGCGGCGCCATGGTGGTGCCGAGTAGCGACGCGAAGAAATTCTGCATCAGGCCCGCGTTGACGCCGCGCCGCTTGGGCGACGACTCGACGTTCATGATCGAGAAGCAGATCGGCAGGAACGGGCCTTCGGCGAAGCCCATGATGACGCGCGCCAGGAGCAGCATCATGAACGTGGCCGCGATACCGGACAGCGCCGAGCACAGCGAAAACACCACGACCGACACCAGCAGGAACGGCTTGCGCAGGCCGCTGCGATCCGACCACGCGCCGATCACGTAAGCGGAGATCGCCCACGCCAGCGACAAGCCCGACCCCAGCATGCCGATCTGGGCCTGGTTGAGTTGAAGATCCCCGATGATGTACGAGGCCAGCGGACCGATGGCATTGCGTTCGAAGAACACGATGCCGAACGTGAAGCCGAGCAACAGCAGCAGGCCGTTCTCGTACGTGAACACACCCTTCTTGTTGTTAGACTCCATCACTCCCCCGCCCTTGCCTTGCTACGCCGTTTGAAGAACGCCGATTCTCTGTTGGTGCGATCGCAGGTTCGCATTCCACAAGAGCACCACGGCCAAGAAAAATCCCGCGCCCACCACGAAGAACATCTGGTCGTACGCCAAATACGGCTGCAACGCGCCGATCGCCGTAGCGCCAAGGGAGCGCGCGAAGTTCACCACGCCCATATAGATCGCGAACTGCGTCGCAGCCACGCGCGTCCCGCATAGCTTCATGTGGATCGCGATGAAGCTGACGAAGACTGCCTGATAGACGAATGCCTGTAGCGCCGCGACACTCATCAGGAACAGCGACGACTCCCACGCGAACGCGGTGAAGCCCACAGCCGTGGCGAGGACGCCGTAGGCGACCAGTGCCCCCAAGTAAAAGCGCTTCACTCCGAGCCGGTCGATGAACACGCCGAGCCCGATGCCGGCCAGCGCGGCGACGAAGCTGGTGGCCGAGATCCACGACGAATAGTCGGTGCTCGCCACCCCGAGCTGCCGCACGACCACGGTTTGCCCCACCTGAATCCACAATGCATCGGAGAAGCGGAACAGCGAGGACACTGCGATCAGCAGCAAGCTCGTCGGCAACAACAATACTTTCACGAGGTCGACGGCAATGGCTCGCCACGACTCCGCACGCAACTGCAGCGAGCGGTCCGTGGCCTGCCCCGGCGTCCACGGCAGCACCTTCTCGCCCGCGCGTTCGCGCACGAGCACGGCCCACAACAGGATCAACCCAAAGCCCACGACCAGCATCACCGAGATCCCGGGCAGACCGAACGATTGCAGGACGAAGGCGCTGATCGCGGCGGATCCGGAGAGTCCCGCCACTTGGCCGAATCCCATGAACGCATTGGCTCTGCCGTGCTCGTCCTCGGGCAACACGTCCATCGCCATGCCGTCGACGGCGACGTCCTGCGTGGCGCCGAAGCAGTTCAGCACGAAGCACAGCGCGGTCAGCGCAACCAGGTCGTCGAGTGCGCCCGGGAAGAACGCGAACGCGAGGCCCGTGATCGCCAGACCGAGCTGCGCCAGCAATACCCACGGCCGCCGGCGCCCCATGGCGAGAAAAGTGAACCGGTCCATCATCGGACCCGCGAGCCATTTGAAAGTCCACGGCAACATCGCGCCGCCGACGAACGCGCCGACGGCCGCCGGCGTCGCACCGCGCTCGAGCAGGAACGCCGGCAAGGCCACCGTCACGAGCCCGAACGGCAAACCTTGCGCGACGTACAGGATCGTGAACGAGAAATAGCGCAGGTACCGACTTTCGCTGAGGAACAGGTTCATTGTTGTTGTTCGTCCTGTTGGGCGTGCGATTCCTAGATCGCAGCGGAGGTGACGATATCGCAGATGAGCTGGAAGCGCTCGATGTTCTGCGCCTGGCTCATGACACCGGCACTCAAGAACGCGAACGTGATTTCGCGAACCGGGTCCACCCAGAACAGCACGCTGCCCGCCCCGTAGTTGCCGAACGTCTCCGGCGAGCACAGCGTGCCGTAGATCGCATGGTGGATACCGGGGCCGCGAATCGCGAAACCGAGCCCCATGTACGCGGGGTACGGCCGCCAGCCGGCGCGATTGGCCACGACTTTGTAGAGCTCGTTCGGCTTCTCGCCCGTCAAGTTGCGAGTCGCGAGCTTCAGGATGGCGGGCGACAGAACCCGAGCCCCATCGAGCTCGCCGTCGAGACGCAGCATCTCCGCGAAGCGGAACAGGTCCGGCACCGAGCAGACCGCGCCGACCCACGGCATCTCCGCCTCCGGGTCCTCGAACGCGCCGTTGATTCCGGGGACTCGCGAGCTCGGATGCTGAGTCGGTGCGTTGGCGCCGAACACCGGTACCACGTGGCGCGGCTTCAGCCGGTCCGGCCGACCGATCGCGGACGACGTCATCTTCAGCGGATCGAACAAGTCCTGCTGAACGATGTCGCGATAACGCCGCCCCTTCGCGTCCGTCCGACGCACCATCTCGCCCAGCAGCGCGTGGTTTGCGAGCGGCGAATAGTCCACGCGCTCCTGCGGCTCGCATACCGCGTGCACGTTTTCGCAAATCGCTTCGATGATCAGCGGCAGCTGGTCGATGTTCATGCCCTGCTTCGGCGTGAACACGGAGGGCAGACCCGACGCGTGCGTCAGCAGGTCGTACACCGTGATGCGCTCACGAATGCCGCCGGAGAATTCCTTGATGACCTCCGAGACCTTCGTCGTGAGCATCAACTGGCCGCGCTCGATGGCGCGAAACACGAGAATGTTCGTGATCGCTTTGGTGGCGGAGAAGATGCTGAACACCGAATCCATGCCGAGCGGCTTCGTTCCCGGCCCGCCCTCGTCGCCGATCGCGGTCTCGAGCCCGACCTTGCCGCCGCGCGCGACTTTGATGACGGCGCCGAAATAGCGGCCGCGCGCGATGTCGTCGCGAATGACGGCCTTGAGCGTGATCCAGTAGGTCCTGCCGCCAGATACTCGGTGCTTCGCCCATACCACACCTTCTTATTGTTCAGGCCGAAGCAGAGATGCCGCCGTCGACCTGCAGAATCGCGCCGTTGATGAACTCGGCGTCGCGGCTCAGCAGGAACGCAATGGCTTTGTCGTTGTCGCTCTCTCGCCCGAGCCGGCGCAGCGGAATCGTTCTCGCGCGCCTCTCGTATTCGGCAGCGTCGTTGATACCGAGCGCACCGGGCGTCGGCACCGAGCCCGGCGCCACGGCATTCACGCGAATCTTGCGCGGCCCGAGCTCGGCGGCCAGCGTTCGCGTGAGCGACGTGACGGCGCTCTTGATGGCGCTATAGACAAGTGTGGTGGGATAGCCCCGCACGATGACCGGCGAGGACAGGTTGATGATCGATCCGCCGACCTCGGGGCGCATGTGCCGGACCAGGGCCTGCGAGCCCCAGATCGCCGACTTGAACCCCGCGCCCAGCATCCGATCGACGGTTTCCTCGGTCACGGATTCGACCGGCTCGTACTTCAGAAAGGCCGCGTTGTTGATGACGGCGTCGATGCGCCCGCGACGCTTCGCGAAGTCGGCGGCCATGGCCGCGAATGCTTCTTGCCCGGCGACGTCACACGTGAAGCTGTCGGCTTCGCCGCCTGCCGCTTTGACCTTCGCGGCCGTTTCCGCCGCGCTCGCACCGTCGATATCGGCCACACCCACGACCGCACCGCAGCGGGCTAAGATGCAGTGCGGCGGACCTTCCGAGTCCTCGCCCCGCGCCCGTGATCAGCACGACTTGATCGGAGAGATCGGGTAGCACCTCTTTAGCCATCGACTTCTCCGGCAGCGCGGCTCAACATCCAAGCCAGTGTAAACGACCGGACTGCCGCAGGCGACCAATGAACCTCTCTACTCATTGCGTTCGACTTCTACCGATATTGACGTGTGCGTTCGCGGTTTCGGTCGCTAGCACGAGCGCACACGCTCAGGGAGCGTCCGCGCCGGGCGCGGCGGTCTACGCCAAGTACTGCGCGGCGTGCCACGAGCAGGTCGACGCGACGCATCCCCACGCGCGCTTCGCTCACGCAGATGTCGCCCGCACGCATTCTGCGCACGCTCGATTTCGGATTGATGATGAGCATCGCCTCGCCGATCAAGCGCGACGACCGCGAGGCCGTCGCGACATTTCTGGGCACGGGCGCCGACGACACGCAACCGCCGGCCAGCGCGTTCTGCACACCGGCGAACCGCAAGATCGATGTCGGCGGGCGCACGCGCATCGTGGAGCGGCTGGAGTCCCGATTCCGCCAATACGCGATATCAGCGTGCGACGAAGCGCCGGCCTCAACGCCGCCGACCTCGGCAAGCTGGAGCTGAAGTGGGCGTTCGGGTTCGCGGGCGACGTGACGGCGTTCGGTGCGCCGACGATCGTCAACGGAACGATGTTCGTCGGCAGCGCCGGCGGCGCGGTTCAGGCGCTCGATGCGAAGTCCGGATGTCTCTATTGGACGTATCAGGCCAACGGTCCGGTGCGCTCGGCGATGGCCGTGTCGAGCGACGGCGCAAAGACCTCGCTCGTCTTCAGCGATCAGAACGGTTGGGTCCATTCGATCGATGCGCGCACCGGCGCGCCCGCATGGAAGATCCGAGTCGAGCCGCACGAGGCGACGCGGTTGACGGGTGCGGCCGCGGTGCAAGACGGCGTCGCCTTCGTTCCCGCCGCCTCGTGGGAGGAAACGCGCTCGCTCGATCCCGAATATCCGTGCTGCACGTTTCGCGGCAGCATCACGGCGGTCCGTGTTCGCGACGGGTCGATCGTGTGGAAGACGTATCTCGTCGACGAACCGAAACGCACCGGCGCGACGCGCGTCGGCACGCCGACGTTCGGCCCTTCGGGCGTCGGTGTCTGGTCGCGGCCGACGATCGATGCCGGCCGCGGCTTGCTGTACATCACGACGGGCGACAACTATTCCCATCCCGCGACACCCACGAGCGATGCCGTCGTGGCTCTCGACATCAAGACGGGGCGCATCGTGTGGACGCGGCAGACGACGCCGAACGACGTCTACAATTCTGCTTGCCCCACGAAGGGCGTGAACTGCCCGGAGGACTCGGGACCGGATCACGATTTCGGCTCCTCGGCCATGCTGCTGAAAACGCCGGCGGGCAAAGACATTCTGATTGCGGGTCAGAAGTCGGGCGTGGTGTACGGCGCTCGACCCGAGCGCGAACGGCAAGGTCCTCTGGCAAACGCGCGTCGGCAAGGGCGGCACCAACGGCGGTGTGCAGTGGGGCATGGCGAGCGATGGCCACAATGTCTATGCGTCCGTCTCCGATGTGGTTCGTCCGCCCGGCGTCGATGGGCACGGCACCGCCCCCGTCGGCGGTGCGAGCCTCGATCCGACGCAAGGCGGCGGATTGAGCGCGCTGCGCATCGAGGACGGTCAGCGAGTGTGGTTCGCGCCGGCTGCGCCGTGCGATCCGCCGCGGCCGGGCTGTAGTCCGGCGCAGCCAGGTGCGGTGACGGTCATCGACGGCGCGGTGTTTTCCGGCTCCATGGACGGGCATCTGCGCGCGTTTTCGACTGCGGACGGGAAGCTGCTCTGGGACGTGGACACCGTGAAGAATTACACGACCGTGAACGGGACCGCGGCCAAGGGCGGCTCGCTCGATGGCGCCGGACCGATCGTCGTCGACGGAATGGTGTATGTGAATTCCGGCTATCCGCGCTTCGGCGGGATGGCGGGGAATGTGCTGCTGGCGTTTGGGTTGCCGGCGCAGACGCGTTGAGCACCGCGAAAGTGGCTTCAACCGCCCCCGACTGGATCAGCCGGTTTGTACCCGGCCGGATTCAGTTTCGCGTCCTGCCTAACCCAGCCTTCAGCCGGCATCCATTCACGCCGGGGCAGCCCCCCGTCGCTACTTGAGCAACCCGTCGATGCCCGCGTTGGTTATCTCAGGTGCGACCGCAGCGGCTGCCTTCTTCGGCAAGCTCACGCGCTTCGTCGCCGCGCCCGCGGAATCCCCTTCGGCCGGCTGCGTCTTGCTAGCGTTGGCGGAAGCGCCAGTCATCTGTATGCAGCCGTCGAACTCGGCCCCTTCCTTGAGACCAATCCGCGGCGCGAAAAGATTGCCGGCTACGTGAGCCGACGGCTCAATGACGATGGATTCGCTGGCGCGGATGTTACCCGCGACGTGACCTTGCACGAGCACGCGGTGGGCCATGATGTCGGCCTTGACGTTACCGTGTGGACCGATGGTGAGGTGGTCCGCGCGATGAGTGATCGTACCCTCGACGCGGCCGTCGATCATCAAGTCCTCCTCGGCCTCGAGGTCGCCCTTGAAGACGACGCTCTGACCGAGCACGGAGATGTCGCGACGGCGATCCGTCCCGTCGCCGAGCTCCTGCTTCGGCGCCGAGCTTTCCTTAGGGAAGTGGGCGCGAGGACTACCCGCAACGTCGCTGTAAAGCGTGGGCGGCTGGTTAAGATTCTTGGCGTGAGATGCGTCGTCCATAGGTCACCGTCCGTTGGCGCGAGTAGTTGCTCTTAGGCTCTGTTCCCCGACGCGGGTCGCGAAGTCGGGCGTGTTTCGGTAGCGTCAGGCGAGCCGGTGCGGGGTGTAGCCCCAGCAGCATCGCCCTTCTTCTTCATTTGGATGTTGCCGTTGAAGTTCGCGCCTTCGAGCAAGCTGACCGTCGGCGAGTAAATGTTGCCATCGATGTTGGCGGATTCCTTCACTGTCACCGACCCGTTGCCGTGCAAATCGCCCTCGACGCGACCTTCGACGGTGATGAACTTGGCAGTGATGTCACCTGCGACCGAGCCTTCTTTGCCGATTCGCAGGGTTGCAGTGTGTTTTATCGAGCCTTCCACCCGGCCTCGCAGCAGGAGGTCCTCGTCAGCGGACAGCTCGCCTTTGAATTTTAGCGTCGGGCCGAGAACGGAGAGTTTCTCTGCGGCGTTGTCATATGGATCGCTCATGGTCGTCCTCCGGGGACTTCCGAAATAGATGATCGCGAATGGACCGACCTCAGGTTCGCACAAGGGTAAGGGGCGTTCTGTGAAGGCGATCACACAGCGGCCGCTGGTCTCGGCGCCTCTCGAAAAACGAGAATCGTTCTTCGCAAGATCAACGAGAATTGGTAAGAGCGAGTCCATGAACAGAAAACTGTTCAGCGTAAGGGTCCCGACCACTCGGGATTGGGATGGCAGCATACGGCGATCCGATTGGCGAGGCGCCGGGCACGGGACTGAACACGAGGTGGTTCCTTGCCCTCGATCTCTTTATCATCCCGGTATGTTTTCGATCCGAGGTTCCAGCATGCGACGCCTGCCCACCGCCCTCTACACGCTCGCAGCGATCACGACGTTCGCCGCGCCCGCCGTCGCCCACCACAGCCAGGCCATGTTCGACACGTCCCAGGAGATCCTGCTCAAGGGAACGGTTGCACGGTTCGACTGGGTGAATCCGCATATGTACCTGATCGTGGCGACCACAGGCCCCGACGGCAAGCCAGCGCAGGTCGAAGGCGAGGGCCTCGGGATCACGCAGGCGCTGGTCGACGGCCTCAAGCGCGACGCACTGAAGCCCGGCACGCCTGTCGTCGTGCGCGTAAATCCCAATCGCGGCGGCTGGGGCAAGCAAGTCCGGATCCTCGACGTCACGACCGAGGACGGCGAGATTCACCCGTTCTATGCGGCCAACACCAGGACGCGTGTGCTGACGCCGGCCGAGAGCCTCGCGGGTCACTGGGCACCCAACCGCGCGGCGCTGGGTGCGGCGTTTGGGGCCATGGCACGCTTTCCGCTCACGCCGGAAGCACGCGCCGCTCAGGGGAAGCTGGCCGCGGATGGGCTCTGCTATGTCGAGCCCATTCCGTTCCTCGCGGTGCTCGACGAGTTGCGCACGATCGAGATCAAGAAAAACGAGGTCGTGATGGAGTTCGACAACACAGGCGACAATGTCGAGCGCGCCGTTCCGATCACCGCGAAGCATCCGGCCAACGTAAAACCCTCGCGCCAGGGAAGCTCCATCGGCCGGTGGGAAGGCGAGACGCTCGTGATCGACACCATTGCCTTCGAGCCCGACCCGTCTGGCCTCGGCGCAAACACGCCGTCGGGCCCGAACAAGCACACGGTCGAGCGGCTGACGCTCACACCGGATCACACGCGCCTGCGCTATGAGATTACCGTCGAAGACCCGACGTATCTCACGGGCCCGGCCACTTTGACGCAGCAGTGGGACCACCGCCCCGATCTCGAGTTCTCGCAGGACACGCCAGGGTGCGATAAGAGCGTCGCGGCCAGGTATAAAGACAGCGTGCCGAAGTAAGGCCGCGGCACGGGATAGGCAGCGAGCGCGAGTGGATTGGTGGGCCGTGCTGGGCTCGAACCAGCGAGGTCATCCAAGCCACCGGCGGGCTGCGCAAGGTGCGCTGGGCCGGCGGCGGCAGCGGCAAACGAGGCGGCGTGCGAGTGATCTACTTTTCACGCTGTGGACCAGAATCAGGTCCGGCTGCTGCTGATCTATCGCAAGGGCGTGAAGGACGATTTGTCGGCCGCGGAGAAGAAGGTTCTTCGCAAGCTCAACGAGAAATGGTAGGAGGCATCCGTGAACAAGAAGCTTTTCAGCGAACTGGTCGAGAGCATGACTCAGATGAACGAGATCGTTCGCGGCAAGCGGGTGCCCTCGCGTAAATTCGCCATCGACGCGATCGCCATCAAGGCGCTCCGCTCAAAGATCGGACTGAGCCAGCCGAAGTTCGCCGCCCTGCTGAATGTCGACGTCGGTACGCTGCGCAATTGGGAGCAAGGCCGACGCGAGCCCACCGGCCCTGCGAAGGCGCTCCTGACCGCCATCAGTAGAGACCCGACGCATGTCTTGAAGGCACTCGCTGCGTAAGACGAAAATCTTTCGTCATGGGTGATCTCCGTTACTCGGCGAATGCTCTCGACGATTTCGATTCAGCGAGGACAAAGCGACCGCTAATCGCTCAGCTTGCCCAGACTGCCGACGAGCACGACCGCTCGAGGCGTGGCTTCTTCATCTCGTTTGCGTCCTCGCACCATGACACGATGAGGTAGCCGTCGTCCGCTATCTCTAACCAAACCGGCGTCCCCCACCTCAGTTGGCATGCGGGTGAGCCGACTAAATCGATCAACCACGCTGACTCTTGGCTTCCGCAGCACCCGGTATGGTTCCTTGATGGCCATCCCCAAGTGACCGATGGTCTGAAGAAAGCTGGCAGGTCACGTACCGCAATGGGCCCTCACGACTACTCGATGGACGATGCGCTGTGCGCAGCGCCCCCCATCACTGCGAACCGGCGTGCATTCTGACTGTCACTGACCAGAAAGGCGGGGGACGTCGAACCTACGCCCCTCTGTTGTCGCGTTCAACGGCGCCCGTTCTTGAAGGGTTTGGGAATGTTTTGGGAATTTCCGAAACCCGCACGCTCAGAGCGAACGTAAGTATTTGTGGGAATTGGTGGGCCGTGCTGGGCTCGAACCAGCGACCAATGGATTAAAAGGGTGCCTCGCTCACCAATCCGCGCAACTGGACCCGCATGAACACTCACTTCTATGGGTGTTGGCGGGTGCCGATGGGTGGCAATTATCGGCACCTAGTGTGCCAGGATTGTGCCAAGCCTTGAGCCTCTCGGGTAACTCGGAAACACCCGGAAGGGGCGATCGCAATCTGCCGTGCTCAGGTCAGGCTTCCAGAGCTCATTCGCTACGCGAGTTCGACCCGGTCGTTCTGTGAGAACGGATCAATGCTGATGCGGAATGCCTTGACCGCCGCCATCGGCACCTTGCGATGCTTGATGGTCTTCATCCGCACGAAGCCGACCGCTTCGAGCTTGCCCAGCGTCCGCGTGACATTCGGTGGCGCGCGACCGGTCATTTCCGCCAGCTCGGCGATCGACTGCGGCTTCTTGTCGCGGATGATCGCGAGCAGTTCGCGGTTCTGCGGCGTCAGAAGACGAAGGAGCGCATCGACGGAATCGAAACTGACGCCACCCGCATCTCTTGGCGCCGGCTGCTTGCCGGCCGCGACAGCCTTCATTTCCGCTCTCAGGGCCGCATGGCTCTGGATTTTCACTTCTTTCATGGTCGCTCTCCTTCTTGGTCCTCAATAACCTCAAATGGAATGTTGTGCTCGGCGAGCACCCGCTCCACTTCATTGAAAAAATCGTCGATCAAAGTCGCCGCGTTCTTGAACGCATATGGCCTGCCGGCATCCTTCTCCGTGCGGTGCCAGTGATCCGTCACGGTCGCCCGCTTCTTGCGCCCGCTCGCCGCCGGAACCGCATGGGCGTTATCGAAACCAACGAGCCGTGCGTTATCCGGACCGTGGAGCGTGAACGAGTACCGAAGCCCATGCGGCCGTTCGTGCGTCGGCTCGACGCGAACGATTTCAAACTTAAGCCAGTACCCGCCACCGTACCGATGGGTCCGTCCGTTAAAGGCAAGCAGAAACTCCAGCGTGTGGTCGGCAGATGTTATGGGCACTTCCTACCCTATCCTCACAGGATAATCTTATCCTTATCTACGCCAGAGTCAAAGAGAATCCGTAAAGGGCCTAATTCCCCCTGGGCCTCCAAAACGCAAAAGGCGGGTCGCTCCCGCGCACCCGCCTTAACGTTATAGAACTCAACAATACGACTCCCGATATGACACCTTCGGGAGCCGAGATAGGCCCTGAACTGAACTAAAGAAACGAAAAAGGCGGGCCGCTCCCGCGCACCCGCCTTAACGTTATAGAACTCAACAATACGACTCCACATATGACGCATTGGGGAGCCGAGATAGGCCCCGAACTGAACTAAACTGGCCGTCCGTTACGATTTTGAACGACCTCGTCGGATGATCGCGTCGGTGACAACGCAAAGTAGCGTTCCACCAAGAACCGCGACGGGCGTCTGGAAAGGGATTCCTTCCCTGCCAAAGAAGAAGATGCTCTCGTCGACGAGCCAGTACGGCAGCAAGAAGATCTGGCTAGCCCACCAGAGTGCGCCCCTAACACCTCCTTCGTCGTACTGGATGCCTGCCAGCTCAACAAGTGCAGCCAGAACTACCCCAATCGCACAATAGGTCAGCGCTGGATGGCGTTTAACTACGTTCATTGGCCGAAGTACTGTCGTGGTGTACGCCGGCGTCCGTTACCTGTTGGGTTGGCGGCGAAGGAATCGAACTTCGTTCAGCTCTAAACTTGATGTACCCGAGGACCAATATTATCGCGACCCCCAAGAAGAGTCCGAGAGGTTTGACCGGGCTCGCTCCTCTTGTCACCTCGTCAATAGCGCCGGCTCCAAAGAGCAGCAGCGGACCGAGCGAGAGCACAGATATGACGACCATAACGATTTGCCAGAGTCGTCGTCGTCCTTCTGGTCGCGAGCCCATCCCCCACGACACACCGTAGGCGGACACGAGAACCAACGCAGCTAGAGCGGCGAGAAAGAGCGCAAGCGGAAATGCCATTCCCATGTCATCCGTACCTTACTGCGATATGCAGCCGCATTCGTTCCCGTTCATCGCGTCACGTACAAGATTCAGCGATCTCTTGAGCAATTCTGGAGTCAACGCCTCGAGCGATTCGAGCGACGGACCCGCATCTCCGTGCCACTCCCACTGATCGGACCACAGATTCCACTCTTGCCACCCCTGGTGAGCCGGCGAGACCGAGTCCGTGATTGTGTGCAAGGCCCGTCCCAATGCCTCGTACGCCGCGATCCTGTACGGTAACTTCGTTGCGTTCTGTAGCTTGCGAAACGTGGCCATGTTCGCACGTACGTAATCGCAAGCCGCCTTCTTCGCGTCATCAACGGATTGGCCCGGAGCCCTCATCGCATGCCGATACGCGCCTCCGTTGAGTTGATACAGATAGTCCACCCAATCGCTTCCGCTCTCGATAGCGCTCAAATACCTCGGATCCAAACCGGGAAACGCATCCCGATAGATTTCGTGATGGGCGCCAGCTGAAAACAGTCCGAGCGGATCCGCTCGGCTCATGGGATTTCCGAGTGCATACGCATAGCCATTGGCACCGCCTGCCAACCCGATCGGATCGCTCTCCACATACCGCCCGACCGCGGGATCGTAGTCGCGGAAGTAGTTGTAGTTAAGCCCGGTCTCCCCATCGAAGTACTGCCCTGGGAACCGGAGGTTGTAGGTGAAAGTGACTGCGTCGCCGTCCGGATCCTGGTTGGCGGCCGTCGCCCCGAACGGATCACTCTCCCACCGCCAGATCACCGTGTTGGTGCTCGGGCTCGTCACCCGCCGCGGCGTGTTCAGTTGATCCGTGTGCACGTAGTACACGTTGATGCCGCTGCCGTTTGGCCGCAGCGTCGCCACCGGAATATCCCCGAACCAAACCGTCTCTTCAATCAGCGCGCCAGCGCTGGTGTATTCCCCCACGAGATGCCCCGCCTCGTCGTATGCAAAGTACGTCGTGCCCACCGTGCTCGTCTTCTTCAGACGCTCGCCAAGCCCGTTGTAGCTGTACGTCGTCGTCACCCCGCCCGCGGTCGAGGTCTTCATCCTTCCTGCATCGTTGTACGTGAACGTGCGGTTGCCATCGCTCGTCGTGTGCCCAGCCGCGTCGTAGCTGTATGTGCGGGTGAGGAGACGCCGCCACCGACTGCACACGGTTGCTCACGCTTGCGGTCGCGAACGTCGCCGTGCCGGAGCTGCCGGGCGCAGCCCCGGCGAAGTCGTCCGTCCGCGATTGAATCCGCCCGTCGGGAAAGTACGTGAACGTGGAGCTGCCGGCGCTGCTGAGGGCGGTGAGCTGGCCATCCGTGTCGTACGTGCGCTGCATCGGCGTGCCGTTGCCCCACTGCCAGCCCTTGATGGGGCCAAAAGGCTGGTACGTCACACCGCTTAGCAGCGTCGTCGCGTTCACCGTGAGGCCGCTGATACGGCCGTTCGTGTCGTACGTGTAGCCCACCGTACGGCCGGAAGGCGTGGTCAGGCTTGCGAGCCGGCCGGCCGTGTCGTAGCCATAGCCCACGGTCAGCGTCGCCGTGCCCGTGGTCTGCGCGCGGGCCATCACTCGGCCCCAGCTGTCGTAGCTCCACTGCGTGGTGCCGGCGCCATCGACGAGCCGCGTCAGATGCCCGCGACCGGTGCTGCCTTGGTCGTACGTGAACACGATGTTCTGGTCCGTGTACGCGATGCCGCTCACGCGGCCGGCGGCGTCGTAGCTGTAATCGCCGGTCTTACTCCGAGCATCGGTGGCGAGATCGAGGTTGCCCGCCGCGTCGTACGTGTAGCCCGTGGCGCCCGTGTCCGGGCTCGTGAGGCCGGTCTGATCACCCAAGCCGTTGTAGGCGTAACTCGTGGCGAGTGCGCGTGGATCGGTGACGCTGACGAGGTTATCCACGCCGTCGTAGGCGAGCTGCGTGAGACCGAGCGCCGGATCCGTGATCGAGGCGAGCCGGCCGAGCTCGTCGTACGCCTGCACGCTGAGCCGCCCGTAGGGGTCCGTCGCCTGCAGCACCTGGCCCGCGCCGTTGTACGTGTAACTTGTCGTTTGATTGGCCGAGCCCTTCTCGTCCTGCACGCGGCCGAGCGCGTTGAACGTGCGCGTCTTCGTCAGCACCACCGTGTTCAGCGCATCGCGCACGGTCTCCGCCGTACGGTTGCCGGCTCCATCGAGCGTGTAGCTCAGCGTATTGCCGGCGCTGTCGGTGATCTTTATGAGCCGGTGCGCCGCGTCGTAATCGTACGCGGCGAAGCTGCCGTCGGGCTGCGTAACCTTCTTCAGCAAACCCGTCGGCCAATACTCCCACGCGGTGGTTTCCCCGGCAGTGCTACGGCTCGTGAGCCGCTGGCGCGCGTCGTACCCAAGAGTGGTGATCGTGCCGTTCGGGTCCGTCATCGAGAGCGGTTGCCCGTGCGCGTTGTAGGAGGTGAACGTCGTGAGGTTGCCGGCCGCGTCCGTCACGGTGGCCAGCTGGCCACAGGCCGCCCCGGTAGTGCACGTGTAGTAGGTGAAAACCGTGACGTCGCTCACATCCGTGCGGGGGCCGTCGATCGATTGCACCTGGCCCGAGCCGTTGTAGGCGTAGGTCCAAGTGCGCGACGCGTTGGTGGTCGTATCCGTGACCGCGCGGGTCAGCACGTTGCCGTGGCTGTCGTAGCTGTACGCGGTACGCCGGCCGGGCTCGTCGATCTGTATCGGTAGACGGAACGTCGAGTGCCACTGTGTCGTGATCGTGCGCGCGCGCGGCGTGCCCGAGGCTTCCGTGCGAGAGGTTTCGAGATTGCGCGCGGTGTCGAACGTGTAGACGGTTTGGTGGCCGTCGAAATCCGTGCGCGTGGCGGGGTTGCCATTCGGATCGTAGGTCGTACTGGCGGAAGAACCACACGTCATGCACGGCTGCGAATGGGACGCGGAGCGGTACATGCCCCCGGCGCTCGTCAGACCAAATTGAGTCGCAGTGCCGAGCGGATCGGTAACGGTCGTCGGCTGACCGAAAGCAGCACCGTAGGTGAACGCGTACGACGCAACCCCTCCCGCGTGACTTTCACTCGTGACGCGTCCGAGCGCATCGTAGCTGTAGGTCCCGAACGTCTGCCCGGCCTCATCCTGGATCGCTGTCAGTAGGTATCGGTTTAGGATGTCACCGTACAGGTACGCACGAGACTTGCTGTCTGGGTAGACGACGTTGCCTAGGGAAACTCTGAATTACCGATAGTGTCTGATCTGAGGTGATTTTCACGCGAGAGCATTGATGAAGCAGCAGACGCTCACGGGATTTGAGAAGTACGGGAAGACGACCCGCCGCGCGCAGTTTCTGGCGGACATGGATCGGATCGTGCCCTGGGGTGAACTGACGGCGGTGGTCGACCCGGTGTACCCGAAGGTGAGCGAGGCCGGTGGCCGGCCACCGATTGCGCTGGAACGAATGCTGCGGATCTACTTTCTGCAACTGTGGTTCAACCTCTCGGACCCGGCGGTGGAGGAAGCGCTGTACGACTCGGCGGCGATGCGCGGGTTTGTCGGCGTGGACCTGGGAGCCGAGGCGGCGCCGGATGAGACGACGGTGTGCAAATTTCGCCACCTGCTCGAGCGCAACAAGCTGGGGAAGAAGCTGCTGTCGAGCGTCAACGAGCACTTGAAGCGAAACGGTATCAAGATCAGCAACGGCACGATCGTGGATGCGACGATCATCAGCGCGCCGAGCTCGACGAAGAACAAGGACGAGAAGCGGGATCCGGAGATGCACCAGACGGCGAAGGGCAATCAATGGTATTTCGGGATGAAGGCGCACGTCGGAGTTGACAGCAAAACGAAGCCCTAGCCGTTGGCTCTCATTGACCTCGTAGTAGTAGTGGATCACGCCCCCGTCGGGGAGCGTAAGAGAGTTGAGTTGGTTGTTGTCGTCGTACCCGAGCGTTAGCCGATGGCCGAAGGGTCCTGTCACGGTCCACAGCAACATCCCGGTGTAGGTCAACGTCGTCACCTGGCCTCTTCTATTGGTGATCGACACGAGTCGACCCGCGGTGTCGTAGTGTTCAACTCCCGAGTCGGCCAGCGTGACATCCCAGCCGCTCCCTTGCGTGAACTGAATATGGGCTCCGCCGCCGGTAGCGTTTGTCTTCTCCGCTCCCGCTGAATCGAACATCTGGAACGAGCCGTCAGGGCGCTGCAAAGCCGCCGAGACCTGCCCATTTCCGGCGACAGGGATCACACGCGTTTGATACGAATGGCGCCAGTAGTCCGTGCTTTTCAAGTTGCCGGTCCCACCAACAGGGGTGAGATAGTCAGGCCAGTAATAGCCGGTGCTCTTGTAGTACCGTGAGAACTGTAGCCCTGTCTCTGCCAAGCCAAGATAGTCGTCTTCCTTTTGCAGTTTGGCACCCGTCATGACGGAAACCGGGTTGCCCTGACACGGGCTGCAATCGGCCGGTACAACGCATTCTGGCCCCGTGGTTGCGGTACGACTCGTGTAGCCGGCAGGGCATTTCCCCATGCGTTGCTTGACGAAAACGACCGATACACCCGTTCCGCAAGTCTGGCCGGGGATGCCACCGCTTGCGGCGTAGTCGATGGTCCTATTGAAGAGGGTGGGGATCCCCAAGACGTTGCGCGTCGTGTCGAGAAGCCACCCGGAGTCGTAGACTACAAAGGCATTGCAATTCAAATACTGACTCGCGAAACCGATCGCAACGCCGAGAGCTACGCCCTCATCGTTCGTGAGCCGCCCGCCACCGCCAAGCACGGACGATGGCAGATTGATGCAGGTCGGGTTGATATCGGCGACCCACGTACCGCCAGCAGCGAGACACCACATCCGGTTGATCGGCTGGATGTTGTAGCCGTTGTCTGCGTTGTAGATCCATTTGTCCATCTTAACTTGGGCGTCCGTGAAGCCGGACATGACTGCGCCAACGCCGTCTGAACATTGCGCAAGACCGCCTCGGCCGAGGCAGTCCTCCGCCTCGCAGTAGCCAAAGCCACCCGCCTTCCCTGAACCGCCCTCCCACACGCACTGCTGATTCGCCGCTTCGGCCACAGGCCCAGGCAAAATAACAGCGGCGCCGGTCGAGAGCACCAATATCAGCGCAGCAACGGGGAGTGCGCCGAGCAAAGCGGACAGGGTTTTCAGGTATCGGTGTTCCATTGGCACTCCCTCGAAATCGGCCTCTCGATCGACGACTCGAATCACTGAACCTTCACGCTCACCGTCGCGGTCGCGGCATCTGCCGGCATCAGCAAAACGTTGTAAGTACCCGCCGCGAGGTTTGTGAGGTTCAACGTGGCCCCGGTCGTACTACTCGTGCTCGCAATCTGAGTACCGCTCGCGTTGTAGACAGTCATCGTCACGGATTTGCCGCTCGGCGTCGTGGCGATCGAGCTCATGGTCACGGCCCGACTTTGCCCCGCGGTCGCCGTGAAGCTGGGCCAGCCCTGGCGTCCGGGCATGCTGAGACTCAGCACGAGCGGCGTGCTCGTCAGCGTTCCGGTCACGTTCTGCGAAAGCGTGAGCGTGCCACTGGCGGTGGTCATCCCACCCGGCTGGAGAACGATCTGGTAGGTGCCGGTGTCGGGAACGTTCAGCAAGCTCAGCGAGCAGCCAGGGCTGTTGTTCTGGTAGCAAAGCAGGGCCGTCAAGCTCGAGCCGTTCGGTCGGTAAACGTAAAGATACACATAGCTCGGCGAGCTCGGGGTCAACGATAGGCCCGTCAGCCCGAGCCCAAGGTCATCGCCCGCCATGGCGGAGAACGTGAAGTAGCCGTACTGGCCCGGCACGCTGGTGCTGAAACTCTGGCCCGTGCCGTTCGTTGGCAATGATCCGCCGACTCCATTTGCCCGTGTCACGCTCAGCGTCGCGGTCGCGGCATCGGCCGGCATCAGCAGCACGTTGTAAGTGCCCGCCGCAAGATTCGGCACGTTCAGAGTGGCGCC
Organism: uncultured Gammaproteobacteria bacterium; assembly: GCA_963748045.1. Classification (GTDB taxonomy): domain Bacteria; phylum Pseudomonadota; class Gammaproteobacteria; order Steroidobacterales; family Rariloculaceae; genus FEN-1219. Next base: position 144,872 of record CAVVIC010000012.1, read on the forward strand.
TGTGTTGCCGGTGGTGCTCGCGATCTGAGTGCCGCTCGGATTGAATACCGACATCGTCACGTACTTGCCGCTGGGCGTCGTGACGATAGCGTTTGCGTTCAAAGCGAATGTCTGGCCGGCCGTAGCCGTGAAGCTGAGCCAACCCAGCCTGCCCGGCACGTTCAGGTTCAGATTGACCGGCGACCCTACCGTGAGCGTTCCGGTCACGTTCTGCGACAGCGTGAGCGTGTAGCTCGCGTTCGACAGCCCCATCAGTTGGACCACGACCTGATACGTGCCCGTGTCGGGCACGTTCAACAGGCTGAACGGGCAACCCGGCGTCGAGCTCTGATAGCAATACATGCTCAGCAGGTTCGCGCCGCTGGGTCGGTTCACGTTGACCAACACGTAGCTCGGCGAGCTCGGGGTCAAACTCAACCCGGTCAGCGCAAGCCCCAGGTCGTCGCCCGCATTGGCTGTGAACGTGAAGTAGCCGTTTTGTCCCGGCACCGACGTGCTGAAGCTTTGACTCGTTCCGCTTGCCGACAGCGAACCCGCGAGCCCGCCCACCAACTTCGCCTGCAGCGTCGCAGTGGATGCTTCGGTCGGTTGAATCAGTACGGTGTACGTGCCCGCAACGAGATTAGTAAGGTTGAATACGAGCCCGGTTGCACTGTTGCTCCCAGTCACCTGACCACCGCTCGGGTTGTACACCGTTGCCGTGACCTGCTTGTTCGCTGGCGTCGTGGCGATGGAGCTGATGTACAGCGTACGCGTCTGACCGGCCGTCGCCGTGAACGAAAGCTGCGCTTGTTGACCTGGCGCCGTGAGGCTCACATTGAGCGGCGTGCCGAGCGTCAGCGTGCCAGCGACATTCTGCGACGCTGCCACCGAGAAGCTCATCGTCGACATCGCACCCGGTTGGACGGTCACCTGGTATTTTCCGGTGTCGGGCACGTTCTGGAATCCATCGCGCAGCCGGGCACCGAAGTCTGATAGCAATAGAAGCCGTTGATGGAAGTGCCGTTCGGCCGATACAGCATCACGAGCGCGTAGCTGGGAGAGCTCGGTGTCCACACAAGTCCGGTGAGCGCAACCGCGATGTTGGTGCCGGCGGTCAGATCGACCGTATAGCGCTTGCCCTGACCAGCCCCTGCTGTCGATCCGGCCAGCGGCGTCCCGAGAGTCAGCGCGGCGTTCACTTCCACGGCGGCACTGATCTGCACGGACGTGCTACTGCCGGACGCGAACGACACGAGGTAACGGCCGGTGGTCGGCAACACCGGCAAATGGGCCGTCCGAATCGCGCTCGAGAGGCTGCCCGACGCAATCGACGTGGCCGTCGGCGAATACACCTGATACGCGACGCTCTGGGAGCTCGGCGTGGTGCTGAACGAGGAGATCTGCAGGCTTACGAATTGACCGGCGACTCCCTGAAACTCGAGAAGTCCGTACTTACTCGCCTGATTGACCGTGAGCGACTGCGCCCCGCCGTTCGGGGTGGCAACCGCGTACGCCACCACGTTCGGAGCGCCAATGACCGTCGGAACGACGTTCAGCGGCGAGCTGCTCGTGGCCTGACCGTATGACGTGGTCACCGCCACGGCACCAGCCGTTACCGCTCGGCGCCGTGAACACGGCCTGCGTGTTCGACAGCGATGTCACCGTCACGTTGGAACCGCCCACGGAAACGGCAGTGCTCCCGACGAGATTCAGGTTATTGCCGTTGAGAGTCACGGCCGCGCCGGGATTCACGACGGTGGGCGCGAACGACGTAATGGTCGGAACTTTGACGACGAGGTTCTGCGAGCTCGTCGCTGTCGTGCTGTTCACCGTGACGGAAATCGGTCCTGTGGCGGCCCCATAGGGAATCGTTGTTGAAAGCGTGGTGGTGGTCGCAGCCGTGACAGTCGCGGTGACCCCGCCGATCGTGACGTGATCGTTGGCGGGCGTCGTGCTGAAGCTATTGCCGTAGATCGTGATCGGCAGGCCCGCATACCCCACGGCGGGGGTGAAGCCGGTGACGGATAGCGACGCGGCCGACAACTGCGTGATCGTCGAGACGTTTCCACTCGCGTCGTAGGCGTAGACGATCGAGCCGCTGGGATTCGCGACGAGCACGAGGCGGCCAAGGTCATCGTACAGATATTGGGTGGCCGCCCATGCGGCCGAAATCGGCAGGCACACTGCCAACAGTCGTATGGCTACCGCGAGCGCGGCTCGACGCATCCACACGCTTCGACGAGCGCTCTTCCCATCGCGGGCGTTTTTGGAGCCTCCCAGGCGCAGACGAAGCAACAGTTGCGGCATCTCCGGACTCCGGTGGCGATCGGGAAGCTGAAACACTGCGGAGCAACCTGCGCTCGTTGAGTTGAACGCCCGTTTGCTTCGATACCGAATTTATCGCGATCTCAGGAAGAAATGGGAGCCCGATGTGTCGGGTAGTTGACACAACTCGCGAAAAAGTTGGCGCCGCAGAATTTCTGCGTGTTTCGCACAGAAAGACGACTTGCATAAACACGAGGCCGATCTGCGCAGGACAGGAGCGCGGGCATTCGGGAGCCGCCGGTAGGATTCGCGGCTCCCCCCATATTCTCGGGTGCCTTGCAGTCGATGAACGTGCGCTCGTGCTGGTTCTCGATCTGCTCGGACTTCATCGAGGGCGGGAACGAAAAGTCGAAGTCAGGCAGCTGCCACGCTGCAAGTTCCGGGTCAGCAAGTCCGCAGGTCAGCCGGGCACGCAGCTCACGCGGAAACCGACGCGTATCACGTCGTCTCAGCATGACGGACTTGTTTCGTATCGTCGGGAAGTAACGCGGCCTTCTTCGACGGATCCACCGTCGTCGCAGCGCGCATTGGGAGAGTTCTGGATTGATCTGGCCGAGAGATGGTTCTGGTATTTCGCCGCGAATATCATAAGAGAGGGCGGCAACCTCTCGAATATCATAGAGACGTGTCTATTTAGCCATGGTCATCCTTCAACGCCGGTTCGGCAAAAAAACCTGGTCGGACTTAAGCGCCGATTCGCAGCTAACCGCGCACATCGTTCGTATCCGGCTTCACTTTCGGCGCGCGCCGCAAGTATCTGAGCATATCTTGCGGTTTAGACTTCCCTGCACGGTGACGCAGGTACTCTGCAGCGGTCCGCAGCGAGCCGACTTTCTCGGCGACCGCCGCGGCGATGAACTGGTTCAACGACACACCGTCCGCCGCGGCGAGTTCAGCTGCCGCTTTCTTGACCGAGGTCGGTAGCTTCAACGGATAGGTCTTTTTGCTCATTCGTCAATCCTCTTCAGTAGTCCGGCCGGCGTCAGCACCTCAATGCCGAAGTCGCTTGCGGCTCCCAGAAAGTCTCGAACATGGAGCTGCTTCCGCGGTGCCGCATCAAAGTCCGTTAGCCGCCACCAACTTCTCGATGATCTTCGCTTTGTGGCCGATAACCAGGTGCGAATAACGCTTCACCATCGCGAGCGTCTTGTGCCCGAGTACGTCCGCGATTTCTAGCAGCGACGCCCCCTGCGCGGCGAGCATCGACGCCGTCGTGTGCCGCAGATCGTGAAAACGGAAATCCTCGATACCCGCGACGTCTAGTGCATCTTGCCAGTGCCCGTCGAACCACTCATAGGGTCCGTCCAGCTCGGGCTCGCCCGTCTTCGAGTCGAGCTCAACGGTCGGCGCTGGAAACACGTACCGGCTGCGGGCAGAGTTGTTCAGCTCTAGGTCGCGTAGCGCTTCAAGCGCCTTACCCGCGAGCGGCAGCGTCCGTTGCTCCCCGTTCTTGGTGTCGCGGACGAGCGCGCGGCCGGCCTTGAGGTCCACGTCGCCCCAACGAATGTGGATCAGCTCACCGCGACGTGCCCCGGTCGTGATCGCCAGCAACACGAGCGCCCGTAGCGCAGGCCACTGCGATTGCCCGCACGCCACCAACAGCGCCTCGCGCTCGGCGTCCGAGAGAAACCGCGTCCGGCCGCGGGGCTCTTTTTTGCGGGCGATGTCGCTGGCGGGGTTGCGATCGAGTAGTCGGCGTTCCTTGACTGCAAACGACAACGCGTGCGACAGCGTGGCGATGTAGCGGTTGACCGTCGCGCCGCTGCGAGCGAATTCTTTCGGCGGCTTCACGGCACCCGTTCGCTTGTTCACCCTCGGCTTGCCCCGTGTGTACTTCTCCGCGGCCAGCGCGTCTCGAGCCTTGGAGATTCGATCTGCCGTAATCTCGGCGAGGGTCAGCCCCGCGAACTGCCTGGACCACCATTCGAGCCTCTGAACGCGCGTAGCACGCTCGGCCTCGCCGAACTCAGGGAGAACGGTCTCGGCGTAATCCTCGGCCAAGGCGTCGAACGCGGTGCGTTTGGCTGCGGCGTGGGGGAAGTAGCGACCTTCGCGTATTGCCGACTCAATCGACGCCGCCCATGCCTTCGCTTCGGCCTTGGTCGGGAACGTCCCCGACTCCGACCGCCGCCCTTTTACTCGGACTTGTGCGCGATAGGAAACCGCGCCCGTAAGCGGCGACTTCAGGCGCTGAATCGAGGCCATGCCGTGCAGCCCTTGCGCCGTGTGGCGCCGATGCCGTTAACTGCACTGAGTTTGCACGAAATCGTGCAGCCCAAGAAGGTCACTTGCCGTCATGCTTTGCAACATGCTGTATTCATTATAGATTTGGTGGGCCGTGCTGGGCTCGAACCAGCGACCAATGGATTAAAAGTCCAGTGCTCTACCAACTGAGCTAACGGCCCGTGCTTCGGATGCGGTTGCGGAACGCACCGCGGCGACATTATAGCCGGGAGGGCGCGCCGGGCCTATCGCTACGAAACGCCGTGCCCGCTCAGGCTCGGACGAGATAACGCGTCGGGTCCGGCACGCCGGCGGCGGCGAAGCCTTCGCGGCGCAGCCGGCAGGAGTCGCAGCGCCGGCACGCGCGGCCGTCATCGTCGGCCTGATAGCACGACACGGTCGACGAATAGTCAACGCCGATCTCGGTCCCGCGGCGAACGATGTCGGCCTTCGAGAGCGTGATCAGAGGCGCGTCGATCACGAGCGCGCCGCCCTCCACGCCGCGCTTCGTCGCGAGCCGCGCAAGGTCTTGGAACGCCGCGATGAACTCCGGCCTGCAATCGGGATAGCCGGAGTAGTCGATATTGTTTACGCCGATCACGATCTTGCCCGCGTCGAGCACCTCGGCCCACGCGAGCGCGAGACTGAGAAACACCGTGTTGCGCGCAGGCACGTATGTCGCGGGAATTCCGGCTGTCGGCTTCTCGGGCACCGCAATGCTGCGGTCCGTGAGCGCAGACCCGCCAAGCTCGCCGATCGGCAACTTCAACTCTCGATGCTCGGCGGCACCCAGCGCCGCCGACACCCGCCGCGCCGCTGCGAGCTCCGCGCGATGCCGCTGCCCATAGTCGAACGCGAGCGTGTAGCACTCGTCCCCGCGCGCGCGCGCGATCGCCAGCGCCGTCGCCGAATCGAGCCCGCCGGACAGGAGCACCACCGCACGCGTCATCGTCATTTCCCTGGGACGTTGCCCCAGAGGACCTTGTGCAGCTGGACCTGTAGGCGCACGGGCAGCCGGTCCGCGAGAATCCAATCGGCCAGCGTGCCGGCCGGCAGCTCGTCGTAGCTCGGGGAGAAGAACACGGGGCACGGCACGGACTCCCGTGCGACGACGTCGCGCGCCCACTCGTAGTCCGCGCGGTCGCAGATCACGATCTTCAGGGCGTCGTGCGGAGTGAGCAGCGGCAGGTTCTCCCAGCGGTTGCGGTGCACTTCGCGCGAGCCCGGCGTCTTCAAGTCCACGATGCGCGCCACGCGCGTGTCGACGTCCGCGATGTCGATCGCCCCGCTCGTCTCGAGCGACACGTTGAACCCGGCGTCGCACAGCTGCGTGAGGAACGCGGCACACCGCGGCTGCGCGAGCGGCTCGCCGCCGGTCACGCATACGTAGGGTGTCGACGTGGCGGCGCACTTCTGTCTCGATCTCGTCGAACGTGCGCCACTGCCCGCCGGTGAACGCATACGCGGTGTCGCAGTACTGGCACCGCAGCGGGCAGCCCGTCAGACGCACGAACACGGTGGGCCAGCCGCTGAACGTGGCCTCGCCCTGGATCGAGAAGAAGATCTCGGTGATCTTCAGCCGCCGCCCGGCGGCTTCAAGCTCCGCCGCGGCGGCCACGGTGCTTCACCTGTCTACTGCGACAACTGTTCGAGCCGCTGCGACGCGAGCCGCGCGGCCGTCGTGTCGGGGAACTGCCGCATGACCTGCTGCAGCGACGTGCGCGCCGCCGTCTTGTCGCCGAGCTCGCACCTGGCAGTAGCCGATCTTCAGCATGGCGTCGGGCATCTTCGCCGACTGCGGGTACTGCGTGGTGACCTTCGTGAACTCCGGCAACGCGTCCTTGAACTGCCGGCGCACGTAGTGCGTCTCGGCAAGCCAGTACTGCGCGTTGTCGGCCAGCGGACTCTGCGGAAACGCGGTCAGGAACTCGCGGAACGCGCGGCTTGCGTCCTCGTACTTGCGCGCCTGGATCAGGTCGAACGCGGCCTGATAGTTCTGCTGATCGCTGCCGACCGGCCGCGCGGGCGCCGGCGCGGGTGGCGCCGCGCTGTGCGCGGGCGCCGGAGCGTTGCTCGCCGCCGCAACGGACGGCGCTACCACCGGCGGCGGCGCGGCGGCGCGCGGCGCAGCTTCTACGTTCTGCAATCGTCGATCGAGATCGACGTACAGCTCGCGCTGCCGGTTGTCGCTGTTCGTGCTGTCGTAGCGCAGCTTGTCGAGCTCGCCGCGCAACGCCTGATTCTCGGAGCGCAGCTTCTCGACCTCGGTCGAGAGCTGAATCAGGCTCTGGTTGTCCATGATGCGCTCGACGCGAATCAACCGCGCCTCGAGATCGGCCACCTTGAGGTCCGCGGATTGTCCTTCGCCGCCACCAGCACGCCGCTGTAGCCGCAGCCGACAACCGCGGCAGCAATCAAAGCGATCTGCAGATTCCTCATCGGCAGTTACCTCTTGAGATTGCCCGAACGGCGCTACCCAGCGCCGTTCGGAACACAGAGAACTATCGCGAGTAGACGAGCTCGACGCGCCGGTTCAGGCGCCACGCTTCCTCGGTGCTGCCCGTGGACGCCGGTCGCTCTTCGCCGTAGCTCACCGTCGTGAGCTGACTCGCCGCCGCACCCTGCAGCATCAACGCGCGGCGCACGGACTGCGCGCGGCGTTCGCCGAGACCGATGTTGTACTCGCGGCTGCCGCGCTCGTCGGTGTTGCCCTCGAGCCGCAGCGTCGCCGCGGCGTTCTTGGCGAGGTACTGGCCGTGCACGGCGAGCATCGAGTTGAACTCGGGCTTGATCTCAGCCTGGTCGTAGTCGAAGTACACCACGAGCTGTTGCATGAGCCGCTGCTGCTCGGCCTCGAGTGGCGACACCGTGATGCCGGGTTGCCGGCCTCGGCCCGAAGTGCTTGCGCCGCTGCTCGGGGCAGCCGTGCTCGCGGTGGAGGTGGCGCCATCCTTGGTATTGGACTTGCTGCCGCACGCCGTGACGCTGAACACGGCCGCAACCAACACAATCCACAGAACGTTCTTCATTGGGGGTAGTCCTTTAGATAGTGAGAAATGAGCTTGGGCAATAGAATACTGCATTGCTATTCGGTGGGTTAAGGCCGGGGAAACGGGCCCCATACCGGCTCCTGCACTTCGCCTGCAACGGAGGCAATTTGGGTCTGGATCAGCCCGTCGGTGCTGACCGACGCCAGCACGCCGCGGCCGTTCTCGCGGGTCGCATAGATGATCTGCGCGCCGTTCGGCGCGAAGCTCGGCGACTCGTCGAGGCGGCCGGTGGTCAGGATCCGCAGCGTTGCCGTTCGCGGCGTCGACCGACACCGATGCGGTAGGTGTTGTTCTGGCCGTAGACCACGGCGATGGTCTTGCCGTCCGGCGACAACCGGGGGCGCGCGTTGTAGACGCCCTCGTAGCTCACGCGCTCGGGGCGCCCACCGCCGACGCCGACGCGGTATACCTGCGGCCCGCCGGCGCGGTCCGACGTGAAGTACACCGTGCGCCCGTCCGGCGACCAGCTGGCTTCCGTGTCGATCGCGTCGTCCGTCGTCAGCTGCTTCAACTGCTGCGTCGCGAGATCGAGCGTGTAGACGTCGAGGTTGCCGTTGTCGTGCGACAGCGTGATCGCGAGCAGGCGCCCGTCGGGCGAGAACGCCGGTGCGCTGTTCACGCCGGCCCGCGACGACACGCGCTCGCGCGTGCCGGTGCGCAGCGTCTGCACATACACGGCCGACTGCTGGCCTTCGAACGACACGTACGCGAGCCGGCGCGCATCCGGCGACCACGCCGGCGACATCAGCGGCTGCGGCGAATCGGCGATCACGCGCGCGTTCTCGCCGTCGGCGTCGGACACGATCAGCCGATACCGCTTCGTGTTGTCGGCGCGCCGCTCCTCGCTCACGTACGCGATCTGCGTGCTGAACACGCCGGGGATGCCGGTGATCTTCTCGAAGATCATGTCGGAGATCTTGTGCGCGGTCGCGCGCAGGTCGGCGCGGCCGGCCTGGAGCCTGAAGCCCGAGCGACTGCTCGCCACGGACCACGTCGAACAGCTCGAACACGGCCGTGAAGCGATCCGGGCTGTCTTCGGTCAGCTGTGCCGATCACGAGATAGTCGGTCTTCAGGAGGCGCCAGCTCTGGAAGTTCACCTGCGCCGGCTGCGTGGGCCGCGACACCATGTCGGCGGCGGGCAGCGGCGCGAACCGACCCGTGCTGCGCAAATCGGCCGTCACGACGGCCGCGAGATCGAAAGCGGCCGGCGCCGCTGCCCTGCCAGCCGAACGGCACGACGGCAATCGGCACCGGGCGCGCCGCGGGCTTCGTGATCAGGATGTTGAGCTGGGCGTTCGCCGGCGCGAGCCAAGCAACCGTGCGCGCGAGCACGGTGCTCGCCACGAACCAGCGGCGCCCTTGGGCGGCCGCTCCTACCGATCGATGCTGCGACTCCTGGCATCACGACTCCTTATTACTGGATTTCCGGGCGGAAGCGCACGTTCAGGTTGCGCTCGAACAGATTCGGATTCGGCGGCCTCGGCAGCGGCGACGCCAGCTTCACGGCGGCTTCGATCGAGCGCCTGACCGCGTCGTCGCCGTTGCACGAAGTGACGTGCTGCTTCGATCACGTCGCCCGGTCGGCAGCTGCACCACGCTGACCATGCAGTCGAGCCCGGACCTGGCCGACAGCGGCCGAGTCCAGTTGCGCTCGATCTTGTCCTGAATCATGCGGACGTACTGATCGAGGAGGCCCGAGCGCTCGGCCTGCTGTCTGTCCGCCTCGGCCGCCAGCTGCCGTTGTAGATCGTCTTCGGCCTGTTGCTGCTGCTTGCGCGTCACCGCGGCCTTCGCGGCGTCCTCGCGCGCCTTCTGGTCGCGCGCCTGCTTGTCCTTCAACTCTTGCGCCTGTTTGGTCTTTTGCTCCTGCTCGCGCTTCGCGGCGTCGTCGCGCGCCTTTTGCTCGCGCGCCTGCTTGTCCTTCAGCTCCTGCGCCTGCTTGATCTTGAGATCCTGCTCGCGCTTTGCGGTCTCATCGCGCTCGCGCTGCACCTTCTGCTCGGCCTCGCGCTTGCTGCTTTTCCTCGCGCTGCTGGCGCTGCTGCTCTTCGCGCACGGCTTGCTCGCGCTTGTCGAGCACGCTCTGATCCACCATCGTGGCCTGAATCGGCGCCGGCGCACCCGCGCGTGACGCTGCCACGCGGGCAGGTGAACGCTCAGGGTCAGCGCCGCCACGACGACCACGTGCAGCGCCACGGAATAGACGACGGCTCCTTTATGTTTGCCAACTAGCAGCCATCTCTGCCCGCTAGCGCCTGCGCCGCTGCTTGTCCGGAGCTTGGGACGGATCCGTCAGCAACCCAATCTTCGGCGCGCCGGCCTGCTGCAACAGCGAGCACGCCGAGCACGACGCGGCCGTACGGCACGGCCTGATCGGCCTTCACGAGCACCTGGATCTGCGGATTGCGGCGAATCACGGCCGAGGCGCGCTCGAGCACGGCGGCCTCGTCGATGGCCGTTTCGGTGTTGTCGCCGATGTTCAGGAAGAACTTGCCCTCCTTGTCGATGCTGAGCACGAGCGGCTCGTCGCTGTCGGCTGCCGATCGGCTGTGCCGCCGCTTTCGGCAGGTCGACGTTGATTCCCTGCGTCAGCAGCGGCGCGGTGATCATGAAGATGATCAGCAGCACGAGCATCACGTCGATGTACGGGACGACGTTGATCTCGGACAGCAGCCGGCGTTTACCGGTCCGGATCATCGCTCGACTCCCCTGCACGCGGCCGAGCTCGCTCGAGCCGGCGGTCGGCCGTCGCGCGGCGCGACGAGCTCGCGGCGCGCCGCGTTGCGCTGGAAGATGGCGGACAGCTCCTCCATGAACGTGTCGTAGCGCACCTCGAGCCGGCCCACCTGGTCGGCATAGCGATTGAAGACGATGCCGGCCGGGATCGCGGCGAACAGGCCCATGGCCGTCGCGATCAGCGCTTCGGAGATGTGCGGCGCGACGATCGCGATCGTCGCGCTCTGCACGTTACCGAGCGAGTAGAACGCGCTCATGATGCCCCACACGGTGCCGAACAGGCCGACGTACGGGCTCGTGCTGCTGACCGTCGCGAGGAACGCGAGGTTGTTCTCGAGCCGGTCCATCTCGCGCAGCTGCGACACGCGCATCGCGCGGCGCGAGCCCTCGATGAGCTGGTCGGCGCCCAAGCCGGACTCCTGCTTGAGCTTGCCGAACTCGCGGAAGCCGGCCTCGAAGATGCCGGCCATGCCGAGCGGCGTCGCGTCGGTGCGCGCGAGTCGCGGTACAGGATGTTCAGGTCGACGCCGGACCAGAAGCTCGTCTCGAACTCGCTCGCCGACCTCATCGCCTGCTTCAGCACGCGGCGCTTGTCGATGATGACGGCCCACGAAGCGATCGAGGCGAGCAGCAGCAGCGACCAAGACGAGCTGCACGATGAGGCTCGCGTCGAGAATCAACCGGACGATCGACAAATCGTTGTTCATGCGTTCGAACTCACTCAAGAGCGTACTCGGAAGACGCCGCGGCCGCCCGCGCTCCGCGTCCTTACACGCCACTTCGGCCAACCCCTCGCAAATCACTTCGCCCTGCCGGATCGTTCCGCAACGACCTGTCCTGCGCGAACCGGACTGCGTGCGCCGCGCGCCTCGGCAACGTCGGCCGACACGTACAGCATGTCGGACAGCTTCGCCGGCGCGTGGAACCGCGCTTCGATGCTCGCGAGCACGAGGATCACGCCGTGCGTCTGGAGCAGCTGGCCGTGATCGACGCCTTGCGCGCGCAGCCACTCGGTGCGGGCGCGCTCCATGAATCGAAAGTAGCTCGCGTTGTACACGACGCCCTGCGCGTCCGTGTCCTCGAAATACACCCGGACCGGCAATACGATACTTAGTCGACGCTCTTGTGGCTAAGACGCGCTCGGCGCGCGGAGTTGCATGCGACGCTATCGTCATGATCAATCGAACAGACTGGCGGTGTCGGGGCGATCGCGCGGCGGCCGGCACCTGGATGCCGAAGTGCACGTACGCGGTGCGCGTCGCGATCCGGCCGCGCGACGTGCGCTGCAGGAAGCCCTCTTGGATCAAGTACGGCTCGACGACGTCCTCGAGCGTGCCGCGCTCCTCGCCGAGCGCCGCGGCCAGGCTCTCGACGCCGACCGGGCCGCCGTCGAACTTCTCGATGATCGCGAGCAGCAGCTTGCGGTCGAGCGTGTCGAAGCCGTGCGGATCCACCTCGAGCAGGTCCATCGCGGCCTTCGCGACGCCCTCGGTGACCGTGCCGTCGGCCTTTGACCTGCGCGTAGTCGCGCACGCGGCGCAACAGGCGGTTCGCGATTCGCGGCGTGCCGCGCGAGCGGCTCGCGATCTCGCGCGCGCCCGGCGTCGTCGATCGGCGAGCCCGAGAATCCGCGCCGTGCGCAGCGCGATCTGCGTGAGCTCCGCACTCGCATAGAACTCCAGATGCTGCGTGATGCCGAAACGGTCGCGCAGCGGCGACGTCAGCAAGCCGGCGCGCGTCGTCGCGCCGACCAGCGTGAACGGCGGCACATCGAGCTTGATCGAGCGGGCGCCGGGCCCTTCGCCGACCATGAGGTCGAGCTGAAAATCCTCCATCGCCGGATACAGCACTTCCTCGACGACGGGGCTCAAGCGGTGGATCTCGTCGACGAACAGCACGTCGTTCGGCTCGAGGTTCGTCAGCAGCGCGGCCAGGTCGCCCGGCCGCTCGAGCACGGGGCCGGACGTCTGGCGCAGGTTCACGCCGAGCTCGTTCGCGATGATGTGCGCGAGCGTCGTCTTGCCGAGGCCGGGCGGACCGAACAGCAGCGTGTGATCGAGCGCTTCGCGGCGCTGCCGCGCGGCCGTGATGAAGATCTCGAGCTGGGCTTTGACGCGCGGCTGGCCGATGTACTCCGCGAGCTTGCGCGGCCGCACGGCGCGGTCGAATGCCTCGTCTTCCGTGCCCGCGATCGGCGTGACCACACGTCCCCGTTCGACGCTATACGCGCTCGCTCACCGTTCAACTCCCCGCTCGCGATGCACGCGGCGTAACGCTTCGCGGATCAACTCCTCGGTCGTGAGCCGCACGGCGTCGAGATCCTGCAGCATCTTCACGACTTCGACCGGCTTGTAGCCGAGCGCCAGCAACGCGCCGTGCGCTTCGTCCTCGGCGGGGGACCGCGCCGGCAACGCGGCCGCTGCGGCCGCCTGGTGCTCCGGCAGTCGATCGGCCATCTCGAGCAGCAGGCGCTCCGCGGTTTTCTTGCCCACGCCGGGAATCTTCGTGAGGGAGAGCAGATTCTTCTCGCGCACGCAGTGTGTAGAAGCGCGTCGACGCTCATGCCCGACAGCACTCCGAGCGCAATCTTCGCGCCGACACCGGAAATCTTCAGCAGGCTGCGGAACAGCGTGCGCTCCGCTTCGGTGAAGAAGCCGTACAAGGAATGCGCGTCCTCGCGCACGATCAGATGCGTGACGAGCTGGAGTTGCTGCCCCGCGTCGGGCAGGCGATAGAACGTGGACATCGGCGCTTCGATCTCGTAGCCCACGCCGCCGACATCGATCGTCAGCGATGGCGGCCGTTTCGCGATCAATGTGCCTCGCAGGAACCCTATCACTCTTCGCGTCCCGTCAACCTTTCGCCACGACCTGCAACGCCGTCGCGCACACCACGCTCGTTCGCGTGGCAGATCGCCGCGGCGAGCGCGTCGGCCGCGTCGGCCGCGATCTCGCTCGCGCACGCCCAAGGATCATGCGCACCATGCGCTGCACCTGCTCCTTCTCCGCGCCGCCGCTGCCGACGACGGCCTTCTTGATGTGTCGCGCGCTGTACTCGTAGATCGGCACGTCGGCCGCGAACGTCGCGCACATCGCCGCGGCACGTGCCTGACCGAGCTTCAGCGCGCTGTCGGCGTTGCGGCTCAGGAACACGCGTTCGATGGCCACTTCGGCCGGCCGGTACTCGCGAACGATGTCGCCGAGGGCCCGGAAGATGCTGCGCAGCCGGTCGCTGTGCTCGCCGCTCGTGCGGATGCTGCCCCATTCGACGACCGCGGTCCGCGTTGCCGTCGAGATCGACGATGCCGAAACCCGTGATCTGCGAGCCCGGGTCGATCCCGAGAATTCGCACGCAACCTAAGGGCTGAACGGGAGGCGCCAACTGGATGGGGCTGGCCGCCGGCTCGTTCACCAGCGCACCTGCAGGAATGTGGTCCACTCGCCCCGTGGCAGCATGTCGCACCAATAGATCGCGGCCGGTCCCCACGAACCGTCCGCCATCTTGCCGCAAAAACCCTTCAACTCCGACGGCGGCTCCCAAAGCCACCGCGGCCTATGATACCGGCGAAAGCTTAGAGAGCGTTAGCGGTTGATGCCGTGGATCGAGCGTTTGTCGGCGGCGAGCGACGCCTCGTGGAGCGACTCGCTCAACGTCGGATGCGCGTGCACGGTGCGCTGAATATCCTCGGCCGAGGCCGAGAATTCCATCGCGAGCACGGCCTCGCCGATCAGCTCGCCGGCCAGCGGTCCGATGATGTGCACGCCGAGCACGTCGTCGTGCTCCTGGTCGGCGATCAGCTTCACGAAGCCGATCGCCTGCTGCATGGCCTTGGCCCGGCCGTTGGCGCCGAAGCCGAAGGTGCCGACTTTGTACGGCCGGCCGGTGGCCTTGACCTCTTCTTCCGTCTGGCCCGACCCACGCGATCTCGGGCGCCGTGTAGATCACGGACGGGATCGTGCGGTAATTGACCTCGGAGACGTGGCCCGCGATCAGCTCGGCCGCCATGACGCCCTCTTCCATGCCCTTGTGGGCCAGCATCGGGCCGCGCACGACGTCGCCGACGGCCCAGACGTTCGGCACGCCCGTGCGGCAGTGGTCGTCGACTTCGATGAAGCCGCGCTTGTCGACCGGCACTTTGACGTCGGGACGCGAACAACCCGGCCGTGACCGGCCGCCGGCCGACCGCGACCACGAGCGCGTCGACCTCGAGCTCCTGCGCCGTGCCGCCGCTCTCGAAGCGCACCTTGACGACGTTGCCCTGGACGTTCGCGCCGGTAACCTTGGCGCCCATCCGGATGTCGAGGCCCTGGCGCTTGAAGTGCCGCATAGCTTCCTTCGCGACCTGCTGATCGGCCGCGGGCAGGAACGTCTCGAGCGCTTCGAGCACGACGACTTCCGAGCCGAGCCGGCGCCAGACGCTGCCGAGCTCGAGCCCGATGACGCCGGCCCCGATCACGCCGAGCCGCTTCGGGACGCTGAGTGAACGCGAGCGCGCCCGTCGAGTCGACGATGCGCTTGCCGTCGAACTTCGCAATCGGCAGTTCGATCGGCGTGGAGCCGGTCGCGAGCACGACGTGGTTCGCGGCGAGCGTCTCGACGCCCGCGTCCGTCGTGACCTCGACGCGGTTGCCGGCGAGCAGCTTGCCGCGGCCTTTGAAGCCAGTGACGCCGGCCGCCTTGAACATGACGTCGACGCCCGAGGTCAGCTGCTTCACGATGCCGCGCTTGCGCACCTGCATGGCTTCGACGTCGATGCCGACACCGGCCGCCGCCCTTGATGCCGTGCGCCTCGAACTCCGTGTGCGCGCGGTGATACAGCTCCGAGGACTCGAGCAGCGCCTTCGACGGAATGCAGCCGATGTTCAGGCACGTGCCGCCGAACGCGCGCACGCCTTCCTCGTTCTTATAGTCGTCGATGCAGGCGGCCGTGAGGCCGAGCTGGGCGGCGCGAATCGCTGCGGGATAACCTGCCGGACCGCCGCCGATGACGACGACGTCGAATTTCTTGTCGCTCATTGTTTGAACTTCAGGTCCTCAAGACTAAACTTCGAGAAGCAGCCGCGAGGGATCTTCGATCAGATCCTTGATGTGCACGAGGAATTGCACGGCTTCGCGCCCGTCGACGATGCGGTGATCGTACGTCAGCGCGAGGTACATCATCGGCCGCGCTTCGATCTTGCCGTCGACCACCATGGGCCGCTGCTGGATCTTGTGCATGCCTAAGATGCCGCTCTGCGGCGGATTCAGGATCGGCGTCGACATCAGCGAGCCGAAGATGCCGCCGTTCGTGATCGTGAACGTGCCGCCCGTCAGCTCTTCCATCTGCAAGCCGCCCTTCCGAGCGCGCTCGCCGAAGTCGCGAATCGAGCGCTCGATCTCGGCGACACCCGCAAACTCTGCGTTACGCAACACGGGCACGACGAGGCCGCGATCCGTGGAGACCGCGACGCCGACGTCGAAGAACTCGTGGTAGACGACGTCGCTGCCGTCGATCGAAGCGTTCACGAGCGGGAACAGGCGCAGCGCCTCGACACTGGCCTTCACGAAGAACCCCATGAAGCCGAGCTTCACGCCGTGCTTCGCGGTGAACGGTTCCTGATAGCGTTGGCGCAGCGCCATGACGGCCGTCATGTCCACCTCGTTGAAGGTGGTCAGCATCGCCGCCTGCTGTTGCGCTTGCAGTAATCGCTCGGCGATTCGAGCGCGCAAGCGAGTCATCGGCACGCGTTGCTCGGCGCGCGACAGGCCGTTGGCCCGCGGCTCCTCGCCCGCCACGGCGGCTTGCGCGAGCACGTCGTGCTCGATGCCGACGGTCGTTGCCCGGTGGTCGGAGAGGTAATCGAGTACATCGCCTTTCGTGATCCGGCCTTCGCGGCCCGAGCCGGCGATCGACGTTGGATCGAGGTCGTGTTCTTCGACGAGCTTGCGAACGGCCGGGCCCATACGGTTGGCGCTCGCGCCGGCGACTCGCTCCACCAAAGCCTCCGGGTCTAGGCGCGCTGCGGCAGGCGCAGGCGCGGCGGGCTTCGGCGCGGGCGACGCGGGCTTGGCCGCGGGAGCAGCCGCGGTCGCGGGCTTCGCCGCCGGCAGTGCAGCAGCGGCCACGGGGCCCGGCTCGAGCACGGCCAGCAACTGGCCGCTCGTGACGACAGCGCCATCGGCGGCAACGATCTGCTTCAACACGCCGTCGGCGGGGGCTGGCACTTCGAGCACGACTTTGTCGGTCTCGAGGTCGACAAGATTTTCTGCGCGTCGCACGGTGTCGCCGGCCTTCTTGTGCCAGGTCACGAGCGTCGCGTCCGCGACGGACTCGGGTAGTTGTGGAACCTTGACCTCAATGCTCACTTCAAACCCACCTATCCTGTCGGGGATCGCGCGGTTACTTCAGGCGCGCTTACTGACCGTGGAGCGAGACACCCGCTCGCGTGCGGGGGACGTCAGCGCCGCGGCGACAAGCGCCTGCTGCTGCCGGACGTGCAATGCGTGGATACCGGAAGCCGGCGCAGCCGCGCCGGGGCGACCCGCGTAGAACAACTCGTGCCGCGGAGACATCGGCTCCTGGAGGCGATGCCGGATCTGGTACCAGGCACCCTGGTTTTGCGGCTCCTCTTGGCACCAGACAATTTCCGTGGCGTTGCGGTAGCGCGCGATGACCCGAGCATACTCTTCGATCGGGAACGGATACAGTTCTTCGATGCGCACGAGCGCGACGTTCGTGATGTTGTCGTTGCGCCGCGATTCGGCGAGATCGAAGTACACCTTGCCGCTGCAGAACACAACGCGTGTGACGGCGTCATCGGTGATCGGTTCGACTTCGTCGATGACCGGTTGGAACCGACCGCGCGCGAGATCGGTCAGGCTCGACACCGACAACTTGTGCCGCAACAGGCTCTTCGGCGTCATGACGACGAGCGGCTTGCGCAAACCACGCAGCATCTGGCGACGCAGCATGTGGAACATCTGCGCCGGCGTCGACGGCACAACTACCTGCATGTTGTGCTCTGCGCACAACTGCAGGAAACGCTCGAGCCGCGCCGATGAGTGCTCCGGCCCCTGGCCTTCGTACCCGTGCGGCAGGAACAGTGTGAGACCGGATAGCCGGCCCCACTTCGCTTCGCCGGAGCTGATGAACTGGTCGATCACGACCTGCGCACCGTTCACGAAGTCGCCGAACTGGCCTTCCCAGATCACGAGCGTGTCGGGCGACGTGGTGCTGTAGCCGTACTCGAAGCCGAGCACGGCTTCTTCGGACAACAAGCGAATCGGCGACCATGAATGCGCGCGGATCGCTCGCGACGTGCGCCAGCGGCACGAACGCTTCGCCCGTCGTCTGCTCGATCAACGCGGCGTGACGGTGAAAGAACGTGCCGCGGCGACTGTCCTGGCCGATCAGCCGCACATGAAAGTTGGCCGCGAGCAGCGTGGCGTAGGCCAGGTTCTCGGCGAAACCCCAGTCGCAGCCGACTTCGCCGGCAGCCATGCGTCGGCGCTCGTCGATGATGCGCTGCACGCGCGGGTGCAGCTTGTGGTTCGCAGGCACCGTATTAATGAGACCGGCGAGCCGCTTGAGCTCAGTCTCCGGCACGCCGGCGCCGGTCGTATCGCTCGGCGAAGCCGTGTAGTAGCGCGTCCAGTCGACGGTGTACTGGTTGCCGATCATGCCGAGCGCGGCCTCGTTGGTCTTGCGACCCTCATCTAGCGCAGCCCTGTAATCGTCGGCCATTTTGTCGGCGGCTTCCTGCGTCGCGACACCGCATTCGAGCAGCTTGCGCGTATACAGCGTGCGCACGCCCGCGTGCTCGCGGATCGCGGCATACATCGTAGGCTGCGTGGCCGCCGGTTCGTCGGCTTCGTTGTGGCCGAGCCGCCGGTAACCGACGAGATCGATCACGACGTCCTTATGGAATTCCTGCCGGTAACGCAGCGCCAGGCGCACCGCGGCGACGGCCGCTTCGGGGTCGTCGCCGTTCACGTGGAACACGGGCGCTTCGATCATCTTCGCGATGTCGGAGCAGTAAGTCGTCGAGCGGCTATCGCGCGGGTCGCTCATCGTGAAGCCGATCTGGTTGTTGATCACGATGTGGACTGTGCCGCCCGTGTAGAACGCGCGGGTCTGCGACAGCTGGAACGTCTCCGCCACGACACCCTGCCCGGCGAACGCGGCGTCGCCGTGGATCAGCACGGGCATGACCTGCGTCCCGAGATCGTCGCCGCGGCGGTCCTGGCGAGCGCGTACCGAGCCCTCGACGACCGGATTCACGATCTCGAGGTGCGACGGGTTGAACGCGAGCGCGATGTGAACGTTGCCACCCGGCGTGCGCACGTCGGCCGAGTAGCCCTTGTGGTACTTCACGTCGCCCGAGCCTTTGAGGCGCGCGAGGTCGTACTGACCCTCGAACTCCGAGAACAGATCGGACGTCGACTTGCCGAGCACGTTCACGAGCACGTTCAACCGGCCGCGATGCGCCATGCCGATGACCAGTTCCTGAACGCCACTCTCGCCGGCACGCTGGATCAGATCGTCGAGCACCGGAATCAGCGTCTCGCTACCTTCGAGCGAGAACCGCTTCTGGCCGACAAAGCGCGTGTTCAGGTAACGCTCGATGCCTTCCGCGTGCGTAAGGCTTGCGAGGATCGCGGTTTGCTCCTGCGGCGTGAACCCCGTGTGCACGCGGCTCGTCTCGAACTGCTCGCGCAGCCAGAGCCGCTCGCGCGCTCGGGAAATGTGCGCGAACTCCGCTGCAAGCTTGCCGCAGTAGATGCGCTTCAGCAGCGACAGGATGTCCTGCAGTTTCATGCGCGCATGACCGGTGCCAGCCAGGCCGCCCGTGGAAAACTCGCGCGTGAGGTCGGACTCGTCGAGCCCCAGGAAATCGAAGCTCAAGACCGCCGGCGCGGCGCGCTCCCAGAGGCCAAGCGGGTCCAAGTCGGCGATCTGATGACCGCGCAGGCTATAGACCTGAATCAACCGGGAGACAGCCGCCTGCTTCTCGATCGCGGGCGAGTCGCTGACTCCGACCGCGACCGCCGCTGCGGTTACCGGCGCGCGCTGCTGCGCCCGACGAGCCACCGCCTGGACGATGGGGCCATGGGCGACGTCCCCGCCGTCCTTGGCCAGGGTGCTGAAATAGTGACGCCACTCGGCGGGCACGCTGCCCGGTTCGGCGAGGAACTGCTCATAGAGCCACTCGACGTATGTCGCATTGGCTCCCTGCAGAGGCGACGACTCGTACTGTTCCTTGAATACTGTGCTCATGTCCCTGGGCTCGGAGGGGCGCAAGCAAATGAGTTTGCCGCCTCCGAGTCTGAAAGCGCGCGTAGTGTAGCCAAACGCTAATTAAGTTCAAACGCGCGAATTCACAAGATCACGCGAAGGAGCCACCACTCGTAGGCGATCAGTGCGACATAGGCCACGAACAGGCCTTGCAGGACGGCTCCCACCTTCATGACCCGGAACAGCCGGGCCCGCGCCACGGCGACGAGCACGAGAACGCCAATGCTCGTGAACGCCATCTTGGTCAGCGCGAACAGCTGCGGGTGGTGGTGGAGAACGAACGCCATGACCGGATTGGCTTCCGTGGCGCCTGCCATCAGGAGCGTCAGCGTCAGAAACGCGTCCACCACGGACAGCAGCAGGATCGTGACCGACAGGAACAGCAGGTACGGCTCGTGCCAATCGATCGGCAGGTGGTGCTCTCCGGCCCGCCGCCCACCGCGCCGGCGCGGCGTGAAGCCACCCGTGAGGAAGCTCCCCAGCGTAGTGCGGCGGCGATCGGGACCTAAGCGCCGCTCGCTGAAAGAGATCGGCCCGTAGTGAGGGGCCGTGCGGCTATCGGGGCGGGAATTCAAAGGCTTTGCGGTCTCTTGGCTTATTAGGAAGACAGAGTGCAAGAACCAAGCCCGCCCGGCAACCGCCCGGTTTTGCATGCTTTTCGCCCGAATAGGGCGCGGCAGCGGTCAGCGCGTGTAAAAGTTTCCGACAGCCCTCACTGCGTCGCGTGCAGCAGAAAGGCGATCAGATCGCGCCGATCGTCCGGCGAGCGATAGCCCGTGAACGCCATCTTCGTGCCGGCCACGAAGCTCGCGGGTTCGTTCAACCAAGCCTCGAGCGAAACGGGCGTCCAGACCAGGCCCGAGCTCGCGAGCGCCGGCGAATAGTCGAAGCCTGCGACCGATGCTGCGCGCCGCCCGAACACGCCGTGCAGGTTCGGGCCGATCAGCGTGCCGCCCGCGGCCCCGAAGGTGTGGCATGCGGCACAGGCAAGGCTCAGCAGCTGCCCACGCGTGATGTCTGCGCCCGCCAGTTCGGGCTCCGCCAGGTACTCCGCTGCCGTTCGTACCGGTCCGGGATCGAACTGCACGAGTTGCGGCGCGGCGCTCGCGGCCGCTACCGGAGCGGATGGAGTCCCGACCGAAGGCGGCGCAGACGTGTCGCACGCCGCCAACACGCCGATCCCGACCACCGCTGCGAAACCGCTCCGCCGGCCCGTGCCGCCTACCAATGCCACTTGGCCGCCACCTGGAACCCGACGTCGGGCGCCGTGCTGACGCGAATGTCCTCGACGATCGCAAAATCGAGCGTGCCGTCGCGCCCCACCGGGCGCCACGCGCCGAACGTGAACAGTGACGCCGCCTGACCGAACTCCTCGAGCGGCGTGTCGAAGAACGCCCCGTGGAAGTCGAGCTGCGCTTTGAGGCCGAACTTCGGCCACGGCCGCCACGAGCCGCCGAGGATTCCCGTGTATACCCGGCGATTGCTCTCGAACCCAATGGCGTCGGGCTTGCCCGCAAGCACCATCCCAACGCCCCAGTAGTAACCGGCCGGCCGCTTGCGTGCGGGCAGCGGCTGCGACCGCAACAGCGTGATCGACACATCGCTCGAGCCACTGCCCGAGAGCATCGTCGCATCGCCGGTCGCCAACTTGGCGGCGACCTGCACGACGAACTGCCGCTCGTCACCGATCGCCTTCGCGAGCTTCACCTGCACGTCGCCGATACCGCTGCGCGCGCGATCGAGCACGAAGAAATTGGTGCCCCCACGACCGATCTGGAACGTGAGCTGGTCTTCGGGCCGCCGATTGCGCCCGCCCTCCGGCAATCCGAACGCGGAGTGCCAGGCGTCGATCGCGTTGTCGAGAAATCCGCCGCTAACGTGGTAGTACGGCAGCTCCGCGCCGAACGCCCAACCGCCGTCGAATCCGTGGGTGAACGCCAGGGTCATGCGCTCGGTTTCCCCGTCGAGAATCAGCCGGTCCGTGCCACGAGCCGACAACCGATAGTGATTTGCGATCTCGAACGTCGTTTGGAGGCGATTGCCGGGGGACACGGTATCCCATGCCGGCAACCCAAAGATCGACACGAGCGGGTTCAGATTGCGGATATGGAACGGCTCGGCCTCCTGCGCCAGCGCCGGGCCCGCGACACATGCCACGACCGCCATGCCGAGCAGCCTGCGAATCGAGCTCATCTTGGGATCCTTCCGCGCGGAATCTTTGTTACATCGCAGGGTCTCATTGCGGCATGGTTAGCGCCGATGCTTCCTGCGCCCGAACCGTAGGGCGCAGGCATTGTAAACAGCGGCGCGAGACGCCTCCAGCGAACATCCGCGTTTCGCTCCTGACGGCCGAGCCTGTACGATACCGCCCTCGACTCACGGGGATCCGCAGCGACTTCGACCGCGCATGAAAGCCCGCCATCTAAAGATCTTCGCCGTTTTACTCGCGGCGCTCACGCTGATCGGCTGCGATCAAGGGCGCCAGGCCCCAGCAAAGACTCGCGTTCACGTCGTGAACGCCGCGCCGAGCTTCGCTCAACTCTGGTATCGACGAGAGCAAACCGACTCGCCCGATGCGCTGGCGTTCAAGGCCGTCGCAGCACACGACTACGACGTGGACACCTACGACTTCTTCGTCTATCAACGACGCGTCGCGACGCAGGACGTGCTGAATACCTGGACGTGGGCCAAGCAATTGGTCAACGACAAGGACTACACCTTCGTCTTCGCCGAAACGGCTGGGCAACTCTCGCCGCAGATCGTCGAGTACTCGCCGAAGCTCGCAAACAGCGGCGACACGCAGATCGCGGTCGTCCACGCCGGCGAAAGCCTGCCCGCGATGGACGTGTATGTGCAGCCGGCCGGTGTCGGCATCGCCGGCGCGACACCGCGCGGCAGCGTTAACTTTCTCGGGCAGATTGCGCCGAAGACCTTCGCCAACGGCAGCTACGAGATCACCCTCACCGCGGCCGGCGACCCGAACAACGTGGTGTTTGCCGCAACCGCCGTGGACCTTGCGGCCGGCGTCACGAACGTGCTCGTAATCGCGGACGACAAAGGCCTGGGCACGACGGCGATCAGCGTCATCATGGCGCAGGACAGCTCGTTCGTTCTGTACTCCGCGAACGCGACCGCCAGCGTGCGCGCGATCAACGTTGCGGACGACGGCACCGCCCGCGATTTCGCGATCAACCACGAATACTCGCCGCCCATCTTGCCGGCGATTCCCTACGGCACGGTCACGAGCTACGTGACCGTGCCCGTCAATGCGAGCCTGCCGATCAGCGTGACGCCCGCGGGCAACCCCGGCGTGCTCGAGCTCGACACCCAGCTGTCGGCGGCCCCCGGAACGCTGAACACCGTGATGTTCGCGGGCCCCGCCGGCACGCTGGCGCCTCAGATCGTGACCGACGACCGGCGGCGAATCAGGAGCGAAGCCAAACTGCGCTTCTTGAACGCCGCGAACCAATTCGCGACGGTGACGGAAATCGTGCTGCTGCCGCCCGGCACGACAGATCAGACCACGATCGCCGCCACCACGGCGCTCGTGGCTCCCGGCGTCACCGACTACCTGTATATCAAGCCCGGCCCCTACGACCTGCTGTTCCGGGAGACCGGAACCAACGCGGTCCGGGCCGGACCGATACCCGTCACGCTTGCAGACGGCGGCATCTACGGCGTCCTCACGCTGAACGGGCCGGACACCGCGACCGCGAGCCTCGTGTTCATCGACGACACACCGTAGGCCGTCTCCGCGCGCCGGCGAGCGCCGCGCAGCGGCGGCCCTATGCCTCGACCTGCTATTCTTCCCGCAGGGTTACGTGCTGCTTATCGTCGTCCGCCCCGGTAGCTCAGGGGATAGAGCGTTCGCCTCCTAAGCGGAAGGTCACAGGTTCGATTCCGGTCCGGGGCGCCATCTGGCGCGGGTTCCAGAGCATCTTACGGAATAGCACTGTGGGAAATCACACGGTATCCCGCCAAACCGTGAGATCGCGTCCCTCAAAAGTGGTGTAAGAGCGGCGGATTCATAATTCGGAAGACCCAAGACGCGCAACTAAGCACCGCCACAACCAAAATCGCTCCGCAGACTTCCAATAGACTTTGGCCGATTTGGCCAACGCGCTGTTTCCCGGTGTTGCCCGGAGGGTACACTGGAAGTGTTTTCTCGGTGTTGTTCGTCGACGTGTGTCCGTGCAGCCGCCCGCTCGGCTGTATGAGACGGGTTCACTATCTGGCCACCACCGTGGGTTAGAATCCACCCATCGCCAGGACGCATGGCGAAGGCAATCTGGACCGCGGGATTGTTATGAAACCGTCTGTCGCGCGAACACTCATCGCGCCGCGCTTCGAGAAATCGTGGCACGCCATGGTGCGTTGCGGCCGCGGATTTTCGGTTCAGCTGTTCACGGGGATGATACGGACACGAGCGATCTCGACTTGCTCGTAGATCCCACTTCGCGAACCACTCTCATGACGCCGGCCGCGATTCAACTCGAAGCCGAGCGGCTACTCGGTGTGCCGGTGGACGTGTTGACGCCAAAGAGTTTGCCGCAGCGCTATCGCGAACAAGTCCTTCGCGAAGCCCAGCCCGTATGACGCGCAAACGAGCGCTACGCGTTCCCGAGTACCTGCTGCATATTCTGGATGCGATCGATCGTGCGACGAGCTATGTCGCCGGCATGGACGTTGAGGCATTCGAGGCCGACACGCGCACGCAGGATGCTGTTCTGCACAGCCTGCAGGTGATTGGCGAGGCAGCGAACAAGATTCGTATGGCGGCGCCAGATTTCGCGGCGCAGTACCCCGATATTCCGTGGGACCTGATCTACGGGATGCGAAATCGAATCGTGCACGACTACTTCGAGGTGGACCTGGGGGCGGTTTGGCGCACCATCCAGCAGGATTTGCCACCGCTCCGCCTTCGAGTGTTTGCCGCGTTGCCAGAGTCACCTCGCTAGCCTATCGGAAGAACTGGAGGCTAGGCGCCGGGCATGCGCGAAAGAGCGAGTCCATGCGAAAACTAAAGTCGCTGCCGCCGGCGCGCTCCTCATCGCTGTCCTCCACAAAACGAAAAAGGCGGGTCGCTCCCGCGCACCCGCCTTAGCGTTATAGAACTCAACAATACGACTCCCGATATGACGCGTTCGGGAGCCGAGATAGGCCCTGAACTGAACTAAACACTGCCCCCGCAAAAACGCCCGCGGTACCAGCGACTTCGCTTAACGATCCACCGGCGGAAGGTGTCAGGGGAAGGCTCTCAATCCGTCCGGCTCGTAGTGCGGTACCTTAGTCATGTCGTGACGGAACTTCGAAAGCTCGTAATAGATGCGCTTGCGGGCGCGGCTCTGGTTGCCCAGGCGCTCGGCGATGCAGTGCCACGGGTTGTACGACAGCCGCTTCGCGAAGGCCAACTGATCGGACGACGCGAAGCGCTGCTTGGGTATGTGCAACGTGGCGACTGGAATCCGCGGCGACAACCGTTCCGGCCAATACACGGCGGCGTTCTCAATCGGCATCAGATGCGGGTCGGTCTGCAACTGCACGCGCATTTCCATCTCGACGTCCCCGCGATCGAGCGCCTCTACCATCGACACCCGCAGGGAAGTCGTCCGGTGGCCTCGAGGGCAGGCGTGGGATCGGCGTCTTCCTCTTGGTCAGGGCCAGAACGAGTAC
>CAVVIC010000013.1:0-76402 GCA_963748045.1 uncultured Gammaproteobacteria bacterium
CCGGCGTCCGCCCCCAATTGGCTGACGTAATTCTGCACGAGCCCGAAGACGCTTTCATAACTCCCGGCCAGCAGGCACACCGGCCAATCCGAGCCGAACATCAGCCGGTCCGGTCCGAACGCCTCGAACACGACGTCGAGATAACGGTTTGAAATCGTCCGCCCGCCAGTTTTGCCAGTCCGCTTCGGTCACCATGCCGGATACCTTGCAAGCGACATTGGGGAGCTTGCGCCAGTTCCCGGATCTGTTCGCGCCACGGCGACAGCGCGCCGTCTTTGATCGGCGGCTTGGCCAGATGATCGAGCACGAACGGCTGTTCGGGAAATTTTTGCGCCAGCGCAATCGCGGCGGGCAATTGCCGGGGAAAAATCAGCAGGTCGTAGGTCAAACCGAAGTCGGCGCAACGCGGCGATGCCGCGTTGGAAATCCTCCCGCAACATGAACTGGTCGTCCGGTTCGTCCTGCACCACGTGTCGCACGCCGACAAACTTCGGATGCGCCGCGAATTCCTCCAGTTCCTTCGCGACGTTCGGCGAACGCAAGTCCACCCAGCCCACGACGCCCCGGATGATGGACGCGCCCTCCGCCAGTTCCAGCAGCCAGCGCGATTCTGCGAGGCTCTGGCGCGCTTGCACGGCCACGCAGCCATCCAGATTGCAGGCGCGCAACTCCGGCTCCAGGTCCGCCGGCAAAAAGTCGCGGCGAATCGGCCAGTCGGGCTTCATCCAACCGTAGTCCGCCGGATTGAATCGCCAGAAATGCTGGTGGCTGTCTATTCGCATCGCCGCCACCCGGGTTTCAGTCCGTGCGACAACCCATCGTCAAAAGCACGTTGGCCCACAGCGCCTGATCGCCGGTCTGAATGGTCAGCACATGGTCGGGCGAATTGACGGCCTCGTAAAAATCCCACTTCGGGATTGGTTCGAGTTTTAATTTGCAAGCCTGCGTCCGTGAGGATCCGGCGATATTCCTCCCAAACCGGCGGCTCGCCCTTTTGCGCATACGGATCGTCGGCCGGAATGCCCATCGTGTTCACCTGGTCCACGGGCACGGCACTGAGCAACGCGCGCAGCGCCTGCGCCACGGTCACGACGCCGGGCGACAGATTCAGGCTGACCACTTCCGCGTGCGGACCCTTTCTTGGTCGAGGCGGGATAATTCCCGTCGGCGATCAAGATGCGCGCGTGATGACCGGCCCGGGCCAGCACCTCGTTGATCTTCGGATGAATGAGTTGATGCTTGAGCATGGCGAAAAGGTATCAGGCCGCCGTCCAACGGCGAAAACTTTCCATGGTCTGCCGCGCCGCCGACAACGCTGTCCGGCAACGGCAAAACCTCCGCGGAAAGATAGCCGGCGTAATTGATCTCCCGCAACGCGGCCATGATCGGCGCCATGTCCGTGTGACCCCAGCCGATCGCCTGCCGGTTGCTGTCGGCGAAATGCACGTGCCCCACCAGCGGGCCGGCGGCGCGCAGCGCGTCGGCAATGGAAGCCTCTTCGATGTTCATGTGGAACAGGTCGCACAGCAATTTGACATTCCGCGAACGCAGCGAGCGCAGGAATGCGGCCGCTTCGCCCTGGCGGTTGAACAAGTTCGTCTCGTAACGATTCAACGGCTCATAAAGCAGCGGCTACGCCGTGACGTCGCCGCGTGCTCGGCCAGCGTGGCCAAGGCCTCGCCCAGCCAGTCGAGCGCCTGTTCGCGCGTCACGCCGTCGCCCCAGCGGCCCTGCATCGAGCCGATGATGGCCGGAGCGCCGAGCGTTCCCGCCGCGTCAATGATTTCACCGACGAAGCCAATGGCCCGTCTGCCGAACCGCGGCGTCCGGGTCGGTGAGACGCAGCTTGTGTTTGACCCAGCCCGCGCCCGTGCCGACGGCGGCACATTTCAACCCGTGCGCGTCGAGCAGCTCGGACGGCCTGCGCGACGTCGAGTGCCTCGGCTCCGGTTGGAAAGATTTCCACCGCGTCAAAGCCCAGCTCCGCCGCGTGCGCGCAGCCCGCCGCGAGGTCGTCCCAAAACACGAACGGCCCGCCGCGCGCTTCCGGGACCAGAGAAATGGTGACCGCAGATTTCATTGAGAAATTATTCCATGTCCACGATGGCTTTGATCACACCCGTCTCCGGTTTGGTGAACGTGGGAAATTTCTCGATGAGTTCACCGAACGCCGCGTGATGCGTGATCCACGGGCGCGTGTCAATCCGGCCGTCCTCGATCAGCTTGATGATGCGCGTGAAGTCCGGCGGCAGCGCGTTGCGGCTCGCGAGCAGCGTCAGTTCGCGGCGGTGCATCACCGGCGCGTGCGGAAACGCCACCTCCGCCGGCGTGATGCCGACATACACCAGCCGCCCGGTGAAGCCGCAATACGTCATCGCGTGCGCCATGGATTTGTTGCTGCCGGTCGCATCCACGACGACTTGCGCCAGCGCGCCGCCCGTCATCTGCTTCAATGCCTCCAATTCCGCGCCGTCGCCCTTGGAGCAAATCGTGTCCGGCACACCCATTTTCGCGCGGACGAATTCCAGCCGCTGCTCGTTGAGGTCCATCACGATGGTCTTCGCGCCGGAAAGTTTGGCGAATTCAATCACCGACAAGCCAATCGGCCCGGCGCCGATGACGAGCACGTTTTCGCCCGCAACCGGATTGCCGCGATTCACGGCGTGACAGCCAATGGCGAGGGTTTCGACCAGCGCACATTGTTCGGGCGAAAGCTGATTGGCCGGATGCAGCTTGCGCGCGGGCAGAACCATGCGCTCGGTCAAGCCGCCGTCCATCATCACGCCGAGCACCTTGAGATTCTCGCAACAGTTGGTTGCGCCCTTGCGGCAGGGAAAACATTGGCCGCAATTCATGTACGGCTCGACGGAGCACCGGTCGCCGGGCCGCACGTTCGTCACGCCCGGGCCGACCGCCAGCACCTCGACGCCGAGTTCGTGTCCCGGAATGCGCGGATAAGAAAAGAACGGCATCTTGCCGAGGAAACCGCTGTAATCCGTGCCGCAAATCCCCACGCGCTGAACGCGCACGAGCGCTTCGCCGGGGCCGGGCGCGGCTGGTTCGGGGGTTTCAATGAAACGGAACTGCTGCGGTTTTTCGAGCTGGAGCGCTTTCATGGCAAAGGCTGAAGGTTGCAGTCAGGCGAAGTCACGCAAGTGAGGTTGGTTGCTCGAACCACTGCAGCCCGTCCGGCAGGGCATCGCAAGCGTATTCCAGGTGAATGACCCGGCGATGGGATGGCGATTTCGCCGGCGACGACGCGTGCAGCAGCAACGGTCGCATCACGAGCACGTCGCCTTGCGCTACGCAACAACTGACTTCCTCCGTCGTCTGCCGCCACCGCTCGATTTCAGCTTCATCCAACTTGCCGTGACGGTGCGAGCCGGGCAGGACGCGCAGCGGTCCATTGTCCGGCCCGCAGTCGTCGAGATGAATCCGCACGGCCACCATCCGTTCCAAGACGTCCACCGGCGGATGCACGTGCAGTGACCCCGTCCTTGACCGACCAACCGATGAAACCCGGCAGCCTCCACGCGCTCAGCGACGGCGATGGCGGTGTCCTGATGCCAGGGCACTTTCCAGTTTGCGGCGGGCGCTTTGTCGAAAAGCAACGCCCGCACGGGAAATGCCGGCGCCCCGAGCGCAGCGTCCGCCAGGTCATTGACCGCGCCGGAAGTTGCCAGGGCCGCGATGGGTTCTGAATTCTGCAAAAGATTTCTCACCCCACCCCGATGCCGGCGACGGCAGTTCAGCCACCGCACCTCGAAGCTCCTCCACTCCTCATGGCTGAGGACTCGC
This sequence comes from uncultured Gammaproteobacteria bacterium, assembly GCA_963748045.1. Lineage (GTDB taxonomy): Bacteria > Pseudomonadota > Gammaproteobacteria > Steroidobacterales > Rariloculaceae > FEN-1219. Next base: position 3,799 of record CAVVIC010000013.1, read on the forward strand.
TCAACGATCTCGAAGCCGTCGCGCGGCAGGGAGTATTTGCAGGATGAATCGTTCACCCGGTGCGGATCCCTTCAGGAGCAGCATGGTCGACCATTCACAATTTGAACTCCTGGGTGGTTTTGGCCTGCCAGCGTTCTTCCGGTGTGGGAATTCCCGCGGGAAACCACGCCCGCATCTGGCGAATCCCCTTCAGCATTCGCTCCAACGAAACCCAGGTGGGCAAGGAGGTGAAGCCCTCGGGGTTGGGTAGGTCGAATTCGAGGCTCGGTCGGCCCGCGTCACGGATGACGGAGGATTCGGACGAAGGTTTCATAGAGTTCGCGGGTGCCATACTTCAAAAACAGGGTCGTGTAATGCGGATCGCCAAGATTAATTTCATGCCGCCGGAGCAATACTTCCACATCGTCGGCGTCCTTGGAAGTGCGATGCGACAAATTCTGCCGTAAGGCGTGAAGTTTCAACGCCAACAGGTGGTCAAGGCAGGGCACGCGCGCCTTCATCTCGCCGAAGGCCCGCGCTTCAGACGCGTCCCACATCTTTCCGAAGGTCTGGTCGTCCACAAACATCAGGTCGAAGCCGTCACCGGCCGGCTGAGTGAACTGCGCGAACGCCCCGGACTCACGGAACAACTTCATCCCGCGAGCCATCGCGCGCTCGAACCACGCATCGCGGTCAGCACGCCGGATCATGAAATCCACGTCGAAAGTGGCGCGCGGATTACCATGCGCTCCCACCGCCCAACCACCAATGATCAGAAAGCGGAGCGGCGGCGCCTGGTTTCCGATTTGGATGAAGTCGGGCAGTTCCATTCGAGTGCGGCCTCTAATTGTTCTCCGGCAACCCCTCCACATGCCCGAGGTTCTTCACCGGTTGAAAAATCTGCCTGCACCTCGGCGAGCAATTGCTGATCGAGCGGTTCGGCGGCCCACTGCGCCCACTTGCGGATGTTCTCCGGATTCGCGCTGCCGGCGATGGTGGTCGTGATGTCGGGATTCGCGAGCGAGAATTGCAGCGCGAGCTTGGCGATGTCCACGCCCTGCTTCGCGCAATGCGCGGCGGCGGCGCGCGCGGCGGCTTTCACGTCCTCCGGCTCCTTCAGCCACGCCGGCAGCGGCGCGTTGGTGAGCAGGCGCGCGCTGAACGGACCGGCGTTCATCACGCCCACGCCCTTGCGCTTTCAGATACGGAATCGTCTCGTCGGCGAAGCGGGTGTTCTGCAGCGTGTATTGGTTGTAGCTGAGCACGCAGTCCACGTCGGTCTGGTCGCAGATGAGCCGAAAGATTTTCTGCGGATAACCGCTGAAGCCGATGAAGCGCACCTTGCCCGCCTGCTGGATTTTGCGCAGCGCCGGAATGGTTTCATCCACGATCTGCTGCATCGGCACGAACTCGATGTCGTGGCAGAGCACGATGTCGAGGTGATCGGTGCCGAGCCGGTGCAGGCTCACGTCCACGCTCTCGGCCACGCGGCGGGCGCTGAAGTCGAAGTGCTCGAGATCGTAGCGACCGAGCTTGGTGCAGAGCGTGTAGCTGTCGCGCGGCACGTCGCGCAGCGCGATGCCGAGCAGCACTTCGCTCATGCCGCGCCCGTAGAACGGCGAGGTGTCGATGAAGTTCAGCCCGCAGTCGAGCGCGACGCGGACGCTTTCCAGCGCCTCGTCGAGTTTCACGCGGCGAAATTCCTGCCCGAGCGACGACGCGCCGAAGCTCAGCGCGGGCAGCTTCAGTCCGGTTTTTCCGAGCAAACGAGTTTCCATTTCCAGCGGCCATGATGACCACCGCCATTGGGTCCGGCAATCTCACAATTGTTAAACGGGTGCGACCAGAAGTGGCGGTCAACCCGGGTGGTAGGAGTGTTCGCGCTGCGAACACTCCGCCCGCGCCGAGCGGGCGGAACGTGCGGTGACTCGGACGTGCCGCTGGACGCGGCACGACGGCTCGCAGCGCGAGCCGTTCTACCACACTGACCGCCACTTCCAGTCGCACCCTTGTTAAACCGCGCACGTGGAGATGGACAAGCTCAAGCAGAGCGTTCAAACTTTGGCAGGGTTGAGACGGATCCTGGAGTGGGCGGTGGTTGGTGATTTGGTCTCGCCGAGACCACCTCGATGATTTTAACGGCAGTGCGTGGGTGAATCGCGGCGCCGGCCGTTCAAGGGTGGAAAAATCAATAGCCCAACAAATCCTGCAACCCAGATAAACCAAGCTATGTTGTTTCGTGTAACGTTTACAATTCTCAGCCTGGCAGCGTTGGGCCTGACCGCGTCTGCCTCCGATCAACCGTATCTCCACGCACCTTCCACTGACACTTACGCGAAACACGACCCGAACGGGCTGACCATTCTTTCCTCGGGCCGCTACCTGAAGCCCGTCGGCCGCCATCTGCCGGTGGCCCGCGATCCTATGGCTTGGCGATGAGCCGCGACGGCAAGACGCTGTTCGTGGCCAGTGACGGGGTCGGCCAGATCATCACCGACTGGCGCGCGGCGAAGCCGGTGGTGACGGTCGTCAATCCGCCCATGGCCCGCGGAAAGGCAAGAAAGAGCGGGCTACCAATGCCGGCGGCGCGGACTTTTCGCCGGATGGGCGACGCTCTACTGGAGCAGCGGCGACACGGGCGCCGTTTATGTCTTCGACGTGGCCTCGCCCGACGAAGATCACCGAGATCTCGTTGAACACCGAGGTCGGCGGACGCAAATACGAGGACAGCTACGCCGTGGATGTGAAGGTGAGTGCCGACGGCAAATATCTTTATTGCGCGGATGTGACCAACTTCCGCGTCGTGGTGATTGACGCGGAGCGGCGGCAGGTGGTCGGCTCGGTGCCGGTGGGACGTTATCCCTACGCGCTGGCGGTGGTGGGCGACAAGGTCTACGTCGCGAACATCGGATTGTTCGAATACAGTCCCGTGCCGCCGCCCAATGACGATCGCTTCGACAAACGCGGCCTCACTTTTCCGCCCTTCGGCTATCCCAGCAAGGAGGCGCGCGACGGCGTGGAGTTTGAGGGACGGAAGATTCCCGGTCTGGGCGAACCGAACGTGCCCGAATCGTTTTCCGTCTGGGGCGTGGATGTTTCGAAACCGGAAGCGCCCAAGGTCATCAGCCGCCTGAAGACGGGCCTGCTGGTCGGCGCGCCGTCGGACAACGGCAAGACCGTGGGCGGCAGCGCGCCCAACTTCCTGGCCGCGCACGGCGACGCGCTCTTCGTGTCCAACGGCAACAACGACATGATCGAGCGAATTGATCTGGCCAGGAATGAGATTGTGGCGAAACAGCGCATCGTTCCCTCGCCGCTGGTGGCCCGCGTGCGAGGCGTCAGTCCCTCGGGCATGGTCGTCTCCCCGGACGGCAAGCGGCTTTACGTCGCCGAAATGGGCATCAACGCCATCGCCGTGCTGGACGCGAAGACGCTGGCCGTGCTCGGACACATCCCGACCGCGTGGTATCCGTACCGCGTCGCCCTTTCGCCGGACGGCCGGCAGCTCGTTTGCATCTGCTTCCGCGGCTTTGGCAACGGCCCGAACGCGGGCAAGGAAATTCCCAAGAGCGATTTCCTGGGCATGCGCGGCGTCGTCAGCGTTCTCGATGTGCCGTCCGACGCCGAACTCAAAACCATGACCGCGGACGTGCTGGCCTACAACGGAATGGTGGATCGCCGGGCCGACCGGGAGACGATGTCCTCGCCGGTCATCCCCACCGTGCCGGGCAAAGTCTCGAAGGAGATCAAGTACGTGGTCTTCATCACGAAGGAGAACCACACCTACGATACGATCTTCGACCGCATTCCCGGCGCGAAGCACGACCCGAGCCTGTTGCGCTGGGGATTGCACCAGACGATTGAGGGCAAGGGGCAGCCCACGCTGGAAGACGTGGGCGTGATGGTCAATCACAACGCGCTGGCGCGGCAGTTCACCGTGAGCGACAACTTTTACATGGAGCCGGAAGCCTCCGGCGTCGGCCATCGCTGGCTGGTGGGCGTGCAGCCGAACAACCTGATGCAGATGACCTACTCGGTCGGCTGGTCGTTCAAGAAGGACAGCAGCGCGCCGGGCCGCCGCTACTCGATGGGATCGAACGGTTCGCTCATTCCGGAGGATTATCCGGAAGCCGGCTCGATGTGGGAACACCTGGCGCGGAACGGCATCCGGTTTCGCAACTACGGCGAGGGCTTCGAGTTTCCCGGCGTGGAGGAGGACGAGGACGAGCATCCCACCGGCGCGCGCGAGGTGGTCAACATTCCGATGCCCAAGGTTCTCTACGACAACACCTGCCGCGAGTTTCCGATCTTCAACATGAACATCCCGGACCAGTACCGCGCCCACTGGTTCATGAAGGATGTCGAGAAGCTGTTCCTGAAGGGCAAGCAACCTTTTCCGTCATTCGTCAACATCGCCATCTGCAACGATCACGGCAGCGAGCCCAAACCCGACAAAGGCTATCCCTATCTGGCCTCGTGGATGGCCGACAACGATCTGGCCCTGGGCCGGATTGTCGAGTTCCTGACGCACACGCCCTACTGGAAGAACATGGCGATCTTCGTGACGGAGGACGACGCCGGCGGCGAACCGGATCACGTGGACGCGCAGCGCAGCGTGCTGTTGGTCATCAGCCCGTGGGCGAAGCACGGCTATGTCTCGCACCGCCACACCACCATCGTCAGCATGCACCGCACGCTCTACCAGATCTTCGGCCTGCCGCCGTTGAACATGTTCGACGCCCTGGCGAACGATTTCTCCGATTGCTTCACGACGAAACCGGATTTCCGTCCCTACAAGTGTGTGCCGGTGGACCCGCGCATCTTCGATCCGGAGAAAGCCATAGATCCCAAAGACCCGGATTACGGCAAGGCGCGGCTGCTGCCCTCCACCCCGATGGACGATGCGGACGAGATGGAGAAGATTCTGCGGCGGGGAGAAAAAACCACGGAAACGTGCTATCGCAGGCCATTCGTGACGATCAGCAACGCAACGGTCCAAGCAATATGCGCCAACGCAATCGAGCCGGTTTCAGTTTGATGGAGTTGCTGGTGGTCATCGCCATCATCGGAGTTCTGGCGGCGCTGCTGCTTCCGGCGCTTTCCAAATCGAAGAGCCAGGCCCAACGGATTCAATGCGTAAATAACATGCACCAACTTGGCCTAACGCTACAACAGTTCGTAGGGGACAATCAGGTATACCCGCTCGGTGTTGAAAATACGAATGGCGATAACTGGACATCAGACCAATTGGAAGACGACAGACTATTGGCGTGAAGCAATCCGGCACAGACTCCTTCAACAGTGGGGTCTGGCTTTGTCCGTCTGCCCAGCGCGGCCTCTCCCCAAAATTTGTCCGAAGGACGAGTGTTACTTCCTATGGTTACAACGCTTACGGAGTTTCAGAAGATGTCCGATCGGATTCACTCGGCCTGGACGGACATTACTCATAGCTCGAGGTCCGACAAAGGGATGTGCACCATCTGGAGAAGATCAGAAGTCGTCAACCCAAGTGAAATGATGGCCATAGGCGATGGCTTTGACGGAGGCACGTGATTTCATGGCGGGAACCTTTGTTGGCGAACGAATTGCAGGATACTGGGGATACGGCGGTCTATGCACGCCACCAAGGCAAAGCCAACGTCGTGTTTTGCGACGGCCACGTCGAATCGCCGACGTTGAAATTTCTTTTTGAAGACACCAGCGACGCCGCTTTGGTTCGCTGGAATCGCGACCATTTGCCGCATCGCGAGCGGCTGCAACCATGAACTCCGCATTCAAAGCCGGTTTTGAAACTCCAACCTCGGTCGTAGCAGCCGACGTGAGGAGGCTCAAATCTCCTGGTTCTTTCAGACCGCTGGATCAAAGGTCAGAGCCTCCTCACGTCGGCTGCTACCATTCAAGAAGGCGCTGAGCGTTCGTGCCGTTGCCCATTCTGTCTGGCGTTAGGCTCGTTACCCGCTCCGGCCGCCGACAATTTTCCCGAACCGTACGACTCCGAGACCCACGGCCAACCCATGTCCGCCGCGGAAGCCGCGCGCAGCTTCAAAATGCCGCCCGGCTTCAAGGTCACCGTCTTCGCCAGCGAACCGGACGTGCGGCAGCCCATCGCCATGACGTTCGACCCGCGCGGGCGGCTCTGGGTCGCCGAGAACTACACCTACGCCGAGGCGAAGGTGCGGTTCGACACCAACCTCTCGGATCGCGTCCTGATTTTCGAGGACACGAACCACGACGGCCACTTCGACAAACGCACGGTGTTCTACGATCGCGCCAAGGTGCTCACCAGCGTCGAGGTCGGCTTCGGCGGCGTGTTTCTGCTGTGCCCGCCGCACCTGCTGTTCATTCCCGATCGCAATCACGACGACATTCCCGACGGCGAACCCGAGGTGTTGCTCGATGGCTTTGAACGTCACCGGCGGCAACCATCACACCTTCGCCAACGGCCTCAAATGGGGACCGGACGGCTGGCTCTAGGGCCGCGTCGGCATCTCCAGCACGGCGCGCATTGGCCGGCCCGGCACGCCCGAAGCCGAACGCGTGCGGATGAACGGCGGCATCTGGCGCTACCATCCCACGCGCCACATCGTCGAAGCCGTCTGCCACGGCACCACGAATCCCTGGGGCAACGATTGGAACGCGCTCGGCGAACTGTTCTTCATCAACACCGTCATCGGCCATCTCTGGCACGGGATTCCGGGCGCGCACTTCAAGCGCATGTACGGCGACGACGTGAACCCGCACATCTACGGCTTGATCGATCAGCACGCCGATCATTACCACTGGGACACCGGGGCCGGCTGGACGAAATCGCGCGCGGCGGCGGATGGCAGTGCCTTCGCGGCGGGCAGCGATTCGCTGGGCGGCGGCCACGCGCACACCGGCCTGATGATTTACCAGGGCGACAACTGGCCGGAGGAATATCGCGGCAAGCTGTTCACGCTCAATTTTCACGGTCGCCGCATCAACGTCGACCGCCTCGAACGCCAGGGCTCCGGTTACGTCGGCAAGCACGAGCCGGATTTTCTGACCGTGGGCGATCCGTGGTTCCGCGGCATTGATCTCATCCAAGGCCCGGACGGCGGCGTGTTCATCGCCGACTGGTCGGACATCGGTGAATGCCATGACAGCGACGGCGTCCATCGCAGTTCCGGCCGCATCTACAAGGTGACCTATGGCGAAACCGAAGCCGCCCACTTTCGGCGATCTGACCCGAAGCTCTCGGATAAAAAACTCGTCCCGTTGCTCTTCGAAAAGAACGAATGGGTTGCGCGTCACGCGCGACAGGTGTTGGCCGATCGCTTCGTGAAATCCGGAAAAACACCGGGTGTATCCAAGGAGCTACTGCGGGCGTTTGCACAAGAACCAGAAACGCCACAAAAACTGCGAGCGCTCTGGGCGCTGGACGCCATCGGCGCGGCGTCGAGCGATTGGTTGCTCCAACAAACCTACGACCCGGACGAGTACATTCGAAGCTGGGCCGTTCGTCTGCTCGCTGATCTCGTAGCCGCCGACGTGAGGAGGCTCACTTCGACTTCGTTGGATTCTGCTTCGAACCAAACTCCACTGATATCGCTTCTACGACAACGATCTCGACGGCGTCGAGCACGACTTCACGGCGGAGCCCGACATCCGCCGCAACTTCAGCGGCCGCGTGATCCGCATCAACCGCGACGGCACGATCCCGAAGGACAACCCGTGGCTCGGCCGCGCAACGGTGCCGCGCGAGCTGTACGCGCACGGCTTCCGCGACCCCGAAGGCGCTGCCATCAACCCGGCGACCGGCGAGCTGTGGATGGTCGAGCACGGTCCACAAGGCGGCGACGAGCTCAACATCGTGCGGGCGGGTCACGACTACGGTTGGCCCGATGTCTCCTACGGCACGCAGTACGACGCGCGCCGCACCGACGGCCGCAAGAACGTGCCGGTCGGCAACGGGCTGCACTCGATGCCGGGCGTCGACGAGCCGGTCTACTTCTGGGTGCCGTCGATCGCGCCATCGGGCATGGCGTTCTACACGGCGGACCTGTTCCCGAAGTGGAAGGGCAACCTGTTCGTGGGCGCGCTCGCAGGCCAGCACCTCGTGCGGCTCGTGCTGAACGGCGATCGCGTCGTGGCCGAGGAAGCGCTGCTGACCGACTTGAAGCTGCGCATCCGCGACGTGCGCCAGGGCCCCGACGGCGCACTCTACGTGCTCGCCGGCGACCAACTGCTCCGCCTCACTCCGCGCTGAGGTTTGTCGCACGCCCGCGTTTCGCGGTATCGCAAACGTGGCGTCGGCGTGAGACAGCCCTTTCGGCACCGCCGCAAGTACATCCATGTAGGCTGCGGCGGCGACGTCCTGTCGCCGCCGCAGCCGCAAGGGCTGTCTCACACCGACGCCACTCTTTGAGCGTGTGCCGCGGGCTCATGCGGTGAGCAGGCTCCAATCGTGTCACGCCGGCGCCACGATTGGCACCGCACTACAACGGGCTCGCGGGTCTGCTGCGACTATTTCGCGGGAGGTGCGTCACCGCCGGTCGAGCCGCCGAACAGCTTGCGGCCGTCCACGGTAACGGTGCGCGCGTTCACGAGGTGGCTGCCGTCGCGCGCGAGGCTGCCTTCGATCGTGACCGTGTCCTCGGGCTTCAGCGAGTCGCGCTTCCACCCCTGACGAATCAGCGAGTTCGGCCCGCCCATTTCGAACGCCCAGTTCACGACGGCGCCCTTGTCGTCGGTCACGTCGACGTAGATGAAGATGTGCGGATTCGTCCACTCGACCTTCGTGACCTTGCCCGTCAGCGTGATCGGCTTGTTGATGTCGTACTGCGCGGGGAACGAATGGTGCGCGGCCACGGGCAGCGCCGACGCGAGGCCCACGCTCAAACACAACAACAGATTCGCCCTTGGCTTCATGACGGAACTCCGCAATCGATCGGTGAATGTGTCGTAGTGCCCGGCCCGACTCACTTGGCCGAAGCCTTCTCTTTCGCCTCGAGGCCCATGCGTTTCACGAATTGCTCGTTCTCGAGACAGACCTCGTCGATCAGCTCCGCGTCGACGACGATGCGCTGCTTCAGCGTCACCGTCCACGGCTTGGTGTAGGCCTTCGGATCGTCGACCGTCACCTTGATCTCGAGGTGGCCGAAGTCCGGGCGGCGCATTTCCTCGCGAATCTTCGCCGCCTCCGTCACCACGCTGCCGTTCCAGTCGATCCACGTGTCGTCGCGGAACCCGATCGTGTCGATGATCAGCGTGTCGCCGGACCATTTCGCCGACGAATACCCCTGCCACGCGGGCGATGGGTCGCTTCGGCAACGCGTCGCGCATCCGTGAACACCTGGCGATAGCCGGCGTTCATCTCGTCCAGCACGACCAGGATGCCCGGCTTGTGAATGAACTTCAGCAGGTGCGGCAATCCGTACGCGCGCAGAAAGAAGTCGGGCAGGCAGCGGATGTGCGGATCGTCGATCGCGAGGTTCGCCGTGCGTTCCTTGACGATCGGCACGAGCCAGGGTTGATACGGCAAACCCTCCTTCCATGTCGGCGCCCATGTTCGCCATGTAGCGCGACGAACCGATGTCGTTGCCGTTGCCGGCGACTTCAGCTCCTTCCTTCGGCTTGGTCGGATTTCCAGCGGTCCAGATACCGGAAAAGTCCGGTTTGCCGTCGGGCATCTTCGGCGTCGCAGCCGCCATATCGACCGTGCCGTCGGCTTTGCGCGGCACTCCGGCCGTCGCGTAGCCGACCCACTGCGCCGCGACGGGTGCCGAGACGGACGAACTCAGAATCGTGACAACGACGGTCGACGAGCACCAGGGTTGCGCGTCGATGCAAGCACAGATACGGCATAGGGCCCCCATGTGCGGCCGACGATCTGTCACGTCGACCGGAATCGATCTGCAACCTACACGGAACGTTTGCACCAGTTCCACCGTCTGTCGGGCCATGCTAGTAGTGGCCGCACCCGGACGGCTCGACTGTGCAAAAGATCGCCGCGTCCTCTACGATACGCGTCCGTCGCGGGCCAAGACCCATGCAATCCATCATCTCGATCAATGGCCTGACGAAGACCTACGCGTCGGGCTTCCAAGCGCTGCGCAGCACGAACCTCGAGATTCGGCGCGGCGAGATTTTCGGGATGCTCGGACCGAACGGCGCGGGCAAGACCACGTTGATCAACATCGTGTGCGGCATCGTGAACGCCACGTCCGGCACGGTGAGCCGTCGACGGCCACGACATCCGCAAGGACGCGCGCGCCGCGCGCAACCTGATCGGCCTCGTGCCGCAGGAGCTCTCGACCGACGCATTCGAGACCGTGTGGGACACGACGATGTTCAGCCGTGGCCTGTTCGGCAAACCGAAGAGCGCCGCGTACTGCGAGAAGGTGCTGAAATCGCTGTCGCTGTGGGACAAGAAGAACAGCAAGATCATGACGTTCTCCGGCGGCATGAAGCGCCGCGTCATGATCGCGAAGGCGCTCTCGCACGAGCCGCAAGTGCTGTTCCTCGACGAGCCGACCGCAGGCGTCGACGTCGAGCTGCGCCAGGATATGTGGAACGTCGTGCGCGAGCTGCGCAGCTCCGGCGTGACGATCATCCTGACGACGCACTACATCGACGAGGCCGAGGAGATGGCGGATCGCATCGGCGTCATCAACAAGGGCGAGATCATCCTCGTCGAAGACAAGGCCGAGCTCATGCGCAAGCTCGGCAAGAAGCAGATGACGCTGCATCTGCACGCACCGCTCGCCTCGCTACCGGCCGAGCTCGAGCAGTTCCGTCTCGAGCTGCACAGCGGCGGCTCGGAGCTCATCTATACGTACGACACACAGGGCGAGCGCACGGGCATCGCGCTGCTGCTCGCAGCACTCGCCAACGCGGGTATCCGGTTCCGCGACCTCAGCACGACCCAGAGCTCACTCGAAGACATCTTCGTGAACCTCGTGAAGCGCTCCGCATGAACTGGTACGCCGTCCGCGCGATCTACTTTTTCGAGATGGCCCGCATGTGGCGCACGATCGTGCAGAGCATCGTGGCGCCCGTGCTGTCGACGTCGTTGTACTTCGTCGTGTTCGGCTCCGCGATCGGCTCGCGGATCACGGTCGTCGACGGCACGAGCTACGGCGCGTTCATCGTGCCTGGCCTGCTGATGCTGTCGCTGCTGACGGAGAGCATCGGCAACTCGTCGTTCGGCATCTACTTCCCGCGTTTCACGGGCACGATCTACGAGGTGCTGTCGGCGCCCGTGTCGGCGGCCGAGATCGTGCTCGGCTACGTCGGAGCGGCCGCCACGAAGTCCGTGATCCTCGGCTTCATCATTCTCGCCACGGCCGCGTTGTTCGTGCCGCTGACGATCGCGCATCCGTTCTGGATGGTGGCGTGCCTCGTCGTGACGGCCGTGACGTTCAGCCTGTTCGGCTTCATGATCGGGCTCTGGGCCGACAGCTTCGAGAAGCTGCAGGTGGTTCCGTTGATCGTAATCACGCCGCTGACGTTCTTCGGCGGCAGCTTCTACTCGATCAACATGCTGCCGCCCGTGTGGCAGACCGTCACGCTGTTCAATCCCGTGGTCTACCTCGTCAGCGGTTTCCGCTGGAGCTTCTACGAGATTACCGACGTGCACGTCGGCATCAGCTTCGGGATGATGGCCGCGTTTTTGCTGATTTGCTTGGGCGTAACCTGGTGGATGTTGACCACCGGCTACCGACTGAAGAAATAGCGAGTCGCCCATGATGCGCACGCCATCGAAGCACGAGCGCCACGCCGCCGCGGCGCTCGTGGCCGCCGCCTTGCTGTGCTCGCACACCGCGGGCGCGCAGGAAATCGCGTTGACCTACACGGCCGCGCAGGCGCAGCGCGGCAAAGCGGCGTACGAGCCCGACTGCCTCCCCTGCCACGGCGCGAACTTGAACGACGGCCCGCTCGGCCCGCCGCTCAAGGGGCCGAGTTCATCGCGAAGTACGGCGGCAAGACGGCCGACAACCTGTTCAAGGTCATGCGCACGCGCATGCCCTCGCCCGCGCCGGGCTCGCTCGAACCGCGACGCGTACGCCGCGATCATGGCGTACGTGCTGCAGCAGAACGACATCGTCGCCGGCGACGCGAGCTGACCGCCGAACGTCGAACGAGCTCGCGCGCATGTGGGTTCCGGCGGGCGGCTTCAGCTTCATGACGTTCTCGCCGTACCTCGCGAAACCGCCCGTCGACAAGCCGAGCGTGCTCGAGCGCTACACGCCGGTGACGGACGAGCAGCTGCGCAGATCCGCCTGCGACCGAGTGGCTCGCGTGGCGCCGCACGTACGACACGCACGGCTTCAGCCCGCTGAAGCAGATCGACAAACGCAACGTCGCGCAGTTGCGCGTCGCGTGGACGTGGTCGCTGCCGCCGGGCTCGAACGAATCCGTGCCGCTGATGCACGACGGCGTGCTGTTCGCGTTCGGTTTCGGCGACAAGCTGCAGGCGCTCGACGCACGCACCGGCGACCTGCTCTGGCAGTACACGCACCGCTCGAGCCCGGCGCCGGCCGAATCACAAACGCGGCATCGCGCTCTATGGCAACAACGTCTACATCGGCACGTCGGACGCGCACGTGATCGCGCTCGACGCGCGCACCGGCAAGCTCGTGTGGGACACGAAGATCGCGGACTTCACGCGCCGCGAGAGCATCTCGGCCGGGCCGCTCGTCGCCGGCGGCAAGGTCATGATCGGCACGACGGGCACGGGCGTCGGCGCCGCGCTCGGCGGGCCGCAGATCGTCGGGCGTGAACGCGGAGACCGGCGTCGTCGAATGGCGCGTGCACACGATCGCGCAGCCCGGCACACCGGGCGGCGACAGCTGGAACGGCGTGCCGGTCGAGCGGCGCAGCGGCGCGTCGGTGTGGAACACGGGCAGCTACGATCCCGAGCTCGGCCTCGCCTACTTCGGCACCGGCAACACGTACGACACCGGGCCGCTGCTCGACGCGCGGCCCGGCGTCAGCAACGCGGCGCTCTACACGGATTCGACGCTCGCGATCGATGCGAAGACGGGTCGGCTCGCGTGGGCGTTCCAGCATCTGCCGAACGACCAGTGGGATCTCGACTGGTCGTTCGAGACGCAGCTCGTGAAACTGCCGTCGCTCGGCGGGCCGCGCACGGTGACGCTGTCGTCCGGCAAGATCGGCATCTACGAAGCCATCGACGCCGCGACCGGCCAGTTCGTGTTCGCGCACGACTTGGGTCTCCAGAACATCGTGACGGCGATCAATCCGGAAACGGGCGCGAAGACGATCAACCCGGAAGTCATGCCCGGCGACGGCAAGCTGAAGCTCGTGTGCCCGCACGGCGCCGGCGCGAAAAACTTCCAGCCCGCCTCGTACGACGCTGCGTCGCAGATCCTGATCGTGCCGCTGAACGAAGCCTGCATGGACATGTTCCCGGTGCCGGGCGGCGGTGGCGGCGGCGGACTGTCGTCGGGCATGAACTGGGGCATTCGGCCGATTCCGGGCAGCGACGGCAAATACGGCCGGCTCCAGGCGATCCATCTCGGCAAGCGCCAGGTCGTGTGGCAAACGCGGCAGCGCGCGCCGCAGAGCTCGGGCGTGCTCGCGACCGCGGGCGGCATCGTGTTCGCCGGCTCGCTCGATCGGTATCTGCGCGCCTACGACAGCGGCAACGGCAAACAGCTCTGGGAACAACGCTTGAACGACGTGTCGAGCTCGAGCCCGATGACGTACAGCTTGGACGGCCAGCAGTACGTCGCGATCGTCACGGGCCAGGGCGGGTTCCACGCCGCGAGCTATGCCGCGCTCGTGCCGGAGCTGCAGAATCCGCCGGACAAGGGCGCCGCGATCTGGGTGTTCGCGCTTCCGAAGAATTGAGCTTCGCGCGCGTCGCGCACCTCTTCTGCGCCCGCAGGCTGGGCGGTACGATAGCCACCGGTCTTCTGCAGGTGTACCCATCCAATGAGTAACCCCGTCGCCGGTCTCGTCGCCGCAGCCGCGATTGTCTTTGCAGTCGCGCCGCACCCGCTCTCGCGCAGTCCGCGCGCGGCGGTCATCCGGACTTCAGCGGCTTGTATTTCCCGGGCGGCGGCCGCAGCCAGACGCCGCAGCAACTGCCGTACACACCCGCGGCCAAGAAGCTCGCCACGGAGTACGAGAGTCACTTCACGCTCGACGACGACCCCGGCCGTTATTGCATCTGGCCCGGCATGCCGCGCGCAGTGTGGGGCGCACCGTTCACGGTGGAGATCCAGCAGCGGCCGCAGGACGTGTCGATCTACTGGGAAGGCTACGGCATGTACCGCAAGATCTACATGGCCGATCACAATCCGCCGAAGCCGGTGCTGCCTTCGGCCATGGGTCTTTCGATCGCGCATTGGGAAGGCGACACGCTGGTCGTCGAAACCACGAACTCTGAAGGCCTATCCGTACATGACGAGGATGGCGACGTCTTCCGACGCCCACGTCGTCGAGCGCCTGCACCTCGAAGAACGCGACGTCAAAGGCGAGAAGCAGAAATTTCTGGTCAACCAGATCGTGCTGACCGATCCGAAGGTCTATACGGAGCCGATCAAGATCACGGCGACGCTGCAGTCGCGGCCCGACCTGAACCTGCTCGAGTACACCTGCACCGACACGCTCTGGGAAGACTACCTCGGCCAGCGCGGCCTCACGCTGCCGGATCTCGACGCCCTGCCGAGCGCAGGACGCTGAACCGCTGCGGGCACGACTTAACGCCGCGGCTTCGCGAGCGCGCGTTTTTCGGCTCGTGACAGGCGTTTGATCGCATGCTCGCGCCGCAGCGCGGCGCTGCGGTCCGCGACGGTTTCCTGGTAGATCAGCTTCACGGGCAGGCGCGCTCGCGTGTACTTCGCGCCGCGTCCCGCGTTGTGCGCCGCGAGCCGCGCGCTCAAGTCGCGAGCCACGCCGGTGTACAACGTGCGATCGGCACAGCGGACGATGTAGACGTACCACATTCCGGCAGTCAGAAACGACACCGGCCACGCAGAGGTGGCCGGCATCGGTAGTACCGCGAGCTGTTGGCGGCGCGCTTGCTCAGAGACCCAGCACGTACAACAGCGTGTCGTTGTACATGATGTAGCGGCCGAACATGATGACCGCGAACCAGAGCAGCAGCGACAACCCTGCAACGACCTTCGCGCTCATCGGCGCATCGCCGTCCGGCCGGCGTGGCGTCGGCGGCGCGAGCGATGCCGAGCGACGTAGAACGCGATCACGTTCAGGCCGGCGATCAGGATCAAGATCATTTTGATCTGGAACGCGAGGTTCGTCAGGTACTCCTGCGGGCCACCGACCGGGTTGCCGCCGACGAAGATCAGCCCCGTGGTCAGGTTGAAAACCAAACCGATGACACCGAGCGGCACGAAGCGCTCGAGCGACTTGATCGGTATGCCCTTGGCAACGCCGAGAATCCGGAGGTCGACGAGACCCGACACTACCGATCAGCAGTGAACATGCCGAAGAAGTGGATGATCTCGCACACCGGCCACACCCAGTCGTGGGTGGCCACGTAGTTGTTGACGCCGGTGCTCAGCAGAATCCGTACGAAGGTACTCCATACTTCAGTTCCCCGTGTGGAGCGGCGGCCGCTCAGAAACCGAACCAGGCTTGCACGAACGCCGGGTACTCGGTCAGACGCCCGGCGATGATCGCGATCGACCAGAAGACCAGCGACAGCGATCGCGAACCGCTTGACGCCCGGCGGCACACCCGTGTTGTTGATGACGGCGGGATCGTTGAACACCTTCGCCTTCGTGAGCTCGAGGTTCACCATCGCGCAGCGCGATCATCGACAGCTTCACGAAGAACATCCAGTTGTGAAGATCGTTGCTCGCGTTGGCCGCCAGCAGCGACAAACCCGAGAACGCGTTGATCGTGAAGCCGAGATACATCCAGGGAAACAGCTTGCGCAGCGCGTTGATCTTGATGTCCGGCACGTAGCCGAGCAGGCGCAGCGCCACGATCGAGTTGATGCCCACGATGATGGCGAGACCCATCGCGTGCATCGACAGGATCCACGTGTACGCCCAGAACGACGGCGACTCGCGCACCCAAACGGCGTACGCACTGTCCTCAATTGCTTCGATCATCGGGAACTCCTCATCAACGGCCGTGAGCGACGGCGCCGCCGAGACTGCCCGCAGCCGCGCTGGACTTGCCGGTCGACTCGGTCTCGGGCGCGTCCGGAGCAGAGCTTCAGGAACGTCAGCACGCCGGCCGCCAGCAGCGAGCCGAGCGCCATCACGATCGAAGTCGACAGGCACGCCATACCCGCCCTGGAACAGGAAGCCGGCAACGGCCGGCGCCAGCACGGAGCCGCCGCGACCGACGCCGATCGCGAATCCCGTGCCCGTGGCGCGCACGTGCGTCGGATACGCGTGCGCGAAGATCGCGTACAGGCCGACGATGCCGGCGTTCGTGAAGAAGCCCGCGAAGAAGCACACCAGGCCGACAGTGCCGAGATCGGCCGGCGGCTGCGCGACCTGGCCGAAGATCATGACGAGGACCGTCGACAGCGCGAGCACGGCCATCGTCAGCGCCTTGACGCTGAAGCGAATCGTCGAGGAACCCGAGCACCGCGCCGCCGGTCGCGCCGCCCGCCATGTACCACGTCAGCACATTCCGCCGGCCGTCGACGGCTGGAAGCCGAGCTGCACGACGATGACCGGCACCCACTTCAGGATGTAGTAGAACGTCGTGATGTGCAGGAAGTATGCGGCCGCACAGAATCATGGTGGTCGCGATCAGGCCGGGGCGGAAAATGTCCATGACCGAGAGCTTGCGAGTCGCTTCGGATACGACGGGCAGCGCCGCGACGGTCGGCTGACCGATCTGCTTCATGCGCACGATTGATCTTCTCCAGCGCGCCGGCCGGCTGTTTACGCGCGAGCCAGTGCACGGACTCGGGGATCAGGAAGAAGACGACGGGGATGAACACGACCGTCGTCGCGCAGCCGAAGTAGAACACCGCGCGCCAGTCGTGAGAGCGCAGCAGCCACGAGGCGACGACGCCGCCGATGGCGCCCACCGCCGGATAGCCGATCGACATCAGCGAGACGCTCAAGTGCTTACGCTTCGCGTTCGCAGAACTCCGCCGCGACCGCGTTGACGGCCGCGAGCATGCCGCCGATGCCCAAGCCCGGTGATCACACGCCACGCCGACAGGACCGCGAGGCCGTTCTGTCGTCTTGTCGGTCGTCGTGACCATGAACATGCCGACCGCCATCAGGACGAGGCAGCCGAGCATCAGCGGCCGCCGGCCGATCTTGTCGGCGACGCCGCCCAGGAATACCGAGCCGACGGCCATGCCCACGAGCTCGGCCACGAGCACGAGCCCGAGCACCCCGCGGTCGATGCCCCACTCCTGCATGATGCCGGGCGACGCGTAGCTGATGGACAGCACGTCGAAGCCGTCGAGGCCGTTCAACCCTATGGTGATTCCGATGATGATGACCTGCATCCAGGTCATCGGCGACTTCAAAAGAATGTCACGCGGATCGCTATGCACGAATGCCTCCCCCGGCCCGGCTGTCTTAGGCAGCCTACTCGTGTCGAGCGTAGCATTTTCCGTAGTCCGGTCCTGCGGAGAATACGGACATCCGAAACGCTTCGAGCTTTGCTGCCGCGTCCGAATACGGTATTTTCTCGCTCTCGCCACGCACTGCACGGAACATAATAGTGAATCGTCTCAGCGCCACCCTGATCGCCGCAGGTCTCGCGACGCTCGCTACGCAAGCGAGCGCGCAGTGGCCCGAGTACCCAACGCCGAATGTGCCGAAGAACGCCGACGGCACGCGAAACCTGAAAGGGCCGACGCCGCGCACGGCGGACGGTCATCCGGATCTCACCGGCAGCTGGGAGATCTACTTCAACTCGATCGCGGCCGCGCCGCCGCCGGGCAAGCCGAGCCCGTCGCGGTCGCTGCAGGACACGTCCGGTGGCGGCGCCGAGAATCAACTCGGGCTCACGCCGAGCACGCCGCCCGTCGATCCGAAAGCGCCGCCGCGCGCGACGTTCTTCGACATCGGCGCGAACATCAAGGGCGGGCTGCCGTTCCAGCCGTGGGCGCGCGAGCTTGCGCGCGCAGCGCATGGCCGACAATCAGAAGGACAATCCGGACGCGCATTGCCTGCCGATGGGCTTCATGCAGCTGCACGGCCATCCGCAGCCGCGCAAGATCGTGCAGACGCCGAAACTGATCGTGATCATGTACGAAGGCAATCAGGGACTGCGGCAGATCTTCCTCGACGGCCGCCCGCTGCCGAAGGTCGACGATGACTTGCAGCCCTGGTGGTACGGCTATTCCGTCGGCCACTGGGAAGGCGACACGTTGGTCGTCGAATCGGTGGGGTTCCGCGAGGACGGCTGGCTCGATGTGTTCGGCAGCCCGCTGACGGACAAGGGCAAGCTGATCGAGCGCTGGCGGCGCCCGGACTACGGCCACATGGAGATCGATATCACGGTCGACGACCCGAAGGCCTATACGAAACCTTTCACCGTCAGGGTCAGTCATCAGATCATGCTCGATCAGGAGCTGATCGAATTCATCTGCAACGAGAATGAGAAATCGTCGCAGCACTTTGATCGTTGAGGAGTACGTCATGAAAGCGCGTTGGGTTTCAGCAGTCGCCGTCTTCGGCTTAGGTCTAGCCCAAGGGCCCGCTGCGGCTCACCACTCGTTCGCGGCCGAGTTCGACCGCAGCCTGCCGGTCACGGTGACGGGCACCGTCACGAAGGTCGAGTGGGCCAACCCGCATGCCCGGTTCTACATCGACGCGAAGGACGACGTCCGGCGCGACGGTCAACTGGGATTTCGAGCTCGCGAGCCCGAACGGCCTGATGCGCCGCGGCTGGACGCGCAACTCGATGAAGCTGGGCGACACCGTGACCGTGACCGGCCACCGCGCGAAGAACAATCCGCACGTGGGCAACGCGAGCACGGTCACGTTGGCCGACGGCAAGAAACTGTTCGCCGGCTCCTCGGGCGACAATGAAACCGCCGAGGGCGCGAAACCGGCGCAGTAGTGAGCACCGCAGGGGGAGCGAGAGCACGGCGCGTCGGCCTCGCGCTGGCTGTTGACCGCCGGCGTCCTGGCCGCGTGGACCGTGCCGGCCAGCGCGCAATGGCCGGAGTTCGCCGCCCGCGGCGTGCCACGCAAACCCGATCGCAGCGTCAATCTCGAGGCGCCGGCACCGCGCGCCGCGGACGGTCATCCGGATCTGTCGGGCCTGTGGGAACGCACCGGGCCCGGCGGTCTCACTCCCGACTTCGCGCGTTGCAGTCGAAGGACGGCGGCCCGCCGCAGGCCACCTTCTGGAGCCTCGGTGCCGGGCTCGCCGGCGGCCTGCCGTACCAACCGCTGGCGGCACAGCTGCGCGCCGAGCGCATGGCCAACAACCAGAAGAACAATCCCGACGCGCATTGCCTGCCGATGGGCTTGATGCAGCTGCACCTGCATCCGCAGCCGCGGAAGTTCGTGCAGACGCCGAAACTGATCGTGATCATGTACGAGGGCAATCAAGGACTGCGGCAGATCTTCCTCGACGGCCGGCCGTTGCCGACGCCCGGCGACGACCTGCAGCCCTGGTGGTACGGCTATTCGGTCGGGCATTGGGAGGGCGACACGCTGGTCGTCGAGACCGTCGGGTTTCGCGACGACGTGTGGCTCGACGTCCAGGGCAGCCCGCTGACCGGGCGCGGCAAGCTGACCGAGCGGTTCAAACGGCTGAACTACGGGTCGCTACAGATCGATGTAACCATCGAAGATCCAACGGCTTACACACACCCTTTCACGGTTCGGGTGAATCAGAAGCTGTACCCCGACGCAGGAGCTGATCGAGTTCATCTGCGACGAGAACGAAAAGTCCGCACGACACTTCGACAAGTGAGCCGGAGCGGCGGCACTCGGCGCGCGGGCGGCCGCGTGGTATAAAGCGTGCGTTCAGCTTCAATATCATAGGCTTCGCCCTATATCGGGATGGCCGCCAACGCGGTCATTGGGGTGAGAAGTGCAACGCCAACAGTATTCGTCGGCATCTTTGCATCGTCGCGCTGCGTCGGGCTCGGCCTCGCGGCTTGTAGCCGCGACGAGCCCACGCCGCCTGCCGCCGGCGATTACCAGCCCGCTTCCCTGCTCGAGGCCGTGTTGCTCGGCAACCGTTCGGCCGTCGAGAACTTCATTGCGCTCGGCGCGGACGTGAACGCCGCCGAGGACGACGGCACCACGCCGCTGATGCGCGCGGTGCACGGCCGGTTTACGGACATCGCGAAGCGCCTGATCGACTCCGGCGCGAACGTCGCGGCGCGCAACCGTTACGGCGTCACGGCGCTGTACCTCGCGGCACGCGGCGGCGACGCCACGACGACGCGCGCGTTGCTGGTCGCCGGCATCGACGCGAACACGTCGTTGCCGGGCGGCGAAACCGCACTGATGACCGCCGCGCGCAGCGGCCACACCGACGTCGTCGGCGTACTGCTGACCGGCAGCAACGACGGTCGAATCACTGGCCGATCTGGCGGGCAGCACCACGGCGACTGAACGCACGGGTTACGCTGCGGTGGAGAATGCCGGCTACGGCGGCACCGAGCGGCGCGCGATCCAACGCAACCGCGCCGATGTGAACGCGCGCGAGCAGCGCTACGGCGACACTGCGTTGATGTGGGCCGCGGTTGCGGGCCACGTCGATGTCGTGCGATTGCTGATCGAAGCCGGCGCCGACGTGCGCGCGGTCGACGACGAGGGCGTCACGGCGCTGCACCTGGCGCGGGCCAACGGGCACACCGAAGTCGCGGCTGCGCTGCTCGCGGCCGGCGCGAATCCGAACGGCTGAACGCGGCGAGCGCCGCGCTTTCCTAGAACTTGACCTTCACGCCCACGCGTAGCGTGCGCGGTTCCTGCGCGCGGCTGACGCGGCAGTCCGTGACGTTGCAGTCGATGTCCGCCGAGCTCGTGCCCGGAGGGTCGAGGCCCGGCACGTAAGCCGGATACCAATACACGATGTCCTTGCCCTTCGAGTTCGGCACGTTCAACAGGTCCGCGTACCACATCATGCGACCGATCGTGTACGCGCCGCGCACGCTGATCGTCGGTGTCGGCGTCGGCGCGGTGTGCGTTGTCGGGCGTCAGCGGGTACGCGCCGAGGTAGCGAATCCGCAAACTCGCCTCCCAGTGATTCTTGACCGCCGAGATGCCAATTTGGCCCGAATGCTCGACCGAGCCCTCGATGTACGGACCTTCGGGGTTGTCGACGTAGCGCGCTTTGCTGCCGGTGTACACGGCGTCGATGCCGAGCCAGTCGATCGGCCGCCAGAACAACGTGAGCTCGTAGCCGTTGCGCCGCGACGCGCCTCTCGGCTCGACGGAGTTCGAGTCGCCGACGAAGATCAGCTCGCTGTCGAGGTCGAGCCACCAGTACGCAGTCGTGAGCTTCAGCGCGCCGACCTCGAACCGCGCCCCGGTCTCGTAGCCGGTGCCCGGCGACAGCCCCGGCACGGGGCACGTCGTGTTCACGACGCCGCGCGCGTCGTTCGAATGGAATCCGCGCCCCCAGTTGCCGTAGAACTCGACTCTTCTTGTTCAACGCCCAGGCGAGGCCCACCTTCGGCGACGTGAGTGACTCGCTCGTATGGCCGGCGAAGCTGCCCGGCGTCTTGGCCGTGACGTCGAAGGTGTAGAAGTCGCTACGCACGCCGCCCATGAGGCGCAGCTTCTCCGTCGGCGACCACGTGGCTTCGGCGAAACCGGCCGAGCGACGGCTCGCGAATCGCGTTTTGCGAAATGTTCTCGACGAAATGGCCCTGGTTGTAGTGATCGACACCGACGTTACCGATGTCGTCGTAGCGGAACTCGCCGCCCACTTCGAGCTGGAGCTTGTCGCGCTCGATGAGCGTGCGCGTGTAGCGGCCGCCGATCGTCGTGCGGCGGTCGAACTGGTTGATCTGGAAGTCGTAAGTCGGGTTCGGACTGCATGCACCAGTCGTAGTACTGCACGTACGCCGACGCGCGCCACTTCGTCGCCGTCGAGCTGCACGGTCGCCGATCCAGCGCGACGTGTTGCCGTCGGCCGTCGGGTCGAGCGCGCAGAACGCGTCGGGGCACACGACCGTGCCGATCGCACGCTCGGGGATCTGCTCCGTCGGGTGCCAATTGCCGTCGTAGCCCCACAACGTGACGGCCAGCTTGCCGAGCTCCGTCGGCCGCTCGTACTTGCCGAACAACGCCGTGTGGCGCAAGACGCTTCCGGTTGGTGCCACGGCCCGTCGTAGCTCTTGTGCTCGACCAGTCCCGTCAGCAACGCGTCGTTGGCGAGCTCCTTGGTGCCGCCCGCCGCGAGCCTGCCCCAACCGTACTGTCCCGCCTCGAAACCCACGAACGGCGCGTCGAGCCGGTCGATCGTCGAGATGAACGACGCGCCGGCCATCGAAAAGTCGCCGAGGTCGGCACGGTACGGGCCTTTGCGGTAATCAATCCTTTCGACGACCTCGGGCATCATGCCATTGACGTCGAGATAGCCCTGACCGTGGCCGTGCGAGCGCAGGTTCCACGGCATGCCGTCCACATAGGCAGTGAAGTCCGTGCCGTGGTCGAGGTTGAAGCCGCGCAGGAAGTATTGGTTGGCTTTGCCGCTGCCGGAGTGCTGCACGGCCACCAAGCCCGGCACGACTTCGAGCAGCTCGGCCGTGCGCAGCATCGGCCGCACGAGCAAGTCTGCACCGCCCACGGTGCCTTCGCTGGCGGCGTCGGCGCGTACCGAGCAGCTCCAGGCTGCGGCCGAATACCACGATCTCCTCGAGCTGATCGGCCGAGGGTCGCCTGCTGTTGCGGCTGGGCCGCGGCAGGCGTCGAGGCGATCTTGAGCCGCCTGCGCCGCAGCTACGTTCACGGCGGCCATAGTCAGGATGCACGAGATCAGAGAGGCCAGCGGCGAGATTCGCGGCAATCGATTCATGGCCGATAT
Source organism: uncultured Gammaproteobacteria bacterium (assembly GCA_963748045.1). GTDB lineage: Bacteria > Pseudomonadota > Gammaproteobacteria > Steroidobacterales > Rariloculaceae > FEN-1219. The sequence goes on from CAVVIC010000013.1 coordinate 26,719, forward strand.
TCTTGCGAGGTAGCAGGCGCCGTGGCACCCGTACATCCCGCAATGACACCTTCGTGATGGGAATCGCGCAATGCTTGCAGCGACCATCCGGGTTGTCACGCTAATAACAGTTTCTTTAACGGCTAATCCCACGATCGCACGCGCGCCCGCAGCGGCGTTAGCGTCTCGGTTATAGTAGCGACCCGCGCTCCTCCAGCCGCGAATCGAGAGTCATGAGCAAGATCCACAAGGGCAGCTGCTTCTGCGGCGCCGTCTCGATCACCGCCACGGGCGACCCCGTCGCCATGGGCTACTGTCACTGCGAGTCGTGCCGGCAATGGTCGGCGACGCCGGTCACGGCCTACTCGTTGTGGCGCCCGGACAGCGTGAAGATCACGGGCGGCGCCGAGCATCTCGGCACCTTCAACAAGACGCCGCAGAGCTCCCGCAAGTGGTGCAAGACCTGCGGCGGCCACGTGATGAGCGAGCACCCGAAGGTCCGGCTCGTCGACGTGTACCCGGCCATCCTGCCGACGCTCGACTTCAGGCCGCGCGAGCACATTCATTACGGGGAAGCCGTGCTGCACGTCGTCGACTCGCTGCCGAAGCACAAAGACCTGCCGAAATCGGGCGGCGGCTCCGGCGTATTGCTGCCGTCGTAACGGCTAGAGCAGCAGCGCCGACGCGAGCGCGAGGAAGATCAGGAACCCCATGCTGTCGGTGATGGCCGTCAGCAGGATGCTGCTGCCCATGACCGGGTCGCGCCCCATACGCTCGAGCACCAGCGGGCAGGCCACGCCGACGACCGACGCCAAGAGCATGTTCAGCACCATAGCGGACGCCATGACGGCGGCAAGCCCCGCCGAGTGATACAAGAGCAGCGTCGCGAACGCCATCACGATGCCCCATAGCGCGCCGTTGATCATGCCGATCGCGAGTTCCTTGCGCAGCAGGAACAGCATGTTGCTGGCGTTCAGCTGCGACAACGCAATGCCGCGAATCACGAGCGCCACCGTCTGATTGCCGGTGTTGCCGCCGATGCTCGCGACGATCGGCATGAGCGCCGCGAGCGCCGTCAGTTGCGCGATCGAGCCTTCGAACCGGCCGACCACCCGCGACGCGATGAACGCCGTCAGCAGATTCACGCCGAGCCACGCGAGGCGTTTGCGCCCGCTCTGCCAGATCGGCGCGAACAGATCCTCGTCCTCGCTCAAACCCACCTGGCTCAAAGCCTGCTTGAACGAATCCTGTTTGACGTGCTCGAGCACCGCGTCGACGGTCAGCATGCCGACGACCTGGTGATGAAGGTTTACGACCGGCGCCGAGATCAGGTCGTAGCGCTCGAACGATTCGGCGGCCTCGTCGTCGGTATCGCTCGTGAGGAAATACGTCGGCGCCGCGTCCATCACCTCGTTGACGCGCAGATTGACGTCACCCACGAGCAGCCGATCGAGCGGCAGCATGCCCTGGAGCACGTTGTCGCGGTCGACGACGGTCAATGACGTGAGCTGCGCGGGCAGGCTGCCGCGCCGGCGCAACGAAGCGAGGGCCTCTTCGAGCGTGACGTCGGCACGAACCGTCACGACCTCGAGCTGCATGATCGCGCCGACGCTGCCCTCGGGGAACGACAGCACCGACTGCACCTCGGCGCGCTCGTGCGTGCTCGAACTGCGCGAGCACGGCATCGACGCGCTCCTGCGGCAGGTCCTGCACGAGGTCGGCGAAGTCCTCCGCCTCCATCTGCTGGCCGATCGCGACGAGCTCCGGCTCTTCGAGCAGCCCCACGAGCGACGTGCGAATCGGCGCCGCGAGCTCGAGCAGCACGGCTCCGCGCCGCTCGCGGCGGATCAAGAGCCAGGCCGCGATGCGCTGCTCCTGGCGCACGCTCTCGAGCACGAACGCGGCGTCGGCCGGGTGCAGGCTATTCAGCTTCTTTTCGAGCTCGACGGCGTGCTGCCGCTCCACGAGCGACTGCACGAGCGCGTGCTTGCGCGTATCGGTGCGCGCCACGAGCTGGTGCACGAGCGCCTGGCGTTCGAGCAACGCGATGACGCCTTTCAGCGTCGCGTCGAGATTCTTGTGATGTTCACCTTCGCTGCGCACGAACCGCTTCCCACGACGGACCGTTTGGCGTCGCGGCTAGTGTACTCGTTGCAGCGTTACGCCGAGGGCCGATGCTCGTCGATCACCACGCGCGCGAAGTCGCGCTGCTCGCGTTGGCGCACGCGCACGATCAGGAACGTGGCGACGATCACGAGACCGACGACGAGCCCCCACCAGAGCCCGACCGCGCCGTAGCCGAGGACGAACCCGAGCGTGAGGCTCACGGGCATGCCGATGCACCAGAACCCGACGATGTTCACGAGCATCGGCACGCGCGTGTCGCCGAGCCCGCGCAACAAGCCGATCGACACGACCTGCAGACCGTCGAACACCTGAAACACGCCGGCGATCGGCATCAACAGCACCGCGAGCGCAAGCACGCCCGGATCGCTCGTGTACGCGCGCGACAGGAGCTCCGGCGCCCCGATCAACAGCACGGCCATCAGCGCCATGAAGCCCGCGCCCACGGCCAGCGCCGCGACCGTCGAGCGCCGCACGCCGCCCGCGTCACCGCGGCCGACCGCGTGCCCCACGATCACGGCCGCGGCCGAGGCCACGCCGAGCGGCACCATGAACGTCAGCGACGCGAGGTTCAGCACGACCTGGTGCGCCGCGACCTGCGTGACGCCGAGCCAGCCCATCAGCAACGCGACGACACCGAACGCGCCCGACTCGAGCAGCAATCTGCACGCCGATCGGCGCGCCGAGCTGCAGCATGCGACCGAGCGCCGCCGGATCGAGCAGGTTCGGCGCGAGCGCGTCGCAAGTACGGCCCAGGTGCGGCCAGCCGAGCGCGAGCAGCATCGCGGCCATGAACCAGCGGCTCACCGTCGTCGCCCACGCGGAACCGAGCAACCCCATCGCCGGAAACCCGAGCTCGCCGTAGATCCAGACGTAGTTCAGCCCCGCGTTCAACAGATTCGACACGACGATCGTGAACATGATCGCGCCGGTGCGGTGATGCGCCTGGAGCGTTTGTCGCAACACGACGAACACATAGAACGGCCACACCGACGGCAGGGTGCGATACACGTAGCCCGCCGCGGCCGGCACGATCTCGGCCGGCTGCCCGACGAATTCGAGCACGGGCTGAACGGTCAGCAGCGCGAGCGAGACCGGCACGGCCACGACGGTGGCCAGCACGAGGCCGCGTTGCACTCCGCGCCGCACCGCGAGCTCGTCGCGCGCACCGAGCCCCTGCGCCACGATCGGATCGAGCGCGAACAGCACGCCCATGCCGAACATGCCGAACGAGAAGAAGTACAGGTTCGCGAGCGCAGCAGCCGCGAGCGCGGCCGGCGACACGCGGCCCACCATCATCGTGTCGACCACGCCCATCAGCATCGTGCCGACTTGGATCAGCACGAGCGGCCCGGCCAGACGCAGCAGCGCCGCAAGATCGGCGCGCGTCGGCAGGTGGTGTCGAGTCACGAGCGGCATGGCAAACCAACTCGGCGCGGCGGGGTGCGCAGATTACCTGAGCGGAGCCCAGAATTCCCGCGCGCGCGTATGTTCAAGCGCCGCGCGCGGCGCTACGCTCCGTCTCGACCGAATACCCACGGAGGCCCGCCATGCTTTTGCGTCACGTGTTGTCGCCATCGTTACTCGCCGCAATCGCGCTCGCGTGGAGCCTCACGGCGCCGTCGCAAGCCCAGGCGCCCGCCGCCGCCAATGCCGAAAGCAACGACCCCGCGGCGTTGCGCGCCGAGATCGAACGGTTGAAGAGCATCATGCCGGGCCAGAGCCTCGCGATGACGCAGGTCGCGTACAACTTCAACAACCTCTGGTTCGCCGCGCACGCGGGCAACTGGCCACTGGCGCAGTTCTATTTCGGCGACGCACGGGCCGGCTGCGCTGGGCCCTGCGCATCACGCCCGTGCGCAAGATCTCGACGGGCAACCTCGAGCTCGAGCCGTTCCTCGACAGCGCTCGAGAAGACGCAGCTCGCGAAGCTCGGCGAGACGATCATGGCCAAGGACGTGAAGCAGTTCGAAGCGGCGTATCGCGCGACGCTCGAAGGCTGTCACGCGTGCCACACCGCGAGCGAGAAACCGTACCTCGCAGTTGCAGGTGCCGACGGCTCCGGCGGAACCGATGCTCCACTTCGCGCCGCACTGAGCGGCCGCGTTCGCTCTCAGCCGACTGTCGCGCGCAGCGCGGCCAGCAATTTGCGCGCGCTCGTCGGCCGCGAGCTGCCGCCGCGGCTGCTGCGCGGGATCGGCGGCCCAGATCGGCGCGCCCCAGCGGCCGTCGTCCTTGTACCGCGGGATCACGTGCCAGTGCAGGTGCGGCATCACGTTGCCGAGCGATTCGACGTTCATGTGATCGGGACGGCACACGCCGACGATCGCCTGCACGACGCGCTGTAGATCGGCGGCGTACGCGGCCCACTCCGCGCTCGTCAGCTGGTCGAGCCGCGTCGCGTGCCGCGGGTCGAAGACGAGGATGCCGTGACCGCGGTACATCTGATTGTGCGGCAGGTACCACGTCGAGGCACTCAGCTTCGCGACCTCGTCCCACTCCGCGGTCGTGCCTGCGCGCGGCGCGTCGAAGCTGCACCCGTGGCCCGCCGCCATCGTGTCCCAATCGTTGTTCGCCACCGCACTCCCCCGCTCACGAATGGCCGCGACGCTACGGACCCGCCGCCGGGCCGTCAAGCAGCGGGCCGCGTGCGCTATCCTGATCGCATGCAACGTTCCGTGACTCTGGAGCTCGCGATCATCGGCGCGCTCGCGCTTCTGTTCGTCGCGACCGTGCGCGTGCGCCCGGCGTACGTGGACTTCGCGCTGGCCGGCGCGGCGGTCGCGTTGATCGTATTGAGCGCGCGGCGCAGCCGGCGACTGTGGGCACTCGCGCCCGCGCCGGCGGCGCCGGCACGCGCGCGGCGTGGCAGCTCGCGGGCGGGTTCACCGTGCTCGTCGCTCGTCGTGCTGGCCGGCGCGGGCGTCGTCGTCGCGCACGTCGCCGGCGAACCGTGGCAGCCGCGGTTCCTGAACTGGCACTTCGCCCTCGCCGCGGCTCTGTACCTGCCGTGGGCGCTGCTGCAGCAGTACATCTTCCAGTTCTATCTGCTCGGCCGGCTGCTGCAAGTCGTCGCACTGCGGTTCGCGATTCCGATCGCGGCCTGCGCGTTCGCGGCCGTGCACTTTCCGCGCTGGCCCGTGATGCTCGCGGTGCTGATCGCCGGCTCGGTCTGGTCGCTCTGTTACTACCGTTCGCGCAGGTTGCTGCCGCTCGCGGTGTCGCACGCGCTGCTCGGGGCGAGCTTGCACTATTGGGTGCTCGGCGATGACCTGCTGGATGCGTGGCTGCCGCACTGATTTCGGGTTGAACAAGCGCCCGCGCCGTGGTCTAGTAACCCACTGCATCGTTTCCACCGCTCACACGCAATGAGGTTCACACGCATGAACGAAGAACACGAACTGAAAGTCGATCGGCGCAACGTGCTGCTCGGCGCGGGCAAAGCCGCGGCCGTCGGTGTCGTCGCCACGCTCGGCGCGGGCGCGGCCGACGCACCGCGCAAGCGGAAGGCACGGTCGGTCAGGAATGCATGACGATCATGTACCCGAACTCAGCCGACGTGCACTTTGATTTCGACTACTACGTGAACAAGCACATGCCGCTGATCATGAAGTTGTACGGCAAGTCCATCGCGCGTTTCGAGCTGCGCCGCGGTCAGCCGGGCGCCGATGGCGCTGCACCGCCGTTCGTAGCAACGATCACGATCTGGATCGCGGATCCGAAGGCGTTCGACGCGGCGGCCGCTATCCACCAGGCCGGGCTGCGCGCCGACGTCTCGAAGTTCACGAACTCCCAGCTGATCGCGCAGCGCGACAAGATCGTCGGCACCGCCACCTGATCCGCTCGCGGCGAGAACCACGCCACACGGCGTGACTGCCGCGAACCGCACCGCTCGCGAACTGAGCGCTGCACCACAGAACGCCGTCGCCGTGGCCGCCTACTCTCGGGCGGTCACGGTCACGGCGAGTGTGTCGTGCAGGCGGCGACGAACGTCGATCAACGGTTCCTGACCTACTTCTCGGACCTGCTGCTTTGCAGCCGCTGCCTGCGCTTCGGGCGGCGCACGCCCGTGCGCCAGGTCATCTCGCCGCGCCACCGGCCGCAGACCCTCTGCCGCGACTGCCGCGGCGCCGACGCCCGCGCCGGGCACTAGGTCCCCACTCCGTCAACTCCGTCGTTGACTTCCTTCGGCCCATGTGCATTACTGCACTAATGCACATGTGGTACATCGAAGCCGACGTGTTCGTACTGAGGCCGCACTCCGGCGTGCCGCTGCATCGGCAGCTGTACGAGCAGATTCGCCGCCTGGTCGCGGGCGGGCAGCTCGCGCCCGGCACGGCGCTGCCGTCGATTCGCGAGCTGGCGCTCACGCACACGATCAATCCGATGACGGTATCGAAGGTGTACGCGCGGCTCGAGGCCGAGGGCGTGCTCGAGCGCAATCGCGGCAAGCCGATGACGGTGGCGGCACAGCGCAGCGCGCAGGCGACCCACTCGGCGCGGCTCGCGGCGCTCGAGCAGCCGCTGGAAAGCCTCGTGCTGGCCGCGCGCCAGCTCGAGCTCGACGTCGACGCCGTGATCGAAGCATTACGAGAGAAATGGGAGACGAGCGATGCAGCAACCGTACGTGGTCGCGCGCGACCTAACAAAGGCGTTTGACAGCAAAGCCGTGCTGAGCGGCGTGTCGTTCGAGGTGCGCCCCGGCGACGTCATCGGCGTGCTCGGCAAGAACGGCGCCGGCAAGACCACGCTGCTCGAGCTCGTGCTCGGCTTCACGCCGGCGAGCCAGGGCCGCGTCGAGGTCTTCGGCCACGAGAGCTACCGACTGCCGGGCGCGGTGAAGGCGCGCGTCGGCTTCGTGCCGCAGCAGGACGAGCTCGTGAACCAGCTGACGGCCGGCGATCAGCTGAAGCTGATCCGTTCGTTCTACAAGACCTGGGACGACGCGCTGATCGCGCGCCTCGTGGCCGTCTGGGACATCGATCTTCGCGAGCGCGTGAAGAACATGTCCGTGGGCCAGCGGCAGAAGCTGTCGATCCTGCTGGCACTCGGCCATCGCCCCGACCTGCTGCTGCTCGACGAGCCGGTCGCGAGCCTCGATCCGCTCGCGCGGCGGCATTTCCTGGAACAGATCGTCGAGATCGCGGCCGACGGCAATCGCTCCGTCGTGTTCTCGTCGCACATCGTGTCCGACATCGAGCGGCTCGCGAACCGGATCTGGATCCTGAAGGACGGCCGACTGCACTGGGCCGGCGACTTCGATGACCTGCAAGCGACTCGGTCGTGCGCGTGCACTTGCGCGCAGCGCAGCTGCAGAGCCAGGTGCAGATTCCGAACGCGCTGACCGTCGACCTCACGCAGAACCACGCGACGGCGATCGTGCACGGCTGGAGCGCCGAGCTCGAGGCGCAGATCGCCGCGTTGACCGGCGTCGAGCCCGAGGTCGAGGGGCTCACGCTCGAAGACATCTTCCTGGCGATGCACCGATGAGAGCCGTGCTGCGGCTGATCTGGACGTACTTCACGGCGACGCCGTTGATGCGTGGGCTCGTCGTGATCGGGCTCGTGTGCGTGAGCCTCGGAATGATCAGCTACCTCTACTATCCACCATGGACGCTCGGCACCGGCATGCGCCGCAGCCCGCTGTGGCTGCAGACCGTCGGCCTGTGGGCGCCGTGGCTCGGCTTGATCATGCTGTTCTTCGCGAGCTCGCTGTTGCCGGTTATCGTCGAGCGCCTCGCGTTTGGACGGTTGATCCTCGTCTTGCCGGGCGCACGCATCGCACTGCTCGTGAGCGCGATCGTCACGGCCGGCCTCATCGCAACACTCACGGCGTTCACCGGCGTGCTTGCGTTCTTCTACTATCCGAATGACCTCAGACCCGAGCACGTCTTCTCGCGGATCCTGTTCATCGTGTTCGGCGACGTGAGCGTGATGTACGTCGCGCTCTGGATCGTCGCCAAGACGCGCGGCATCTGGCTGCTGATCGGCTCGCTGCTGGTCGCGGTCGGCATCGTCGCGCCGCTCGGGCTCATCGGCCGACCGGAGGGCGTGCCGCCGATTGGCTGGCTCGGCATCGGCGCCTGGCTCGCGTTTGCGGCGCTGCTGCTGTTCGGCGGGCGGTTGAAGCAGAAGCTCGCGCGGTCGCTGGCCGCGGCGGCACAGCTCACGCGTCGCATACTCCCGGGCGACGTGTACGCTTCGGGCGCGGAGCTCGAGCTGCTGCTCGGCACGAGCCGGCCCTGGCTCGTGGCGCTCGGCCAAGCGGTGCCGGTCGTGGCGACGGCGTGGCTGTTCCGCCAGCACATCGTGTGGCTGTTCTTCCTGACGCTGTTCACCGCCATCTCGGGCGCGATCACGAGCACCGCGGCCGCGCGCAGCCGCGTGCTGTGGCTGCGCAATGCGTGGACGCGCGCGGAGTTGTTCCACCGGGTCGAGATCGCGTTCTGGCGTTACAACGCCTATCCGCTCGGCGTGCTGCTGCTGCTCTACGTCGCGATCGGTTCGTACCTCGAGTTCTCCACGCCGCTGCTCGGGTTCGGGCTAGCGCTGCTCGCGCTCGGCAGCGTCGCGAGCCTGTATCTCGGACTCATGATGACGCGGGGACTGCGCTGGTTCGAAGCCGCGCTCGGCATCGTGACGATGGGGCTCTTGATGATGACGGCCGTGACCATCGGCGGCACGACTCTGGACCAAATCAGCGCGATCGAGCTCTTAGCCAGCCTGGCCGCCCTGGCGCTGATCTATCGCACCATCGCGAGTGCGCGCTGGAACGCGCTCGACTGGATGGTGTGTCGCAACGGGCCCGCCACGCGGGCCGCGGGCTGACGGCGCCGCAAGCGTGCGCGTCAACATTCACCCGACCGCGTTCGTCGCGTTGTGCGCGGTCGCGTGCCTCGGCTGGCTCATGCTGCGCCCCGACGAACCGCTGCGCATCGCCGACAAGTACATGCGCGCACAGACGATCGCGAGCAGTTTCAGCGGCGCCGTGCTGATCGCGCGGCACGGCAAGGTCGTGTTTTCCGGCGGCTACGGCGATGCCGACACCCGCTGTACCCCGAATCGCCCACGCAGTTCTTCCTGAAGACGATCGACGTGGTCGCCGACTTTCAGACCAACCGCCGCGGCGAGACTACGCAACTCGTGATCCGCAGCCCGACGCAGGAGTTCGTCGCGAAACGCCTCGCTGATTGATTCAGTCAGCCGAGCAACGCCAGGAGCTCGCGCATGTGCGTGAACGTACGTGCAGCACCGGCCGCTGAGAGATCCGCGGCGGGCACGAGACCCGCGAATCCGAACACCGTCATGCCAGCCGCGCAGCCCGCGAGCACGCCGTTGACCGAATCCTCGATCACGGCGGTGCGCGCCGGCACGGCGCCCATGCGCTCGGCCGCGAGCAGGAACACGTCGGGCGCCGGTTTGCCGTGCGCGACTTCGGTGCCGCTCGTGAGACGGCCTTCGAACAGAGGCAAGAGCCCAGTCGCGCCGAGCGTCGCGTGCATCTTCGCGTGATCACCGCTCGACGCGATGCAGTACGGCACCGTCAGCGCCTCGATCACCTGGCGCACACCTTCGACCGGCTGCACCTGCTCGCGCAGCACACGATCGCGCTCGGCTTTGATAGCGGTCGAGCGCGTCGAGCGGCGCAGCGCGGCCAGTAATGCCTTCGATGATCGCAAGACAGTCGACGAGACGTCGGCCGAGAAACAGCTCGTTCATGCGCGCGGAGTCGAGATCCGCACCGAGCGAGCGGATGAAGTCGCCGAACACTTCATGGACGATGCGTTCACTGTCGACCACCACGCCGTCGCAATCGAAAATCACGAGATCGAAACGTGCCATCGCAATCCCTAGCCCGGCTGCGCGCGATCGTACACGCGAATCTGCTCAAAGTAGTCCGTCAGCCGTGCCCTCACCAGCAACCCGTCGACCACGGCCACGAACCGCGCGTCGAAACCGATGCGGCCGACGGTCTGCCACCATCTGCGCGTACGCGCAATGCCGAGATGCAGTGCGATGACACCGTGGTAGGCCTCGTAAACGTCCTTGCCAATCACACCATCCACGTACTGGAACCACTCCCACTCGCGCGCCCGCATCGCGGCCAGTAGGAAGTAGTGCACCAACTCCTGCTCGTCCGGTGTCAGGGGCTCCTTATTGGTGAAGCACGCGCGCAACGTGGCGTCGTGCTTCCACTCGTAGAGCTCGTCATGGGCCTGATCGGCAATGCGTTGGCGCGCCTGCGCCCTCGCGAACAGGTTGCCCTGGCGCACCTGCCGCGCCAGATAGATCAATGTCAGCAGCACACCCACGGCGGCCAACAGATTGGCGATCGAACCTATGTTTTCAATTGAAATGGACACTGACACCCCTAGTCATCGACCGCGCGCCGTTCGCGTTTGCGCTTGGCGTTCTTGGTCTTGCTGTCGAGCCTGCGCTGCTGCGACGAGCGCGTCGGCTTCGTCTTGCGCCGCACTTTCGGCACCACGAGCGCGCGGCGAATCAGATCGCCCAACCGCTCGAGCGCCGCGGCCTTGTTCTGCTCCTGGCTGCGGAACTCCTGCGCCTTGATCACGACGACGCCGTCAGCCGAAATCCGGTGATCGCGCAGCGCGAGCAGCCGCTGACGACAGCCCTCGGGCAGCGCGCTCGAATGCGCGGCGTCGAAGCGCAGTTGCACGGCGCTCGCGACCTTGTTCACGTTCTGTCCGCCGGCGCCCTGCGCGCGGATCGCGGTGAACTCGATCTCGGATTCCGGGAATCGTGACGCTCGCGCTCACGGCGAGCCCTGAACCGGCGTCGGCGGCAGACATCAGATCAGTTCGCGGGCTCGATGCGCAGCACCGCGCCGTCGTCCTCGTCGGTCAGGAGATACAGCAGCTCGTCGGGCCCCATGCGCACGTCGCGAATGCGTTGACGCAGATCCGTCGAGCAGCTGCTCGCGGCGCAGCTCCTCCATGTTCTCGTTGAACAGAATGCGCTCGAGGTGGCCCGTGCCCGGGATTTCGCCCTGGCGCAAGCCGCCGACGAACACGTCGCCCTTCCACTTCGGGAGCTTGCTGCCCGTGTAGAACGCCATGCCGGAGACGGCGATCGCGGGCGTCCAGTAGACGACCGGGTCCTCGAAACCTTCGCGCGAGAAGCCCTTCGACTGCCACGGGCCGGGATACGTGCGCCCCAGGCTCACGAGCGGCCAGCCGTAGTTCGCGCCGGCTTTGAGAATGTTGATCTCGTCGCCGCCGTTCGGGCCGTTCTCGTTCTCCCAGAGTGGCCGGTGCCGGGATGCACGGCGAGACCGAGCGGGCTGCGATGACCGAGCGTGAAGATCTCGGGCTTGTGGTCCGGACTTGCCGACGAACGGGTTGTCCTTCGGCACGGTGCCGTCGTCGTTCAGGCGCAACACCTTGCCCGACAAGCTCATCGGGTTCTGCGGGCCATCGCCCTGCCCGCCGGCCGTCGACGCGTAGAGTTTCCCGTCACGGCCGAAAGCCAAACGCGACAGACTGCCGGTATCGGTCGTGGCGAAAATTTCGCTCACCTTCGTCAGCGCGTGTCCGTCCCACACGCCGCGCGCGATGGCCAGCACCGCGCGCCCCTCGGCGCCGGGCTTGTCGTAGCTCAAATAGACGAAGTGATTCGTCGCGAACTGCGGGTGCAGCACGACGTCGCCCAGCCCGACCGAGCCCCTGCGCCTGGATCATCGGCAATCCGCCGCGACGGGTTGCGGGTCGAGCTTGCCGTTCTTGATGATGCGCAGCTGGCCGCCGCGTTCCGTCACGAGCATTTCGCCCGTCGGCAGGAACGCGATGCTCCACGGACGCTTGAGGCCGCGCGTGAGTACGACGACGCGAATGTCCTGCCCTTCGGCCGTGTGGTACGTGAACGGCCCCGCTCCGAGCGGCGGCACGACGATGCCGGTCGGCGCCACCGGCGTACCGTTGCGCGTCGGCACGGTCTGCTGCGCGACTGCGGTAGCCGCGCCGAACCCCAATACCACGCCGATCAAGACTCTACGCTGCCACATGCGAATCCCCCTTCGAACGCTTTGAGTACGAATAGCCCCATGTTACCGCCGACGCCCGCGGCCTCGCGACTTCTGCCGAGGCCGGTGACTACAACCGCTACCTGCCAAGCCGCAGCGAAACGCTCGCCGGCCCGTCGGAAACGGAGCACACTAGGGCTGTTAGAGTCTCGGTTCTGAGGCTTCGTGTCGAATCATCCGGGGGGACGATCGATGCACACCGCTCACGACATCCTGAAATCCAAAGGCCACGGGGTCCACTCCGTACGACCCGACGACACGGTGCTCGCGGCGCTCGGAGTGATGGCGCAGCACGACGTCGGCGCCGTACTCGTCATGGAAGGCGAGCATCTCGTCGGCATCCTGACCGAGCGCGACTACGCGCGCAAAGTGATCTTGGCCGGACTGTCGTCGAAGGACGCAGCCGTTCGCGTCATCATGACCGCCCACGTCGTCTGCGTAGCGCCGAATCGCACCGTGGACGAGTGCATGGGCATCATGACCGAGAAGCGTGTCCGACACCTGCCCGTCGTCGAGCAGAAGCGAGTGATCGGCATGATCTCGATCGGCGACCTCGTCAAGCAGACGATCGCCGACCAGGAATTCACGATCGCTCAACTGCAGCGCTATATCGTCGGCGTAGGTTACGGCTAGGCCGCGATAGAGCTCGCGGCCGCAGCGCCGTTGGCGGGGCGAGCCGTGCGTCGCCATGGGCTTGCGCGAAAGCCCGTGCCTTGTCACGATGATGCGAGTCCGCAAACCATTCTCATTCGAGGGGAACCCCATGAACAGACTGCTTCTCGCTGGCCTGGCATCCGCCGTCGTTGCGCTTCCGGCCGCCGCTGCGCTGAACAAAGGCGATGCGGCTCCGGCCTTCAAAGCCCAGGCGTCGCTCGCGGGCAAAGAATTCTACGTACTCGCTCGCCGATGCGCTGAAGAAAGGCCCGGTGGTCGTGTACTTCTATCCGTCGGCGTACACGCAGGGCTGCAACATCCAGGCGCACACGTTCGCGGAGAACATGGACAAGTTCAACGCGGCCGAAGTCGACCGTGATCGGCGTGTCGCTCGACAGCATCGCGCGCTCGAACGACTTCTCGGCCGATCCGGCCTACTGCGCGGGCAAGCTGCCGGTCGCGTCCGACGCCGACGGCTCGATCGCGAAGTCGTATCGAGCTCATGGTGCGTGAAGGCCGAGCCGGCATGAAGGACTCGCGCGGCAAGGACATCGACCACGGCTTCGCCGAGCGCACGACGTTCATCGTGACGCCGGACGGCAAAGTCGCTGCGACGATCGGCGGCATCGCGCCGGACGAGAACGTGAACCAGGCGCTGAAGGCCGTGCAGGACCTTGCGCACGCGGGTCACTAGACTCCGTCGTCAGAACGAAACAAACCCGCCGCGGGCAACCGCGGCGGGTTTTGTTTTTGCTGCGGGGATCAGCGGTCGCGGGCGCGGCCGCCGAAGTTCGTCGTGATCGTCACGTAAACGAACGTCGGGTCGCCGCGGAATCCCGCTCCGGCCGTCTCGCGGAAGAATCGGCCGGCCCAGAGCTGCGCGAAGCCCGTCTCGAACGTCAGGCGATTCGGCGATCGCGTTCCACGTGAAGCTGCCTTCGAGCTGCCGGCCGATCTGACCGCCCGGCCTGGCCGGTGAGATCGCGCAGGCCGATGCCGGACCATGCATCGCGCGCCGAGTCGAGCTGCATACGACCGATAGCTGAACATCGCCTGCCAGTGCTGCCACGGTACGAACGTCAACCGCAGCCCCGGCGTGCGCAGGTTGCCGCGCACGAACAGGCCATAGATCCCCTGCGGCGCGAAATCGGATCGCCGCTCGCCGTAACATCGTGTCGTAGCCCTCGTTGCGGTTGTCGAACGGATCGCGATCGCCGCTCGCGCGGTCGTATTGCAGCAGTAGCACGGGCGACAGCTTGCTCGTGAACGCGTAGCCGAATCTCCCAGTGGTAGAACTCGGCGTCGTGCACGAGGTCGCGACGAGTGACGCCCGCCGCCGTCGCGCTCGACCTGCCGTGCTGCAGCACGGCTTCGACCTCGTAGCTCCACTGTGCCGGCGGTCGTGGGCCGCCAGGCTCGGAAACCGACCGAATCGAGATCGCGCGGCAACGCATCGTTGTTCGGACGATTGCCCTGATCGAGGCCGGCCCAGTACACCTCGAACCGGTCGCGACTCTTCAACGCCGGGAACTGGTAGTACACGCCGCGAAACATGGTGTCGCGATTGCCGCGATCGAGCTCCTCGTCATTGGCGAGCAACGACGCGTTATCGGTCGGCAGGATCCGCATCGGCACGACGACAAACGCGCGAGCGTTGCGCCCATCCTTGCCGCGCCACAGTCCATTCGAGCCCCGAGAAGGTGTTGACGCTGTTGCGAAAGCGCTGCGCGCAACCAGTCGGCGCTGGCCGAGATCCATCGTGAAGCGTCCAACCTTCAGCGAGCTGGTGCTGCCGGCCTGCAGAATGTCGGACGCAGTTCCAGGTCAGGTACGCCTGGATCGGCTCGAGCGTGTTCACGAGCGTCGTGTTCAGCAGCGAACCAGCGTCGTTCAGCTCAGTTCGCGCGTCCATCACCTCGCCGAGAAACTGAACGCCGCCCTGCCCGCCCTCGATGAACAGGCTCGTCTGTAGCTCGAGCGCGTGGTCGGTCGAGCTCAGGCCCGCGCGCGGGACGGCGTCGATGTACGAGTAGCGCGAACGTTGCTGGTAGCGCAGCGACACGCCGCCGCACGTCATCGCCGGACTGCGCATGCGCCGGCAGCACCAGAGACGCAAGAAGCAGCCAAAGCGGGAGAGAACGAATGGGGCGACGGCCGCGCGCCGACGAGCGGCCGCGCAATGAGTCGTTCTCTCGGGGAGGAGGAGCGAGGCAACCGAAGATGCGTGGCGACGACCGGCCGCCGACCGAACGACAGTATCTCGAATCGAGTCGCCACATTGCGGTCGCAGTCTGGTTACAAATCGGTCGTCACCCAAAGTAATTTGCACAAGGATATAGGCATTTGGTTCTTGACCGTCACGCCGCCGCACGCGTTGAATGCCGGCCTCCCCACCCACCACGCAAACGAGACTCGTCATGGCCAATTCCCTAGACCCCTGCTCGTCACCGGCGCCGCCGGCAATCTCGGCCGCCGCGTCGTCGAGCTGCTGCTCGAAGCCAAGGCCGGGCCGATTATCGCCACCACGCGCGCGCCGGAAAAGCTCGCCGACTTCGCTAAACGCGGCGTCGAGGTCCGCAAAGCGGACTTCAACGACCCGAAGACGCTGAAGGCGGCGTTCGCGGGCGCCGAGCGGCTGCTGCTGATCAGCACGGGCGACCTGTTCCCCGACGGCGCGCGCCTGCGCCAGCATCGCGCCGCCGTCGAGGCCGCGGTCGATGCGAAGGTGAAGCACGTCATCTACACGTCGGCGCCGTCGCCGTATCCGACGCCCGCGCGGCTCGCTGATCAACGACCACTTCTGGACCGAGCAGGCGCTCTTCGCGAGCCCGCTCGAGTGGACGATCCTGCGCCATCACCTGTACACCGAGTTCCTGCTCGGCACGCTGAACACCGCGCTGAAGTTCGGGCAGCTCACGACGTCCGTCGGCAAGGCCGGCGTGAACTACGTGACGCGCGAGGATTGCGCGCGCACCGACGCGGCCGCGCTCGACGTCCGACTTCAGCGGCCGACGGGTTCTCGACGTGACCGGCCCGGCGCCGATCACGCAGGACGAGCTGGCTTCGCTCGCGAGCGAAGCTGACGGGCAAGCCGCTGCGGCACGTGGCCGTGGCGCGCGCCGACCACGCGAAGCTCCTCGAAGCCGCGAAGCTGCCGCCGTTCCTGATCGACGCGCTGCTGAACTTCAACGAGCAGGGCGCGCACGGCTACCACACGTGTCGCGGCGCCCACGGTGCAGGCGCTCACCGGCAAAGCGCCGACGTCGGTGCAGGAATTCCTGACGGCGAACAAGGCCGCCCTAACCGCCAGCTAAGCCGCGAAGACGGTGCCAGGCCTTGCGCAGTTGCACAGATTGCGCGCAACCGCGCGGATGACTCGGTGCGGGACGCATCGTGCAACTGTGCAAGGCCTGGCACCGTCTTTAGCGTAGCCAGCCGGCGGCGAGCTGCTTCTCGTGCGCGGTGATGGCGTTGCGCATGAACATCGCGACGGTGACCGGGCCGACGCCGCCCGGCACCGGCGTGACCCAGCTCGCGACTTCTTTCACGCGCTCGGTATCGACGTCGCCGACGATCATCGGCTCGCCGTCGGGCCCCATGATCTGATTGATGCCGATGTCGATTACGGCGGCGCCGGGCTTCACCATGTCGGCGCCGCAGGAACTTCGGCTTGCCGACCGCGACGAGCACCGCATCGGCGCGCCGCGAGTGCGCGGCGACCGAGCGCGTGAGGTGATGGCACACCGTCACCGTCGCGCCCTCCGCCATCAGCATGAACGCGGCCGGCTTACCGACGATCTCCGAGTGGCCGATCATCACGACCTCGAGGCCGTGCAGGTTCAACCCGGTGGCTTTGATCAGCTCGACGGACGCCGCCGCGGTGCACGGCGCGAGCCCGATGTCGTTGTAGACGATGTCGCCGATCGACGCCGGGTTCATGCCCTCGATGTCCTTCAGCGGATGAATCGCGGACGCGAGCGAACGGCCGTGCTGATGTGTTGCGGAACGGGCGCTGCAGGATCACGCCGAGCACGTTCGGGTCGTCGTTCATCGCCACGAGCCGCGCTTTGCACTCGTCCTGCGTCAGCGCGCTCGGCCACGATCTGCTCCTCGAACGGAATGCCGACCTTCTTCGCGGCGCTCGCCTGCCCGCGCACGTACACGCCGACTTCCTTGTGCTCGCCGATGCTGATCGACACGAGCTTGCCGAGCGCGTGCTTCGCCGCGCCGGCGCGCACGCGCGCAGCGACCTCGGCCAGAATTCGATCGCGCACGGCGCGGCCATCGATCAGGCGGTGGTCCATCATTGCCGTCACTTTGTTACCGAACTAACGAAACGTGTCGCACGCCGCCGGGTCGCCGGATCGTGAGCCCGGCATTCGAGCCACTGCTGGCGCTGCGCCGACGAACCGTGCGTGAACGAGTCCGGCGTCACGCGCCGACCCGCGTTGCGCTGCAACCGATCGTCGCCGATCGCTGCGGCGGCCGCGAGCCCTTCGTCGACGTCGCCGGGCTCGAGCACGCGGTTGCGTTGATTCGCGTGATACGCCCACACGCCCGCGAAGCAATCGGCCTGGAGCTCCATCGCCACCTGCAACCGATTCGCCGTCGCCTCGTTGCCGCGTTGCTTGCGCGGCGTGCACCTTGTCGGACGTGCCGAGCAGCGTCTGCACGTGATGACCCACCTCGTGGCCGATCACGTACGCCGCCGCGAAGTCGCCCGGGCCACCCATGCGCGCAAGATCGCGAAAGAACGACGTGTCGAGATACACGCGCTGGTCGCCGGGGCAATAGAACGGTCCGGCGGCCGCGCTCGCGTAGCCGCACGCCGACTGCACGGAGCCGTCGAACAGCTCGAGCAGAGGCGGCTCATAGCGCCGGCCCTGCTGCGCGAACACCTCGCCCCACACGTCCTCCGTGCTGCCGAGGATCGCTGCAACGAACTGGCTGTCGTCGTCGGTCGCCGTCGAGCGGCGCGCCTTCCTGCCCGCCGCCGCTCGGCGCGACGCCGCTGCCGCTACCGAGCAGCTGCAGGACGGCATCGGGACCGCCGACCACGAACACGACGACCAGCAGCGCTACCGCGCCGAGGCCGCCGCCGACTCCGCGCAGCGGCAGCCGCCCGCCCCCCCGCCGCCCATCGCCGCGCTCGTCGCGGACGTTGTCACTGCGGCGCAAATCCTTCCAGCGCATGGTTCGGCTCCTGCCCGCATCACTTGCGGCCAGCTTATCGGAATGCTCGTCGCGCTAGCGAAACGACAGCTAGAATGTGCGCAAGGCCGCGGCGCCACGGCGCCGCCGCCAGGAGTCCTTCGCATGCAACTCGTCGAACAATACGCCGGCGTCGGCTCGCTGCGCTGGCGCGATCGCACCGTCGGCCCGATTCCGTATCGGATCGCGCGGTACCAGGGCATGGCGACTTCCGGGCTTGCCGGTGCCGGGCGTGCACCGCATCGAAGGCATCGTCACACTCGACGGCGTGGCCGACGCCGCGGCGCTCGTCGGCGCCGACGTCACGCTCGAGCTCGAGGACGGCCGTACGCTGGCGCTCACGGTCACCGACTCCGCGGGCCGCGTGCTCGCCGAAGGCCACGGCCCGGGACGCGGCTGCTCCTGCTGCTGACCGCCGCTTGCAGATTCGCATCGCCGATCTCGACACGGATTTCGCCGCCATCAAGGCTCGTGCGCGAGACGGTGTTCTGGCTCGAGCAACGCATCCCGAAAGATCTCGAGTTCGACGACCGCGACGCCGTCTGCCTGCACCTGCTCGCGCTCGAGCGCGACACGCCGATCGGCACGGCGCGGCTCGACCTCGATCTCGGCGGCAAAATCGGCCGCGTGGCCGTGCTCGCTCCGCACCGCCGCCGCGGCGTCGCGAGCGCGCTGATGCAGCGCCTGCACGAGATCGCGCGCGGGCACGGCCTTCGCAGCGTGTGGTGCAACGCGCAGCGATCCGCCGTGCCGCTGTACGAGCACTTGGGCTACACCGTCACGAGCACGCCGTTCGACGAGGCCGGCATCGAGCACGTCCGTATGGAGCGGGGGCTCTAGCTTTGTGTAGACTATCGGGCAACGTGAGGACCGCACCGGTCCGGGGGAAGAACATGAACGTGACCAAGACCATCGTGGCCGGACTGCTCGTAACCGTGGCCGGTGCCGCCGGCGCCTGCGAAATACCGAAGCTCGTCGTGATCCCGGCCAAGGAGGACGCTGTCGGGAAGCAGGAGGCCATCCGGCAGGACTACAACACTTACGGCGTGTCGATGCAGGCGTACCTCAACTGTGTCAAAGCCGAGTACGACGCGGCCGGTGGCGACAAAGCTCCGCACCTCATCAAGGCCGCCTCCAGCTTGCGAATGAAGCAAGGGGCCGACGAACTGAACGCGGTCAAGAAGCTCTACGATACGAACGTGGGTACGGTCGTCGTTTCGCCCGGCCCGTCTCCCGCACCGGCCGGCGCCAAGAAGTAGCCAAGTCCCGTTCCAGTATTAAGAAACGGCCGGGCGCTCGCGCCCGGCCGTTTTCCATAGTGCGGCCGACGGCCGTGCCGCCCACTCCCGCCGTTCGCCCCTCAGCTACCGTTCAGCCTCGCGGTCGCTAAATGGCCCCATTGGCACCGTCGTGCCGGGAGGGCCGAACATGAACGTTTCGCTGTTGCCGTCGCTGGCCATCGCCGCTCTGGCGCTCACGGCGAACGCGGCGCCCGCGCCGGACGCCGAAGAGCGTGTCACGCGCACGAGCGAAGGATTTGCCGGCGATCACCCCGCCGACGAGCTGCGCGACTCGAAGGGCTTTCAGACGACGCGTCGCGCCGCGGCCGACGTTGCGCAGAAGCCGCGCGTCACCGTGACGGGCAAGACCTTCAGCTCGACGAAATCTGCGTACGGCGACACGTATGTCTACGACGCGACCACCGATCTCTTCTCCGACCACGACGGCGACGGCTACTTCCACCGTCTGCGCGTGCGTTTCGACGCCGACACGCTGTTCACAGCATCGGTCGTGTACGCGGAGATCTACGTCAGCGCCGACGGCAACGCGTGGGAGCTCCTGTACACGACGAAGGACTTCACCGTGTTCGGCAGCGACCCCAACGATGACTACGAAGTCGAGACAGACCTCGTGTCGGGCTACTCGACCGGGCTCTACGACGTGCTGATCGAGCTGCACGACGCGGCCGATAGCACGCTGCAAGATGAATACGGCCCGAACGAGTCGTCGAAGTTCTCGCAGCTGCCGCTCGAAGACAGCGCGCGCGACGGCCTCGTCGCTCGCCCGCCCGTTGCCGACGGCCACGGCGGCGGCGGCGCGGTGTCGTGGCTCATGCTGCCGGGCCTGCTCGGCGCACTGGTGCTGAAGCGCCGCAGACGCTGATTCGGTCGGGGCGCGCGCTTCGTTTCTGCGCAACGGGTTCGCCCCCCGTTTGGCCTATACTCCGGCGATCCAAAGCACCCTCGAAGGTTCGCCGTGTATCGCACGCTGACGCTGGTCTCTCTCGTTCTCGCCGCGTGCTCGTTCACGGGCGCAAGCTCGGCGCAGCAAGCACAGCAGGCTCCCACACCGCGTCCCGCGCAGCGCGCGCCGGTGCGCGAAATCATTCATGTCAAAGGCGATCTGTACCGGGCGCGCAACGGCAACTGGTACACGGCGTTCCTCGTGACGCCGGCCGGCATCGTGCTGGCCGATCCGATCAACGTCGGGTTCGCGGACTGGCTGAAGGGCGAGCTCGACAAGCAGTTCCCGGGCAAGCCCGTGCGCTACGTGATCTACAGCCACAGCCACTTCGATCACGCGGAAGGCGGCGGCGCGTTCGCCGCGACGGCCACGTTCGTGGGCCACGAGAACATGGCGCGCAATCTCGACGGCCGCTACCCGCACATGCCGGGCGACATGGTCGATCGCAACAACAACGGCGTCATCGATCGCGACGAGATCGACATTCCGACCACCACTCGCCCCGGCGTGTGCGGCATGTTCATCGGCTTCTTCGACACGATCGACCGCAACCACGACGGCATGGCGACACCGCAGGAGCTGCTGGCTTACGTCGTGAAACCTACCGTGCTGTACTCCGATCGCCTGCGCATCGAGCTTGGCGGCAAAGTCGTCGAGCTCGTGCATCCCGGGCTGAATCACTCGGACGACGCGACGGTGCTTTTCTTTCCGAGCGAGCGCGCCGTGTTCGTTACGGAGTTCGTCGCAGACGCGCTCGTGAACGACAACGTCCACTCGTTGCCGAGCGCGTGCGGGCCGTTCGACGGCAATCCGCTCGCGGAGTGGATCAAGTCGTACGAGGCGGTCGAGGCGCTGGACTTCGACGTGCTGCTCACTGGGCACGGCGCTCCTCTGCTCGACAAGTCTGCGGTGCGCGAAACACGCGAATACTTCGAGTACCTGCGCGATCAGGTGTCTGCGGGCATGGCCGCCGGCAAGTCCCTCGAAGAACTCAAGCGCACGGTGACGCTCGATCGCTACAAGGACTGGACGAACTACGAGCGCCTGCGCGCCAACAACGTCGAAGCCGCGTACCTCAACCTCAAACTCTATCGCTGACGGCGCGGTCGCCGCGCGGACGGTCAATCACCGGCGTCGCTCAAAGCCGCATCGCTGATGGAGCGGCCAGCATGCGGCTGGTGGGCGCGGCGAGGTCGCGAGGGCCCCTCGCGGGACCGTCTGCGCACAGGGATGTGCGCAGCCGAGCCGCAAGGATGCGATTTCCGGCGTGTCCCGCGAGGGGCCCTCGCGAGCTCGCCGTGCCCACCCGCTTGCGATGAGCTCAACGCAAAGCCCGTCGCACCGCCCCTACCTGAAGCGGTAGATGAAGGAGAGGTGCGCGGCGTGGTCGGGGCCTTCGTCGATGCGCTTGCCGAGGCCCGCGTTGAGCCAGAAGTGGTCGCTGAGCTGGCCGTAGTAGGCGACGAGCAGCTCGGAGTTGCCGTGCTCCTCGAACGTGCCTTGCGTCTCGAGACCGATCGCGTGCTTCGGCGTGAGGTTGCGCCGCAAGCCTGCCGCGTAGCCCCACGCTGCCGATGATCCCTCCACGCGCTCGTACATGAGGTTCGCGGCCGCGGCCCAGCGCTTGTGCTCGTAACCGACGACACCGCTCACCGCGAAGTCGTCGCCGTGATCACCGGAGCCGACGGCGTATTCGACCGACATGCCGTACGACAGCTCGCGCGAGAGCGGCGACAGCAGGAAGTGCGCCGCGCCCGCCACGGATTCGTAGCCGAACGACTCGCCGCTCGCCTTCGCGAAGTGCGCGTGCGTCTCGAGCGCGATCCGATTCGTCACGCCCCAGAGCGCGGCGGGCTCGAGCTCGGTCTCGCTCTCGTCGCCCTCGAGACGATTGACGCGCCCGAACACATAGCCGGTGCCCTTCTCCGGGAGATGCGCGGTTTGCACCAGGATGAAGTCGAGCCCGTGATGCGCACGGGCGACGCTTGGTAGCGCACCGGCAATCGCCAGGCACGCGAACAGGGAATGCTTACGCATTGAAAACCTCTCAGCACGAAACGAATGAAACGCGCCTGCAACGACGTGCGTTACCGGCGGCAATGGACCTCAGACGAGTGCGAGGTCGAGAGGCGGAGCGCGTGATCGGAACACGATGAACGGAGTTCGAGTGACACCCGAGGCGTCACGAAGCGCGAGGCGCTCTGATTCGACGTGAGCGAGATCGATCCGATATTCGACGGGAATCGCACCGGCGGCCGCGAGCGCGCCGCTCGGGCAGTACTTCCAGTGCAGCTCCGACGCTTTGTCGTGCTCGTGCTGCCCACCGCCGTGCTGCGCGTGGCCGCCGTGCGCCGCATGCTCGTACGGGTGCGCGACGACGGGCGCAAACCCCGCGTCGCACAGCTGTACCGGCAACCCCGCGGCGAACGGCCCCGGCATGTACCCCATCGGCACCAGCAACTTCGCCGCCACTGCCGCACACACGCATACGCGCGCGAAGGGTCCAGCAAAACGGCGAATGGTGCGCACCGAAATCAAACGAGGGCGACCTCCACGGGCCGACAGTTTAGCTGACGGTGGATTCCCCACGAGCAGCTTTCCGAAACAACAACGCCGCTCCGAAAAACGCCAGGACGAAAAACGTATTCAGACCAAACCCGCGCAATACCGCCGGTGTCCAGGAGGTAACCTGAGGATCCCGGACAATCAGCGCACTCGCCAGGACCAAGGCTTGAGCGAGCGCTGTCGCGAACAAGGCCCGTGCCATGCCGTCTGGCCGGAAACGCGCCATCGTGGCACCGATGATCCCCACAATGGGCACCCCGAAGTACATCACGGCGGCAGGATTGACGTCATCTGCGGCTTGGACGAAGTTCATCCAGACGAGGACGAATGCCGCCGCAAGCGCAACGCCGACGGCGGCTCTGTACACGATTCTGTCCACGTTTTTGGTTACCAGCTCGTACGCAAGCGCAGTGCCGAAGACGAGACTGCCGGCAAGAACAAAGCCGCGAAAATCCCAGTTCCATCCATCTACAAAGTGGTTGCCCAGCAAGGGGATCAGCAGAATGAGCGCTGTGACTAAAGCCGGGGTCGTCCAGAGGCTCCTGCGTCGCCCGCCGCCGTCCGTCCCTCCGGCCACGGTCTTGCCGCTTTGCATGTTTGTGTTCATTGGTTCTCTCCCCACCAGCGCGCTCAATTATTCCGCCGGTTCGATGCGCAACAACGCGCCGGGGTCCTGATCGGTGAGCACGTACAAGAGCTCGTCCGGCCCCATGCGCACGTCGCGAATGCGCTGCCGCAACTCGCGCAGGATCGGCTCGCGCTGTATCGGCTGCCCGTCGTCCGCGAACGTGATGCGCCGAATGTGCCCCGTCCACTTCGTGCGCCCCTCCATCATCGACCCCACGAATGCGTTGCCCTTCCACGCCGCGAGCTTGCTGCCCGTATAGAAGGTGAGCCCCGAGATCGCGATCGACGGCACGAAGTACAGGAACGGCGACTCGAGATCGGCGCGCGTTTGAAGATCGCTGACTTTCTTGCCGTCGTAGTCGCGGCCGTAGGTCACGAGCGGCCAGCCGTAGTTCTTGCCCGCCTTCACGATGTTGATCTCGTCGCCGCCGAGCGGCCCGTGCTCGTCTTCCCAGAGCTCGCCCGTCACCGGATGGAACGCGAGGCCTTGCGGGCTGCGATGACCGACCGAGTAGATTTCCGGCAGATACGCCTTGTTGCCGACGAACGGGTTGTCGGGCGGCGCCGTGCCGTCGTCGCGCAGACGCAGCACTTTGCCGCCGTGCTCGAGCGTGTTCTGCGCGCGCTCCTGCTCCTGGCGCTCGCCCACGGTCACGTACAGCATGCCGTCCTTGCCGAACGCCATGCGGCCGCCGAAGTTCGTCGGCGAGTTGCTCCAGTTCTTCGCGACGAAGACGTCCTTCAAACCCTGGATCTCGTGACCGACGAGCTTGCCGCGCGCGAGCGCGGTGGTCGAGAGATTGCCCTCGCCGGCCTTCGAGTAGCTTAAATAGATGAGCCCGTTCTGCGCGAACTTCGGATGCGGCAACACCTCGAGCAAACCGCCGAGTGCGGTGATCTTCACCTCGGGCACACCCTTGATCGGCATCGGGTCGAGCTTGCCGTCGTGGAACACGCGCAGCCGCCCCGCGCGCTCGGTGATCAGGAGATCGCCGTTCGGCAACCAGGCGAGGCTCCACGGATTCGCCAATCCGGCGGCAAGCTCCACCACACGAATCTTGAGGTCGGCCGTCTCGTACACCTGCGGAAACGTCGGCAGCGGCGGCGACGGGCCCGGGCCTTGCGCCCGCGCCGCATGCGCGGCGAACGCCGCGATCGTAACGATGATGAGACGAGAGCCGATGTGCATACGAATCCCCCACGCGACGTTTGAGGGTGAGTTTATACTCTTCGGATGTTTGATCGTGGCGGGAACGTGCTGGCTACTCTGCGGCGATGGCGACGCGCTGTTGCAGGCACCGTAGTGCCCACGCTGTTGGCGTCCGTGTTAACCAGCGCGGCGTGCCCGGCCATGAGCGCGGCGGCGCCGACCGCCGCACATTCGGCACACGCCGCGCCCGCGGCGCAGCGCCACGAGCACGTGGCTCACGAGCATCACGCAAGCGCAACCGCACCGGTGCCACGCGCGCAGCCGAACGGCGATTGCCCACACTGCCTCGGCGGCCACGCGGCGGGCAACGTCACCGCCGCCGACTGCGACGTCGTAGCGGGCGTTCCGCCGACCGCAACGCACACGCTGGCGGCGGCCAGACTCGTGCTGCCGATCGCGAGCTACGCGCCACGCCCCGCAAGCGCCGTACCGCCGCTGATCGGCCCGGCCGCATACGCGACTAGCGCACCCACTACTTCGGTCCCGCTGCACATTCGTCACTGCGTGCTCCTGATCTAGAGCGACGGCCGCGCCGGCGCGCTCGCGCCGTTCGTTACGCACGTCGTTCATGGATCGAAGGAGCCGCAGAATGTCCGACCACACCGTCACCCGCGACGGGAACCCACGTTTCTCGCGACGCACGTTCATAGAAGGGCTCGGCGTCGGCGCCGCAGCCGGACTGGCGGCGCCACCGCTGAACGCAGCAAGCGCCGGGAGCTCGCAAGTCACCACACTGCGCGGCGCCGACGTCGCGCTGCGCGTCGCCGCCGCGCCCGTGAACTTCACGGGCAAACAAAGTTTCGCCACCGTGGTAAACGACTCGTTACCCGCGCCGCTGCTGCGCTGGCGCGAAGGCGACACCGTCACCGTGCGCGTGACGAACGAGCTCGCGGAGCCCACGTCGATTCACTGGCACGGCCTCGTGCTGCCCGCCAACATGGACGGCGTGCCGGGCCTCAGCTTTCACGGCATCGCGCCCGGCGAGACGTTCACGTATCGGTTCCCGCTGCGCCAGAGCGGCACGTACTGGTACCACGCGCACTCGGGCTTCCAGGAGCAGACCGGCCTCTACGGCGCGATCGTGATCGAGCCGCGCGAGCCGGCGCCGTTCGCGTACGACCGCGAGCACGTCGTGCTGTTCTCGGACTGGACCGATCGCGACCCGATGGCGCTGTACCTCAAGCTGAAACGCCAGTCCGACTACTTCAACTATCAGAAGCGCACGATCGGCGACTACGTGCGCGATGCGCGGCGCGACGGCCTCGCGGCCACGCGCGTCGCGCAGAGCGAGTGGGCGCGCATGCGGATGCAGCCGTCCGATCTCGCCGACGTCAGCGGCGCGACGTACACGTATCTCACGAACGGCCACACGCCGGCCGGCAACTGGACGGGCGTGTTCACGCCCGGCGAGCGCGTGCGGCTGCGGTTCATCAGCGGCTCGTCGATGTCGACCTTCGACGTGCGTATCCCAGGCCTCGCGATGACCGTCGTCGCGGTCGACGGTCAGTACGTGCACCCGGTCACCGTCGACGAGATCCGCATGGCCGCGGCCGAGACCTACGACGTGCTCGTGACGCCCGCAGGCGCCGACGCGTTCACGATCTTCGCGCAGTCGCTCGATCGCAGCGGTTACGCGCGCGGCACGCTCGCGGTGCGCGACGGACTCGAGGCGCCGTATTCCGAAGCTCGACCGCATCGTGTACCTCGGCATGGCCGACATGGGCCACAACATGACCGGCATGCCGAGCATGCCTGCGATGCCCGGCATGGTCATGCCCGGCGATCCGCCGACGCATCCGCCGAGCGAGCGGCGCAATCCCGGCATCGACATGCAGGCCGCGGCGCCGACGCCGCGGCTCGACGATCCCGGCGTGGGACTGCGCGACAACGGCCGACGCGTGCTGACCTACGCGAATCTGCGCTCACTGTTCGCGGACCCCGACGGCCGCGAGCCCGAGCGCACGCTCGAGCTGCACCTGACGGGCCACATGGAGCGCTTCATGTGGTCGTTCGACGGCGTCCCGTACGCCAACGCCGAGCCGATTGCGCTTGCGCTACGGCGAACGCGTGCGCTTCAAGCTCGTCAACGACACGATGATGGCGCACCCGATCCACCTGCACGGGCTGTGGAGCGACCTCGAGGACGAGGCCGGCCAGTTCCTCGTGCGCAAGCACACGGTCAACATTCCGCCCGGCACGCAGCGCTCGTATCGCGTGACGGCCGACGCGCTCGGCCGCTGGGCGTATCACTGTCACCTGCTGTATCACATGAACGGCATGTTCCGGGAGGTGCGCGTCGATGCGTAACGACACCTCTAGTCGCGCGCGCTTCGCTGCCGCGCTCGCGGTGCTGTGGCTCGCGTGGCCGTTGCTCGCTGCGGCGCAACACGAGCACGCGGATCACGCCGACCCAGCGGATCACGCGGAGCACTCCGACCACGCAGGCCACGAGCAGGCACCCGCGGCGTACGCAGCGCCGCCGGTCACGGCAGCCGATCGCGCGGCCGCGTTTCCCGACCTCGCGGCCATGCACGTCGAGCATGCGATGCTCGACGATCCGCTGAACAAGCTCGTGCTGCTCGATCGGCTCGAGACGCAGAGCACCGACGGCGGCAGCCTGCAGCGCTGGGACCTCGAGACCTGGATCGGCAAATCGCTGACGAAGGTCTGGATCCGCACCGAAGGCGAACGACTGTCCGGCGACACGCAGCGCGCCGAGCTCGAGCTCCTGTGGGGCAAGAGCTTCGCGCGCTGGTGGGAGCTCGTGGCCGGTGCGCGCAGCGACTTCTACGCCCGGCCCCACGCAGAACTGGGCGG
This sequence comes from uncultured Gammaproteobacteria bacterium, assembly GCA_963748045.1. Classification (GTDB taxonomy): domain Bacteria; phylum Pseudomonadota; class Gammaproteobacteria; order Steroidobacterales; family Rariloculaceae; genus FEN-1219. The sequence continues at coordinate 54,191 of CAVVIC010000013.1, forward strand.
CCGTCGGCGTGCGCGGCACTGCGCCCTACCGCATCGATCTCGAAGCCACGGCCTACGTCGGCGACGGCGGCCGCGCAGCACTGCGCGTGAAGAGCCACTACGAGCTGCTCGTGACGAACAAACTGATCCTGCAACCGCTCGCGGAGCTGAACTGGTACGCAAAGCGCGACGCGGCGCGCGGCCTCGGCGCCGGACTCGCGAGCGCGGAGATCGGCTTGCGCCTGCGCTACGAGGTGAAACGCGAAGTCGCGCCGTACGTCGGACTCGTCGCGGAACGCAAATTCGGCGCCACGGCGGACTTTGCGCGTGCCGCAGCGCACGACCCGAGCGACACGCGGCTCGTAGCGGGAATCAGGCTTCGGTTTTAGCCAGCGCCGGCCGCTGTATCGCGCCGCCTTGCTGCCGGCGCCAGGCCGCCGGCGGCGCGCCCACTGCGCGCTTGAACGCGCGTGCGAACGCGGCTTCGGAGTCGTAACCAACATCCAGCGCGATCGACGCGACGCTCGCGCGCGTGTCGCGCAGGAGACGCGACGCGGCCTGCATGCGCCATTGCGTCAGGTATTGCATGGGCGGCTGACCGATCAACTCGACGAAGCGCTCGTGGAACGCGGAGCGCGAGAGGCCGACCTGGCGGCTCAGCTCCTCGACCGTCCAGTCGGCCGCGGGCCGATCGTGCAGGAGCGCGAGCGCGCGACCGACGAACCGGTCGCGCAGTCCCGCGAGCCAACCGGTCGACTGCTCCGGCAGTTGCTCCACGTGACGGCGGATCGCGTCGACGAACATCATCTCGCTCAATCTCTCGAGCAGCGCCTCGGCGCCGGGTCGCTTGCGCGCGGATTCCTCGGCGGCGAGCTGCGCGAACTGCTCGCTGCGTCTCGCCGGCGCCCGGCAAGTGCAGCAAGCGCGGCAACGTCGCGAGCAACGGGTTGAACGGCCGCACGTCGACACCGATGAAACCGCACACGAGCGTAGTGCCGTGCTCCGACGCGCCGAACGCGGGCAGGTTACCGCCGTCGCGATCGACCGAAACCGGCACCGCGCCATTCGAGTAGTGGACGCGAAACGGCCGGTGATTGCGTTGCATCTCGAAGAACGCGTCGACGCTCGGATTCGCGCGCATGCCCGGCGAGCTCGACACGCACGTGCGCGTCGCCCTGCGGCAACATGATGATGTCGCCGCGCTTCAGCTTCCGCGGCTGCTCGCCGGCGATCGCGGCCCAGCACTCGCCCGCCGTCACGACGTGATACTCGATCACGTGCTCCGCGTCCGGCATCACGGCGGCGGCGATCTCGCGCGACGCCGGCGCTTCGGCGACCCAGTCGCCCTCGCACGAGACGAAATAGAACACGGCGCTGCGCAGGCGCACGCTGCGCAAGACGTCGGAAAGAGTGTCCTGGCTCATCGGAGTGCAATTGCCCTGCCCTCTAGCCCGAGCACATTGTGGCAGAGCCGCTGCGCCGATGGCGCCTCGCAAATGCAACCGCGGACGGCCGGGCAAACCGCTCGGACGCGCGAGCAAGGACCGCTGCCCGGCGCGGGCCAACAATCCTCGCCGTCGCAACAACACCGTACCCGAGGAGATCGCCCATGTCCGCCGTCAGAGAAACCGTGAAGGCCAGCACCGCACCGAACCTGGCCGCCATCAAAACCAAGCAACAGGCCACGTGGGCCAGCGGCGACTTCGCCGTGATCGGCACCACGCTGCAGATCGTCGGCGAAACGCTGGCCGAAGCCGCGGACGTGTGCGCCGGCGAGCGCGTGCTCGACATCGCAGCCGGCAACGGCAACGCGACGCTGGCCGCCGCGCGCCGCTTCGCGCACGTGACGTCGACCGACTACGTGCCGGAACTGCTCGACAAAGGCGCCGCGCGCGCACGCGCCGAGGGACTCGAGGTGAGATTCCAGGAGGCCGACGCCGAAGCGCTGCCGTACGCCGACGGCACGTTCGACGTCGCGCTCTCGACGTTCGGCGTGATGTTCGCGCCCGATCACGCGCAAGACCGCGGCCGAAGCGCTGCGCGTCGTGCGCAGCGGCGGCCGCATCGGCATGGCGAATTGGACGCCCGAAGGATTCATCGGCCAGCTGTTCAAGGTGATCGGCAAGCACTTGCCGCCGCCCGCGGGCCTCGCGTCGCCGGCGCTCTGGGGCACCGAGCCGCACATCGTGCAGCTGTTCGGCCCCGAGGCGGCCGACATCCGCTGCGAGCGCCGGATCTTCAACTTCCGCTACGAATCGGCCGCGCACTGGATCCAGATCTTCCGCGACTTCTACGGCCCGACGCACAAGGCGTTCGCAGCGCTGCCGCCCGCGGGTCAGAAGGAGCTCGAGGCCGACATCACGCGCTGCTCGAGCGGCTGAACATCGGCGGCCGCCGCTCGCTCGTCGTGCCGGGCGAGTATCTCGAGACCGTGATCGTCAAGCACTGAGCGTCGCGTCGTCGGTCACAGCTTCGCGCTGCGCAAGCGCAGCGCGTTGCTGATGACCGACACGGACGAGAAGCTCATCGCGAGGCTCGCGATGATCGGCGACAGCAACCAACCGAACACCGGGTACAGCACGCCGGCCGCGAGCGGCACGCCGAGCGCGTTGTAGCCGAACGCGAACAGCAGGTTCTGGCGGATGTTGCGCATCGTGCGCCGCGACAGCCGCACCGCGCGCACGATGCCGCGCAGGTCGCCCTTCACGAGCGTGACGCCGGCCGACTCCATCGCGACGTCGGTGCCCGTGCCCATCGCGATGCCGACATCGGCTTGCGCCAGCGCCGGTGCGTCGTTGACGCCGTCGCCGGCCATCGCGACGATCTCGCCCTCGCTCTGTAGCCGCTTCACGACCGCGGCTTTGTCCTGCGGCAGCACGTTCGCCTCGACTTCCGTGAGCCCGAGCGCAGCGGCGACGGCCGCGGCGGTGCGCGCGTCGTCGCCCGTCAGCACGACGATCCGCACGCCGGCGGCCTTCAGCGCTGCGATCGCCTCGGGCGTCGTCGGCCTTGATCGCGTCCGCGACGAGCAGCAGGCCGGCGAGCCGGCCGTCGACCGCGACGTGGATCGGCGTCGCGGCGTCGCCGTCGGCACGCACGGGCGCCGAGGCGAGATCGACGCTCTCGCGCTGCATGAGCCGCACGTTGCCGACCGCCACGCGCCGGCCGTCGACCCGCGCCCACACTCCGAGCCCCGGATCGGACGCGAAGCCGTCGACGCGCAGGCAGATCGATGCGCGCGAGCGGCGGCGCCGGCCACGATCGCGCGCGCGAGCGGATGCTCGCTCGGCTGCTCGACCGCGGCCGCGAGCCGCAGCACGTCGCGCTCGGCGAAGCCCTGCCGCCGGCAGCACGCGCTGCAGGCTCGGCTTGCCTTCGGTCAGCGTGCCGGTCTTGTCGACGACGAGCGTCGTGACGTGCTCGAGCCGCTCGAGCGCGGCGGCGTCCTTGATCAGCACGCCCTCCTCCGCGCCGCGACCGATACCGACCATGATCGACATCGGCGTCGCGAGCCCGAGCGCGCACGGGCACGCGATGATCAGCACGGACACGGCGACCAGCAACGCGTGCGCGAGCTGCGGCGGCGGCCCGACCGCGAGCCACACGGCCGCGGCCACGACCGCGACGAGCACCACCGCCGGCACGAACCACGCGGAGATTCGATCCGCGAGCCGCTGCACGGGCGCGCGCGAGCGCTGCGCCTCGGCCACCATGTGCACGATCTGCGACAACAGCGTCTCGCCGCCGACGCGCTGCGCCACCATCACGAAGCTGCCGCTCGCGTTCGTCGTGCCGGCCGACACGGCCGCGCCGGCGGATTTGCGCACGGGCTCAGGCTCGCCCGTCAGCATCGACTCGTCGACGTGGCTGTCGCCGTCGGCCACGACGCCGTCGACCGGAATGCTTCTCGCCGGGCCGCACGCGCAACCGGTCGCCGACCTGCACGTCTTCGAGCGCCACGTCGGCTTCCGCGCCCGCGGCATCGACGCGGTGCGCGATCTTCGGCGCGAGCTTCAGCAGCGCGCGAATCGCGCCCGACGTTCGCGAGCGCGCGCGCAGCTCGAGCACCTGGCCGAGCAGCACGAGCGTGACGATCACGGCAGCCGCCTCGAAGTACAGCGGCGGCGCGCCGCCGGCCGTGCGGAACGACTCCGGCAGCACGCCGGCGCCAGCGTCGCGAGCACGGAGAAGCTCCAGGCCGCGAGCGTGCCGAGCGCGATCAGCGTGAACATGTTCAGGTTCCACGTCACGACCGATTGCCAGCCGCGCACGAGGAACGGCCAGCCGGCGTACACCACCACCGGCGTCGCGAGCGCGAGCTCGAGCCACGCGACGACGCCATGGCCGAAGAGCCGCATCGGATCGATCGCGGGCACGAGCTCGCCCAGCATCGGCGAGAGCAGCGGCACGCTGAGCGCGACGCCGAGCCAGAACCGCCGCGTCATGTCGACGAGCTCGGCGTTCTCGCCCTCGTCGGCGCTCGGCTCGAGCGGCTCGAGCGCCATGCCGCAGATCGGGCACGCGCCAGGCCCGGCACGGCGAATCTCGGGATGCATGGGACATGTCCACATGCGCGCAGCATAACCCCGGCCGTTTTGACTAAAGAACCAACGGCAACTACGCGCTTGACGTGCTCAGGATCGCCCGCGTAGCGTCGAACGCATTCGTTCGAACGGGGGAGCCGCGAATGACCTTGCACCGCCGCGATTTCGTGAAGCTCGGCAGCGCCACAGCGCTGCTCGGCGCGTTGGGTTTGCGTGCCACCGCCGCCAACGCGCCGACGATCGGCCTGATCTTCCCGCCGCTGAATTACCCGCTGCCGCCCGATGCGACGCGCCTGTTCCCGAGCGGCGTGAACTTCGTCAGCAACGGCTTGGGCTTCGCCGGCATGACGATCGACAGCTACAACGAGGCGATTCCGCGCGCGTTGCCGCGCGCGAAAGAGCTCGCGGACCAGGGCGCCGACCTGATCTCCGTGTTCGGCTCGTCGATCACGTTCTACAAAGGCGCGGCGTTCAACAAAGAACTGACCGACAAGGTCACGGCGCTCACGGGCAAGCCGGCCACGACGCAGAGCAACGGCCTCGTCGACGGGTTGAAGCACGTGAACGCGAAACGCGTCGCGGTGGCCACCGCGTACACCGACGTCGTGACCGAACGCCTGAAGGTGTTCCTCACCGAGCACGGCTTCGACGTGGTCGCGACCAAAGGGCTTGGGCTACGAGCGCATTCCGGAAGGCGCGGCCACGGCAGGAGATCCTGCACAAGCTCGGCGTCGAGGCGTACAAGGCCGCCGGCAAAGCCGACGCGCTCGTGATGTCGTGCGGCGGGCTGCGCACGCTCGACGTCATCGTGCCGCTCGAAAAGGCGATCGGCGTGCCGGTCGTGTCGTCCACGCCGCACGGCTTCTGGCACTGCGCGCGCATGCTGAAGGTGCCGTACGAAGATCGACGGCTTCGGGATGGTCATGGCCGCCTGAGCGCGCCGGCGACCGAGCAAGTGTCGGCGACGCCTCGTCGTCCGCTTCACGCTTATCCGGCCGCCGGCGAGCAACAGGGGGGCAGCACACCGGCGGCCGGTAGCGTAGGTCCTTCGTTTCGGCTTCCTTACCCGGGCCGTCCTGCCCTGGACCTCACTAGAACTTACTTGCGCCGTGGGCACGTCGCTGGGGGTGCCGTTCGGCGCGCCAGGCGGCGGGCCGCCGTGCGGACCGCGGCCGCCGCGCGCAGGCGGCTCCATCAGCACCTTGAGCTTCGTGATCTGCGTGTCGCTCAGCACGTTCTTGAGCTGACCGACGACGGCATCTTCGTTCGCCTGCCGCCTCGCCTGCATCTCCTCGAACGACGGGCGCTGACGATCGCCCGATGCCGCGTGCTGTTGGCGCTCGGCCCTCATGGCCTCGCGCTGCGCGGTCAACACGCGCTGCACTTCGCCCGTTCTGATACGGATCGAGATCGAGCAGGATCGCGAGCCGCTCGATATCGGGCGGGCCACCGAAACCGGGACCGCCGGGCCGGGACCATGGGCCGGCCACCCGGCGGACCGGGCGGTTGTGCCGAAGCGGCGGCAGCAGCCATGCCGAGCACCGCAACGAGAATTTCAGCTGTTTCATTTCCGGACCCTCCATGTGTGGTACGTGAGACTCACTGTAGAGCCACGCGACTACCGAGGCTGTAAGCAATTGTGACCGACTGTCCGGGCGGGCCGCGCTAAGCCGCGCGCGGCAGCGTCAGGATCGCTTCGAGCCCGTGCGGCGAGCGATTCGCGAGCGCGAGCGAGCCGCCGTGGCTCTGCGCGATGTCACGCGCGATGCTCAAGCCCTAGGCCCACGCCGCCCGTATCGGAGTTGCGCGAGCTCTCGAGGCGGAAGAACGGCTCGAACACGCGCTCGAGCATGTCGTCGGGAATGCCGGGGCCTTCGTCCTGCACGCGGATCACGAGCTCGGCCGGCGCGTCCTCGAGCACGACCTGTGGTATTGCGGCCGTACTTCGCCGCGTTCGTCACGAGATTCGTGAGGCAGCGCTTCAGCGCCATCGGCCGCACGAGTAGCGGCGCCGCGCTGCCGCTCACGGTGAAGCCGGCGCCGATCTCCGCGAGCTCCTCGCGCAGAGTCGGCGAGCAACGCGTCGACTTGCACGTTCGTCGAGCGGCTCGTCGTGATCCACTCCTTTGAACAGGTTCAGCGCGCCGCGAACCATGCTGTTCATTTCGTCGAGGTCCGCGTTGAAGCGGTCGCGCAGCGCGGGATCGTCGAGCGTCTCGGCGCGCAGCTTCAGGCGCGTGAGCGGCGTGCGCAGATCGTGCGACATCGCGGCGAGAAAATGCGTGCGGCTGTCGAGGTAGCGCTGCAACCGTTCCTGCATCGTGTTGAACGCGCGCGTGGCGTTGCGCAGCTCGCGCGCGCCGGTCTCGGGCAGCGGCGCCTGCCGCGCGCCGCGGCCGACGGCTTCGGCCGCCGTCGCGAGCTTCGACAGCGGGCGCGTGATCGTGCGCGCCATCACGTACAGCACGCCGGCCAGCACGAGCGTGATCAAGCCGATCTCGAGCAGCAGCCCCGCGGGCAAGCCCGGGCGACGGGCGCGGCACTTCGGTGCGAAACGTCACGGCGGCGCCGTCCGGCAGCGTGACGGCGACGTCGAGCTGCCGCGCCGGGAATCCGCCGGGGCGGCCGGCGCCGCCGAAGCCGCGGGGCCCCTCGCCGCGTGGCTGCCCTTCGCTGCGTGGTTCCGGCGGCGGACCATCGCCGCTCGGTTCCGGCGACAGCCCCGGCTCGCGCTCCGGCCGCAGGAAGCGTCGCTCCGGCCCAAGTCGGATCACTTCGGATGGGCCCGGTCTGGCAGGTCGAACCTCGACGCCGTAACCGGCACCGAGCGAGCGCGCGAGACGCGACTGCAGCACGCGGATGGCTTCGGCCGTCTCGGCGCCCGGCTGACGCAGCGGTCGCGGCGACTGCGCTGGCCGCTCGATGGCCGGCGGCTCGCTGTGCAGCCGCTCGATTTCGGCATCGCGTTCGGCGGGCTCGAGCGCGGCCAGACGCTGAGCCGTCGCGTCGACCGCGTTCACGATCGCGGCGGCGTCGCTGCCGGCGAACAGCGAATCACGCCGCTCGCTCAAGAGCAGCGCGACGACGATCAGCAGCGTCGCGCCGATCGCGAGCAGCAACGCCGTCAGCAGCCGGCCGAACAACGATGCGGGCACGAGCGCTCATTCGCCTCCCGCTCGACCGGCACGCCGATCAGATAGCCCTGCCCGTACACCGTCTTGATGATCTGCGGCGCGCGCGCATCGTCGTGCAACGTCTGGCGCAGGCGGCTCACGCGCACGTCGATGCTGCGATCGAACGGATCGAGCTCGCGGCCGCGCACGAGCTCCATGAGCTCGGCGCGCGACAGCAGCTTCGGCGCACTCGCGAGCAACGTCACGAGCAGCCGGTATTCGGCGCCGCCGAGCGGAACGCTCGCGCCCGCCGCGTCCGTCAGGTCGCGCGTCATCGTGTCGAGCCGCCAGCCGGCGAAGCGATACGCGCGAACGCTCGCGGCATCCGCGGGCCGAGCGGCCTGCGACGTGCGCCGCAACACCGCTCGAATGCGGCCGAGCAGCTCGCGCGGGCTGAACGGCTTCGCGAGGTAATCGTCGGCGCCCACTTCGAGGCCCGACGACGCGGTCCACTTCCTCGCCGAGCGCCGTCAGCATGATGATCGGAATCGTGGAGGTCGCACGCAGCTCGCGGCAGATCGTGAGGCCGCTCTCGTGCGGCAGCATGAGGTCGAGCACGACGAGGTCGACGTGGCCTTGCGCGAGGGCGCGGCGCGCTTCGGCGCCGTCACCGACCGCGGTCGCGCGCAGCCCGTTCTTCTCGAGGAAGTCGCGCAGCAGCGAGCGGATCTCGCGATCGTCGTCGACGACCAAAATGTGGGCGGCGTCGGTCATGGGCGCGCGGCGATAACGGTATCGGGCCTCGTCCGGCCGCGTGGAAGTCGTGATCACCGAGTCAGTCTACGACTTGAGGCGCGGCGTGGGTTGTAACCGAATGTTACGTCGATCCGTCCGCTGTCGGTCACGGAGACGCCGCTTCAGCGTCTAGGTCAAACGGCCGCTTTGAGCCAATCCAAGACGTTCGCTCCACTTGCCTGTGTCCCGGCAGACGTCGCTGCTGCGATCACGTCATGACCCAATGTGCGAACTCAGCCCATGCTTGCGTCGCGCCGAGCAACTCGCGCAACACCTGCGAGGTCACTAGAAAGAGGCCGCCCCACAACGTCGCAGGGTGAATGCTTTTCCGCGTTGCCAGATCGTAGACGAGGATGGCGACGATGAAGAGGTCGGTGAGGCCGTAATACCAAAACGGTCCATTACTCGAAAACGTGTGCGCGATAACGCCCGGCCATCGGGCGACAGCGGCGTAGGCAAGATCGAGTGTTGCGATCAACACCAAGCGCTTGTGAATGTCCGGACGGTTTCGGAAATACAGTGCGGCACCGAGCAACGCTGGGAACACGATCACTGTGGCTAACGCCACTGCGAAAAGACCGATCGCGGGCGTGCCATCCGGCAAAGTCATCAGCCCATCGCGCAGCCGCTCGATCGAGACATAACCAGCCACCAACGGTATCAACGCACCGACCACTCCACCGGCGACACCGAGCAGGCGGTGCAGATCGGTTCGATCCGCGGAGACCAACGCGGCCTGCACTACGAGCAAAACCACCAGCTCGTGAAGACGGTACCGTGGGCAATCAGCGTGGGCGTCAGCACATTCGACGACCCAATGATCCGATGCAGATAGAACGTGGGCGAGAATCCCACGAAAACCGTCACTGCGAGGGCGACAGACATCCCCCCAAAGAACAGCCGTTCACGGCGTGCGGCGGGATCGCCAGCAGACGTCCGATTAGGAATTGCGGTTGAAATCGTTGCCATTGAAGCACGCCTCCAAGAACCGTTGTTCCGAAATCGTGAGCCCCTTTGCAAAGGAGCAACGCCACTTCCGCTTGGGTCGACAGCGGACCTCACTAAACCTTAGCACGAGCGTCCGTTTTCGAGCGCCAACGCGCCGCCAAAAACAACGCACACGACACAAGGAGGGTGACAGAGTTACCGGTAAAGTTACCAGTGCAGCCAAACCCAGCGGCACACACCAGCACCTATCGGGCGCAGGCACCTGTGCGGTTGCTGCTGTTGCGTGCCGGTGGCTGCTAGAACCCGCAACCGAATGTTACGTCGGTCCGTCCGCCGTTGGTTATGAAGCGGACGTTGCAACGTCTACGCCCGACGGTAACTGGCGTCTCACTTCCTCGCGCGAGCCACTTCAGCCCATCGAATTTGTGTCATTCCGTCATCCTCCGCATCCGTCAACGCTTGCCGATGGCGACGAGACGCTTGAGCTCTTCGGTCCAGTTCAATACGACATTGATTCGCGTAGGCCCACGCTGTTCCTCGACGGGCTTCACCATAAGGAAACGTCGGCCGTCAGACGACACGTCGTAATTCGGCCGACTCAAGCCGTCAGTGTTCGCGAGGTAGTGCCGCTCGAAGAGTTCGTGCGGTTTGCCAATGGAGAAGCTCGGCTCCGTAGTGACGTCCACGGCCATGAGCTTGTCCCCGACGCGATAGAAGATCTCCCGACCGTTGGGGTTCCAGAGCGGCTCCGTTCCGCCGTCGCTCGGGATTTGATGCTTCCCTCCCGGACCGGGGTAAGGCTCGATGTAGATCTCGCGACGGCCTTGCTCCTGTGATACGTAAGAGATCCAGCGTCCGTCCCGGGAGAATTGCGGCGCGTCGTAGAACGTCGACGATCCGGGCGGGAAACGCTCGAGCTTCCGGTCGGCGATACGCAGCAACCAAATCGCCGAATCCCCCGACGCGTCGACGATGGCCAATGTCTGTCCGTCTGGAGACCATGAGAACGGCAGCTCGATCTGGCCGCTCGTCAGCCGCTCGGGCGCACCGCCGCCGTCCGCAAGTTGCCAGAACGTACGTGCCGGCCCTTCCTGGTTCGAGGTATACGCGATGCGTTTACCGTCCGGCGTCCAAACCGGCATACCGTTGATGGATCCCTCGAGGGGGAAGCGCCAGAACGCATCGTGGCTCAGATCGTAAAGCCACAGCTCGGTGCTCGCATTGTCGTACAAATTAAACGCGATACGCTCGCCATCGGGCGAGATCCGCGGTTGGTCGTAGTAGCGTACGGCATCCGTCACTCGCGTCTCTGCGCCGGAGCGGTCGACCCACACGAGCTCGCTCCGGAGCGATCGTGCAGCCCTTGAAACGTAGACCAGCGTCCCCGACTCCGAAACGTTGTATTCCGCGGGCTGAACACTCCTAGGCGCCTGCAACACGCTCGACACGACGGGCACTGCAGAACCCTTGACCTCCAATCGCTCAACGTCGAAAGGCACGGCCATCAAGGTGCCTGCCTGCGCGTAGATCAGGTGCCCGGACGAGACATAGTGAGGTGCAGTCACGGCGAGACCTTCTATCAGCACGCGCGGCGCGGCCGCCCCAATCGGCTGTACGAGGATCGCCGAGCTGGGATTGAACCTCGCAGAGAGGACTGCCTTATCCTCGGGCAAGAACTCTGGCGAAAAAGACCCGGCATCCGCTGCCTCGACTTCGGTCAGCGATCGGACGGCGCCTCCCCGCTCCGGCACGTCGTAGAGTCTTCCACCTCCTTCCGGGGAGAAGACGATTGTGCCTCGACTTCCCCAACTGGCTCCTCCGGGTAGCACAACGTCCGCCAGAGATTGCGCCACTCCACCGCTCACCAAGACCTTCTTGAGCTTGCCGGCCGCGAAGAACCCCAACCACTCACCGTCCCGCGAAAAGAACGGATCTTCCGCTCCTTCGGTACCGGCAAGCGGCCGAATTTCTCCGCTAGCCATCGCTCGCACGTAGATCTGCTGCACATCGCCTGCCTGAGTCGCTGCGACGTACGCGAGTAGCGAACCATCGGCCGAAAGGGCTAAGTGCGAGAGCCCCGTCGTGGCGAGGTGTTGCCCCGACGGCAGGTCGATCGTGAAACGTACCACCGGTCGCGATGGCTCCCGAGAAGGTTTCAGGTTCCAAATGGCGACGACGCCAACCGTCAGTATGGCGGCGAGCCCGAGGGCCAGCGCTAGGCGACCAGTTCGCGGCGCGTGAGCCGGTGAGGCGCCGTCGGCATCCAATGACTTTCCAGCGTCCAACACTCGAACATCCGCAATGAACTGATAGCCCCGACCTGGGAGCGTCGTGATGCATTCGTCCGCGCCCAGTGCGCGGCGCATGGCTGCGATGAGCTTATTGAGGCTGTTGTCCTCGACGATTGTACGAGGCCATAGGGCCTTCATTAGCTCGTCTCGAGTAACGACCGTGCCGGCATGCTCGACGAGATAGAGCAAGGCATCGAACGCCTTCGCGACAATCTCGACGCGGCGTCCGTCAACGTACGTCAGCACGCGACGCCGCGGCTCCAGGCGAAACGCGCCAAACTCATAAGCGGAGGAACCAGGCGTCGGTTTGTCCATTGGGGCCTCGTGGACCCTTTTGGAATCCATTCTAAGGCAGGCGCGGGGAAAAAAACTTCACGTTCCGCCAACGCGGTTTCACCTTCCGAATACTAGCTTTGGGAGGTGTGAAGCCGGTGGTCCCCATCGCGATACTCGCCTTGGCGCTGCGTGCCGCGCCGGCCACTGGAGGGGAGCCCGTGAAACCGACGCTTGAAGTCAACGACGTGCGGGTCGTGATTACCTACGTATCGACCGGCGAGCTCATAAAGCTGCAACAACAAATCGGTGGCGGCGTCGACCTACGTGATATTCGCCAGAGCCATCACAAGGGCTTTTCGATCCTGAGGACAAACCGCGAGACCGGCGCACGGACCTGCGAGATTTACCTACCGAACCAGCAACGACCCCGCGAAGTCGATGACGAAGGCACGCTCAGTCTCGGACACGAGCTCCTGCACTGCATGTACGGTAATTATCACCGCTGAGGAATGCTGGACCACGCTCCGTCACCCGCACGGTAGCTGCCACTGAGTGCCGGTGGCTGCTACAACCCGCAACCGAATGTAACCCGATTTCGTCCGCGATCGCGCACGGAGCGCACGTCGGAATGTCGGCGACACGGGTCCGCTTTCTGGGCGTTCCTGTGACACCGACCCGTTTCTTATCGGCTGACCGTTATGCTGGCTTGCAGATCCGTTGGACGAATAATCTGACTGACCGGAGGTGCGGCCACCAGTTTGACCCAGAGGTCATTCCCGTCCTTGAACCAGGACGTCTCGCTCGCCTTGCGCAATGCGTCCATGCTGCCCTGCTGCGTTCCGGAAGCGGCCTTGGCGAAACCCGGCAGCTCAAAGATGACCCATGAGCCCTTGTCCATTTCGGCCAGACTGAGAGTGACTTCCGGCCTTTCGGTTTTCACCTGGATCTCGGTGCCGGCCTTCACAGTGCTCTGGTCGCCGGAGATCTTGAATTCCTTGCCGTTGCGAACAAGCGCGATGGGCGCCTGCGGAGGACGACGAGCAAACAGAGCGGCACGTTGGGCCTGAACGAGGGGAGTGTTTGCAGCACTCCCACCACCGATCGAAGACAGCAAAGCGAACCGGGCGGTCCGCGATTCGAGATCGACCGCGCGCGGAAGTTCTCCTCTGGCTGTCGGAGAGATTCAGGCGGCCGATATCACCCTTGCACACAGAGGCGTTCCAGGTGGGCTCAATCTTGCAGGTGTCGTCGGTGACGACGCTGTCGTTCTCGCCGTCGTGGAGCATGACGTGGGAATCGGGGATGCCGGTCACCGAACCGTCCAGGTCGCGGAACGACAGGGTCCGATATTGGGCGCCGCCGCGGTTGTCATTATCGAATCGGGTATCGTATTTCGGGAAATAGACCGGCTTGGCGTTGACGAATTTCGCACCGCTGATCGAGCTTCCGGTGCTTAGGCCCGCGCTCGTGAACAGCAGGAAGGAAAGCGCGCCTGTCTTTCGCAGCTTGTTATCCTGGTAATTCACGAATGTCGTGTTCACCACATCATCGCGGTAGTCATAGTATTCGTAGCCACGGATGGGGAAATCCGGAATCGAAGGCTTCGGCAGGCTGCGGCCATAGGCGATTTCCTCGGGCGTCGTGGGGTTGCCGATATTCTCGGTCTCGCCCACGACCAGCGAATCAACCAGCCGTGCACTGAACGGCAGGCTGCCGATGTCACCAGCGGCCTGCGTCATGCCAATGGCATTGTCAGCGAATTTCGCGTTGCTGTAGACGTACATGTCGCCCCGGCCCCAGAGACCACCATTGCGGTTCTTGTAGCTGGTCAGGTTCTCGAAGTGCGACTCCAGCACTTTGCTCTCCAGATCGTTGGGATCTGCCAGCGGCAGCAACGGAATGGAGGCCGTACCGAAGGTGTTGTCTTCGTTGATGTGCCGGTCAATCATGAACCCGTCGAAGTTGGAATGGGACACGTTGCCCCTGAATGCGCGCAGCGGCGTTCGGCGCGGCCAGATGTTCTTGCTGCGTCCGGTGCCCAGCGAACGCACCTTGCGGGTGCATCGGCAGGGAAAACCAGAAGCCGGTCTCATCGGAACCGGCGGACACGTTGTCAATGAAGGAGTTGTCCGGGTTGGTGATCCAGTAAGCCGCCACCGTGTTGTCCGAGGGCAGCAGGGTGTCCTTGCCGGAAAAGCTGGCTTGCCTGATGGCCTGGCGATTCCCGCTGATCTCTCCGTTTGCGGCGAGATTGATCGGGACGCAGGGCTTGGTGGGATGGCACTTGATCTGGATGGCGAGGTTGTGCACGAACTCGTTGCCGTGCTCGATGCCGTCTTCCAGGAAGAAGCAGTGACCGACGATGTTGTAGGTCACGTTGTTCTCGACGCGCACATCGTTCGTGCCGTGCACGGTCACGCAGCGGTTGTAGGTGTCGTGGATGGACGCGTTCTTGATGTACTGGCCCTTGCCTGCGTCGCCGACCAGGTGCCAGTGGATGGGATAGCGCGCCAGCTCCATGTGCTGGCCCATGCGATTGAGCTCGACGCCCTCGACATACATGTGGCTCGATGACCATCGCCATGATGTGGCCGCCAAAGTAAGACTGCAGCTGCATCCTCTGATGCCTGAACCTTGATGTTGCGCGTCAGCAGGCCGACTTCGCCGCGCTCATCCACGTCGAAGGTGATCTTGCCGAAGTGCATGTAGTCGAGTTTCTTGTCGAGCGTGATCGTGTTGCCGTTGATTGCGGCAATCGTGCGCCGCTCGGCCTGACGGGGGTTGTAGTCCGTCGAGGCCAGAACGATTTCATCGCCGGCCTTCCATTGCGCGGCATTCAGCACTTCGATCGAGGTGCTGCCCGCGTCGGCGGTCTTCGCCAGCTTGGTCCAGGTGTTGGTGCGGTCGCCATGCAGGTTCAGCGTGCCGCCCGAGAGCATGATGCCGCGGTCACCCATGCCGATCATGACTGCTTCGTCCTTGACGTTGTTGGTCAGGGTGATGGTCGCCTTGTGCTGGTAGGGCTTGGCTTCGGTGCCGATCTGCAATTCCCCGTGCACCATGATCCACTCGGTACTCAGCTCCAGGTCGCGTCGTGTCGGCGAAGGTGAGCTTGCCCGTGACGGTGATGCCGCCCAGCGCAGGCGGGCTCACGTCGAGGATCACTTCCTTGCCGGCGGCGGATTGTCCACCTTCGCGCCTGCGACGGGCACCTTGCTGTTCGGCCAGGTGGCGGGATTCGACCAGTTCGTCGGAGCGGCCTGTGCGATCGCGCAGATGCCGCCGAGCAGCAGTGCAGGAATGACAGACACGCGAAGGAACGAGCGACTCTTATCGGTCATGACATCAACCCCCAAAACTAGACGATGACCCAGTGCTTCGAGGAAGAAGCATAGCGCGATTGCCCCGCGGTCCTCGCTATGTCGAACGTATCCGTCAGATCGGCTCGGTTCCCAGATGACCGTTAAGCCTTGCGGGCTAAACGTCCGTTCACCGTCACTTTCGACACCGCCCAAAGTCACCGGTCCGCCATACCGCCAGGAGCCTTCCAGAACTCGAGCGGCAGGCATAGCCGCGATATGTCAGAGGGGGACGCGGAGTTACCGGTGAAGTTACCGGTCCAGCCAAACCCAGCGGTGCTCACCGGCACCCATTACCGGTGAGAACCCATGCGGTTGCTGCTCGTGGGTGCCCGTAGGTGCTAGAAACCGCAACCGAATGTTACGTCCATCCGTCCGCTATTGGTTGTGGAGCGACGTTGCACCGTCTAAGTCCGACTTTCGCGTTCGGCCAGGCGCGGTCACTGAAATCAATTGACGAGGTGGCGCGGCGAAACTACTTCTTCGCTTCGGGATTCCAGTTCTGGATGAGCGTGATCGGCGCGGCAGCGTCGGCGAGTTCCGTGTTGATGAGAAAGCGCCCGTCGGGGGCGACGTCGTACTGCCGCCCGATCTGCACGTCCATACCGCCGCCCACGATGTGCGTGGGGAAGAGCACCACCGGCGCGCCGGGTTCGAGCGTGTCCCCCACCGCGGTGATCGGCGCCGCCATCATCTCGCCCGCCGGGTTCAGGTAGTACAGCGCTTTGCCGTCGGGCCGCCACGCGGGCGTGATGCCGCCCGCCGTGGAGATCTGCCACTGCCCCCTCGGCGCGGCCGCCGGCGTGCCCGCCGCGTCGGGCGGAACGAACGGCCGCACGTAGATTTCGGGCCGCCCCGATTCGGTCGACTGGTAGGCCACCCACCGGCCGTCCGGCGAGAACTCACCATATACCTCTTGAAACGGGGTCTTCAGAAACACCGACGGCATGTGCTCGCCCACCATCGGCACGACCCAGAGGTCGGCATTCGTCTGCGGGTCGATGCTCATATAAAGCAGAAAACGCCCGTCCGGGGACCAACTATTGGGAGCCTTGAGCTGGTCGGAGGCGACGAGGCGCTCCTCCCCGCCCGCGCCGTTCGTGAGCGTCTGGTAGAGATCCAATGCACCTGAGCGAGGCGAGCTGAAAACGATCCGCGCGCCGTCCGGCGACCAGACGGGATAGAGGTCGTTAACCGGATCGAAGGTCAACCGACTCGTGCGGGCACCATCCAGAAGCCACAGGTCATCGTTGCCTTGCACCGTACGGTTCACCACCACGCGGCGGCCGTCGGGGGACACGCGGGGCCAGAACAGACTTGCATCATCCGAGTCGCCGACGGTCCCCCGCGCCGTGCCCGACGGGTCCACCCACGTCAGTCGCCGCTGGCTGCCCGCGCCGGTTCGGTACGCCACCAGCCCCGGCGCCGCCACGGACCACCCACCAGCAATAGGACCGACGATGCTCCCCATCCCGTCGGCAAGCGTCACGGGGTCCGCCGTAAGCGTCTGCCGGTCCAGATCGAGCCGCTGCGCCACGAGCGTGTTCGCCCGCCCCCAGAGCAGCCAACCGTCGCCACCCACCGCATCCCCAGGCCCGGCGGGCAGATACACGGCCTGGCTGCGGTCGGGCGTCAAGCGGGTCGGGGCGCTCCCGTCGAGCGAGCCCAAGTAGACTCCTACCTCGCCCGCCGTGCCGTTCACCGCGAACAGAACCCAGCGACCGCCAGGCAGAAAGAACGGCATGAAGTGGCCGGCCTGCTGCGGCCCGAGTGTCGTCACGGCGCTCACCGTGCCCCCGGTGGCCGACACACGCATCAAGGGAGTCGTCGTGTTTGGCGCAAACACGATGACTCCCTCCGCGTTCCACGTCCCACCGAAACCGCTGGTGGCCGGCGCCAGCGTCTGCGGCGCGCCGCCGCTGAGGTCGAGCCGCTTCAGGGCGCCCCCGGCAAAAAAGCCCACGGACCGGCCGTCGGGCGACCAGAACGGCAAGGTCGCGCCGTCGGTGCCCACCAGCGGCTGCGCCGTCGTCGTCGCCAGCGACCGCACCCAAAGGCGCGATGCGCCGTCGCCCGATGCGACAAACACGATCTGCCGGCCGTCGGGCGAGAGCGCAAACGACCCGGGCTGGTCGGTAGCGGGCGTGACGATATCGACGCGCGCCTCGGGCGGCGGCGGCGGCATCGTCTCGCGCAGATATCGCACGGCGGGGACGGCGAGCGCGACGGCGACAAGCAACGCGACTGCGAACGCCATCCACGCCACCCGCCCGCGCGATGCCGACGCGGCCGCTGACGAGACCGTCGGCAAAGCGGCCGTCTCGAATGCGCCCTCGAGCGTGAGCTTCACATCGCCGATGTCGCGGACTCGTTTCTTCGGGTCCTTCTGCAGGCACAGCTTGATCGTCTGGCGCACGGCCGGCGAGAGTTCAGCGGGCAGCGCGTCCATGTTCGCGCCGCCCTCGAGCACGCGTGCGAGCACGATCGTCACGTCCTCGCCGCCAAACGCCGGTTGGCCCGTCAGCATCTCGTACAGCACGCAACCGAACGCCCAGATGTCGGCGCGCTGATCGACTGGTTTGCCGCGCGCTTGCTCCGGGCTCATGTACTGCGCCGTGCCGAGCACGATGCCGGCTTCGGTCATCGCGGGCGTGGTGAGAACGGCCGCCCGCGGCCCACTCGTCACGCGAGTGACGAGCGCCTTCGCGATGCCGAAGTCCAGCACCTTGACCGTGCCGTCGGAGGTGAGCTTGATATTCGCGGGCTTCAGATCGCGATGCACGATGCTACGCGCGTGCGCGGCTTCGAGAGCTTCGGCGATTTGCCGGGCAATGCCGATCGCCTCATCGACCGGGATAGGACCCCGGGCAATACGTTCCGCGAGGGTCAGCCCTTCGACGAGCTCCATCGCGAGCGCCGTCGTGCCGTCGCTGCGCTCGAGACCATATATATGAGCGATGTTGACGTGATTGAGCGACGCCAGCACTTCGGCTTCGCGCTGAAATCTCGCGAGCCGCTCCGCGTCGCTCGCAAACGACTGCGACAGCACCTTGATCGCAACGTCGCGTTTGAGATTCGCGTCGGTGGCCCGATACACCTCGCCCATACCGCCCGCGCCGATAGATCCGGTGATCTCGTACGGACCGAAGCGGGTGCCGGGAGTCAGTGCCATCCTCAGACCGAGCCCTCGCGAGAACAGGCACGTCCTCGCTCGTTGTTATTGTTTGAAGTCTACTCGATAGAGCGCGTGCCGCCGCGCTCGGCGAAGGGCAACTGTGGTCGTTATCCGACGGTCAGATCGTACCCCGCGAACGTCTGTTTTTGGGCGTTAATGCCCGTTGAAGGTCCGCTGGGCGTACTGCACGACCACAATCAGCCGATAGTCGTTGCCCTTGATGTTGAATACCACCCGGCTGCCTTTGAGAATGCTCGCCTTCGAGTGAGCCTTCTTCACATCCTCCGGCCTCCTCCATTGCGCTTTCTCTGCGATGGCCCGCCAGGCATCGTACTGCGCTATCGGCTAAAGGCGCCGTATCGGGACGCGACGATGCACGTGGTGTTCGAGTTCCGCGGGGTGACACCATCGAATGCCAGATTGACTGCTGCCGCCAGCGCGGCGAACCAAGCCATCATGCCCGGCGGAGTTACCGGTAAAGCTACCGGTGCACGCGAACCCGGCGGCACGCATCCGGCAGTGATCTAGCGTCGTTCCCGCAAGGCCGTACCTCTTACACCAAGGCGCGTTTGTCCGCTGCAGCACTTGCCTCGCTAAAGCCGTAGACCTTGCCGTCATCGCCCATGGCGATGCGGTACTGATGAACGTCATTCTCATGCTGAACTTGGTAGATGTCCCACCCCTGATTGCTGACGCGCAAAAACTCGATCGACACGATCGCACCAAAGTACTGGCCGACGATCTGCCAAGCCGGCAGCTGCCCACGTGCGACCTGTGCAAACTCCGGGCTCATCTGGTCGTAGTTGGGGTTGCCCGCTCTGCCCGTGTCGAGCATTTGGCGCAACGCCTCTTGGCTGCCCGGCGCAGGAATACGATCCTTGATGCGATCCGCGATGGCCTGCTTGATGACCTTGGCGGTTTCCGCGTCGGTCCTTTCCAATCGAAGCGCGGTGCCCCGCTGCCAGATCACCAGCCGCTTCGCGGCACCCTCTTCGATCTGTTCGAAGCACAACACGAGATCGAACTTTGGAAGAGCAAAATCCGCTTCACCGGTCTGCTCGAGCTCCAGCGCTGGCTGACCAATGGGTTCCAGGACCAGCTTGGTGTCCTTACGTGTGATCGTAGACACCCCTAGTCCGCGATTGCGGAAGTAATAGCCGACATAGCGATCCAGCGTTGTGGCGTCTGGTGCGACTTGTTCATCGGCATCGGAAATCGGGGCCTCGGCGGTAGATGTGGTCACTTCAACACTCCTGATAAGAGAGCACAGTTCCTCGACCGACAATGAACGGCCTGCCTGCAACTGCATTAGCGCGGCCTCGGCAACGGTCTGGCCACGCGCCGCTTCGGCGCGGCGCTGTTTCCAAGTGTCCAGTTGCATCTCCAAAAGCTGGCGCAACGTGGGGGACGATGGCCGCCGCGTGAGATCGCGAATCTGATTTAGGGTCAAACCAAGGACTTTGAGCAGACTGATTTCGTTGAGCTTGAGTAGCTCCTGGGCGCCGTAGCGGCGCCACCCAGCGGCGGAACGCCGCGGCGTGATCAGCCCGTAGTTCTCATAGACACGCAGTGCACGTACCGTGAGTCCGGTGCGCAGTGCGCACTCCGCCGCGGTCAGCCATTCCGTAGTCGCTTCGTTCATTGTTGATACTCCCAAAGCCACTCTACGGTGTGACCTTAGGTACGGTGCAAGAGGTGCGGCGTTTAGGTTAGACGGCCGTCTTGGCCAAGAGCGGTCACCGGTGGCCCAGGAACGGCTACCATTTAGCCGTCACTCGGGCGAGTTGCTACCGACCTGATTTGCGGACCTTTTTACAACTGTGTAAAGTCATGTGTAAGAGGTGACACATGGCAACAAATCTTTCACTGGATCCGAAGCTGATAGAACAGGCCGTGAAGGTGGGTGGCGAGCGAACCAAGAAAGCGGCCGTGACCCGCGCCCTGGAGGAATATGTCGCACGTCGTACGCAGAAACGACTGGCGGACCTGATGGGCAAGCTCGAGTGGGATGAGTCGTACGACTATAAGGTCGAGCGGTCTCGGCGGTGACCTTGCTTGTCGATACCAGCGTATGGTCGCTGGCATTTCGCCGCGATGCCGATCTCGCGGAGCCGCAGGTTGAGACCCTGCGTGCCGCGCTTGAACGGGGCGACACCATCGTCACTACCGGGCTCATTCTGCAAGAGCTCCTGCAGGGCTTTGCGGGACCAAAGGCCCAAAAGGAACTCGTCGGGAAGTTTGCCGCTCTGCCGCTGCTGGTCCCAGATCGAAAGGATCACATTGACGCCGCCGAACTTCGCAACCGCTGCAGGCGCGCGGGAGTTCAGATGGGGACAATCGACGCGCTGATTGCGCAACTGTGCGTTCGACACAAGCTCACCCTCCTTACCACGGACGCGGACTTTGTGTTGGCGGCGAAGCATTGCCCTCTTCGCGTTTGGAAGCCCCTCAAGTAGCTGCCCGAACGCCACGGGTCGCGCACGCTGAGACCAGACTCCCCAATACGCCTACCATCAAAGTTACCGGTGCAACCAAACCCAACGGCACGCACCACGTCTACGCCCGACTTCCGCTTTCGCCAACAGCGGACGGTCGCCGAATGATCTTAGGCTAGTGTCCGACTAGTTACTTTCTTGTCTTTTTGTCTATCAACACATCCTGCTGCCATTTGCTGGGTTTCTTGTCCGTGCGATGTATGCAGCCCACCCAACAGCATGGGCGCTTTTGACCTTCGAGAAGCTCCTCCACAGCGCGTCTGACCCGCCTTGCACGAGTCTTTTACAAACTCGTTTCGGGCGATCGGCGTCAGGTTTTCCCAGAGGCTCGCTATTTCTCGTGTCTGCGTTAATGCATTGATCAAGTCCGCGGGCAATTTGTGGACAAGGCCGCCAGAAATTCCTTTCGTCATGTATTCAACCCCTGTCGACTAGCCGCTCACGCCCATCCATCGCTCAGCGATGGCGATCCACCACGGTGAGAACCACAACTGCATGATCACCAGAGAGGTGGGCACGAACAACGCGCCCCACACGAGATAGGCACGATGCACGCGCCCGGTTCGGATAAGGTCCCAAAAAAACATGGGAGCAATCCACAGCAGTGCATACAGATAAGGAGACAACACACTGTCCGGGTAACTGGTGGGCAGCCAGCCGATACGGTCAATCGCCGCAGGCAACGGCAGCACCGTCGCCAAAATCAACAAGCGCTTGTGCATGCCGATCTCTGTTCGGCGCACGAGCAAGGCCCAGGTGACAAATACGCCAAACAGGATGCCCGTCTGCACCTGCGTCATCATCAGGCTGGCGAGAAACTTCCTGCCGACCTCGGCCACATCCGGCGGCGCCGTCTGCAACAAGGTCCAGTTCAAGTGGTACATGGTGGTCATCATGAAAAAGCCGGCCACCACGACGGCAGGCGCCATTACCACCGAGGCCATGCCCAATTGTCTGTGGAACGCCCCGCGCCCGGTGGCCATCAAAAGCGCCTGTGCCAGAAGCAACAACAGCCATGAACCCATCACGACCGCATGCAAGTGCGCAACGATCGGCCACGGTGGACGCTGGCCGGCCTGGATGGCCGCTGTCTTGTCGATCACATCGGGAATGAAGCCGACGAGCGTCGTGACCACGAACAACGCGGCCATGAAAACAAAGATCCAGCGATCGATTACTCGGACCAGTGTTTGCGCGCCTGATGCGGACGCCGATTGGGATGCCTGTGTAAGTACTG
>CAVVIC010000014.1:0-237500 GCA_963748045.1 uncultured Gammaproteobacteria bacterium
CCCGTTACATGAAGTCCAAGGTACCGGGGATGGACGTGCCGGATACGCCCGAGGCGCAGCACAAGGCCGATGTCTGGAAGGCGATGGGCAGGTAATCGGCTAACGATTGGTATTCAGAACCACAAGAGGGGAGACACTGCATGTGCGACGAAGATCATTTCGAAGAGGACCTGAAGAAGTACACGCGCCGCGACATGGGCGTGCTCGCGGCCGCCGTCGGCGCCGTCGTCGATGCTGCCGCGCGCGTCGAACGCGGTCGACGTCAAGGAGAGCGAAGTCAAGATCAAGACCGCGGGACGGCGAGTGCGACGCGTACTTCGCCGCGCCGACGACCGGCGCGCGCGCGGCCGTGCTCGTGTGGCCGGACATCTTCGGCCTGCGCCCCGCGTTCCGGCAGATGGGCAAGCGACTGGCGGAGTCGGGCTACGCGGTGCTCGTCGTGAATCCGTTCTATCGCACGAAGAAGGCGCCGACTGCTCCGAACGGCGCGAGCACGCCGATCCCGGACGTGATGCCGCTGGCGCAGACGCTGAACCGCACCGACGCACACGACCGATGCGAAGGCGTTCATTGCGTGGCTCGACAGCAGTCGCAAGTCGACAAGCACAAGAAGGTCGGCACGATCGGTTACTGCATGGGTGGCCCGATCGTGATGCGCACGGCCGCGGCGGTACCGAACCGCGTCGGGCCTGCGGCTCGTTCCACGGCGGTGGCCTCGTCACGAAGGCGCCGGACAGCCCGCATCTCTCGATCCCGCAGATGAAGGCGAGCTTCCTGATCGCGGTCGCCGAGAACGACGACATGCGCGAGCCGGACGTGAAGAACGTGCTGAAGGCGGATTTCGCCAAGGCGAAGCTCGACGCGGAGATCGAGGTGTACCCGGCTGCGCACGGTTGGTGCCCGCCGGACACCACCGTCTACAACAAGGACGCGGCCGAGAAGGCCTGGGGCCGGATGCTGGCCTTGTTCTCGAAGGCGCTGGCTTAGTCTCGAAGGCTCGGGTGACGGGGACCGCAGCTGCGGTCCCCGTTTCCGTTTTGGCCGAGGGTTCGCAAGGCGCCGAGCGCCCCAGGGCGCGTCTCTAGACGTAGATCCATTCATTGACACGGTGTCAACAGATGGCTATTCTGCGCCCATGTCCGAGCTCAGCCAAAGACGCGTAGAGGAAAAAGAGCAGCGCCGCGCCGAAATCGTCGACGCGGCCGAAGCCGTCTACGCCGACGTCGGCTGGGATGCGGCCACGATCGACCAGGTCGCACGACGCGCGCGGCTGAGTCGCGCACTCGTCTACGTCTACTTCAAGGACAAACAGGATCTGCACTTCGCGATCGCCGAGCGCGCGCTCGTCGATCTGCACCGCCGCTTCGTGGCAGCGGTGCCAACACCGGCAACGGGCATCGCGAAGGTCGAAGCCATTGGGCGAGCGTACGTTCAGTACTCGCGCGAAGTGCCTCACTACTTCGATGCGTGCAGCCAGTTTCAGGCGTATCAAGCCGGCGAAGCCGAGGTCGCCGATCCGAACGAGGAAGCGTGTTTGAGCGCGAGCCGGCAGGTACACGGCGTCCTGGTCGAGGCGATACGCACGGGTATGCAGGACGGCACGATTCGACCCGATGTCGGTGATCCGCTGATGACTGCAATTGCGCTCTGGGGTTTCGCGCACGGCATCATTCAGCTCGCCACGACGAAGGCAGAGATGCTCGGCAAGTTCGGCATCGAGATCGATCCGTTGATGCAGCACGCCTTCGGGCTCATGACCGCCTCGCTCCGCAACCGCACTTAAAAAAATTTGCCTGAGGTTAGACGCGTGTACAACTTCTCAACGTTCGTCCAGCTGCATACCCAGAAGCTGATCGTGCTCGCCGCGGCTTTGTGGGCCGGCGCCGCGGCGGCCGCTGACACCCCGTCGCTGGACGCGACCGTCGCCGCACTCGTGGACCAAACCCTTGCGGCGAATCTCGAGATCGCGCGCAGCGAGGCGGAAGTCGCGGGCCGACTTGCCGAGATCGACGAAGCCCGCGCGCGCTTCCGTCCGAGCCTCGACTTCACGAGCCGGTACACGCGTGCCGATGGCGGCCGCACGATCGATTTGCCGGTCGGCGACCTGCTGAATCCGGTGTACGCCGCGCTGAACGCGACCGCGGGCACGTCGTTCGCGCCGATCCCGAATCAGACGATCAAGTTCCTGCGAACCACGGAGCAGGACACCCGAGTCACGATGACGCAGGCGTTGTACGACGCGCGCAATGCGCCGGCGCTGGCCGCGAGCCGCGAGTTGCACCGCAGTGCAACCGCGAGCCTCGCCGCCTTGCGGGCGCGGCTCGTGCGCGACGTGAAGCAGGGCTACTACGCGCTCGTCGCTGCGCGCGATAGTGCCGCGATCCTGGACCACGCGCTCGATCTCGCACGCGACAACCTGCGCACCAATCAGAGCCTGTTCACGAACGGCAAGGTCACGCGCGATTACGTGCTGCGGGCCGACGCGGACCGCCTCGCGCTCGAGCAGCAGAAGCGCGCCGCCGCGAGTGCAGTGACGCTCGGCGCGAGTTACCTGAACCTGTTGCGCCGAGCGCCGCTCGACACCGAAGTGCCGATTGCGGCCATCGATGCCGAGAGCGCCGCGAGTGTGCGCACGCAGCTCGCCGGCCGCACCGGTGGCGCGACGCTCGCTCACCTGACAGACGTTGCGATCGAGCGGCGCCCCGAGCTCACGGCGCTCGCCGCGGCCCTCGCCGCAAGCGGCGACCAGGAATCCGTTGCGCGTGCGGCGTTCAAGCCGCGCGTTTTCCTGTCCGTCGATGCCGGCAGCCAGGGCGAGCACTACCGCTTCGGGTCGGACGATCGTTTCGTGCAGGCATCGGTGGTCGTGCAGTTCAAGGCCTTCAGCGGCGGGGCCGATACGGCGCGCGTCGCGAGCAGCAGGGCCGCGACCGATGCGCTGCGCGCCGGGCGCGAGCAAGCGAAGCTCAGTGTCCAGCTCGACGTGCAACGCGCGCTCGAAGCCCTCGACGTGGCCGACGCGTCGCTCGACACCGCTGCGCAGCGCACTGCCGCCGCCGACGCTGCGCTCACGATCGTGAGCCGGAAGCGCGATCTCGGCCAGGTCAATCAAACGGAATTCCTCGACGCCCGCAATGCCTCGACGGACGCCGAGCTGAATCTCAGCCGCACGCGCGCGGATGCGCTCGCGCGCCTCGCCGATCTCGAATTCGCCGTCGGCGCTGCAGCCGACGGTCCTTGAGGAAACGCTCTGGAGTCACCGCCATGGATAACAGAACCAGCGACCATATTTCGCCGCTGCTCAGCGTCTTTGCTGCGCTGAGCTTGAGCGCGGCGCTCACCGGCTGCGTGCAGAGCGGTGCCCATCCCGCCGCAACGCCCACGGTGGCGCGCACGGTGCGTGCCGTGCCAGTACAGGAGGCCGCGCTCGGCAGGTCGATCCGCGCCGTCGGCGTGCTCGAGCCGAAGGACACGCTGACGTTGGCCTTCAAGGTGGGCGGAGTCGTCGCGCGTGTCGCCGTGAAGGAGGGCGATACCGTGCGTCGCGGCACCGTACTGGCCGAGCTCGACCGCACGGAGGTCGACGCCACCGTCGCGCGCGTCGCGCAGGCCGAGGCGAAGGCTGCACGCGATCGCGAACGCACGAAGGCGCTGTACGCCGACGACGTTGCGACGCTCGAGCAACTCGAGGACGCGAGCACGGCGCTCGAGGTTGCGCGCGCCGATCTTTCCACCGCACGCTTCAACGCGCGCTATGCGCGCATCGAAGCGCCGGCCGACGGATTCGTCGTGCGCCGCAGCGCCGATCCCAGCGAGGTCGTGGCGGCTGGTCAGCCAGTGCTCGTAGTCGGCAGCCTCGCGAACGGCTGGCAGGTGCGCGCGGCCGTCGCCGATCGCGACGTGGTGCGGCTCGCCATCGGCGATCGCGCG
Source organism: uncultured Gammaproteobacteria bacterium (assembly GCA_963748045.1). Classification (GTDB taxonomy): domain Bacteria; phylum Pseudomonadota; class Gammaproteobacteria; order Steroidobacterales; family Rariloculaceae; genus FEN-1219. The sequence goes on from CAVVIC010000014.1 coordinate 3,931, forward strand.
CAGGTGACGTTCGACGCATTCCCGGGTCAGGCGTTCGCCGCGAAAGTGCTGCGGCTGGCAGCGGCCAGCGATGCCGCCACGGGTACCTACGATGTGGAGCTCGCGGTCGAGCAGGCGAACGCGCCGTTCGTGCAGGGCCTGGTCGCGAAGGTCGAGCTTGCGCCCAGAGCGGCACGCACGCCGCAGCTCACGGTGCCGGTCGAGGCTTTGCTCGAAGCCGACGGCGCGTACGCCACGGTGTTCGTGCTCGCTCGGCCGGACGCGACCCATGCCGTGCGCCGCCGCATCGAGATAGGCGAACTCGCCGGCGAACGCGCCGAAGTGCGTGAGGGCCTGGCTTTGGGCGAGCAAGTCATCACCGAGGGCGGCCCCTGGATCGCCGACGGCGAGTCCGTGATCGTCGTGGCTGAGCGAGACTGAGGAGATTTCCATGCGACCCTGGGCATTCGCCGTCAAGCACTGGCAGTTCACGCTGCTCGCGTTCGGCTTCGCTGTCGCGCTCGGCGTGGCGAGCTGGAACAGCATCCCGCGCTCGGAAGATCCGGTGTTCCCGTTTCCGCAGGTCACGATCATCGCCGTGCTGCCCGGCTCGGACCCGGCCGACGTCGAGCGGCTGATCGTCGATCCGATCGAGGACGCGTTGAACGAGCTCGACGACGTCAAGAAGATCGACAGCGAATCCCATGACGGGCTCGGCACGGTGCAGGTCGAGTTCGACTGGGGGGTCGACCCGGTAAAGAAGTACGACGAGGTCGTACGCGAAGTGAATGCTCTGCGCCCGAAGCTGCCGCAGGAGCTCGTGTCGCTCGAGATCCGCAAGGCGTCGGCCGGCCTCGTGAACATCGTGCAAGTGGCGCTCGTGAGCGATAGCGCGAGCTATCGCGAGCTCGAGTCGCGCGCCAAGACGCTGCGCGACCGGCTCGAGGCTGTGCCGGGTGTGCGCACCTCGGAGACCTGGGCGTACCCGAGCTCCGAAGTGGGCGTCGCCGTCGATCTCGAGCGGCTCGCGCACTCGGGCGTGTCGCTCGACGCCGCCATCGGCGCGATCCGCGCGAACAATGCCGACATTCCGGGCGGTGCGGTCGACGTAGGCGAGCGGCGCTTCAACCTGAAGACCTCGGGCAGCTACGACTCGCTGGAGCAGGTCGCGGCCACGGTGGTCGGCACGGCCAACGGCCGCATCGTGCGGTTGCGCGACGTGGCAGACGTGCGGTGGGCCGACGGCGAGCAGCGCTACCTCGGGCGTTTCAACGGCAAGCGCGCGGTGTTCGTCACCGCGAGCCAGAAGGACGGGCAGAACATCTTCGCCGTGCGTGACGGCATCTACCAGGCACTCGGCACGTTCGAGCGCGACTTGCCTGGCGCGATCAAGGTCGAGCGCGGCTTCGACCAATCGCAAAACGTCGCAAACCGGCTGGGACATTTGACGACGGATTTCGCGATCGCGATCGCGCTAGTGCTCATCACGCTGCTGCCGCTCGGGTTGCGTGCATCGGCGGTCGTCATGATTTCGATTCCGCTGTCGCTCGCGATCGGCGTGGCACTCCTGAACGCGACGGGCTTCGGGCTGAACCAGCTGTCGATCGCCGGCTTCGTCGTAGCGCTCGGCCTGCTCGTGGACGATTCGATCGTGGTCGTCGAGAACATCACGCGCTACGTGCGCCAGGGCTACGATCGCGCGCAAGCAGCGGTCATGGCTACGGACCAGATCGCGCTCGCCGTGCTCGGCTGCACGGCCGCGCTGCTGTTCGCGTTCCTGCCGCTCCTGTTCCTGCCGGGCGGGCCCGGCATGTTCATTCGCTCACTGCCGGCGGCCGTGCTGTATACGATCGGCGCGTCGCTGCTCGTCGCGCTTACGATCATTCCGTTCCTGGCGAGCCGCCTCTTGTCGCGTGAGGCGCACGCGACCGAGGGCAATGCGGCGTTGCGCGCGCTGACGAGCGGCATCCACCGCGTCTACGGGCCCGCGCTACGCCGCGCGCTCGCGTGGCCGCGTACGACGCTGCTGGCCGCCGCGGCCGTGTTCGGTTTGGGCGTGGCGCTCGTGCCGGTGATCGGTTTCAGTCTGTTTCCGAGCGCGGACACGCCGCAGTTCACCGTGGACATCGAGGCGCCCGACGGCGCGAGCCTGGCCGCTACCGATCGCGCGCTGAAGTTCGTCGAGGACGATCTCGCACAGCGGCCGTTGGTTCGCTACTGGTTCGCGAACCTGGGGCACGACAACCCGTTCATCTACTACAACGTGACGCCGCGTGAGACGCGCGCGAACGTGGCGCAGGTGTTCGTGGAGCTCGTGTCGTTCGACAGTCACTCGACCCCGAAACTGCTCGACGAGCTGCGCGCCAAGTTCAACGCCTATCCGGCCGCGCGCATCACGGTGAAGAACTTCGAGAACGGCCCGCCGATCGCAGCACCGATCGCGATCCGCGTGTCGGGCCCAGACCTGGACAAGCTGCGTGGGCTCGCGGCGGATGTCGAGCGCTTGATTCGTGCGACGCCCGGCACGCGTGACGTGCAGAACCCCGTGCGCGTGCTGCGCACGGATCTCGATTTGAAGATCGACACCGACAAAGCCACGCTGCTCGGCGTGCCGGCCGCGGCGGCCGATCGTACGGTGCGGCTCGCGGTCGCGGGTTTCGCGGCCAGCCGCTATCGCGACACGGACGGGGAGGAGCACGACATCGTGCTGCGGCTGCCGATGGACGGGCATCAGGCGCTCGATGCGCTCGACAGGATCCAGGTCGGTACGGCGAACGGCGCGCCCGTGCCGCTCGGCCAGATCAGCACGCCGCAATTCCGCACGGCGCCGCCCGTGATCCAGCGCCACGACCGGCAGCGGCAGGTGACCGTCACGGCCTATCCCGCGACCGGCGAGAACACGGATCGGCTCACACGCTCGATCGTGCATCAGCTCGCCGCCATGAACTGGCGCCGAAGGTTACGAGTACAAGGCGGCCGGCGAAGTCGAGGCGCGCGAAGAGAGTTTCTCCGGGCTTGGCGGGGCGGTGCTCGTGGCCGTGTTCGGCATCCTGGCCGTGCTGGTGCTCGAGTTCGGCAGCTTCCGCTCGACGTTGATCGTGGCCGGCGTGATCCCGCTCGGCCTCGTCGGCGCGGTGGCCGCCCTGTTCGTGACGGGCAACACGCTGTCGTTCACGGCGATGATCGGCATCATTGCGCTCGTGGGCATCGAGATAAAGAACTCGATCCTGCTCGTCGATTTCACGAACCAGCTGCGCGCGGACGGCGCCTCGGTCGACGAGGCGATCGAGCAGGCGGGCGAAGTGCGGTTCCTGCCGATCCTGCTGACGTCGGCGACGGCGATCGGCGGCCTGCTGCCGCTCGCAGCTGCAGGGCTCGGGGCTCTACTCGCCGCTCGCGATCGTGATCATCGGCGGGTTGATCTCGTCGACGCTGCTCGCGCGGCTCGTGACGCCCGTGATGTACAAGCTGCTGCCGCCGGAGGTGGCGCCGCGCGCGAACGCGGAGGTTGCGACGGCATGAAGCGGAGCCGCCGGCGCACCCGCGCCGGCGAGCCCAAGCACGACTGCGTGGAACTCTATGGCGCGATGACCTTCACGACGTAGTAATCGACGGACTTCGGCACGTCCTTGAACCAGTGAGGGATGCCGGCCGGGATGACCATGACGTCGCCCCTCGCGAGCTTCTGCTCCGTGCCGCCCTTGATGTCGGAGCCGCGTTGCTGGCCCGGTGCCGTGACGCTGCCGCCGAGCATCGTGCCGCCGGTCACGATCGTCGCGGCGCCGTCGAGCACGTAGATCGTGTCGGTCTCCTTGTCGTGCACCTCGACCATGCCCGCCTTGTCACGGTGCGCGACGGTGACGGAGAAGCTCGGCGCCGTGGCGAGACTGCCGCCCTTTGCGACCAGCTCGTGGCTCAAGAATTTGACTTTGGCATCGTCGGCGGCGCTGACGAGCATGGCCGACAGCAGCAGCGCTGCTGCAAGGATCAAACGTTTCACGGTCACCCCCCGTTTGTTATTGGTACGGGGATCATACGCCGCGAAGTGCGGGCTGCCGAGACGATTAGCGAGCCGACGCGCTCGGCCGCGCGGCGACTAATGCGTGGCCGGTGATTCGACGAGCGACCCCTTGTCCATGTACAGACGCATCGACGCGTGATCCGCGGCGCGCGGGTCGTGGGTGACCATCACGATCGTCTTGCCCTGCTTCTGATTCAGGAGCTGCAGCAGGCTCAGGATCGACTCGGAGGTCTCGCGATCGAGGTCGCCCGTCGGCTCGTCGCACACGAGCAGCGTCGGGTCCGCGACGATCGCCCGCGCGATCGCGACCCGCTGCTGCTGACCGCCCGAGAGCTCGGAGGGCTTGTGCTTCGCGCGATCGGAAAGACCCACGAGCTCGAGCGCGGCCTGCACGTTGCGCTTGCGCTCACGGCTCGAAAGCTTCGTCAGCAGCAGCGGTACCTCGACGTTGCGCTCGGCTGAGAGCACCGGCAGCAGGTTGTAGAACTGAAATATGAAGCCCACGTTGCGTGCGCGCCATTTCGCGAGCTGCCCCGACGACAGCTTGTCGAGCCGCTGACCGGCCACGGTCAGCTCGCCGGCGTCGCACTTGTCGAGGCCGCCGATCAGGTTCAGTAGCGTGGTCTTGCCGGAGCCCGACGGCCCCATCAACGCCAGGAACTGGCCGGCCTCTACTTCCAGATTCAGCGAGTGCAGCACCTCTACGCGCTGTTTGCCGCGCACGTAGTTCTTGACGAGGTTCTTGATCGAAACCAACGCGCTCATGTGTGCTCCCCTTCAGTTCGCGACGCGGACTTTGGCGCCGTCCGTGAGTTTTTCGAGGTCGCCGGTGGCGAGCTGCGCGCCGGCCGTGAGACCCGAAAGGACGATTTGTCCCGCGGAGGTGCGCGCGCCGAGTCGCACGCTGCGCCGCTCGACGCGATCTTCGTTCAGCACGAACACGACGCCGGTGTCGCCGCTGGCCTGCACGGCGCTCGTCGGCACGATCAGCGCGCGCGGACCGCCACTCGACTCCGCAGGCGGTGCGCTTTTGGCGCCGTCGAGGAACGCTACGCGCACACCCATTTCCGGCAGGATGCGCTCATCGCGCGCGTCGAACCCCACACGCACTTTAACGGTGGCTTTAGCCCGGTCCGCGGTGGGAATGATCGCGATCACGTGCGCCGGGATGCCCCAGTCGGGATACGCGTTGAGCTTCGCGGTGACCGGTTGATCGGCGTGCACGCGGTTGATGAAGTTTTCGCTGACGTCCACTTCGATCTCGAGCGAGTCCATGTCCACGATCGTGCCGATGCCCGTGCGCGTGAAGCCGCCGCCGGCGGACACCGGCGACACCATCTCGCCCGGTTGCGCGGCCTTGACCGTCACTATCCCGGCGAACGGCGCGCGCACCACGGTGTCCTCGAGGTTGCGCGCCGCATACGCGAGGTTCGCCGTCGCGACCTCCACGGTGCGTTGCGCCACGTCGACACTGGTGCGCGCCGCGTCGTACGCGGCTTTGGCCGTGTCGAATGTCTGCGCGCTGATGACGGCTCTCGCGAGCTGTTGCTCGTTGCGCTTGAACGTAGGTACAGCGTTGTCGAGCGCGACGCGCGCGGCGGTGAGGTTCGCTTCGGCCTGCGCGCGCTGTGCGCGCGTCTGCTCGACGGCCGCCCGCGCGTTCGTGTCGTCGAGCCGCGCGATGATCTCGTCACGCGCGACGCGTTGGCCTTCCTCGATCGACACCTGCACGACTTTACCCGTGAGCTTCGACGACACGGTGGCCTGGCGCCGCGCGACCACGTAACCGGAGGCGTCGAGGATCGTGCCGGGGCCGACGATCGTGTCGGACGGTGCCGCCGAGGCCGTCGCGACGCCGACAGGAATACCGCGCGGCATGAACCACCAGACCGCGACGCCCGCGACCACGACGACGACTGCGACGATCGTCGCCCACAGTGGCCAACGCCGTTCGGGCTCGACCTCTGCGGGCCGATCGATCTTCAGCCGGTTGATGAGTGCCGATCTGTCTTCCACGGGCCGGTTCTCCGCCGTCAACTGTCGCGCAGGCCGATCGTGATCTGTTGGCGCGCGGCGCGCAAACTCGGCAGGAGTCCGCCGACGAAGCCGAGCACGAGCGCGTACAGCAGTGCCTGCCCGAGCAGCGCGGGCGTCACGGTGAACGCGAATGTGATCTGGCTGAACGACGACCAGTTCATCGTCGACGCGCGCATGCCGTTCAACCCCACGTAGGCGATCAGTCCGCCGATCACGCCGCCGAGCAGGCCGAGCGCCAGCGCCTCGACCAGCACTGAGGTGACGACCGGCACGGCGCTGAAGCCGATCGCCCGCAACGTCGCGATCTCGCGCGTGCGGCTCGCGACGGCGGAGTACATCGTGTTCAGCGCGCCGAACACCGCGGCCAGGCCCATCAGTACGGCGATCGCGCGGCCTAAGATCGTCACGAGCGACACGAGCGAGCGCGACTGCTGGGCGTAGTACTCCTTCTCGGTGAACACGCGGACGTTGACGCGCGGATCGCTCGTCAGCGTGTCCTTGAATGTCCGCAGTGCGCCGACGCTCTCGAGCCGCACGCGCGCCGACTGATAGCTCGTGCCGCGGTTGTAAGCGCCTTGCAGCACGATCGCGTCGCTCCAGATCTCGGACTCCGCGACGCTGCCCGCGTCCGCGAAGCTGCCGACGATGTTCCACACCTGCGTGCCCTTACGTAGTTCCGCGCCGACGTCGAGGCCGTCGTACGCGAGCGCGGCGCCGTGGCCGACGATGACCTCGTTCGTGCCCGGCGTGAACATTCGGCCTTCGAGCAGCCGGAAGCCGCGACGCAGGCTCGCCGCTTTCGGACCAACGCCGCGCAGAGGCACGTTGGCCGCCGTTCCTGTGGTCTTCAATGGTACGTCGACGATCACGTAAAGCTCGGCGGATGCCACGGGCTCCCCGTCCACGCGCGCGACGCCGGGCGCGTCAGCGATGATGCGTGTCTGCGTCTGCGAAAGCCCGCTCGTCATCTCGTCCGTGCCGCCGCCGCGCAGCACGATTGCGACGTCGTCCGAGCCTGCGAGCTGCAGCACCGCGCGGAATCCTTCGTTGATCGAGAAGATGCCGATCAGCACGGCCACGACGCCCGCGATGCCGACGACCGCGACGAGCGACGTGCCTTTTCGCTCGGTCACGCTGCGCAGGTTCATCGCGGTCACGGCCAGCGTCTGTTGCAACGACGACATCGAAAGTTCTCCGCTGACGACTCAGGCGCGCCGCAATTGATCGACGATTTCGAGTCGCCACACCTGCAGGCACGGAATCGCGCACGACAAGACGCCGAGAGCGACGGCCAGGATCATGCCGGCCACGTAGGAGTTCGGCGGCGTCATCATCAGAGGCAGAAACTGCTGCATTTGTTTGCCGACCGATTTCGCCAAGAAGTCGCCCAGCCAGAGGCCCACCACGCCGCCGAGCACGGTGATCACGAGCCCTTCGACCAGCACGAGCGTCACGACGGAGCCGTTCGAGAAGCCGAGCGTGCGCATGACGGCGATGTCGCGCACGCGCTCGCGAACCGACTGCGCCATCGCGTTCGCCGTGACCAGCAACATGGTGAAGAACACGGCCCCAGCCACGATCGTCACGATCCTGCCGATGTTGCCCATCTGGTTGGCGAAGCCCTGCAGGAACGCGCTCTCGGTCGTCGTGCGGGTTTCCGTAGAGGAGTTCGCGAACAGCGTGTCGACCGTGCTCTCGATCGCCGCTGCGCGGTTCGGATCATCGATTCGGATGATGATCCAGCCGATCTCGTCGTGGCCGTACGTGCGCGCCTCGTTCAGGTAGTCGTACTGGAGGAACAGGTTCGTGTTGTCGCCGTTCTCGACGGAGTAGATGCCGACGATGTCGAGGTCCCACGTATCGCCGCCGTCGCGCTTGCGGAAGATGTTCGAGCGCAACGGCACCTTGTCGCCGACCTTCCAGCCGAAACGTTCGGCGACGTCACGGCCCACGATCGTGGCCGTGCGCGTCGAATGCCACGCCTTCATCTGTTCCGGTGACACGGCAAACTCGGGGTACACCTCGAAGAACGAGTCCGGCTCGACGGCCGTGGCCGTAATCTGGTTGCGGTCGTCGCGATAGATGCCGCCGAACCAATCCTGGGACGTGGCCACCTTGACGCCGTCGAGGGTGCGAATGCGGTCCAGATAGTTCTTGGGTAAGTACTGGATCAACGAGACGCGGTGCTGCGTGACCAGCCGGTCCTGGCCCGCGAGCTCGGCGCCGCCCGTGAGCGCGTAGCTGACGGCTTCGAGCAATCCGAACAGCAGAAATGCCACGACCACGGACAGGAACGTCAGCAGTGTGCGCACACGCTTGCGGCGCAAATTGGCCCACAGCAGCGGCAGGTATTTCATGGGGCTGCGCTCGCGCTCCGGAAGGTTAGACGGCTGGGATCGACTGCGATCATAGCGGAGATGGTCGGCGATCTTACCCTCCCGGCTGGACACGTAGTGTCAGGTTTTGGCAGGTTTCTCACGGGCGTACGCCCTGGGCGTGCGCCGAAGCACTGCTTGAACGCTGCGCTGAAGGCGGGGTGCTCGAGCGAGCGCTAGCGACCCGCGGCGGGAGCGCCGGTCGGCGTGAGGTCCTCGCACGCCTCGGCCTCGTACGGCACGTTCGACGGCGCGACCGTGTCCGAGCCCTTGTACTGGGCTTTGAGATACGAGGGATCGTCGGCGGTGTACTCGCGCTTCAACATCATCGTCGCCGCATCGAGAGTGAATCGCTCGACGACGTGCAGCTTGTCGCTGTTCGGCGTTACGCCGGTCAGCGTTCCGGGCAGGAAGCCGACGGTGTCGACGACGAGCACGTCGTTCTCCCACTTGGCCGTAGAGTGCCCCGCGCGGCTCGGTGCGACGTTCGCGGGGTGCGCCGCGACCTTCATGAAGATCGTGCGCTCGAGCCCGAGCCGGCCGTATTGAAGCTTGATCGTGTCGGCGCCCTGCGTGATGCGGTTGACGCCCTCGCCACCCCAATCCGAGACGATGCTGCCTTGCATGCACGAGCGCGCTGCACGCGGCAGCGCGGCGAGCTTGTCCATCGCGGCCTTACCGGCGTCGGTCAGCTCGATTGCGCTGCGCGGTGCCGGACGGTTCAGCGGCAGGCCGCCCGCGTTCGCTTCCGCGGTGCCGCGCGCGCCGGGAATCTCGCGTTGGCCCTCGGGCACGCCGCCGGGCGCGTACTTGCCGACCTGCGAGAGCGGCACGAGCGTGCCGTTCAAGCCCTTCGGAGTCCGTCATCACGAGCTGCTCTTGCGCCCAGTCGCCCGCGAGATTCGGCTCGCCGCTCGGCAGCCGCGCGGCGCGTTGGCGCCGCCGGTTTCGCTTCGACGCGTTGGCCGTAGCGATCGAGCTGCGTGCCATCCGCGAGGACCAGCGAGCTCACGTAGCACGCGTGCGGGTCGACGCGATCCGGCGCGCCTTGCACCGTCACGCCGGTGCCGGGTGTGAACATCTCGAGCGTCCAGCCGGAGCGGCGCAGCGTCGTGGCCGAGCGCATCTCGCACTTGAACTCGGCGGTCTTGCCGTCGGGGCCGGTCGTCGTGAAATGCAGCCAGGAGTGCGGATTCACGTAGTCGAGCTTCGTGACGACGCCCTTCAACTCGATGTTCTCGTTCATCAGGAACGTGCCGAAGCTGTGGTGCGCGTCGGCTGACGTCGCGACCAGCACACTCGCTACCAGCGACCCGAAAAACCGCGTCCTCATCATGCCCTCCCCCAACCGATGCCACGCACGGTACTACAAGATACGTGCGCAGGCTGCTCCTCTCCAGAGATCTTCGCGCAGCTTGTCGTCCGCGGCGGACGGAGCCGCGGTCGCAGGCGAACGCGAGCCGCCGCATACTGAATGAGTGGAACCCAACGCCCCCGAGGAAGTGCTGCCGGATGTCCGCGACGGGCTCTCGCGCGAGGAGCGCATCGTGCTGTACGTGCTGCACGAAACGCAGAAGGAGCGCGGCGGTCGCAACGTGCCGACCGCGATGTTGTGGGGCCGCGTCTGCGAGCACTTCTACATAAGCCCCGAGGAGCTTTCCGAGATGCTCGCGCGGCTCGGTGCGCGCAAATAGCCGGCCGCTTAGCCTCCGGGATTTTTTGCGCCGCGGTGAAGGTTCGCCGATTTCGCGGCACTAACTGGCTGAACTCGAGCATTTCGAAGGAGGCCAAGCCATGAAATCCTGCCCCGAATACAAGGCGTTGATCGATCTCGACGCGGGCGTCGACGGAGCGGAAGCTGCGGATCTCGGTGCACACCTGCAAACCTGTGCGGACTGCACCGCGTACAAAGCGGATGCCGCGAGGACCGAGCACCTGCTGCGCGCGCTGCGCCGCCGGCTGACGACGCAGGACCCGCTCGACAGGGCGTTCGAACGGTTGTCGGTCAGGTCCGCGGCGTCACGGCGGCAACTGCACTGGGCGCTCGCTCTACTCGCCGCCGCCATCACGACGCCGTTCGCGGTTGCGTTGCGCGGACCATTGCCGACTCCGGTGTCGCTGTCATTGCTCGTCGTCATTGCGGCTGGGGGCATGCTCGTGTGGGTCGCTTTGCGCGAACAGTCGGCGTTCACGCGGTTCAAAGAGCGCCCGCAAGACTTTTTCGAGACCTGGACGCGCGATGTCGCGCAGCGAATCCGCATGACGACCGGTGGCGCGGTACTTGTCGGCGTGTGGTCAGCCGGGTTCCTCGCCTGGGCGGTCCTCGGCGCGTTCCCCACGTATCAAAGAGCGGTTCTGCTCGGTGCCGCATTCCTGCTCGCGTTCGGCGCGCTGCACACGGTGTTCGTGGAGCTGCGCGACCTGAAGAGCGAGCTGAACCTGGTGCGTGAGGCAGGTCGTGACTGAGTCACTGCCCCTCGCAGGCTCGGCGCGTGCCGCCGACGATTTCGCCGCTGTGTTTCGCGAGCACTACCCGTACGTGGTACGCCTGGCCGCGGTCATGACGGGCGACGTCGACACCGCGAAGGACGTGGCACAGGACGTGTTCATCGTCGTCATGAAAGGGCTCAGCGCGTTTCGCGGCGAATCCACGCTGCGCACGTGGCTTTACCGGATCACGTTGCGAATCGCCGGGCGTCACGCGGCGAAACGGCGGAAGCACGCGGGCCCGGAATTCGACTTCGACGCGCTGCCGGGCGCGGAGACGGCCGACAGCGCTGTCTCCCTGACGGAGCTCGTCAAAGCACTCGGAGCCCTGTCACTCGAATCGCGAGCCGTGCTGTCGCTAGTCGCGATCGAGGGCCTGTCGCACCAGGCCGCGGCCGACGTGCTCGGCGTTCCCGTCGGCACCGTGTGGTCGCGGTTGCACGCGGCGCGGCGGCAGCTCGCCGAAGCGATCGGCAGTTCGTGAGCGGCGCCATGCGAGCGATTGCCACGAGCACCCGTTGACGGGTTCGGGCGGCAGCACTACGGTGAGTCGGGGCCGTCAGTTCGATCGGGGGTGTTCGTGAAAGCTTCGACTTCGCTCGCAGCATTGCTCGTCGCGACCGCGCCGTTGCGCGTCAGCGCACAGCCTCAAGCGCCCGCGCCGCCGCCGTGCAATCCGGCCGACACGCACTGGGTATGCGGCCAGCAGACGCCCGAGGATCTCGTCGCGTTGCCTGGTGGCGCGTGGGTGATCTCGTCTGCCTATCAAGGCACGGGCGGCATGAACCTGATCAAGGTCAGCGACCGTAAGTCGGTCGTCGTGTTTCCCGGGCCGGCCGTGAAGCAGCAGCCGGACAAGAAGGCCTATCCCGAGTGCCCGGGGCCGCCGGACACGGCGAAGTTCACGACGCACGGCGTGTACGTCGAGCCCGGCCGCGGGCCGGTCGTGCGGGTCATGGCCGTGGGCCACGGCGCGCGCGAGTCGATTGAAGTATTCAGGGTGGACATGCGGCCCGCGACGCCGAGCCTCACGTGGGTCGGCTGCGTGATCGCGCGTGAGCCGATCGGACTGAACTCCGTGCGCGGCCTCGCTGACGGCGGGTTCATCACGACGAACTGGCTGCCGCGCGGCGGCGCGCAGGACGCCCTGCAGAAGATGATGGCCGGCGAGAAGAACGGTGAGTTGTGGGAGTGGCACGCGAAGAGCGGCTGGCAGAAGGTGCCCGGTAGCGAAGCAGCGGGTGCGAACGGCATCGAGCTCTCGGCCGACGGCAAGACGATCTACATGGCGGCGTGGGGCAGCCAGTCGTTCATTCGCCTGTCGCGCGGCGCCAAGCAGGTGAAGCGCGACGAGATCCCGCTCGGCTTCCGCGTCGACAACATCCACTTCGCGCGCGACGGCTCGTTGCTCGCGGCCGGCCAGATCACCGACCCCCCGAACCGCAGCTCGCGCGTCGCAAAAGTGGATCCGAAGACGCTCGTCGTGAAAGACATCCTGACGCGGCCCGATGATGCGACGTTCGCGGGCAACACCACGGCGATCGAGATCGGCAAGAACCTGTGGCTCGGGTCGTATCGCGGCGATCGGATCGCGATAGTCGCTGCGCCCTAGAGCCGCCGCGTCTCCGACGGCTCACTCGCGCAATGGGCCGTCTTGTGGCGCACGTCACAGGTCGTGACGCGTTCTGCCCGGCAAAATATCGACGACTGGAATCTTCGATCATTGCCGACTCATGAGCAGCACGACAGCGTCGATACCCGAGGGACCACTGAGCGTGCGGCCAGCGCCACATTGGCTCGCGATCAGCCGCGGCCGGGCATTCCTGACGCATCTTCTCTCGAGCGCGGTGGTCGTGGGCGCCGTTTGCGTCCTGGTGTTCTTCGTGTGGTATCCGCACCCGTATTTCCAGATCTCCGGGGCGTGGAATCCCCTGCGTGTGCTGATCGGCGTGGATCTGGTGTTGGGGCCGCTGCTCACGCTGCTGCTCTTCAAGCCGGGCAAGAAGGGTTTGTGGTTCGATCTCTCCGTCATCCTCATCGTGCAGATGGCCGCATTGGTCTACGGAGTGACGGTCATTTACGGCGAGCGGCCTTACTTCAACGTGTTCGCCGTGGACCGCTTCACCGTTCTGGCGCACTCGGAGGTCGACACGACCGAGTGGGAGAAAGCCAGCGACCGACTCGGAGCCAAGCCGCTCGCGGGGCCCGTCTTGGCCGTCGCCATGCGCCCCACGGACCCTGCCGCCCAACAACGCCTGCTCGATGAAACCGTATTCGGCGGCAAACCCGATATCGACCACCGTCCTGAGTTGTGGGTGCCCTACCGGGAGAACGTAAGCCAAGTCCTGGCGAACGCGAGACCTCTAAGCACCCTGCACAGCTCGCGGCCCGACGTGCGTGCCGAGATCGAGCGGCTTCCCGCCCGACTCGGGCTGCCTGCGCAGCGCCTGGGTTTCGTGCCGGTCGCCGTGCGGGAGCGCTATCTGGCGCTCGTCATCGACACGAACACCGGCGTGCCGCTCGATGTCGTCGAACAGGATCCTTGGGCGGGGGACTAGCGAGACCCGATGGTGGAAAAAAAACGGGGCGGCGCTTCAAGCGCCGCCCCTAGGCCGTGACGAATCTTTAGTTGACGGACGCGACCGTGCTGGGGGAAGCAGGGCTCGTAACCACGTCGTAGATCGTCACGATCGCTCGCGGATAGGCGAGCGTCGGCGAAACCGGATCCTCGATCGTCACGTTGCCGCGTTGCGTGCTGCGCTCACCCGCGAGGGTCTGCGCTTCACCGTGCGATAGCGCCGCGCCGACGACCGACCCGCGCGCATTGCGCACGAAGTCGACTCGCACCACACCATCGAGCGTGACGAAGGCGTTCACACTGCGGGCGCACAGCTCCAGCGAGCCGAGCTCCCACGTTTCGGGGGCGTCGAGCGTCAGATGATCTTCGTCGTGCGTGATCACAAACGCCTCGCCGTCGTTCGACGCGTACAGCCCCGCATAGCTCTCGAGCGACACTTCGGCTGGCGCGGTGCGCGCGGTGCCCGTGTCGGCGAGCGCGATGACTTGGCGCTCATCGGCGCGCGGGCTCTGTGCGAACGCGGTGGAAGCGATTGACAGCGCGGCGACTGCTGCGATGCCGTTGACGAAGTTCATCGAACTGATCTCCCTGTGTGTTGATGGACGCGTAGTCCATAGCAAGGAGCGTGCCGGCGCCGGCAACCGCGGCGAACTCGTTGTTCTCTTGGAGAAAGACGAGAGCGGCGCTGGCGACGCACCGCGTCGCGAGTGGGACTTTCGCTGTCGCTAGTGGCGAAAATCACCAATCATTACGCAGCGGCGCCACACCGCCTCGCGTGGCGCCGGCTATTTGAGCAGCTTCGCCTGCGTGTCCCAGTTCGAGTTCGTGCAGAGCGCGCAGCTCTTGCCCACGAACATCTTCGAAGCCTGCTTGTCGCCCTTGAACTGCCAGAGCACCCAGTTCGAAGCGACGTTCGCGTACTCGCCGCCGCCCGGGTGAAACACGGTGGCCGTGTGCCCGGCGCCGTGGCGCGCGCCATAGAAGACCGGCAGTTTGTCGATTGCGTCGAACGTGCCCTTCGACGTCGGCGTCATGAAGTCGCGCTCTGCGCCGTTGATCAGCAGCACGGGGCCGTGCAGCTTCGTCAGCGTGTCCATCGTCGGTATCAGCCCGGGCGGCAGATTCGGCGCCGAGTTCTGCGCGCCCGAGTTGAACACGCCGATTGTGCCGACGCGCGGGTCGGCACCGATCCTGATCGACATGAAGCCCCCGCACGACTGGCCCATCGCGGCGATCTTGTTCGTCGCGATCTTGCCCTTCAGCGGCGAGGCCGTGCGTGCGTTCTCTTTCTCGGCCCAGTCGATCATGGCGCGCATGTCGTCGGCGTTGGCCTGGCGGCGCGCTTCGCCTTCCTTCGGCACCGTGCCGATCACGAGGAAGCCGTGCGACGCGATCGTCGAGAGGAATCCGGAGTAGCGCGTGCTGTCGATCGCGCAGCCGCCGTTGCCCCACAGAACCACCGGCAGCGTGTCGCGCTTTGGAAAGTTCTTCAGGTCCGTCGGGTGGAAGGTCTTGAGGCCCGGTACGCCGAACGCCGGCTCGGACGCGACGGCGTATTTGCCCGGCGCCGCTTTCGGCGCGCCTTCTTCGGGCAGCGTGGTGTTGATCATTTCCGGCGTGATGCCGCCGGGCGGCCCTTGCGCGACGCAAACGCTCGCGAACGCGAGCAGTGCGACTGCGACTGCGGAAACTGCGGTTACCTTCGACATGACGCTGTCTCCCCCGAGCGGAACCTTATGGATGCATCGTCGCCCGGCGGAGCAGCGGCCGCAAGCCTCGGGTGAACGCAAAGACCTTGAGTCAGACCGCTAACGGCAAGCTCACTGCGCTGCCCGACGCTGCGCTGCGATGGATCGCCTCCGTCCACTCCATGTACTGCACGCCGATCTCGAACGTGTTCATCTTTACCGGCTCGACGCCGCGGATCGCGTTGATGAACTCCTCTTCCACGCGATGTTTCGCCTGGGCCTCGGGCGGGTTCGGATGCGCCGCGAGATCCTTGTCGCCGCGGTGGCCGACGAAGATGTTCTGTTCGTTGTCGACGCGGATCGTGCCTTCGCTGCCGTGGATCCAGATGTCGTTGCCGCGCGATAGCCCCGTGGTCTCGCTGAAGCGCATGTGCACGGGTGCGCCATTGCTGAGCTCGTACAGCACTTCGACGTGATCGGGGATCGACGCCGCGTGCTCCACGCCTTTGTCG
Organism: uncultured Gammaproteobacteria bacterium; assembly: GCA_963748045.1. Classification (GTDB taxonomy): domain Bacteria; phylum Pseudomonadota; class Gammaproteobacteria; order Steroidobacterales; family Rariloculaceae; genus FEN-1219. The sequence continues at coordinate 19,608 of CAVVIC010000014.1, forward strand.
TCGCGCCGCTTCGGTATCTGGATGCGCGTCTTGCCGAGCACGCGATTGCCGGGACCGAGCCAGCGCAGCATCGATTCGTACGTGCCGCCCACGTTCAGCACGTTGATGCCGCTGTAGCGCGCGTCGTGGCGCCAGTCGAGCTCGCCGCTGAAGTTCGCGAAGCCGCGTTGCAGCATCTGCGCTTCCACCGAGAGCACGTCGCCGATGCCGCCATTCGCGAGCAAGCCCTGGATCGCGCGGTCGATGCGGTAGCTCTGGGATGTCGGCACGAGCTGGCACACGAGGTTCGAGTGGCGCTTCGACGCCGCGAGCATGTCGCGCGCTTCGGCCGTGTTGTTCGCCATGCGCGCCTGGCAGAGCACGTGCCGGCCGCTGTCGAGCGCCGCGAGCGTCATCTCGCGGTGTGTGTACGGCCACGTGCCGATCAGCACGGCATCGATGCCGTCGGCCTTCAGCAGTTCCTGCCAGTCGGCGTACGCGCGCGGGATGTTCAACTCTTTCGCGGCGCGCTGGCTCGACTCGAGCGAGCGGTTCGCGACGGCCACGATCTCGACGCCGGGCATCTTTCGCAGCCCGGGAGCGTGCACGGTGTTGACGATGCCGCCGGCGCCGATGATGCCGACGCGAATTCGTTTCGGTACGCTCGGCCGCCGCTCCTGCGCCAGCAGTGCGGACGGCGCGAGCGCCGCAGCCACGGGCAGCGCTGCTGCGACCAGCACGTCGCGGCGTTTGATCTTCGGGCCGATAGTCTCGTCGCTCATTGGGTCTCTCCCCCGGGGAATCGTTATGGCGAAGCGTGCGTCGCCTTGTGACTCATGGCAAGCGCGCGAAGCCGCCAACGCCCCCATGCGCTGCACGAACCCCGTGCGCTAGTATCGTCGGCACACACTCGGGGGAGGGGTTGTCATGGTACGCAGTGTGATCGGTGTGCTTGTGGGTGCCGTCGTCTGGATGGTCGTGTTCCTGTGCGTCACGGTTGCGCTCGCGCAGTTCTGGCCCGAGTACGCGGCGCACGGGCGCGTCTGGTTCCAGCAGCACGTCTACGAGTTCACGACAGGCATGTCCACGGTCAACGCGTCGTTTTGGGTGCTCGCGGAAGTCGTCGCGGGCGCTCTCGCGGCGCTGATCGCGGCTCGCCGCGAGGCCGGCTGGGTGCTCGCGGCGGTGATCGGTCTCTATCTGGCCTACGAGCACCTGTACGTCGAATGGTCGAATCTGCCGTGGGGGTACAACCTGGCGGTTGCGATTCCGGCCGCGCCAGCGGTCCTTCTCGGCGGGGGGCTCGCGGCCCGTCGGCGTCGCGCCGCGTGAATAGCCCATCGCGACACTCGTGCTACGCTCGGTCGCATACCTTCGACCACTTGGGGGATCACCATGTCTAGGATTCATGGCACGCCGGCGCGTGGCTGGCCTTGGCTGGTGTTGGCCGGCGCGTTCGCCCTCGGCACGTCGCTGCAAGCGCAGCAATCGCCGCAGCCCGCGCCCGCGGGCGACGTCGTCGGCGTCGGCAACTTCGCGCACATCGTCGCGGACCTCGACAAGTCGGTCGGCTTCTATCGCGACGTGCTCGGGCTCACGGTGTCCGGCAACATTCCGTTCGGCCCGAACGAAGCCGTCGCGAAGTTCGGCCACACCGAAGGCGGCCAGTCGCGCGTCGCGGTGCTGAAGGTGCCGGGTATTGCGATGGGCATCGAGCTCATCGAGTACAAGGACATCGAGCGCAAGGCGCAGAGCCCGCGCTTCTACGATCCGGGTGCTGCGAACATGTCGATGCGCGTGCGCGGTCTCGACGCGCTGTTCCCGAAGATCGCCGCGTACCCCGGCGTGAAGATCCTGACGAAGGGCGGCAAGCCCGCCACGCTCACGACGCCGAACGGCACGCTGCACGCGGTGTTCCTGCAGGACCCGGACGGTTTCGTCGTCGAGATGCTCGACGTCGCGAATCCGCCGGCCGATGCGCCGCCCGGGTTCGTGCTCGGCGGCGGCAGTTTCGAGCCCGCCGTGCGGAGCAGCGAGGCGAGCGTGAAGTTCTACAACGAGCTGCTCGGCTTCGACTTCAAGCTCGGTGCTGCCTTCAACGACAACCAGGACATGGCGAGCACGGCCGGCGCGCCGGGTGCGAGCTTCCGGCAGAGCACGGCGCGCATTCCGGGCACGTCGATGCCGATGACGCTGATCGAGTTCAAGAACATCGAGCGCAAGGAGCTCTCGGGCCGCACGCAGGACCCGGGTACCACCGTGCTGCAGCTGATCGTGAAGGACGTGGCCGCGCTGTCGGCCAAGCTCAAGGCCGCGGGCGTGCCGTTCGTCACGACGGGCTCCGAGCCGGTGCAGGTGGCGCCGGGTCTCAAGATCGTGATCGTGAAGGACCCGAACAACCTGCTGCTCGAGCTCGCCGAGCGCGGGCCGCGCTGAGGAGCTGATCATGAGCAAGACATTTAGTGGTGCGCTGACTCTGACGGCTGCGCTCGCGGCCATCCTGCCGGCGCTCGCCGCCGACGACACGGCCCCCGTGAAGCTCGATCCGGAGAAGCGGGCGGGTTTGAATCTCACAGCGATTCCACCGGACGCCTACAAGGACATCCTGGTGGCCGGCGAGCTCAACATGCGCGTCGCCAGTCTGTTCGAGGGCAAGGAACTGCGCGTGTCGATCTTCGAGTCGACTCCGGCCAAGACGAATCACCGCACGCGACCGAACGACCAGGACGAGTTCGTCTACGTGCTGAGCGGCAAGCTGATTCTCACGGAGCCGAACGGCAAGGTGCACGAGTACCTGCCCGGCGATTCGCTCGTGCTGCCCGTCGGCTACACGGGCACGTGGGAGATGCAGGGCAACTATCGCGAGATCGCGGTGGTGCCGCAGAAGAATCCGCAGAAGAAGTAGGCCGCGGCGGCGTCAAGTCGCCGTGACGGCCTCGGGCTCTTCCTCCGCCGGCGGTGACCCTTCGGCCGATTTCTCGAACGCAAACAGGTCGCCCGGCTGGCAGTCGAGCACTTCACACAGCTTCTCGAGCGTCGAGAAACGGACCGCGCGCGCGCGGCCCGTTTTCAGCACGGAGAGGTTCTGCGGCGTAATACCCACGCGTTCGGCGAGCTCGTTCAGCCGCATCTTGCGGCGCGCGAGCATGACGTCGACATTGATGACGAGCGGCATAGTGACCTCGCGGCGCTAGACGACGAGGTCGGCTTCGCGGCGCATCGCGTCGGCGTCGTCCGCGGTTTGCCGGCCAACGTCCATGATCCACGACGCGAGCAGCACGAGCGCCGCCATGATGAAACTGGACAACGACGCCGGCCCGAGCAGCAAGATCCCGCGGTCGCCGAGTTCGGTAGGCGTGACCAGCGTACGGTCGATGAAGCCACCGTCGACAAGGGCGACGGTGATCATCGGCAGCACGAGCTGCAGCGCGGCCATCGCGAGCGCCAGGATCCCTACGCGCCGCAAATGGAAGACGTTCTCGCGCGTGTAGATCGAGCCCGCGGCGAGGTGGCTGAACAGCCGCTTCAGATGGAACACGACGGCGAGCAGAATCGCGAACACAGTCGTCACGAGGACGAACGCCCACGTCTTGATCTGAATCGTGCTCAGGTGCTCGGGCGTGACGCTGTAGGCGCCAAGCCCGATCTTGAAGCTGATCGGGGTTGGCCCGGACACGATGATCCACACCGAGAGGACGAAGTTGATGACGAGGAAGGCGCCAGCGATTCCCGAGATGGAATGGGCGTAGCCGCCGAACTTTCGGACGTTGCGAATCTGGGCTTCGGTTTCGGGGGTCATGCGGGTCTCCGTAGGCCTTTACGAGTGGGCCCCAGAATAGCCGACGGACCTCGAAAGTCAAGCGATTTATATCGATAAACGATATGTAACGGCTGTTCTTCGATATCTTACGGACGCGTCGGCAGGGTTGCTCGTGCGCATTTGGGGCCACGCGGTCTGCGGCGTGTCGAATTCGCCGCTTCTCGTTCGACGTACTGGTAGAGCCAAGAAGGAGGGCCATTCCGGCTCTTGAGGCTCGAGTAAGGAGCAAGGTCATGCGAGTCATGGTGATGGTAAAGGCAACGAAGAACTCCGAGGTCGGCGCGCTGCCGACGCAGGAGCTGATCAACGCGATGGGTCAATTCAACGCGGAGCTCATCAAGGCCGGCGTCATGCTGGCCGGTGACGGACTCAAGCCGAGCAAGCTCGGCAAGCGCGTACGGTTCACGGGCACGGGCGGCAAGAAGACGATCCTCGACGGGCCGTTCGCCGAAACGAAGGAGCTCGTCTCCGGTTACTGGATCTGGCAGGTCAAGTCGCTCGACGAGGCGATCGCCTGGGTTCGCCGGTGTCCCGATCCGATGCCGGGCGAAGAGTCCGAGATCGAGATTCGCCCGTTGTACGAGATGGAAGACTTCGCGCCGGGCGGTGTAATGAGCCCGGGGGCGCAATGAGCGACGTCATTTCGAAAGACGGTGCGCGTACCGCACGGGATTTCTCTACGGAGACTGCACGATGAAATTCATGTTCATGCACAGGACCAACGCGCACTGGGAGTCCGGCGCCGCGCCGACCATGGAGCTCGTACGCAAGGTGGGAGCCATGGTGGGTGAAGTGGTCAGGAGCGGTCGCCTGGTGGCGGCCGACGGTTTGCGCGCCAGCTCGCAAGGCGTGCGCCTGAACTTCGTCAACGGCAAGCGTACGGTGACGAACGGTCCGCTCGTCGGCAACAACGAGCTGATCGCCGGGTTCGCGGTCATGAAGCTGGGCTCCCTCGATGAAGCGATCGAGTGGTCCACGAAGTTCGCGCACGCGTACGGCGACCTCGAAATCGACATCCGACCCGCCACGGAGCCGTGGGACATCGGTCTCGGCGCGAAGCCGGAAGGCCTCACGACGCGCCGCTACATCGCGATGCACAAGGCCAGCGCGCAGTCGGAAGCCGGCACGCCACCGACCGAAGCCCAGATGCGCGACGTCGGCGCACTGATCGGAGAGATGACGAAGGCCGGCGTGCTGCTGTCCACGGCCGGAATTGCGCCCAGCCGCACGGCCGTGCGCGTGCGCAACTTCGGCGGCAAGAAGACCATCGTCGACGGCCCGTTCGCCGAGTCGAAGGAGCTCGTCGGCGGCTTCGCGATCATCGACCTCGACTCCAAGGCCGCTGCGATCGATTGGGCGTTGCGCTACGTCGACGTGCTCGGCGAGGTCGAGCTCGACATTCTGCAAGTGCAGGGGTAACCGCGCGTGCGCGGAGCCGCGAGGACCGATCCGGACACACGGCGCGCGATCGAGGCCGTGTTCCGGATCGAGTCCGCGAAGATCATCGCGGGCGTGGCGAAGATCGTGCGCGACGTGGGCGTGGCCGAGGAGCTGGCGCAGGACGCGCTCGTCGCGGCTCTCGAGCAGTGGCCGGACGACGGCATCCCGGACAAGCCCGGGGCCTGGCTCATGGCCACCGCCAAGCATCGCGCGCTCGATCTGCTGCGCCACCGCAAGCTGATTGCGCGCAAGCACGACGAGATCGAGCAGGAAATCGAGGCAGAGGGCGGCGAGCGGAGCGACGACCACGAAGCCATGCTCGCCGCCGTCGACGACGACATAGGTGACGAAGTGCTGACGCTGATCTTCACCGCCTGTCATCCGGTGCTGACGACCGAAGCGCGCGTGACGCTGACGCTCAAGTTGATCTGCGGCCTCACGACCCCGGAGATCGCACGCGCATTCCTCGTGCCGGAGCCCACGATCGCGCAACGCATCGTGCGCGCGAAGCGCACGCTCTCGGAAGCGCGCGTGCCATTTGAAGCGCCGCGCGGTGAGGAGCTCGGCGAACGACTCGCGTCCGTGCTCGAGGTCGTCTACCTCGTGTTCAACGAAGGCTATTCGGCCACGGCCGGCGACGACTGGCTGCGGCCTGCCTTGTGCGACGACGCGCTGCGGCTCGGCCGCATGCTGGCCGAGCTCGCGTCGAACGAGCCCGAGGTGCACGGCCTTGTGGCGCTCATGGAGATTCAAGCGTCGCGATCAGGTGCTCGTGTCGCGCCGTCGGGCGAGCCGATCCTGCTGCTCGATCAGGACCGCAGCCGCTGGAATCAACTGCTGATCCGGCGCGGTCTCGCGGCCCTCGCGCGCGCCGAGCAACTTGGCGGCGTGCTCGGCCCCTATGCGCTGCAGGCGGCGATCGCCGCGTGCCACGCGCGAGCGCACATGGCGGCCGACACGGACTGGGCGCGCATCGTGGCGTTCTACGATGCGCTGGCTGCGCTGTTGTCTTCGCCCGTCGTGCTGCTGAATCGCGCGGTGGCCGTTGGTATGGCGTTCGGTCCGGCGGAAGGCCTTACGCTCGTCGATGAGCTGCGCGACGAGCCCGCGCTCGCGTCGTATCACCTGCTGCGGGCCGTGCGCGGCGATCTCCTGAAGAAACTCGGCCGCTACGCCGAAGCTCGCGGCGAGTTCGAACATGCGGCCGCCCTGACGCAGAACGCACGCGAGCGCGAGTTGCTCACGCGCCGCGCGCTGGCGTGCACGCCCTAGGCCGACCGTTCCTTGAGAAGCGACTGGCCACGGTCTTGCCGCGCCAGCAACAGTGCGCACTCCGGCGCTTGCACGGGCTCGTGCAGGAAGAAGCCCTGCCCTCTGTCGCATCCCAAGCTCAGCAGCCGCTGTACGTGACGTGGTGAGTCAACACCTTCGGCGAGCACGTCGATCTTTAGGCTCTTGCCGATTCCGATGATGGCCGACACGATCGCGGCATCCCGCTCATCGTCGATCATGTCGCGGACGAAGCTTTGATCTATCTTCAGGCCATCGATCGCGAGGTTCTTGAGATGATTCAAGCTCGAGAATCCGATGCCGAAGTCGTCGATCAGGACCTTCACCCCGAGCTCGCGCAGTCTTTGTAGCGTGGCGCCGACCTGACCGGAGTCTTTCATGAGCGCCGTTTCAGTGATTTCGATCTGCAGCAGGTTCGGCGGAACCTGGTGGTCACGTGCGGTCGTCAGCATGGACTCCACGAGCACGCCCCGCTCGAATTGGATTGGCGAAACGTTGATCGCAACGGGTAGCAGTGGGATGCCGGAGCGCTGCCAATCGCGCAAATTCCCGCAAACCATTCGCAGCACTTCCGCGCCGATCGTTTCGATCAGCCCGCAGTGCTCGGCAATGGCGATGAAGACCTTCGGTGACACCAATCCACGGTCGGGGTGGCGCCATCGCAGCAGCGCCTCGAGGCCCGTCAATCGTCCCGAGGACAAATCGAACAGGGGCTGGTACTCGATATAGAGTTGCTCGGTGCCCACCGCTCGGGCGAGCTCCTGCTCGAGGAAGATTCGCTCGCGAAGCGCAACGCTCATCTCGTCGGCGAAGAACCGGTGCCTGCTCTGGCCAGCGGCCTTCGCCTGATACAGCGCGATGTCGGCATTCTTGAGTAGTTGCTCCGTATCGGCGCCGTGTTCAGGACACACCGCGATTCCCATACAGCCGCTCGTTTTCAGCACCTCGCCCTCGTATAGCAACGGCAGCTCGAGGCTTGTGGCGAGGCGTTCGGCCAGTGCGACGATTTGTTCGGGGTCACCAGCGTCGGTCGTCGCGACGATGAATTCGTCGCCGCCCATTCGCACCACCAAGTCGGTGGCGCGCACGCAGTCGCGCAAGCGATTCGCGGTGCTTTGCAGCAACGCGTCACCGCATCTATGACCGCGGAGGTCGTTGATGTCCTTGAAGCGGTCGAGATCGATGTAGATGACCGCTACTTTGTGCCCGTCTGCCGCGGCCTGCGCCAGCAGTTCAGGCATGCGAACCTGGAGGGACAGGCGATTCGGCAGACCTGTCAACGTGTCGTGGTGCGCCAGATTGCGGTACCGCGCTTCTTCGTCTTTCAGCTGTTGCTCGCGCCGTGTGCTATCGAGTTGCCTGTGGATTGCGGCGACCGCGTTCCTATGCATTCGGTTCGTCCACACCGCCATGAACAGGGTGTACAGCAGCGCCGAGAAACCCATTGCCTGGTAGGTCGCGTCGCCGTCGCTCATTAGCAGGTGAAGCGCCAACATCGCAAAGATCGTGAACTGGAACGCGAGTGCCGCGACGAGCTCCGACGCCATCGCGGTTGCCCCGCCGGCGGTGACACCTGCAAGGACGAACGCTACGAACAGCGGAGTGCTCAAGTCCTCCGGCGCGTACGGAAGCAACGCGAGCAACCCCCAGAGCAAGCCCGCAGCGCCGCAGCCGACTTGTATCGCCGGTGCGAGCCGCATCGCGGCTGCGACGTCCGTTTGAAGGCGTCGGAAACGTTGCAGCAACGCCGAGCGCCACAGGTTCACACCCACATGTGCCGCGAACCAGCCGAGCAGGATTCCCGGGTGCTGAGTCCGCCAAAGCACGGCGACGACGGTCAAAGCGAGTACCGTGCCGAACGAGATCGATTGCGGCAGCGTCTGCTGAAGGAGGCGAAATTTCTCCAGCCGTACCTCTTGGTCGACTGTTTGTTCTTGTTGCATTGGTCCGATCGTATACGACCGCCGGGCGCGAGCCAAAGCGCGGCGGCTCCCGGCGCCGGGGGCCGCCGCCCGGAAGCGTGTTACCGCTTGCCTGGCGCTGAAACGATCGCGATCCGGTTACCGCGGAACGATCCCACCCAGAGGGTATTGCCGACCTCGGCAACCGCGGTGCCCGCGTTGAACTCTGGCGAGTCCTTCTGCGTGACGACTTCGCGTACGGCGAGCGTTTTCGGATCTATCTTCACGGCTTTCCAACCGCCGTCGGTTTGCCCCGTGCCCCAAAGCGATCCGTCACGCGCCCAGTGGATGTTGTCGATGCGGAAGCCGAGCGGGATCTCGTCGCGCTTCGGCGGCGTGGCGCCGCGCGTCACTCGAAAGAACGACTGACTGCCCCATGCGGCGACGTACAACGTCTTGCCGTCGGCCGAGAGCTCTACGCCGTTCGCGCCGGCGGCCTCGCTACCCGGGATCTTCTGCCAGCCGCTCGCGGTGTGCCATTCCCAGAGCTCGCCGTTCTTGGCGCCGGCCATCATCTGCTGCGTGGCCTCGGGTGTGCCGCCGCGCGGCAGGAAGTTTGTCGTGATGAAGCCGCCGTCGGGCAGGCCGCGGACGGAGTTCAGGCCGATCGGGTTCGGAGCGATCACGCAGCCGAGCCACGTGGCGGTCGGCGTCGCTGCGCTCGCGTCGATCTCGAACACCTCGATCGATTCCCGGTCCCCATGGCCGACTGCGAACAACTTGTGGCGTGGACCGTTGCCGGGCTCGACATAGACGCCGTGCGTCTGGAACTTGCCCGTCGGTGGCCCGGGACAGTCGGGATAGGTCTTCTTGTCGGGTTGGTTTCTTGCGCTCGCGGCCGGATACGCCGTGAACGGCATGCGGTCGCGCACGCGGATGACCATGACGCCCGCCCTTACCGCTGGCGGCGTACGACGACGCCACGACCCAGTCCGGGCCAAGCGTCATCAGATCCTCCGGCGCCTCCTGGCCGCACACGACGGTCGCGCCCGCTGCGCAGGGCGGCGGTGGCGGCGCGGGCGGCGGCTGTGCACGCAGCGGCGCGGCGCCGAGGCAGACGAGTGCGGCAACTAACAGCGTTGAGGCTTTCACGTTCGATCCCCCCGGAACGAGTTTGGCGATAGCAATCCTTCGCAACCGTAGGGCCGTACGGCCGGCGCGTCAACTGCGCTTCAGTCCACCCGCGTGCGTCAGTAAGCTAGCCGCTCCGCACCGATCGCGACACACGCCAACTGGGGGAATACATGCACGCTCGGATCTGTCTCTCCGCGAATCTTTGGTTCGCCGCGACCGTCATGGCGCTCGGCGCGTTTGCGATGCCGCGCGCGCATGCAGCCGATCTCGAGCAGCTCGCGAAGCGCGTGCAGGTACTCGAGGACCGCGAGGAGATCCGCGCGTTGATCCTGGCCTACGGGCAGGCGCACGACCACCGTGACTACAAAATGTTCGCCAGCCTGTTCGCGACGAACGGCGAGTGGATCGGCGGCCTGGGTACCGCCAAGGGGCCGGATGCGATCTTTGCGCTGATGGACAAGAGCATCGGCCATCATCCGTTGCCGGAGGGCTCGGGCACGATCCACGTGCTGACGAACGATCAGATCGTGATCGATGGGGACCGCGCGTCCGTCCGTGACGAAGTGGCTATACCTCACGCCGGGCGACGACAAGGCGCCGAAGGCCACGTACCTCGGGCACTACGACGATCAGTTCATTCGCGAGAACGGCCACTGGAAGTTCTTGCGGCGTCAGTCGGTCTCCGACATCTCGCCGCTGCGCAAATAGCGCGTCGCACCGTGCCGGCGGCCGCTGACGGGCATCGGCGCTGTTAGCGTCGATTTCGGATGCCGGCGACGATCGGCACGAGCAGCGCCGCGACGATCGCGGCGACTAGCGCGGTCCAAACAACCCGCGTGCCGTCCTGACCGGCGGGCACGGCTCGCGGGACTGCGGCCGCGCGCGCGGCTTCCGTGGCGTAGGCCGGCAGGAACTCGGTCACGACGGCGTTCTGAAACGATTCGTCGCGCCGCAGCGTGCGGGCGGCCGCTCGCTGGTCGTCGGTGGCGCGGGGCGGATCGAGGCGCGCGATCGTGCGCCGGTAGTCCGTCTGGCGTTCGAGCGCGAGCGGCGATTTGTCGTCGGTCTTGAACTGCAGCAGGTCGAGCAGCACGGCGAGGGCCGCGAGGCGCTCGGGGTCGCTGGGGTACTCGCGGGTGACGGCGTCGGAGCTCGGGAATGCAGTGGCGCTCAATGCGCTCGGAGGCGGCTCGGAGCCCGACGGCGATTGGGCGCACGCGACCGCGGCGCCGAATAACGCCAGCCACGCCGAAGCTCGCACGATCCCTGCGCGCCACATACTAGCGAGTGTAACGCGAGCCCGCGCGCGAGGTTGACGCGCGGTCCCGTGAGGGCCCTCTTGCGTACGCGTGTCAGCGTGCGGTGAGACTAGTCCTTGGGTGCCGGCTCGACGAATTCAACGAGCACGCCGTCGGGGTCGATGGCGAATACGAACCGGCCGAAAGGCCGCTCGATCGGCTTCGCGCCGACGCTCAAGAAACGATAGCCGGCGCGCATCGTGCGCTCGAGCAGCGCATCGAGGCCCGCGACCTCGAGCTGGAACTGCGGCGCGCCCACGTCCTGGATCCGCCACTGATACGGATTCGGCGCCGGTGCCGTGCCCGCCGGCACGCGGAAGGTGGCCAGCACCACGGAGACTTCGGTGCCGGGAATCGTGGTGGTGGTTTCGAGCAGCTCGCCTTTGGCGAGGCCGTTCAGCCGGAGCTCGGCGGTCGTCGCGGGCTGCGCCTCGTGCACCGTGAAGCCGAGCAAGCCCGAGTAGAACGCGAGCGCGGCCTTCATGTCGGCCACCGAGATCCCGATCGCCGTGTCGATGATCGGCCCGCCCGACCTGGCGCCGGCGATTTCGGCCGGCGACGCTTGAGTCAGCTGCACCAGCGAGCCGTCCGGGTCGCGGACCAGCAGCGAACGGCCGGCCGGCGTGTCGAGCGGTGCGCCGCCGAGCGTCACGACGGGCGTTGCGCGCGTTCGCAGCACGGCGACGACGGCCGCGAGATCGCGCACGCGGAAGATCAGCTTCGCGGCGCCCGGGTCCCACGGATTCGGCGCGCGCTCGCTGCGCGGGATGTCGAAGAACTCGGAGAGCTCGAGCCCGAACGGTGTGTTGCTCGCGTGCGTGAACACGGTGCGGAAGCGAGCACCTTGCGTGTTCGTGAGGTTCCAGACCAGCGGATCGGAGCCGGCGGCGGACTTGGGGCGAATCTGCTCGGTCGGAGCATTCGCCGCCGGCGGCCCGACAAATGGCGAGCGCGAAAGCTCGATGCCGAGCACGTCGCGGTAGAACGGGAATGCGCGCTCGGCGTCGCCCGTCGTGTGCACCCAGTTGTAGAGGCCACGGACCACGGTCGGCGGCGCGACCGCCGGTTCGCTGCGCGGCTGCGCGCAAGCGGGCGCCAGCGTGGTCAGCGCGAGCAGCGCGCTCGCGACGACTCGCTCAGCCCGGCGAACGCGCGTCAAAATGGTGGCGCGGGTTACTTCGCCGGAGTCGCGGTCTTGTGCGCCGCCGCGTCGCGCTCGGCCTTGCGCTCGCCGGCCAGGATGTTCGCCATGCCGTAGTTGCCTTCCGTGCAGGCGTACTCGAACAGCAGGCCGTCCATCTTCGTCAGCGGATACACGCCGCTCCACGGCTCGGCCCACGTGTCGGCGTCGACGACGGTGAACGAGTACTCGAGCGACTTGTCGTCGATGCGCTTGATGCGCTCCGTCACGCGAAGGTTCTCGGTCGAATTTCGCCACGCCGTCTCGCGATTGAAGCCCGCCGTTTCGACGACGAACGTGTCGCCTTCCCAGCGGCCGATCGACGTGCCGTTCCACTGCGGCAGGTTGTCCTTCGTACGCGCGCGGCCGTCGGTCGGGATCATGCGCGGATCGCCCATCTCGCCCTGGATGACCACGTAGCCGGGGCTCTGGAAGATTTGAAGATTACTGTTGTAGCCGCGCGGCAGGATCGGCGGCAGCGTGCTCGGCCACACGACGCAGCGCTCGGTTAGCGAGCGATTCTCGGGGCCGTCGAACTCGTGACCTTTGCGCGCGGCGGCCGCGGCGTCGCGACGCGCCACGGCAGCCGGCGTCAGGGGCGGGATTCGCCCGGTCTTCGGCTGCGTGACGATCGACGTGCGCATGTTGACGGACGTCGTGCCCTCGTTTTCGCTGAGCTTGAACGTGCCCATGTTGTAGTGAACATCGGCCTGCGTGCCGGGGATCGTCTCGACGTCCTCGTTGACGTCGTTCAGGCGTTTCTCCGCGTACTTCTGCCATTCACCCTGTGACGCATAGAACTCGCGATCCGCGAGCTCGGCCGGACGTTCGAGCGGAGCCGTGGTGAATTCCGCGTAGACGCCGGCGATATCGGGATCGCCCCACGCGGTCTTCGGCAGGCTCTTCGCCTTCGTCTGCGCATCGGCGTGCGGTGCGGCGATAAGCGACACGATGCCCGCCACGAGGGCGGCGGCGATCAGGTGTGGTCGAACGTTCATGGCTTCGATCCTCCGGAGGCCGGCGGAACCGGCTTGCGCAGATGCCCGTAGATCTTCTCTTCGGCGTATGGCTCGCATTTGAATTCGAGCATGCGGTAGTTGTCGTCGACGACGCGATACAGCGGCATGCGAATCGTCCACGGCCGCGAGAACACCGTCGGGTCCTCGATCGTGGCTTCGTAGCGCATGTGGTTCGGGCCGATCGGCGTGTAGCGCTCGACGACCTTCGCGTTGTCGCTGAAGTAGTTGCCGTTGCGGTCGAGCCACGTCTGGCCGTTCAAGCCCGTGACTTCGACGACGAAACTGTCGCCTTCCCAGTGCGCGTTCGACCAGCCCATCCACGCGTTCAACGGCGCCTCGTCCTTGCCGTCGACGAAGATGCGCCGAAAGCCCGTGGCGTACTGGTACACGATGATGACGTCGCGCTTGTTCTGGAAGATCTGGAACGGGTAAGGCATGTACGTGGAGCGCGGCACGCCGCCGAGATAGCACTTGCCTTCCGGATCGTCGGCCAGCCGGTTCGCGAAGTGCTTGTCGCGCTCGGCACGCGCTGCGGGCAGGTACGGAATCGTGCCGCCGTCGACGACGCCGAGCCCCGGCGGCGCCGCGAATTGCGCTCCGAGCTCGCTCACCACGGGGGAGGCCGACGTGTGCGGCTCGAGGTTCCAGTGCGCGGTGTTCATGGCCTGCCACACGCCGGAAAGATCCGGATGGCCGTCGGCCGCCTTCGGGATTTGGGTGAGCGGGCCGGCCGCGACCGGCAGCGTGAGGAGCAGCGCCGCCGCTACGGTGACGAGCTTCATTGCGCGGGCGCCCCGCCGTCCGGGCGCGAGCCTTCGAAGAACAGCGCGCGGCCGTCGGCGAACGTGATGTCGCGGCCCACGGCCTTGTTCGACCCGTCGCGCGTGCCGTAGCCGCGGATCACCAGCTCGGAGCCGATCGGAATCGAGTTTTTGTTGATGCCTTTGCGCACCAGCGCGTTCGGGCTGCCGCCTTCGACCATCCACTCGACCGTGTTGCCCTTGTCGTCGACCACGCTGATGTGGATCCACGAGTGTGGGTTGATGAGCTCGACTTTCGTGACCTTGCCCTGCAGCGTGATGGGCCGGTTCACGTCGAACTCGGTAGAGAACGCGTGGTGGGCTGCGGCTCCCGCGGCCATGAGCAAGCCCGCGAGCGCAACGCCGATCGTGATGGTGAAACGCATGACTACTCCCCCCCGGCGGCTTGCGCCCGCCGTCTTGGATGATGCCCGATTCAGGGGGGGTGCGCCTAGCGCACGCGGCTGCTGCTATTGCTATTGCTGCTAGCGCGCCGACGGCCCGAGATTCGCGCCGGCCGCGCGCAGGCGCTGCTGAAGCGTCGCGACGTCGATCGTGCGCGGCGGCACTCCGCTCGCGAGCGCCAGGTCGGCGGCCGTGCCGGCGGCCTGCCCCATGATGAAGCAAGGGCCCGACACGCGCGCCGACGACTGGCCCTCGTGCGACATCGATGCACACCGCCCGGCCACGAGCAGGTTGTCGATCTTCTGCGGCACGATGATGCGGTACGGGATCTCGTTGAAGCCGCGCGCGCCGGGTGGCGTGAACACGAACTTCACGTCGCCTTTGATGTGCGCCTCGACGGGCCAACCTTGAATGCCGATCGTGTCGGCGAAATCGCAGCAGCCTAAGATGTCCTGGTCGGTCAGCGTGTACTCGCCGTGGATCCGGCGCGTCTCGCGGATGCCGATCTGCGGCGCGATCTCCACGATGTACGACTGCTCGAAGCCCGGCGTCACGCTCCTTGATGAACTGGAACACGTCCCAGCATTGGCGGCGACCTTCGACCTCGCCGTAGCAGAGCTCGCGCGCGTCGATGCCGCTGACCGCCGTGCCGTTCGGGTTCTTGATCTGCGTGAGATTCGCTCGCCACTCGATCGGGTTGCGCTGCGGACGCACGATCGGCTTCTTGCGCGGGAACCTGCGGCCCTGCTTCTCGGCCGCGTCCATCAGCCTCGGGATCAGCTCCCACGCGCGGCCGGCCTTGTCCGGGTTCGACGCCGTTGATGCGGAACATCGTCGAGGGGTACAGCATGTTGCCAGCGCCGTCGCCGACGTCGTACGGCACGCCGGCCCACGCGGCGAGGTCGCCGTCGCCGGAGCCGTCGACGAAGACCTCGCCGCGAACCGCGAATCGGCCCGACTTCGTTTCGACGAGTACCGCGTCGATGTGGCGCTCGTCGGCCATCGCGACGCCGGTGCCGAACGCGTGGAACAGCACCTCGACACGTGCGTCGGCCATCAAGTCGTCGGCCGCGATCTTGAACGCCGAGATGTCGTACGACAACGCCGTGATCTGGTTCTGCACCGTGAGGTGCGGCTTGTTGAGCCCGTCCATCGCCGCGAGCCGCGCGAGGACGTCGTCGGCGATGCCGTGCACGACCTGCTCGTGTTTGCCGTGCACGACGGCGTGCAGGCCGCAGAACGTACTCAGCCCGGCGGCGGTGCCCGCGCCGCCGAGGAATCCGTAGCGCTCGATGATGAGCGTCGAGCGGCCGGCGCGGGCGGCCGCGAGCGCGGCTGCGAGACCGGCGGGTCCGCCGCCGAGCACGACGACTTCGTATTCGCCCCAGACAGGTGTCTGGCGGCTCGGTTCGGTGATTTGCTTGGCCGGCATTGCGCCCCCCAAATGGCGATGCGGGTTAAGTGTGCCGAAGCACGGCGCCGGCGTTCAACGCGCGCGCATCGCCGCGTCGCGCGCGATCTGCTGAGCCGTCATGGCGTCCCTGAGCGCCTGATTCGCATCGCGCGCGGCGTTGTCGGCCTGCCGTTCGATGCGCTGCAGATCGGTGCCCAGCCGATCGAGCGTTCGCTCGAGACTCGCGATGCGCGCGGCCAAAGCGGTATCGGCTGAGGCGCTGCCGGCGAGGTTGTCGCGCACGCCCATGCGCGTATCGACGCTTGCGACGCGTTTCTCGAGCGCGACGACGCGATCTTCGAGCGTCGGCGGTTTGTTCGGTGCCTGCGCCCCGGTCTGCGCGGCTAGAACGAGGGCAAAGAGCGCACCCGCGGTGCGGAAGGTCCTGGCCATGATCGTCTCCGAAGGTTTCGGCTGTCCTTCGGACAGCCTACTCGCCAACGACGGACCCCGGAAGGCGCTTCAGATCGCGTCGATGATCGCGTTCAGCGTCGCGCTCGGCCGCATCGCCGCGAGCCGTGAGCTTCGGGATCGGGGTGGTAGTAGCCGCCGATGTCGACCGGCTTGCCCTGAACGGCCGTTGAGCTCGGCGACGATCTTGCTCTCGTTGCGCTCGAGTTCGCGCGGCGACTTGCGCGAACCGCTGCTGCGAGTACCGCGTCCTTCTTCTGATCCGCGAGCGCGCGCGCCCAGTACATCGCGAGGTAGAAGTGGCTGCCGCGATTGTCGATGCTCACCGACCTGCGCGCGACGGCGACTTGTCGTTCTCGAGGAACTTGCCGTTGGCGGTGTCGAGCGCCTCGGCCAGGACGACGGCGCGCGTGTTGCCGGTCTTGCGTGCCGAGGTCCTCGATCGAGACCGCGAGCGCCAGGAACTCGCCGAGCGAGTCCCAGCGCAGGTAGTCTTCCTGCAGGAACTGCTGCACGTGCTTCGGCGCCGAGCCGCCGGCGCCGGTCTCGTACAGACCGCCGCCCGCCAGCAGCGGCACGATCGACAGCATCTTCGCGCTGGTGCCGAGCTCGAGGATCGGAAACAGGTCGGTCAGGTAGTCGCGCAGCACGTTGCCGGTGACCGAGATCGTGTCCTGCGCCGTCGCGCACGCGCTTCAGCGTCGCGCGCGTCGCCTCGACCGGCGACAGGATGCGGATGTCGAGGCCGGTGGTGTCGTGGTCCTGCAGGTAGCGGCTGCACTTCGTCGATCACGTTGCGGTCGTAGGCGCGGTTCTCGTCGAGCCAGAAGATCGCGGGCTGGCCCGTGGCGCGCGCGCGATTCACGGCGAGCTTGACCCAGTCGCGGATCGGCGACGTCCTTCGTCTGGCACATGCGCCAGATGTCGCCCTCCTCGACCGCGTGCTCGATCAGCGTCTTGCCGTCGGCGTCGACGCACGCGCACGGTGCCGCTGGTCGGCGATCTCGAACGTCTTGTCGTGCGAGCCGTACTCTTCGGCCGCCTGCGCCATCAGGCCGACGTTCGACACGTTGCCCATGGTGCGGCACGTCGAACGCGCCGTTCTTCTTGCAGTCGTCGATGGTCTCCTGATAGACGCCCGCGTAGCAGCGGTCCGGAATCATCGCCTTCGTGTCGTGCAGCTTGCCGTCCGGGCCCCACATCTGGCCCGACGTGCGGATCGCGGCCGGCATCGACGCGTCGATGATGACGTCGCTCGGCACGTGCAGGTTGGTGATGCCCTTGCTCGAGTCGACCATCGCGAGCGGCGGCCGCGCCTCGTAGACCGCCGTCGATGTCGGCCTCGATCGCGGCCTGCTGTTCGGCGCCGGCAGCGTCTTGGATCTTCGCGTACAGGTCGCCGATGCCGTTGTTCGGGTCGACGCCGAGCTTCGTCGAACGTCGCGGCGTGCTTCGCGAACACGTCCTTGAAGTACACGCTCGACGGCGTGGCCGAACATGATCGGATCGGACACCTTCATCATCGTGGCCTTGAGGTGCAGCGACAGCAGCACGCCGTTCGGCCTTGGCGTCGGCGATCTCGCTTCGCGTAGAAGTCGCGCAGCGCGCGGCGGCTCATCAACGTGGCGTCGATGCACTCGCCGTCCTGCACCGCGACGCCTTCCTTCAGCACGGTCGTCTTGCCGCGCGTCGACGTGAGCTCGATCGACAGCTTGCCGGCCTTCGCGATCACGGCCGACTGCTCGCTGCCGTAGAAGTCGCCGCCGCTCATGTGCGCGACGTGCGTCTTCGAGTCCTTGCTCCACGCGCCCATCGAGTGCGGGTGCTTCTTCGCGTACTGCTTCACCGACAGCGGCGACGCGGCGGTCCGAGTTGCCCTCGCGCAGCACCGGGTTCACGGCGCTGCCGAGCACCTTCGCGTAGCGCGCCTTGATCGTCTTTTCGGCGTCGTTGCGTCGGGTCCTCGGGATAGTCGGGCACCTTGTAGCCCTGCTGCTGCAGCTCCTTGATCGCGGCCTTGCAGCTGCGGCACCGACGCGCTGATGTTCGGCAGCTTGATGATGTTGGCTTCGGGCGTCTTCGCGAGCTCGCCGAGCTCGGCCAGGTCGTCGGTCTGCCGCTGCGCCGGCGCGAGGTTGTCCGGGAAGTTGGCGAGGATGCGGCCCGGCGAGCGAGATGTCGCGCGTCTCGACGTCGCAGTCGGCGGCCTTGGCGAACGCCTGCACGATGGGCAGCAGGGAGTAGGTGGCCAGCGCCGGGGCTTCGTCGGTCGAGCGTGTAGATGATCGTGGTGTTACCCATGTTCCGGTCCAGAAAGAGAGGCCTCGCGGCCTTGAGTCGCGGCAGTTCTGCTGGCTAGGTTCCGTGTCAGGTGATCGACGCGCGGTAGATGCTTTCCACCGAGGCGTCTAGCGCCTTGTTGAACTCTGCGTCCGACTGCTGCGCCGTGAGCCCTTCGGCCAGTGCGCGCGAGAAACTCGCGGTCATGCCGTGGTTGCGGGCGAGCCGCTCGTTGGCTTCCGCGCGGCTGTAGCCACCCGATAGCGCGACTACGCGCAGTACGTTCTTGTGCTTCGTCAGGTCCGCGTACAAGTCGTCCTTGGTCGGGATCGTGAGCTTCAGCATGACACGTTGATCGGGCTTCAGGGCGTTCAGCTCCTTCACGAGCGCGGCCTTCAAGCAGCTCCTCGGCCTTGTCTTTGTTCGGGGTCTTGATGTCGACCTCGGGCTCGATGATGGGGACGAGGCCCGCGGCCACGATCTGCTTGCCGACCTCGAACTGCTGCTTGACGACGGCGTCGATGCCGGCGGCGTTCGCTTGCTTGATGACGGAGCGCATCTTCGTGCCGAACACGTTCTTGGCCTTCGCCTTCTTCAGCAGCGCGTCGAGACCCGGGTTCGGCTTCATGAGCTGCACGCCGTCTTTCTCGTCGGCGAGGCCTTTGTCTATTTTCAGGAACGGCACGACGCCTTTGACTTCCCAGAGATAGGTCGGCGTCGGCTTGCCGGCGATGTCGCGATCCATCGTGTTCTCGAACAGGATGGCGCCGATCAGGCGCTTACCGCTGAAAACGCCGGGCTCGTGACGATCCGCGTGCGCATCGCGTGGACGACGTCGTACATGCCTTTCTCGTCCGTCCAAGCGTCTTCGTTGACGCCGTAGAGCTTCAACGCTTTCGGGGTGCTGCCGCCGCTTTGGTCGAGGGCCGCGATGAAGCCCTTGTCGTTCTTGATCTTCTTCAGCTGGTCGTCGAATGTGCTCACGGGGACTCCTTGACGGTGCGATGGGCTGGCAGCGCCGGCAGCGGTTCAAACCAAAACCGGCATTTTAGCTCAGTGGCTGCCCGAGCACGCGTTTCGGGCGCCGGCTTTTTGTTGCCCCAACACGGTGCTCTCCATGCGGGCCCTGGTCTATGATCGTGCTCATGCAAGGTCCCGATGAACAAGTGCTGGCCGCTTTCGGCGAGTTCGTGCGCGCCCAACGCCAGCTCGCGCAGGTCTCCCAACGGAATCTGGCCAAGATGTCGGGGGTATCGGATTCGTATCTGAGCCAGATCGAGCGTGGCAACTACCGGCCCTCGCCCCAGGTCGTGAAGGCGTTGGCCCAGGCTTTCGGTCTTGAGCCAAAGCAGCTCTATACGATGCTGGGGTTCATCGACGAAGAGGACGGCACAGCCGCGACGACCGTCGAGCAGGCGATTCAGCTCGATTCGCGGCTCGACGCGTCGCAGAAAGAGGCCCTGATCCGCATCTACAAGTCGTTCGTCAAAGAAGGCTGACCGCTTCCATGACCGATTCGCCACTGCGCCCGTGGCTCGACCTCTACCAGGGCGTGCCGCCGACGATCGAGCCGAAGTTCACCACGGCGCTCGACATGTTCCGCGCGACCTTGCGGCGCCGCCCGGGCGCGCCGCTCGCGCACTACTTCGACCGCTCGATCACGGCCGAGCAATGCGATGCGATGTCGGACGCGCTTGCGGTCGCGCTCCAAGCGCGCGGCGTCGAACCCGGCAATCGCATCGCGATGTATCTGCAGAACGTGCCGCAGGTGATCGTCACGGTGCTCGCCGCCTGGAAATGCGGCGCCGTGATCGTGCCGTGCAACCCCATGCTGCGCGAGCGCGAGCTGAAGAAAGATCCTGTCGGGCTCCGGCTGCCGCGTGCTCGTGTGCCAGGAAGATCTGTACGCGGACGTGGCGCAGGCCGCGATCCCGTCGACGGCGGTCGCCGCACGTGATCACGACGTCGCCGCTCGAGTTCCTCGAGCCCGAGGCGCCGCTGCCGACCGTGCTCTCGGGCATGACGCGCATGCCGAATCCGCGCACGGCCGATCTGCTGACACTCGCGGCGGAGCACGCCGGACAGGCGCCGAAGCCGGTCGACATCGACGGCGACGACGTCGCGTTCATGGTCTACACCTCGGGCACGACCGGCGATCCGAAAGGCGCCATGAACACGCACCGCAACGTCGTGTTCGCGACGTCCGTGTATCGGCACTGGATCGGGCTCGCGGAGGCCGACACGATCTTGGGGCTGGCGCCGCTGTTCCACGTCACGGGCCTGATCGGCCACGTCACGCTGGCGATGCTCACGGGCGCGCCGCTGGCGCTGTTCTACCGCTTCGACGCGAACGAGGCGTGCCGGCTCGCCGAGCGGCACAAGGCCACGTTCACGGTGTCGGCCATCACGGCCTTCATCGCTCTGCTTGAACAGCGACGCGATGAAGACGCGCAACCTGAAGTCGCTGACGAAGGTCTACACGGGCGGCGCGCCGACGCCGCCCGGCGTGCTGGCGGACTGGCACGAGCGCACGGGCACGCGCATCCAGCCGATGTACGGGTTGACCGAGGCCACGTCGCCGACACACATGACGCCGCACGGCCTGTCGCCGCCGATCGACCCGCAGACGGGCGCGATGTCGGTCGGCGTGCCGGTGTTCAACACCGTACGTCAAACGTCGTCACCGAGGCCGGCTACGACGCCGCGCCGGGCGAGATCGGCGAGTTCGTGATCGCGGGGCCGCAGATCGTCCCGGGCTACTGGCAGAAGCCGGAGGAGACTGCGAAGGCGCTCGGCCCCGATGGGCTGCGCACCGGCGACGTCGGCTTCATGGACGAGAAGGGCTGGTTCTATCTCGTCGACCGCTCGAAAGACATGATCGTCGCGTCGGGCTTCAAGGTGTGGCCGCGCGAGGTGGAGGAGGTGCTGTATCTGCACCCGGCCGTGCGCGAGGCGGCCGTCGTCGGCGTTCCCGATCCGTATCGCGGTGAAACGATCAAGGCCGTGATCAGCCTGAAGGCCGGGCACTCGGTCACGCCGGAGGAGATCAAGGCGTTCGCGCGCGAGCGCATGGCCGCCTACAAGTACCCGCGCATCGTCGAGATCATGGACGAGCTGCCGAAGACCACGAGCGGCAAGATCATGCGCCGGCTGCTGCAGCCGACCGCACGCGCCGCGTCGTTGCAGATGCAGACCGTCGAGTCGGAGCTCGCGACGGTGTCGTACCCGCAGGTGCGCGCGGCCGTGGAAGCGCGTGCCGTGCTCGAGGCGGGCGGCGTGTGGCTGCGACTCGCGCGCGGCCCGCTCCCGTTGTCGACCACGGAGGGGCTGTACGACCGGCTGCGCAAAATGCTGTCGTACCTGCACGAGGATGGGCGGTTCACGGACAGGGAAGCCTTTCTGGATGCCAACAAGGCGTATCACGAGACGATCGTGGGGCTCGCGCAGAACGAGCACCTCTCGAACGGCTTCGAACGGCTGCGACTCCGGCAGCTGTACGCGTCTGCGCTGAAGGATACGCAGGCCTCGGTCGAGCAGGTCGTGTACTTCCACGAGTTCCTGACCGACGCGATTGCGGCGGGCGACGCGCAGGGCGCGCTGAAGGCGATCATGTCGTGGAGCAAGGTCACATCGGCCGGCGTGCGAAAGATCGTCGGTTACGACGAGGAACAAACACCCACGCGCGAAGATCTGCGGCTCGGCGGCGCGATCGAGGATCTGTCGCTCGGCGTGGCGAAGGAGCAGGAGAGTCTCGCAGGTGACGTCGACTCGCTCGTGCAGGCGCTCGATGCGCGCGCGGCGCTCGAGATCGGCATCACCCAGTCGCTAGGCACCGCCTTGTTGATCGAAACCCAGCGCGACGCACTCGTCGCCCGCCTGCGCGCGTTCACGCCGCTCGTGCGCGGTGCGGGTCCCGCGCACGTCGCGCGCTACATCCGCGCGGACGATGCTTTCCACCGCGTGTTCTTGAGCCTGCTGCGCAATCCGTGTCTATTCGAGATCTACAACTCGATGGATTTGCCCGAGCTCATGCGGCGCGTGCTGAGCGTAGCGCCCGCCTCGATCCGCGAAGTGTTCGACGACCACAAGGGCCTCACGAACGCGCTGCGGTCCGGCAGCGCGGACGCCACGAGCGCTGCGATCACGGAGCACACGAACCGGGTCCGGGCCGCGCTCGCCGCCGTCCTGAAGACCGTCGCGCCCGCGGCCGAAACCGCCAAACACGTCGCCTGACGCGGGTTTGCGGCTCGCTGCGTAGTCACTACGCAGAAATGCTTGACATGGCCCGCACGTGCGTTGCATACTACGCACACGTTCTTAAGCCCCCCCAATCAAACAGAGGAAGCGCCCATGCCGACCCCGAATTATCTGAAGGTTGCCACCGACGCCGGCGAGCAGTTCCTGTCCACGTTGCACGAAGGCCAGGAGACGTTCCTGAAGTCGCTCGCGACGATGAGCACGCCCCCGCCGGCTCCGGCGATCCCCGCTTTCGCGGTCGCGCTGCCGACGATCCAGGAAGTGACGGCAGCGAATTTCGCGTTCGCCGAGAAGCTCATGAAGCAGCAGAAAGAGTTCATCGAGAAGCTGGTCGCGGCGAGCACGCCGGCCAGCCACTAAAGGCTCTCCCAGTCGGTGGTCGCGGCACTCCCCCCCCCAACGCCGCGACCACCGCAATTTTCCCTTTCGATCACCGAGCGTGGCCGGTAGCATGAAGTTACCGCGCTGAATGCCGCCTGAGCTGAGAGCTTTGTGGTCGACGAACAACCAAAACCAGAACCCACGCTCGTCGACCGCTGGCTCGACGAGCAGCAGCAGTGGCAGAAGACGCTGCTGACCTACCTCGATTCCCTCGGCAAGAACGAGGACTTCCTCGTCCACTTGGGCAACGCCATGCGCGGCTCGCTGCTTGCGGGTAAGCCCTATCCGCGCCCCGAGGCGGCGGCTGCGGCCGCACCCGAGACGGCCGCCGATGACCGGCTCGACCGCATCCTGCACGCGCTGCACCAGATCGAAGGGCAGCTGACCGACCTCAAACTCACCGTCGACGACCTCAAAGCCAGCGTCAAAAAGCGCAAGGACAAGAAGAAGCGCAAAGACAAAGACGAGGACGAGGACGACGAGTGAGCGAGAAGGCGCCTGAGCCCGCATCGGTCGAGGACCGAGAGCGCGAGCTCGAGGCGATGTTGGCGCTGTCGCGGCGTAGCCGCGCGCGGCTCGAGCGGCTCTACGAAGTCCTGAACTCGCCCGGCCACTACGGCGCGGGCGCGAGCCCGACGACGGTCGTCTATCGCGAGAACAAGCTCCGTCTGCTGCGGCTCCTCGACGAGCACGGTCAGCCACGCTCCGGGCCGCCGGTGTTGTTCGTGCCGGCCCCTGTGAGTCGCTACTTCATCATCGATCTTCTTCCCGGTCGTTCGTTCGCGGGCCACGTCGCGGCGGCCGGCTTCGATGTGTTCATCGCCGACTTCGGCACACCGACGCGCGAGGATCGCTTCTGCGATCTCGAGTACTACGTCGAAGGGCTCGTGCGCCGTTGCGTGCGAACGGTGTCCGCGTTGACGCAGCGTCCCGCGATCAACATCGTCGGCTACTGCCTCGGCGGCACGCTGTCGCTGCTCTATTCAGCGCTGCATCCGGAAACCGTGGCTCGGCTCGTGCTGCTGACGACCACGGTCGACGGCGACGTCGAAGGCGGCATCGCGTGGGTCGCGCACAAGATGGGCATGGCCGGCGAAAGCTACGACCAGCCGCGGCTCGTGCCGGCCGCCGAGGTCAAGAGTTGGTTCGAGATGCTGTCGCCGGGATCGAACAGCCTGGCCGGCCGCGTGCGCGACCTCTGGGAGCGCCTCGACGATCCGCCGGAACGCCTGCGCGACGTGCGCACGATGGCGAGCTGGGTCGACGACGTGGTGCCGGCGCCGGGCCGGCTGCTCGCAGAGCTGTACCAGAAGTTCGGCCCCGGCAAGAACGGCCTCATGGCCGGCACGGTCACGATCGGCCACCAGCTGGTAGACTCGAGCAAGATAACAATGCCCGTGATGTCCGTCTCGGCCGAGAAGGACACGATCTCGCCCCCCGAAGGTGTCGACGCGATCCGGCGGATCGTGCCGCATGCCGACGTCGTACGGCTGCCGGGCGGGCACGTCGGCATCGTGGCGGGGCGCGCCGCGTCCGGGCTGTGGAAGCGAACGGTCGAGTTTCTGGCTGCGGGGAGCGAGGGCGCGTGAGGGGAGCTGAGGTCTTGAGCTGGCGCGGTCATCGGATCCACGTTGCGGATACCGGCGACGGTGAGCCGTTGCTGCTCGTCAGCGGGCTCGGCTGCGACGCCGACATGTGGGCGCCGTTCGTGCAGGAGTTCGCGGGCCGCCGCATCATCCGCTTCGACGCGCCGGGCACGGGGCGTTCGAGCTCACCGCTGTTCCCGGTGTCGATCGCGGCGCTTGCGGAGCTCGCGGCCACCGTGCTCGACCTATACGACATCACTTCCGCGGACGTGATCGGGTTCTCGTACGGCGGCGCCGTGGCGCAGCAATTCGCTTACGATCATCCGGACCGCATTCGTCGGTTGGTGCTCGCGGCCACGACCTGTGGGGTCGGCTCGGTAGCGGGCTCACTGCAGGCGATGGCCGCGTTCGCGAATACGCTGCGGTTCTATTCGCCGGCGTATTTCGACCGCGTGGCGCCGGCACTGTACGGCGGCGTGACGAGCCGCGACGCGAACGCTCGCGCAAACGAAATAATCAAATGCCCGACGAGCCCACCGTCGCAGTACGGCTACGCGATGCAACTGCTCGGCGCCGCCGGCTGGACGAGCCTGCCGTTCCTCGACCGCATCCGGCACGAGACGCTCGTGATCAACGGCGACGACGACCCTCTCGTGCCGGTCGCGAACGCACAAATGCTGGCGCAGCGCATTCCTCGTGCGCAGCTCGAGATCGTCGAGCAGGCCGGCCATCTGTTCCTCTGGGACGACGCGGCAAATCTCGCCCCGCGCATCGGCCGTTTCGTCAACGCGCGGCCGCGCGCGAACTGACGGCACCGCTGGTTCGGCAGTACGACTCTCGGGCAGAATCCTCGCCCATGAGGATCGTGGCATTGTTTCTGGCCTGCCTCGTCGCGGGCACGGCCGCGGCGGATCTGCCGCCCGAGATCGCGCGCCTGTTGGCCGGGCTCAAGATTCCGGAGGTCGACGTCAGCATCGTCGTCCAGGCCGTCGACGCGCCCGAGCCGATCCTGGCCCACTTGGCGGACACCCCGCGCAGCCCCGCGTCGGTCATGAAGATCGTCACGACGTGGAGCGCGCTCGAGTACTTGGGGCCCGCTTACACCTGGCCCACGGAGGTCTACTACTTAGGCTCGTTCGACGGCCGCAAGCTCGACGGCGACCTGGCGCTGAAGGGCTACGGCGATCCCTACCTCGTCGTCGAAGAGCTGTGGAAGCTGCTGCGCACGCTGCGCCGCCAGGGGCTCACCGAGGTCGGCCGCAACCTCGTGCTCGACGACAGCTTCTTCGCCGTCGACGAGCCCGACCCCGGCGAGTTCGACGGCCAGCCGTACCGCACGTACAACGTCGTGCCGAACGCGCTGCTGATGAACTTCAAGGCCGTGCAGTTCCAGTTCACGCCGGACTCGGCGCACGGCCGCGTGCAGGTCGTCCACGGATCCGCTGCTGCCGAATCTCGAGATCCGCAACAACCTGCAGCTCGTCGACGGCGCGTGCCACGGGTTTCAGGCCGGCGTCGAGTTCAATCACGCCGATCCGATGACGCTGGCCGAGGTCGAGCTGAACGGCAAGTTCTCGCGCCGCTGCAACCCGTACGGCATGGGGCGCACGGTGCTGCAGCACGATACGTACGCGTTCGGTCTCTTCACCGAGCTCTGGCAGGAGATCGGCGGCGTGTTTCGCGGCCAGGTGCGCAAGGCGGAAGTACCTTCGGACCAGACGCCGGTGCTCACGTGGCGGTCGCGCCCGTTCGGCGAAATCATCCGCAGCATCAACAAGAACAGCAACAACGTGATGACGCGCCAGCTGCTGTACACGCTCGGCGCGGAATCGGCGGGGCCGCCCGGCACGCGCGCGAGCGGCATCGCCGCCGTGCGGTCGTTTCTCACGTCGCGCGGGCTCGACGTCCGCTCACTGCAGCTCACGAACGGCGCGGGCCTCGCGCGCGACGAGCGCGCGTCGATGCGGCTGCTGACGGACATCCTGCGGCTCGCGTACAAGAGCCCGTTCGCGCCGGAGTTCCTGGCGTCGCTGTCGCTCGGCGGGCTCGACGGCACGACGCGCGGGCGCTTCGAAGCGCGCGACAGCGACAGCCTCATGCACGTGAAGACGGGGCGCCTCGACCACGTGTCGGCGCTGGCGGGCTACGTGCACACGCCGACGCGCACGTACACGGTCGCGATCGTCATGAACTCCGAAGACGCGCACCGCGGGCCGGGCCAGGAGCTCGAGGAAGCGGTCGTGCGTTGGACCCAGTCTCAGAAATAGCGCCGACGTTCGTCGCGGCAGCCGGTGGGCCGTGCGACGCCGGGTTCAAGTCGTTGCGGTGCCGCTCGGGTGTGGGCGCCGCGAGGAGCCATCGAGCAGCCCTCGCGGGACACGCCGGAAATCGCGTCCTGCGGCTCGGCTGCGCACATCCCTGTGCGCAGACGGTCCCGCGAGGGCTGCTCGATGGCTCCTCGCGGCGCGTGCCAGTCTGGGGTGTCGATGTGCTATTGCGCGGTGAAGCCGCCGTCGATCGCGAGCGTGTGGGCTGTGACGAACGACGCCTCGTCGCTGCAGAGCCAGAGGACGGCGTTGGCGGCGTCGGCGAGCGTGCCGACGCGACCGCTCGGGTTGCCTTTCGCGAAGTCGGCCATCGTGATCTTGAGGTCTGCGGCGAACTGCGTGCCCATGTCCGTTTCGGTGACGTAGGGCGCTATCGCGTTGACGCGAATGCCGCGGCGCGCGTTCTCGAGGCCGGCGGACTTTGTGAGGCCGAGCACGGCGTGCTTCGAAGCCGAGTAATGCGCCGCGCCGCGACCGGAGCCCGTGATGCCCGCGACGGATGAGTTGTTCACGATGGCACCGCCGCCTTGGGCGAGCATCTGTTTGATCTCGTACTTCATCGAGAGCCAGACGCCTTTGACGTTGGTGTCCATGACGCGGTCGAAGTCGTCTTCGGACTGGTCTTCGATCAGGCGGAGGCTCGTCATGGTGCCGGCGTTGTTGAACGCGCAGTCGAGGCGGCCGAACTTCTCGACTGCGAGCGCTACGAGCGCCGCGACGTCGGCCGCTACCGTCACGTCCGTGCGGCGGAACGCGGCCGTGCCACCGAGCTTCTCGATCAACGCGACGGTTTCCTCGCCGCGCTCGACGTTGCGATTGCCGATTACGACGCGCGCACCTTCGCGCGCGAAAGCGAGCGCCGTCGCGCGGCCGATGCCGGCGCCGCCGCCGGTCACGAGAGCCGTCTTGCCGTCGAATCTGCGCGCTGTCATCGCCGCACCCGTCTGCCATCGATGCGCGGCATCATGGTCGGAGCGCCGTTGCAACTCAACGGGGCGGTGGGCTAGGCCTGCTTGCCGAAGCTTGGGCGCCAGATACGCGAGGTACTACCGCCCGCGGCGGCGGGTGCGAGCAGCGCCTGCATCCATCCGATCAGCGCCGGCGCTTCGAGCGGCCGGCAGAGCAGATACCCCTGGCCGAGGTCGCAGCCGAGCGACGCGAGCTTGCGATACTGAGATTCGGTCTCGATGCCTTCGGCCACGACCTGCTTACCAAGCGTGCCAGCGACCGCGATGATGGCTTTGACGATCGCAACCGATTTGTCGGCCGGCAAGTTCGCGACGAACGCTCGGTCGATCTTCAGCGTATCGAATACGAGGTCATTCAAGTAGGCGAGTGACGAGTAGCCGGTGCCGAAGTCGTCGAGCGCGATTCGGACACCCCGTTTCTGGAGACGGCGCAGCGCGTCGTTGGCGGTGCGGAAATCTGCGATGATCGACGCTTCGGTGATTTCGACCTCGAGGTGATGGCCGTCGAGACCGGCGGCGGGCAGGCTCTCGATCACGGCGTCGGCGAAAGTCGGGTCCTGAAGCTGGCGCGCCGACACGTTGACGGCGATGCGCTCGAATGGCAGACCGAGCGCCCGCCACGAAGCGAAGTCGGCCAGAGCCTGGCGCAAGACCCACGCGCCGACCTCGTTGATCAGGCCTGTTTCCTCGAGGATCGGCACGAACAAAGCGGGCGAGACGAGGCCGCGCTCGGGATGGCGCCAACGCAGCAGCGCCTCGACCGACACGATTCGACGAGTGGCAAACTCGCGCTGCGGTTGGTAGACCAAGAAGAAGTTGCCGCTTGGAAGCGCGTGCCGCAACGCGTGATGCAGCGCGTGGCGCTCCTGGATCTGCTCGTCCATTTCGCGGGCGAAGAATCGGTAGCAAGACTTGCCGGCGTCCTTGGCGCCATACATCGCCATGTCGGCGCGCCGCAGCAACTCCTCCGCGGTGCCGCCATCGTCGGGAAACAAGGCGATCCCGACGCTGGCGCTGACGAACGCGTCGTGGCCGTCGATGACGAACGGCTGCTTGAGTCCCTCGAGCGCCTTGATCGCTACGGCCTCGGCTTCGAGCGGACCATGGACCTGCGGCAGCACGATCGCGTACTCGTCGCCGCCCAGCCGAGCCACGGTATCCGCATCGCGCAGCACCGACGACAACCGCAGGGCCGTCTCCTTCAAGAGCTCGTCGCCGCTGCGGTGCCCGAGCGTATCGTTGATCTCCTTGAACCCGTCGAGGTCGATGAATAGCACGGCCAGGCGCCGCTCGTCGCGATGGGCTTGCGCAACCGCCTGGCGCAGCCGGTCGTCGAGCAGTTCGCGGTTCGGCAGGCCGGTCAGCGGGTCGAAGTGGGCGCGGCGGAACAACTCCGCCTCGCGATTACCTGCTGCCACCGCAACGGCGACCCGGACGGCGAGCTCGTGAATGGACTCGGTCTCGCGCGCTGTGAATCGGATGCCTGCCGCATCGACAGCGATCAGCGCGCCCACGATCGTGTCGCCGACGCGCAACGGCGCGACGTACGCGCTGGCCGTGGCCGGCCAATGCCCGAACGCAACGCCATGGTTCGTGAGTTGCGTCGCCGTCGTACAGCATTCGGCGTCAAGCGACGAGAGCCACTCGTTGAGCTCACGCGTGATGTTGATTCGCTCGAGCGACACAGGTTGCGTACCGCTCGCGCGGTAAACGCGGCCGTGCTCGCGATGATCCACGTCGATCATCAGCACGAGGTGCTCGCCGTGCGGTACGAGGGAACGCAGCCTCTCGAGCAACGTCTCGAGCACGGTCTCTATCGCGGCCGTCTCCAGAATCAGCCGATCGATGTCGGCCAGCGCGCGCAGCGACGCGAACTGGTGATTCAGCTGCGCGGCCATGGAGTTCATTGCGCTGCCCACGTCGCCAAACTCGTCACGCGACGTGATGTTCACTGCGGTCGTGAAATCCTGCGCTGCGATTCGGCGTGTTCCGCGCAGCAGCTCATGCAGCGGCTCTAGCGTCCGTCGAATCTGGGCGCCCGCCAGCAGTACGATCAACGCGAGCGTCAGGAGCGCCGCCTGGGCGACCACGCGATAGAAGCTGCTTAGCGACTCGAGCACCACCTGCCGAGGCTGGCTCACGACGACCATCCACGGCTCTGCGTGGAATCGGGATGGCAGGAACAGCTCCCAGTAAGCCGTCAGCCAGTCGTTGCCAGCGGCCGACCAGGCGAGCGTGCCGCTCGCGGTGGTTTGGCGTATCGAATTCAGCCGCGCGAGAATTTCGGCCGGCAGCGGAGAGGAGCATTGCACGGGCATGGACAACGCCGGGGGTCCCAGGACGCAGACTTCCATGCCGCGGCCGAGCACGTCCTTCGTTTGCCAGAGGAAATCGCCGTCGATCTTGCCGATCACCGAGCCCTCGGCCGTTGCGTGCGCGACGATCACGTCGTAGCCGTCGGTGCCCGGCGCAAGCTCGATGGTCGGTTTGGTGCCATCGATCGGGATGCCGATGGGAGAAGCCGCCAAGTGGCCAAACAGAGTTTCGGCAGCGCCTTGCCGAACGATCGCCGCGGCCGCCAGCTCAGGCGTTTGCGAGTCTGCCAATGGCGACGCGCTGCTCGGCAACACGGCGCTCACCGCGAGCAGCTTCTCGATCGTCATGCGGCCATAGCTGCGCGCGGCCGCAGCGAGTTGCTCTTCGGCCTGGTGTTCGATCTCGCCGCCGACGCGCTGCGACAGCCACACCGCGAGCACGAACAACGGCACGAGACTGCCGACGAGGAACAGACCGAAGATGCGCCGGGCGACGCGACTATCGAAGAGCTGGAGCCGGATGCGCAAGACGGCGCCCGGTCAGTAGTCTTTCGCGACGCCTATGAACGAGCCATCGTTGGCGCGCACCACATCGTCCCGCGAGGCTGCTGCGGTCAAGGGGCCAACACTCTTGCCGTCCGGGCCCACGCTGTACAGATCGAAATCGGTATTGATCGGCACCAGGTTGCGGTCCTTGCGCAGATCGCCCCGTTTTGCGCCGGCGACGGGCAGGTACTGATACGGATTGCCCCACGGGTCGTTGGCGTCGAGGCCGGCTGCGCCCAGCGTCGCGGGGAAGCTGCGCGTGTTCAGTTGCCAGCGATACAGCTGCAGGCTGATCGAGCCGATGTCGCCGATAGCCCGGGTCACACGGGCGCGGGTCACGTAGCCGCTGTACGCGGGCACGGCGATCGACGCGACGATCATGGTCACCGTCATGACGATCACGAGCTCGAGCAGTGTGACGCCGCCCTGTCGTCGTTGTTCGAGCATGTGCCGCATGGATCGCCTCCGGTACGCGCGCAGTGTGCGCTGACGGACACTGGGGTGCCGTGAGCGGTATCACCGGCAGGGGCTACGAATCGGGGGCGTGCACGGTCGAACCGTGACGCTCGTCACGGTTCGCTGCTAAATCGCGAGGGGCTCCGTGCTGTCACCTATGTGCTCTGCCGGCACACCGAGCTTGTGCAGGATCGCGAGCAGCAGGTTCGACATCGGCGTGTGCGCCGCGTATTGCAGGTGCCGCCCACCGCGCAGCTGTCCGGCCGCGCCGCCCATCAGGAGCACCGGCAGCGGAGCGAAGTTGTGCTCGTTGCCGTCGCTCAAGCTGCTGCCGTACAAGATCAACGAGTGGTCGAGCAGTGAGCCATCGCCGTCGCGCGTATTTTGGAGCTTGTCGAGGAAATACGTGAGCGCTTTGATGTGGTAGCGGTTGATGACGGCAAACTGGTCCTTGTTCTTGCGTTCGTTGCTGTGGTGCGAAGCGTTGTGGAAGCCTTCGCGCACGCCGCTGCCGGGATAGATCGCGTTGCTGTTCTCGCGTGCGAGCATCAGCGTCGAGATCCGCGTGATCTCCGTTCTGTACGCCAGCACCTGCAGGTCGAACATGGTGTTCAAGTGTTCCTCGAACTTATCCGGTACGCCGACGGGCGCTTCCGGCAACTCGACACCGGCCGACAGTCGTTCGTCGACCTGTACCACGCGGCGCTCGACCTCGCGCACCTCGTCGAGATAGTCCGCGAGTCGGCTGCGGTCGGCGGCGGGCAGCGAGACGCGCAGCCCACGGACCTGGTCGACGACGGAGTCGAGCAGGCTGCGTGCTTCCGCGCGCCGCGCTGCCCGTTCGGCATCGGTGCTGCCATCGCCGAAGAGGCGCTCAAAAGCGACCTGCGGGTTGTGCTCCATCGGCAGCGGCAGCGTGACCGACTTCCACGCGAGCGTGTTGCGGTAGGCGCACGTGAAATTCGCGTCGCAATTCAGGCCGACCTCTTCGATCGACAACTCGATCGACGGCAGAGGCGTGTCCTGCCCGACCCCCGCGGCCGCGACCTGATCGACCGTCGGGCCGACATGGGCGCGGTCGCCTTTGACCGGGTGCGCGCCGCTCAGGAACACCGCCGCCGCGCGTACGTGGTTCTCGGCGCCGCCGGTGTCCTCGCCGGTCCACGGCGCGACGGGCGCGTGCGCGAGCCCGCTGACGACGCACACGTTCGCGCGAAACGGCTCGAGCGGCGCCAGAGTCTCGGACATGGCGAAGGTCGTGCCGGTCGTGGACGGCGTCCACTTGTCCATCGTGGCGCCGTGCGGAATGTAGATGCAGCCCAAGCGGCTCTTCGGCTTGGCCGCCGTCGCGGCGAGCGCCGTGGCGGCCGGAATCATCGAGTCGAGCAGCGGCAGGGCAATCGCCGCGCCGGCGCCGCGCAGCACCGCGCGGCGGGACAAGTGCTTCTTGGTGATGAACATCGTCGTCCCCTCAGTCGACGCGTGCCTGCGTCGCACCCGCGGCAGGCACCTTGACCTTCATCGTCATCGGCACGCTGTCCGCAACCGCGAGCACCAGCGCCGACAACCGATACTGCTCCCGTGCAGCGCGCCGCACGATCTCGCGCACGGCCGGCATGTCGAAAGGCTCGAGCGTGCGGCCGAGCGCATACGTCAGTAGGTTCGCCGCGAACGTCGTGACGAACAGCTCGCGCCGCGCGAGCAACAGCCGTGTCAGCCCGGCCGGCCCGTCGAGCGTGCTGCCGTCGATGAACTCGCCGTGCGCGTTCACCGGCGCTCCGGCATCAGCATCCCGCCAGGCACCTATGAAGTCAAAATTCTCGAGCGCAAAGCCGAGAGGGTCCATGAGCTTATGACAGCCGGCGCAGCCCGGGTCCGTCATGTGCCGCTCGAGCCGCGCGCGAACCGTGGTCGGCGCGCTGGCGGGCGCCGTCGTATCGAGGTTGCGCTCCACGCCTTCGGGCGGCGGCGGCACCGGCGCGCCGAGCAGGTTCTGCAGCACCCACTGGCCGCGCTTCACGGGCGACGTACGATTCGGCGCCGACGTCACGGTCAGGATGCTGCCATGACCGAGCAGGCCGCGCCGCGCCGCCGACGGCAGCGCGACGCGACGGAACCGGCTACCGCGAATATTTTGGATTCCGTAGTGGCGTGCCAGACGTTCGTCGACGAACGTGTAGTTGGCATCCAGCAGGTCGACGATGCTGCGATCCTCGTGCAGCACGCTCGCGAACAAGAGCTCGGTCTCCCTGCGCATCGCGAGCCGCAGGTTGCCGTCGAAGTCGTTGCTGGCCGGGCTCGCGGTATCGAGCTGTCGCAGCGAGAGCCACTGCGACGCGAAGTTCTGAATCAGCGCGTCCGCCTTCGGATCCGCGAGCATGCGGCGGACTTCCCTCTCCAACGCTGCGGGCTGCGGCAGCTCGCCGCTCGTGGCGGCGCTGCGCAGCGCGTCGTCGGGGAGGCTGCTCCACAGGAAGAACGACAGCCGCGACGCGAGCTCGACGGCACTCACGCGATAGACGGTGCCGGGCGCAAGCTCGGTAGGCTCGGCTTCGAAGCGGAAGATGAATTCCGGGTCGACGAGCACGCGCGCCAGCGCGCGCTGAATCCCGGCATCGAACGAGCCCTCGGCCCGGCCCTGTGCGTAGAACTGGAGCAACGTCGTGAGCGCTGCGTCGTCGTCGGCGACCTCACGGCGATACGCGCGCGCCGCCAGCGTACGCAGGATCTGGCGCGCGCATCCGGCCTCGTCCGCGTCGCTCGCGGGCGTGCAGACGAACAGCGCGTTGCGGCTCGGCGTGTCGCCGACGCCGGTGGCGTGTAGCGGGCCGACGATCGCGACGTTGGCGACTCCGGCGCTGGCCGCGTGCACGGCGAACAGATCGTCGACTCCCCGTGCGTCGCGCTTGCGCACGACCGCGACTCCGAGCCGTTGCGGCCCGGCCGGGACGCGCAGGGTTGCGCTGCGCGGGCCGCCGCGGGTGAGCAGAGCCGCACGCGCGCCGTTGACGGTGATCTCGACGTCCTCGTCGCCGCCGATGGCCTCGAGACCGAAGCCGCCGCCGAAACGCGCTACGCGGATCTCGTACTCGGCGTCGAGCGGGAAGACATGCCGGATCGAGAGGCCGCCGCGCGTGCCGAGCGGCTGGCCCTCGAGGTGATCGCCCTGCGTGAGGCCGCGCGGCGCGCGATACGTCGTGATCGAACCGCTCGCTCCCGGATCGCCGACTGCGAGTCTGCTGATCTTCGCTGCGGCGCTGACGTAGGCCTGCAGCAGCGCCGGCGACACGCTGAGTGCGTTCGCAACGTTGTCGAAGCTGCCGCTCGAGTCGTCGCCGGGCAGCAGCGCCGCGGCGTCGACCGGCAGGGCCAGAAGATCGCGCACGGCATTGGCGTACTCCGCGCGATTCAGGCGGTGCAGCACCGGCGCGCCGGGATTCGGCGCCGCGCGTGCGGCGGCGTCCAGGGTTTGCTCGAGCCAGCCCGCGACCGCGGCAAGCCGGTTCGGTGCGGGCCGCGGCTCGCCCACCGGCGGCATCATGCCCGTGCGCAGCTTGCGGACGGCCTTTTCCCAGACGGCCAAGTGGGCCGCGGGATCGGTGCCGCGCAACCGCTCGAACGCGAGATCGCCCGCCCGCTCGGTATCGTTGTGGCAGTTGACGCAGTAGCGATCGAGCAGCTGCCAATGATCGGCGACCGTCGGTGCGCGGTATTGCCGGAGCAATCCCAAACCCGCGGCCGCGAGCGCCGCGATGGCGCCGACGCCGAGCGCGTGCACGGCCCGTTGCATCATTGCGCGGCGCCGATCTCGGGAGCGCCGAGCTCGCGCAGCAACGCGATCGTCGTCGGTTTGAGCTCTGCGCCGACGGCGGCCAGGAACACGCCTTCGGCCCAACGCTGGGCCGAGCGGCCGTTCTTGTCGACGACGTCGAGCCGCGCGCCGTTTTCGGCAAGGAGCTTGATGAGGTCGTTCGCGCCGCGATTCGCGGCGCCGAGCACGGCCGTGAGCCCCATCGAGTTCGCGGCATTCACGTCGGCGCCATGCTCGAGGCAGATCCGGATCGCGTCGAGCTGCGCCTGCGGCGATTCCGTATACGTCTGGGCCACGACCCAATTGACGCCCGCGGCCGCCATGAGCGGTGTGGTGCCCGCGGGCGTCGCCAAATTCGGGTCCGCGCCGTGCGCGAGCAGGAGGCGCATCGTCGCCGTGTCACCCGATAACGCGGCGCGCAGGAACGGCGTCGCGCCCGTGAAGTCCACCCACGAGACGTCGCCGAGCGAGTACAGCCAGCGGCGGCTCGGCGGCACTTCGCGCGTGCGGGCATTCACGTTCGCGCCGTGCTCGACGAGCTGCGCGATCACGGCGAGCAGCGGTGCGCGGTCCACGCCGTTCGTCGTGGGGCTGTCCTGGTCGCGGTTGTTCATGTCGAGGTTGCGATACTCGACGGCGGCGTAGAGCGGAGTGCGGCCCCAGAAATCGTCGGCGTTCACGTCGGCGCCGTGGTGGATCAGCAAACGTGCGATCTCGAGGTGGTCGTTCAGCAGCGCCATCAGCAGCGGGCGTATGCCGTTGGCATCGGCGAGCTCGAGGTCGGCGCCGGCGGTCACGAGCAAATTCGCTTCCATGGTTCGGCCGTCGCGCGCGGCATACAGCAACGGCGTCATGCCGCCGACGGCCGCGTTGCGGCGGCCGCGGTCGGGCAGGCCGCCTCGATTGATGCCCACGCCTTCGGAGCCGCACCCCGTGCCTTTGCAGGGCGGTGTGAACGCCGGTGTGGGGCCCACGCGCGTGCGTGCGTTGACGTCGGCACCGTGCTGGATCAGCAGTGCGGCGGCATTGCGATGCCCTTCGCGGACCGCGAGCATCAGTGCGGTCTGCTCGAATTCGCGATCCCGCGCGTCCACCACGGCGCCATCCTCGAGGAGCACGACAATCGCCGGTACGTTGCCCGTACGCGTCGCCGTCATCAGCGCAGTCTCGCCGATCGAATCGACGGCGTTCGGATCGACGCCGGCGGCGAGCAATGCGGCGATGACGGGCTCGCTCCCGTTCTCGGCGGCGAGGTACAGCGGAGTCACGCCGTAGCGATCTTGAGCTGCGGCATTCGCGCCGGCCTGAAGCAGCGTTTCGACCGTCGCAAGATCGTCGGCACGCGCGGCCCAGTGCAGCGGCGTGGTGTCGTCGACGGCGCGTGCGTTCGGGTTGGCTCCAGCGTCGAGCAACCGGCTTGCGGCAACGCGATCGCCGTGCTCGGCGGCGCCGAACAGCGCCGCGTCGTCACCCGCGAACGCGAGTACCGGCAATGTCGCAACGAAGCCGGCCAGAGCTGCCGCGCGTCTTCGCATCGATGCGCTCCCCTGTGCGCCTTGCGATGAATGGCTCCGCAGTCTACCGCTCAAGTTGGCAACCGTCTGCCGGGCGGGGCAGAATCGAAGGTATAGAAGCAGGGAAGGTGCGCAATGCGACTCACGGTGATTCGGTGCCACACGCGCGTAGCTGCGATCGTTGCCTGTTTCGGGCTGCTCGGCGCGCTACCGGCCGCGGCTCAGTCGGGCATCCAGGTCTCGCGGCCGCCGGTCGTCTCCGGCTACCTGAAGCCTGAGCAGCGGCCCGACCACACGGCGTTCCTGCCGTCGCCGCCCGCGCCGGAGTCGGTGCTCGGCACGGCCGACATGGGCGTGTACCGCGCCACGCGCGCTCTCGAAGGCAGTGCGCGTTGGCAGCTCGCCGCGCACGATGCCGACATTGCCCAGCGCGATCTCTTCGGCGACTTCAAGTGCTCGCTCGGTGTCGATCTCGGTGCAGTACAGGCGCCCGCAGTGACGCGGCTCCTGACGCGCGCGAGCGCGGACCTGTTCCCGTTGATCGGTGCGTCGAAGGACTACTACAAGCGCCCGCGACCGTACCTCGTCGAGAAGGCGCCGCTCTGCGTCGTGCCGTCGGAAGAGCTCACGCGCGGCGGCGCCTATCCGTCGGGTCACGCGGCGGCGGGTTGGCTGTATGCGCTGCTGCTCGCCGAAACGGCTCCGGACCACACCGCCGCGATCTTGGGACGCGGTCGCGCCTTCGGAGAGAGCCGTGTCGTGTGCGGCGTGCATTATCTCAGCGACATTGAAGGCGGCCGCACGCTCGCGACCGCGCTGGTCGCCGCGCTGAACGGCAGCGCGGAGTTCGCGGCGGATCTCACGGCCGCGCGCAGTGAGCTCGGCGCCCTGCGTGCGAACGGCGCGCGCGGTGACGCGGCGGCTTGCGCGAACGAAGCGAGCGAGATCAAGACGCCGTGGTGACCGCCGCTGCGGCGGCGCGCCCGTCGACAACGGCACTGCGGCGGCTCGGTGTGTGGCATGCGGTCGCCGTCTGCATCGGCATGGTGATCGGTGCCGGTATCTTCAAGTCGTCGCCGGTCGCCGCCTCGAACCTGCCTTCTGCCGACGCTTTGCTCGCCGTTTGGGTATTCGGCGGCGCGATGTCGCTCGCGGGCGCCCTGTGCTTCGCGGAGATGGCCGCGGCGTTTCCCGATCAGGGTGGGGACTACAACTTCCTGCGCCAGGCGTACGGCGACGGTATGGCGTTCCTGTTCGCGTGGTCGCGGTTCGCAGTGATTCACACGGGCTCGATGGCGTTGCTCGCGTTCACGTTCGGCGACTACCTGGCCGCGACCTACGATCTCGGCACGTACGGCGGCACGTGGCTCGCGGCCGCGACCATCGTGGTGCTCGCCGTCGTGAACTTGGCGGGTCTTCGCTTCGGCATCGGCACTCAGGTGTGGCTCATGGTGCTCGTGGTCGTGGGCCTCGTCGCCGTGGTTGCGGGCGGCGCGTGGGTCGCGGTCACGCCAGAGCTCCGGGCTTCGGTACCAGGCGGCACGCTGAATCGCCTCGACGTCGGCGCCGCGCTCGTGTTCGTGTTCCTCGCCTATGGCGGCTGGAGCGACACGGCCACGTTGTCGGCCGAGATGCGCGATACGACGCACGGTATCAAGCGCGCGCTGATCCTCGGCGTGGGCGTAGTGACGGCGTTGTACGTGCTCGCGAACTGGGCGTTCGAGCGCGGGCTCGGACACGTCGCGCTCGCGGCCAGCGACGCGCCGGCCGCCGATCTCATGCGGCTCGCGTTCGGCCGGCCGGGGCAGCTCGCGATCGTCGGCGTCGTGGCCATCACGTCGATCACTTCGATGAACGCGATCCTGATCGCCGGCGCGCGTACGACGTATGCCGCTGCGCGCGACACCGCCGCACTCGGGCACCTCGGCCAGTGGCACATGGCGCGCGGCACGCCGTCGGCCGCAATCGTCGCGATTGCGGCGGTATCGCTCGGGCTCGTCGGCTTCGGCGCGTATACGCGCGGTGGCTTCTCGACGATGGTCGATTACCTGTCGCCCGTCTATTGGTTGTTCCTGACGCTGAGCGGCATTGCGTTGTTCGTGCTGCGCCGCCGGTTCCCCAGCGCGCCGCGGCCGTTCCGTGTGCCGTGGTATCCGCTCGTGCCGGTCGCGTTCATCGCGAGCAGCGTCTACGTCCTGTACTCGAGCCTCGTGTACGTCCGGACCGGCGCTGTGGCCGGCGTCGGCGTTCTGCTCGTGGGCCTGTTGGTGCTGCTCGGGTTACGCTGGCGCGCCGGCCGCGGTCAACCCTGACCGCGTTCCACGTTGAACGGCGGCACGGAACGAAAGCCGCCGAGCAGCGCGACGACGTTGCTCGGGAATCGCCCAACCCTGGCGTTGTTCTGTTGCACGGCGTCGTTGAAGATCGCGCGCCGCTCGTTCAACCCCGATTCCAACGCCGAGAGCCGTTTGCGCAGCGCGGCGAACGTGGCGTCGGCTTTGAGCTCCGGGTGCACCTCGACGAGCGCGATGAGCCGGCCGAGCGTGGCATTGAGCTCGTGTTCCGCGCGGCCGAGCGCCGCCCTGTCGCTCGCCTGCCGCGCGCCGAATACCGCGTCGCGCGCCGCGAGGACACGATCGAACAGCGCCTGCTC
Source organism: uncultured Gammaproteobacteria bacterium (assembly GCA_963748045.1). Classification (GTDB taxonomy): domain Bacteria; phylum Pseudomonadota; class Gammaproteobacteria; order Steroidobacterales; family Rariloculaceae; genus FEN-1219. The sequence goes on from CAVVIC010000014.1 coordinate 58,832, forward strand.
GTGCTGCACGTGCGGTCGGCACGCGTCGAGAAAGCGCGGCAGATCGTCGTGGCGCTGGCGCAGCATCGCATCGACGTTGCCCCACGCTTGTGCCGTCCGCGCCGCGGCCGCGTCGAGGTTGTTGTACGCCGTCACGAACCAGACCACCGCAATCACGATGACCGCGAATGCCAAAAGGCCGTCGAGCAGGCTGTTGCCCGTGATCAACGCGCCTCCGTGGGTCCGGCGTCGAGCAGGTTCGCGACTTTCTGCGCGAGCGCATGCGCAAGCACGAGGTGCTGATCGGCGTCGAGATGCACGCCGTCCACGGTGCTCGTCGTAGCGACCTTGCCCGCATCGACGAACGGGCAGCCGAGCTCGGCCGCGATCTTCTCGAGCTCGACAGCGAGGTCTTTGCCCTTCACGGCCGCGCCGTCGAACTTCGGCGCGATCGCGCCTCTCGGCGTGCGCAGCGGCGGCGGCGCCACGATCAGCACGGCCGGCACCTGCATGCCGGGCTCGATCGGCGCGCCGCGGATCGCGCGCACGAGCGTGGCCGTGCCCTGGGCCGAGTGCCACGCGTTGAACGTATGCATCGACTGAAAATCGTTCGTGCCGAGCAACACGATCACGAGTGCCAACGGCGAGTTGATTTCGATTCGCTGCTGGAGCCCGGCGAGCCCATTACGACCGGGCTTGAACGGATCGTCCCACACCGTGCGGCGGCCGTTCAGGCAGTCCTCGATCACGCGCACGGAGCGCCCGGCGCGAATCAACTGGTCTTCCATCGCGCCCGGCCAGCGCTCGACGAAGTTCAGGCGGCGGCGCGTGTTCGGGATGATGCCCCAGGACAGCGAGTCGCTATAGACGAGAATCTGCTGCATGGCCGCGGGCCGCGGTCAGATCGGCACCTTGCGATCCGGGAATGCCTTGTGCCAGCGGTTGATGCGGACGCTGGCGCGCATGCCGTTGGTCCAGAAGGGGTCGTCTTTGAAGATGTCGCGGACGTCGGCTTCGTCCTTGGCCTCGATGATCCAGAGTCCGCCCAGCGGTTTGTCGCTCGGCACTTCGCGCATCGAGCCCGGCACGAGCACGCGGTCCTTCATGCGGTCCAGGAATTCGATGTGGGACTTGAACAGTTTGTCTCGCAGCTCGCCCATGTTGGGCTTGTCCTCGAACTGCACGATGTAGAGCATGGTCGTTCCTTTGTACTGGTTCTTGCGGGTCGCCGTGCGACCGCAGTAGCAAGCGTAGCGTGTCGGCGCGTTCCGCGCACGCCGCGCGAGGGCGTCAGATCTCGACGTCGGTCGCGAGCACGACGACGCGTTTGGTCGGCATGCGGAAGAACTCGGCGGCCTGCGCGCTGCGCCGCTGCAGATACGCGAACACCTTCGCCTTGAGCCCCGCGATGCCGGGTCGCGGCACGGCGCGGACCAGATGCCAGCCGAGGAAATACGTGCAGGTCGGCTGGGTCGATGCGCAGGCCGCGCTGGCGCGCGCCGCGCAGCGCTTCGGTGACGTCCGGCGTCTCCATGAACCCGAACCGCGCGCGCACGGAATGCACGTTCGGCATCAGCTCCTCGACCCACGCGCGCGCGGCGCGATCCTGGCGCGGCGTGCGCAGGATCTCGAGGTTCAGGATCACGATTCGCTCGTGGCACACGTGGTTGTGCTCGAGGTTGCGCAGCAGCGCGGTCGGCACGAAGCCGCTGTGGCTCACGAGGAACACGGCCGTGCCTGGCACGCGCGTGGCGTTCGCGAGCAGGTTCGGCAAGCTCGCTCCACGGCACCGCGCGCTGGCGCAGCTCGCGGCGCAGCCGCGCGCGGCCGTCGCGCCAGGTGATGAAGCCGCAGAACATCAGCGCCGCGAGCGTGCAGCGGCACCCAGCCGCCGCTCGCGATCTTCGTCGACGTTGCCGAGCAGGAACGCGACGTCGACGAGCAGGAACACGCCGAACACGGCGACGATCTGCAGCACGCGGCCAGTGCCACGAGGTGCGCGCCACGATGGCGCCGAGACACCGTCGTGATCAGCATCGTGCCGATGACCGCGGCGCCGTACGCGGCCGACAGCGCGCTCGACGACCGGAACGCCGAGCACGAAGCCGACCACGGCGATGAACATGAACATGTTGGCCGACGGGCACGTAGATCTGGCCACGCTCATCCGCGCGAGGTCTGCAGGATCTGTCACGCGCGGCAGCAGGTCGAGCTGCACGGCCTGCCGCGTGACGGAGAACGCGCCCGAGATCGTGGCCTGCGATGCGATGATCGTGGCGGCCGTGGCCAGCACCACGAACACGGGCAGCAAGCCGACCGGCGCCAGCGCGAAGAACGGGTTCACGACTGGCTCCGTCGCTCGCAGCAGCAGCGCGCCCTGGCCGAAGTAGTTCGAGCAGCAGCGCCGGCCACACGAGCGCGAACCAGGCGAGCCGCACCGGCTGTCGGCCGAAGTGACCCATGTCGGCGTACAGCGCCTCGCCGCCGGTCAGCACGAGGAACACGGCGCCGAGAATCGCCAGCGCCACCGTCGGATGCGCGCGAGCAACGCGACGGCCGTAACCCGGATACAGCGCCGCGAGCACCGCGGGTGCGCGCACGATCACGATCACGCCGAGCACGCCGAGCGTGCACGAACCACAGCACCATGATCGGCCCGAACAGGCCGCCGACGCGCGCCGTGCCGCGCCGCTGGATCGCGAACAGCGCCGACGATGATGGCCAGCGTGACCGGCAGCACGCTCGCGCTGAACGCTGGGATCGAGCACCTCGAGGCCCTCGACCGCGCTCAAGCACCGAGATCGCCGGCGTGATCAGCGCGTCGCAGTAGAACAGCGCGGTGCCGAGCGCGGCGATCATGCCAGCAGCCGCCCGGCCCAGACGCCCGTCGTGCCGATCTTCTGCTGCACCAGCGCGAGCAGCGACAGGATGCCGCCTTCGCCGGCGTTGTCGGCGCGCAGGATCAGCACGATGTACTTCATGCGTGACGACGAGAAACAAGCTCCAGAAGATCAGCGACAGCACGCCGAGAACGGCCGCCGGATCGGAGCCGCCGCCCGCGGCGGCCGTGGCTTCCTTCAGCGCGTACAACGGGCTCGTGCCGATGTCGCCATAGACGACTCCGAGTGCGCCTAAAGTGGCGCGCGCCAGGGAGCGTGGTTCAGTCATGAGGGAGGGGTGGCGGGTCTGGTGCGCGGTAGGAGTAGGGAGCGAATTCTACTCCCGCGGTCATGGTCTGTCGTGACGCAATCGAGTCTTCATTGGATTCTTGGAACGCGCTAGTCTTTGCAGCGAGATCTAGCGGCCGCGGCCAGAGGAACCCAAGGATGACTTTTGTCGTACTTGAAAGTTGTATCAAGTGTAAGTACACGGACTGCGTGGAGGTCTGCCCGGTCGATTGCTTCCATGAGGGGCCGAATATGCTCGTCATTGACCCGGAGGAATGCATCGATTGCACGCTCTGCGAGCCCGAATGTCCGGTAAACGCCATCGTCTCGGACGACGACATCCCTGAAGGTCAGAAGCCATTCCTCGAGCTCAATGCCGAGCTCTCGAAATCCTGGCCCGTGCTCACGAAGGCAAAACCCGCCCCGGACGATGCCGACGACTGGAAGGACGTCAAAGGCAAGTTGCAGCACTTGGAGCGTTGACGGAACGCCCCGCCCGAACCCTCGGCCAATGCCGAGCCCGCCGGAACTTCAGCAGGTCCGCTGCGGATTTTGGAACAGATTCGATTGGTCTTCGTCGTCCCGGGGCGATACGCATCTGAAGTCCTTCTCGACGAGCAGCTTCAGCTGGCCCCCGAGAGGTAACGCCAACTCACCGTGCAACGAAACCGCCGTGTCGTCTTTCGCCCACGCGGAAATCTTCGGCGCCGGAAGCTTCACGACCAGACGATCACTCGCGAAAGATGCGCTCGCATTCGCGCTGTTCTTGACTGCCTCGAGCGCGAACGTGAACACGGAGCCGTCAGGGAAGCGCGTCTGGCTTTCGACGATACCTTGTTCGTGTGCCGCGATTACTTCGTCACGCGACAACCGCAATCTGATGGAATCGTCCAGCAAGCGGAGCTTCATTTACGAACCTTGCAACGGAATTGGCCGGCGCGATTTCGGCTCATCAAGCCGCTAGATCGATTCTGCCGAGGTAAACGCTCTTCTTGAGCTCGAGGTCGATCCGCTTCGTTTCGCGGCCATTCGACCTCGACGACGACCCGATAGCGTCCGCTGTCGGGCGTAAGCCCTTCGATCTTGAACTCACCGTAGGCGTCGGTAACCGTTTCACCGACGACGGCTCCCGAGCTCTCGAGCTTGATCTTCGCGTTGGCGACGCAGTCGGTCACACCGTTGACGGTTTTGATGATCGTGCCGCCGACAAACTCGTGTGTGTAGCGATCGAGATTCTTGTAATGGACCCTGGGCTTGGTTGCCCATTCCGGATGCAGCTCGCGTAAGCCCTCCCGGGATTTGATCGCGGCCATTTCCTCGTCCGTTACCTTGACCGACTTGAGCGCGCCAGTGGCGCACACCGTAACGCAGCGGGGTTCCGCCCAGCCGCGGTCGAGCAAGTGCGCGTCGAAGAACCAGTGCTGGGGAAGCTGAAGGTCCTCATTCCATTTCACTGCGCCATAGGGACACGCGTCGGCGATCGCCTTCTGTCCCTTGGCCTTGACGGGATCGATATGCACGATCCCGTCCGGGCGCTTCGTCACCGCTCCGTTCTTGGCCGCCGCGATGCACGGCGCGTTGTCGCAGTGTTGGCACATCACGGGCAGATAGGCGACGTCCATGAGCGGACCCGAACCGCGCTCATTGGATCGAATGTCGATCCAGCGATGGCCGTGCCTCGGCATCGGCGCGGAATAGCCTTTGAACTCGTTATCGACGTGCTCGTCCTGATTCGCCAACGTGCACAGATTGCAGTTGGTGCACTTCGCGACGTCGACGATGAGGTTCCACTTCTTCATCATCGGCCGTCCGGCCACTTTTGCTTTCATCTTCGGGAACCGGAACGGAAATTTCGCCGGCGTTCCACTTCTCGACTTCGATCAGGCAACAGCTCGCGCCCATCGAGTGAGCCTGCTTGATTTGCGACTTGCTCGACGACAACAGGTTCACGCAGCCGCCGCGGTCGGTCGACTTCCCCGGCTCGCCGACGGGATCGTAGACGCCCGAGGAGCCGTAAGCAGTGCACGACGCCCTTCCGCATCCGGTGCGTGACCTTGGCCGCGCACACCACGGAGCCGCGCGCGTTGTGCAGGCGAACGAGATCGTTGTCGCGAATTCCGCGAGCCTTCGCATCGTCGGGATGGATGCGCAGCACCCAATAGTAGTAGCCGTCGACGAGCACCCGATGATCGGGGATGTCGTTCAAGAAACTGTCTTTGCCGTCCATCTGTGTGTGGAACGAGAATCGCGGATGCGGCGAGATGAGCTGCAACGGAAAGTCCTCGAAGCCCTTCGCATTCGGGCTCTCCTCCGGCCGCTGGTACTTCGCGATCGGCGGCCGGTCCTCGCTCAACGGATCGAAGCGCTTCAAGCTCTCGCATTCGAACTCGATCTTGCCGCTCTGGGTTTGCAGGCCCTTCAAGTACTCTCCCGAGTAGTCCGACGGCAGCGGCATCGGCTCCGGCACGTCCTTCTTTCTGTTTTCATAGAACCAGTTCCACGAGAGCGGCGCGCGCTGCTCCTCTTTCTCCGTCGGGACCACGAAGTAACCCTTGCGAATGAACTCTTTCCACGAAATGTACTTCGGCAGATCCGATCCATCGAATTGCCGTTTCACCCAGCCGAGCTCGCCGACGCCTTCCGTGAAGTAGGCCGCGAGCCCGAGCCGCTCGCAGACCTTCTGGAAGATCCAGAAGTCCGACTTCGATTCGCCGAGCGGCTCGATGCACTTGTGCTGAAACGTGATGACGCGATGGTTCAGCTGCTGCTCGCCGTGATGAGCGTAGCCGCCGAGGCCCGCCCACTCGCTGATGTCGTATCGCTCGAAGTTCGTGCAGGCCGGCAGGATGATGTCGGCGAACTCGGTGTCGCCGTGCATCCAGATGTTCTGACTCACGAGGAACTCGAGATTCGGGTGCCGGAACATGTTGATGTAGCGGTTGCTGTTCGGCATCGACGCGATCAGCGAGCCACCGTACTTCCAGAGCATGTGCACCGGCGAGAACCCGGGCTTCGGATACGTGATCTTCTGGAACTGCGCTTCGATGCTCGAGCCGTTCCACACGTAGCCTTCGGCTTTGCCGTCGATGATCGCCTCGGGCAGCTGCATGCGCGGAATGATCTGCGTGTTCGTGTTGATCGACGGCAGTTGCGGCATGCGCTGGTAGAGCGTCACGCCCATGGCCGTATGGCTGTAGTCGCCCGACATGCCGCCTTCGGCGTAGCCCGGGAAGTAGAAGTTGAAATCGAGCGGCGTGCCCCACTGGAGGTTGCCCATGTTGACGCCGGGCTTGCCGAGCCCTTGCATCGCGATCAGGCACACCATCGTGCGCGCCCACTGAATGCCGGTCGCGTTGCGGCACGCGCCACCGTGACCGTTACCCCAGGCGCCCGCGCCGAGATAGGTCTTCTTGCTCGCCCATTCGCGCGCGAGTGCGCGCACGTCGCTCGCCGGCACGCCCGTCTCGCTCTCCTGCCACTCGGGTGACTTCGGGACGCCGTCGGATAGCCCAAGCACGTACTCGCGCCACTTCTCGAATCCGTGCGTGTGCGTCTCGACGTACTTCTTGTCGTACGTGCCTTCGGTCATCCAGACATACGCGATCGCGAGCGCGAGCGCCGGGCTCGACGTCGGGCGCGGCGCGATCCACTTGCCGCCCAAGAGCTGAATCGAGTCGTTGTAGTACGGGTCGATGTGGACGAGCTTGATGCCGGCGTCCTTGAGCCACTGCCGCCGAATCGTGCCTTCGAGCGCGCCGTACGCGCCGCTGTTCGATTCGGGGTTGCTCGACCAGAACACGACCATCTCGGCCTCTTTGAGGCAGTCTTCGACCGTGCCGTAGGTCTCCGACTGGCCGACCCGCATCGAGCCGCCCCAGTGATGCGTCGCGCCCCAGTACCAGCCCTCCCAGCTGTCCGGGTTGTGGTGCACCTCGGTCATGCCGACCGCGTTCTCGAACTTGCGAAGCGCGGAGAGGTAATAGCCGATGTTGCCCCACGCGTGATGGGACGGATGGCTGCACGCGATCGCGCCGTTGCCGTGCACCGTCTTCTGGCGCTTGATCTCGTGTCGCGACGATGTCGAGCGCTTCGTCCCAGCTGATGCGCTCGTAGCCCGAGACGCCGCGGTTCTGCGGATTGCGCTCGCCGTTCGGATCGAAGTCGACTCGCTTCATCGGATACAGGATCCGGTCGGGCGAGTAGATCGTCGACTTGACGGTCTGGCCGTGCGGCGCAAGCGAGGTCTGGCGCGGCGGCGTGAACTCCTTTGCCCTTCGCTTTGATGGTCCACGGCTGCGGATCGCTGTCGTCGAAATCGATCGGCGTCATGCGGACGATCTTGCCGTCCTTGACGTAGACGAACAGCGGTCCGCCGTTCGCCATGTTCACGTAGCGCGTCTCGCCGGACCCTACGTCGACGCCGTAACGCCAACCGACCTGCATCATCGCTTCGAGCGTGAACATGAACCAGATGGCTTTGTCCTGCTCGGTCCGTCGAGCGTCATGCTGAAGCTCTTCGCCGCGTTGATCGCCGAGCTGGTCGTTCGGATGTGCGCCAAATGAAGTTCAGCGCGTGGCGAAGATTCGCACGCCGAGCCGCGCGCTCTTGACCGTGACGACGACGTCGGGATTCGGATGAATGCCGTGTCGCGACGAGATCTTGCCGTTCTCGATGACGTAGTAGCGGCCCGTCCCTGCCTTGACTCGGATCTGAGCGGTCAGGTTCTGCTCTTTGAGCCGCTGCTCGGAATGCCGGATGACGCCAGGCGGTGTATTTCACCGCGAGCGCGATGCCATACAGCAGCGTCGAAAACGCCAGCGTAGCTCAGTCTGTCCATTAGGTCGTAGCCATCCCCTAGAATACTGATCACTATGGCGACGAGCCGTCACGGCGGTCACGGTCTTTTGTTGCGCCGCAGTCGTAGGAACGGCTCGTAGGGTCCGGTCTCGGATCCCAAGCATCTAAGGCGCTACCCCGATAATCGCTAGCCGGAGGGTTCTGATAAGCTCCGAGAAATTCGTGCATCGGCGATGTTTCGAACGGGGCGAGGAAACGATCGTGAGCGCAGCAGATATTTCCCCTCGGGCCACGACCGAGGTACCGGAAAACGTCAAGGTTCTGAAGAGCGTCTGCCGCAGCTGCCATGGCGGTTGCAGCACGCTGATGCACGTCAAGGACGGCAAGCTCGTCAAAGTCGAAGGCGATCCCGAAGGTCCGCTGAATCACGGCTACCTCTGCCCGATCGGCGCGGCGACCACGCAGCTCGTCTATCACCCCGACCGCTGAAATACCCGCAGCGCCGCATCGGGCCGCGCGGCTCCGGCAAGTGGGAGCGCATCTCGTGGGACGAGGCGCTCGACGAGATCGCGCGAAAAGGTTCTGAAGATCCGCGCCGAGAGCGGACCCGAGTCGATCGCGATGGGCACGGGCACGGGCCGTCATCACATCCGCTGGGTGTCGCGCTTCGGTAACGCGCTCGGGCACGCCGAACTGGTGCGAGCCCGGGTTTGCGCAGTGCTTCCACCCGCGCGTGAACACCTGCATCCAGACGATGGGCGATTTCCCGGTCTGCGACTTCACGGGCGGCACGCCGCCGGAGCTCGATCATGTACTGGGGGCACAATCCGCCGCACTCGGGCCCCGACGGCGAGACGCGGTTCAATGTCCGCGAAGCGTTGCTGACCAATCCGCGACTCGATCACGATCGATCCGCGCGAGACGGTCCTCGCAAAGAAGTCCGAGGTCTGGCTGCAGCTGCGGCCCGGCACCGACGACGCGCTCGGGCTCGCGTTCCTGAACGTGATCATCGAGGAAGATCTCTACGATCACGACTTCTGCGAGAAGTACACGCACGGCTTCAAGGAGCTCGCCGAGCACGTCCACAAGTTCACGCCGGAGTGGGCGGAGCCCATCACCTGGGTGCCCGCCGACAAGATCCGGGCGGCCGCGCGCCTGTTCGCGACGGTCAAGCCCGCGATGCTCGAGTGGGGCTGCGCGATCGAGCACACGCCGAAGTGCATCCAGACGATCCGCGCGCTGTCGATGATCCCGGCGATCACGGGCAACATCGACGTGCCCGGCGGCTGGATCTTCGGCATGAAGGGAGCGGGCCGCTTCCCGAGCCTGATCGAGAATCTCGATCCGGAAGTCGAAAAGAAGCGGCTCGGCTACGAGAAGTACAAGATGCTCTGCGGCGAAGGCGCCGACCTGCCCGCTTGCCACATCCCGACTCTGATCGACGCGATGCTCTACGGCGAGCCTTATCGCGTGAGCGCGTTTCTCGTCTTCGGCAACAACACGCTGACGACGTATGCGAACACGAACATGGTCTACAAGGCGCTCATGAAGCTCGACTTCATGGTCTGCGCCGATCTGTTCATGACGCCGACGGCGCGAGCTCGCCGACATCGTGCTGCCCGCCGCGTCCTGGCCCGAGCTCAACCAGATCTGCGCGCTGCCGACGATCGCCGGCAACGTCGTCATGAGCAACCAGCAAACCGTGCGGATCGGCGAATGCAAGTCGGACGAGGAGATCTTCGTCGAGCTCGCCCGGCGCATGAAGCTTGCCGGTCTGCACGGAGTCGGTCGAGGACGTGCTCGACAAGATGCTGAAGAACGGCGGCCAGAAGGAAGACTTCCGGGGTCTGACCGAGCGCGGTTGGATCCACGTCCCGCAGAAATACCGGAAATACGAGAAGAAAGGCTTCAAGACGCCGACCGGCAAGCTCGAGCTCTACTCGACGCGTCTCGAGGCGATGGGCTACGCGCCGCTGCCGTACTACGAGGAACCGCCGGAGAGCCCGCTCTCGCACGCCCGAGGTAGCCGCGGAGTTTCCGCTCGTACTCACGACCGGTGGGCGGATTCCGACCTTCTTCAACTCGGAGCACCGGCAGCTGCCGCTGTGCCGCAAAGGTCACCCCGATCCGCTCTGCGACATCCACCCGGACACGGCCGCGCAGCACGGGATCGAGGACGGCGAGTGGATGTTCATCGAGACGCGCCGCGGCCGAATCAAACAGATCGCGAACGTGACGCACAAGATCGATCCGCGCGTGATCCACTGCGAGCACGGCTGGTGGTTCCCGGAGAGAGAGGGCCCCGACTACGGAATCTGGGAGTCGAACGCCAACCTCCTGACCGACAACCAGGGGCCGTTCGATCCGCAGATGGGCACCTATCAGCTGCGCGGGCTCTTGTGCCGCGTCGGGAAGATCACGCCGGAGAACGACGTGTTCGGGCCGCCGGAGTTGGAAGCGGCGACCGCTTAGCACGAACACGGCGGCCGGCCTGACGCGAGTGGTCGGAGAAGAAGGATCACTCGCATCGATGGATGACAGGCAAGACGCCCAAGAACAGAGCCTGACTCTCGGTATCGCCGGATTTCGCTACGAGGACCTTTCGAGACCCGAGGGGCTGAAGCGCCTGCACGATACGTTCGTCGCGGCGCTCGCTCAACACGTCCGCGGGTCTGCACCGGGAGTATCAGGACTATCGCAGCTGTCTCGGCGAAGGCATGACTCCTGTCGCCGTGTCCGATCTCCTCGTCAGATTAGCGCCCCACGTCGGCGAGTTCGTCGCCCGGCTCTTTGGCGTGTCGGCCGGAGCGCGAGCAACAGCGCGAAGCGATTCAGCGCGAGCTCGACACGGTTTTCGTGTTTCGTAAGGAGATCGTCGGCGCGCTGGCGAAGCACTTCAAAGGCGTCGATGCAGGCGCCTGGGACGTGGCCGCCGTGCAGTCGCGAGCTCGAGCTCCTGATCGAAAGCGGCTTTCCCGAACTATCGGCCGACCCGGATCAGGAACGGCGTATCGCGACAGCGGCCGCGCGGTTGTGGCGCTGGGCGAACGCGCCTGCGAGACGACGCGGCGAACTTGCCCGCAGCAGCCGTTCGGGAGCTGCGCGATCGACTCAGTGCCGACGCCCAAGCCGCCGCAGCTTTTGTCGCCGCGCTCAAGGGTACGGATGACGAGTTCGTCGCGGCACTGCTCGACGTCATCCGGCGCTGGGCGCATCTCGCGCACATCGATCCGGAGTTGGCGAGGACCGTCGCGAATTGGGTCAGCTTCAAGGAGCCCGAGAAAACCCATTTCGACGCGCTGGTGCCGCACGATCTCGAGACGCGTGACGGCTACGCGGTCTGGAAGGGGCGCGCGGAGACGCGTCGACGGCGCGATGGTTTCGCGTTGACCGACCTGCGTTACGACGCGCGGCACATCCTCTATGAGATCGATCACTGCATCTACTGCCACGACCGCGACACAGACTCGTGCTCCAAAGGCATGCGCAATCGCAAGGACGGCAGCTACAAGGTCAATCCGCTGGGAGTCAACATCACCGGGTGCCCGCTCGAAGAGAAGATCTCCGAGATGCACCTGGTCAAGCGCCATGGCGACAACATCGGCGCGCTGGCTCTGATCGTCATCGACAATCCGATGTGCCCGGGCACCGGGCATCGCATCTGCAATGACTGCATGAAAGGCTGCATCTATCAAAAGACGCAGGCCGTCGACATCCCGCAGATCGAGACCAGCGTGCTGACCGACGTGCTGTTCATGCCGTATGGGTTTGAAATCTACAGCCTGCTGACCCGCTGGAATCCTCTGAACGTGCGCCGTCCGTATGCATTGCCGTATCACGGCACGAATGCGTTGGTCGTGGGTCTCGGGCCGGCGGGCTACACGCTGGCTCACTATCTTCTGAACGAAGGGTTCGGCGTCGTCGGCATCGACGCGCTGAAGATCGAGCCGTTGCCGGCCGACCTCGTCGGGGACGGCGAGCACCCGCCGAAGCCGATCAAAGATTTCCAAGCGCTCTACGACGATCTCGACAAACGCATGCTGGCCGGATTCGGCGGCGTTGCCGAGTACGGCATTACGGTCCGCTGGGACAAGAATTTCCTGAAGGTCATTTATCTGAATCTCGCGCGACGCGCGAGCTTCCGTTGCTTCGGCGGCGTGCGTTTCGGCGGAACCTTGGGCGTAGAGGACGCATGGGAGCTCGGATTCGATCACATCGCGATCGCGACCGGCGCCGGCAAGCCGACGATCATCGACCTCAAGAACAATCTGATTCGCGGTATCCGCAAGGCGTCGGATTTTCTGATGGCGTTGCAGTTGACCGGTGCCGCGAAGGTGTCGTCGCTGGCCAATCTACAGGTGCGCCTGCCGGCCGGCGTCGTCGGCGGTGGTTTGACCGCGATGGATACGGCGACGGAGCTCATGGCCTACTACCCGATTCAGGTCGAAAAACTTCTGAATCGCTACGAGCTGATCTGCGCCAGCAGCGCCGAAGCGGAGCTGCGCAAAGGTTTCGACGAGGAAGAGTCGGAGATTCTCGACGAATTCCTCGGGCACGGACGCGAAATTCGCAAAGAACGTCAGCGGGCCGCCTCATGCGGTGAAGAGCCGAACTTTCAGCCGCTGATCGAGCGCTGGGGCGGCGTCACGCTCTTCTACCGCAAGGGCATCGATCACGCGCCGGCCTATCGGCAGAACCACGAGGAGATCCTCAAAGCCCTGGAAGAAGGGATCGGGTTGGCCGAAGGCATGAATCCGCTCATGGCGATCGCAGATCAGTACGGCCACCTGCGCTCGATGCGGTTCGAGAAGCTAGCAACCTCCGCGGAGCACGGGGCCGGTACCGGCGAGCAGGTCGACGTGCCGTTGCGCAGCCTGTTCGTCGCCGCCGGCACGTCGCCGAACACCATCTATGAACAGGAGCACCCGGGCACGTTCAAGATGGACGGCAAGTTCTTCCAGCGCTACGAGCCGCGCTGGATCGACCGCGAGGTGGTGCTCGAGCCCATGCACGACACGCGCTGGCCCAAGATCGGCAGACCGGCGCCGCTGACGTCCTATGCGAAGGACGGCAAATACATCAGCATCTATGGCGACAACCATCCCGTCTATGCCGGCAATGTCGTCAAGGCCATGGCCAGCGCCAAAGACGGTTACCCTGGGTCGTCAAGCTGCATCAAGCGAACATCAGTGCCGCCGATCCGGATCGGCAGAAAGAGCGCGATACCTCGTTGCGCTCGCTCTTTGCCCGCCTGGACGATCTTCTCGACCGCGACCGTCGTCGCAATCAATCGGTTGACGCCGACGATCGTCGAGGTCATTGCTCGTGCTCCCACGGCCGCGAGAGGCTTCGCGCCGGGCCGCTTCTACCGAGTTCAGAGTTTCGAGAGCGGCGCGCGGAGGATCGACGATACGATCCTCGTGACCGAGGCACTTGCGCTGACGGGCGCATGGGTCGACAAGGAACAAGGGCTGATCTCACTCATCGCGCTCGAGATGGGCACCTCGTCGCGACTCTGCGCCGAGTGGCGGCCCGGCGATCGAATCATCGTCATGGGGGCCACGGGTACTCCGACGGAGATTCCGTCGGGCAAGACCGTGTTGCTCGCCGGCGGCGGCCTCGGTAATGCGGTGCTCTTCTCGATCGGTAAGGCGATGCGCGCGGCCGGCAACCGTGTGATCTATTTCGCGGGCTACCGCGACGCCGGCGGCTTGTTCAAAGCCGAGGAGGTCGAGGCCGCGGCAGACGTCGTCGTCTGGGCCGTCGATCCGGCGCCTGGCGTGCAGCCCATCGCGACGTCTCGGCCGCAGGACGTGAGCTGCGTGGGCAATATCATCGACGCGATGGAGACTTACGCGAAAGGCGCGCTCGGGCCGCCGTTGATTCGCGCTCAGTGAGGTCGATCACCTGATCGCGATCGGATCGGACCGCATGATGGCCGCAGTCAAGGAGGCGCGCCATGGACGGCTGAAACCGTACTTGAAGCCCGGGCACACGGCGATTGGGTCGATCAACTCGCCCATGCAATGCATGATGAAAGGCATCTGCGCGCAATGCCTCTGCAAGCAGATAGACCCGGCGAGCGGTGAGGAATACTTCGTCTATTCCTGTTACAACCAGGACCAGGAGCTCGATCGCGTCGACTTCGAGAACCTGCGCGCGCGGCTGCGCCAAAACACCGTTCAGGAAAAGCTTTCCAACCGGTGGCTGGACTTGCTGCTCACGCGCGACCGCATCGGCCGGACTTGACGCGCGCGCATCCTCGAAGACGGCGAATTCGGTGCGGGTCGATCGATCTCGGTGTTAGGATTCGTACGATGCTGAGACCACTGAGCATAGGGTTGGGGTTGGTCTTCCTGCTGCCCGGCGTCACGCGGGCCAACGACTTTCCCACACAAGTGCGCGTGGAGTTCGTGCTCGGCTGCATGAATGACCAGGGCGGCCAGAGTTACGACGCACTCTACAAGTGTGTCTGTCTGGTGGATGCGATCGCAGCCGAGATGGGCTACGACGAGTTCGCGCAAGCGCAGGTTTTCAGTCAGTTGCGATCGACGCCGGGCGAGCGGGGCGGCGTGTTTCGTGATCCCGACCAGGCGCGATCGCTGGTCGCGAAACTCCAGGCCGTGATCGAGCGCGGCAAGGCGAAATGCCTCATCCGAAGTAAGTAGATTGCCGCACGCCCGGGGGCACATAATGCCGGGTGCTCGGGGGAGCACCTTCTTAAGCCAAAGCACGGACGCCCGACACGCCTAACTATAAGGAGAGCGGGATGATCACGAAGAGCTTGGCAATATCGCTCGCGTTGTTAGTGCCCTGTTTCGTCGGCGCTAACGAGGAAGTCGAAAGACTCAGCGCCGATGCGAACAACTGGGCCATGTGGGGCGGCAACTACGCTGGAACGAGATACAGCGAGCTCAACCAGATCGATAAGAACAACGTCGCGCGCCTGCAGGTAGCCTGGACGTTCTCGACGGGCGTGCTGCGCGGTCACGAAGGTGGTCCTCTCGTCGTCGGCGGTACGCTGTACATTCAGACGCCGTTTCCGAACAAAGTCTTTTCGATCAACCTCGCCGATCAGACGATCAATTGGACGTACGCGCCAACTCAGAACGTCGCCACGATTCCGGTGATGTGCTGCGACACCGTGAACCGCGGCCTCGCATATGGGGACGGCAAGATCTTTCTCCAGCAGGCCGATACCACGCTCGTGGCGCTCAATGCCCAGACCGGTGCGGTGGTCTGGTCGGTCAAGAATGGCGACGCTGCGAAGGGTGAGACGAACACCAACGCGCCGCTGGTCGTCAAAGACAAAGTGATCACGGGCATCAGCGGCGGCGAGTTCGGCGTACGCGGTTTCGTCGTCGCCTACGACATCAAGTCCGGCAAGCAGGTGTGGAAGGCCTACAGCGTCGGCCCGGACGCAGATCTCTTGGTCGACGCGAAGAAGACGACGCAACTCGGTAAGCCGATCGGTGCGAACTCGAGCTTGAGTACGTGGAAAGGCGAGCAGTGGAAGCTCGGCGGCGGTACCACGTGGGGCTGGTTCACCTATGACGCCAAGCTCAATCTCATCTATTACGGCAGCGGCAACCCGGGCACCTGGAATCCCGTGGTGCGCCCCGGCGACAACCGCTGGAGCATGACGCTGTTCGCGCGCGACGCGGACACCGGCATGGCGAAATGGGTGTATCAGATGACGCCCCACGACGAGTGGGACTACGACGGCGTCAACGAGAACGTGCTCGTCGATCTCACGGTCGGTGGCCGCATGCACAAAGCGCTCGTGCATTTCGATCGCAACGGTTTCGGCTACACGCTGGATCGCGAGAATGGCGCGCTGCTGGTCGCGGACAAGTTCGATCCGGCGGTGAACTGGGCGACGCACGTCGACTTGAAGACGGGGCGTCCGCAGGTCGTCGATCGCTTCAGCACGGGCAAGAACGGTCAAGACGTCAACACCAAGAACATTTGCCCGGCGGCGCTCGGCTCGAAGGACCAACAGCCGACGGCCTTCTCGCCGCGCACGAATCTGTTCTACGTACCGACCAACCACGTGTGCATGGACTACGAGCCTTACGAAGTCGAGTACGTAGCCGGGCAACCGTACGTCGGCGCGGTGCTCACGATGTTCCCGGCCGGTAAAGCGACCGGCGATGGCACGACGAACCTGGGCAACTTCATCGCCTGGGACGCCGCCGCCGGCAAGATCGTGTGGTCCAACTCCGAGCCGTTCTCCGTGTGGAGCGGCGCGTTGGCGACGGCGGGCGACGTGGTCTTCTACGGGACGCTCGAAGGGTATTTGAAAGCGGTCGACGCGAAGACGGGCAAAGAGCTCTACAAGTTCAAGACGCCGTCCGGAATCATCGGCAACATCAATACCTGGACGCATCAGGGCAAGCAGTACATCGGAGTGCTGTCCGGTATCGGCGGTTGGGCCGGAATCGGCATGGCGGCGGGGCTCGAGGAATCGACGGCCGGTCTCGGCGCCGTCGGCGCGTATCGCTCGTTGAGCCGGCACACGCAGCTCGGCGGTGTGTTGACTGTGTTCGCGTTGCCGTAGGTTCGTTGCGTCGTCGGCGATGAACGCTGTGGGCAGGGCCTTCGCGCTGTGCATCGGAGTGGCCGCGCTCGTTGCCGCGCGCGTCGGCCCTGCACAAGAGCCGCAAGAGGCGAAACCCTACACCGTCGAATGCGGCCCGGATGCGGACGAGGGCGGCGCGACCACCTGTAGCGTCGATCGTGCGACCTACGTCGGTTGGCGCACATTCCACGCGATCTGCCACACCTGCCACGGTCAGGACGCCCTGGGCAGTTCGTTCGCGCCGGATCTGGTGGTCCGCGTGCGAGACGTCGACAAGGCGACGTTCTTGAAAGCCATGAACGAGGGCTTCACCGGACAAATGGGTGTGATGCCGCCTTGGAAGCAGGACCCGAACGTCAATAAGTTCTTCGAGGAGCTGTGGTCGTACCTGCAGGCCCGGAAAGACGGCGTGCTGCTGCCTGGCAGGCCGAAGCGGCTGCCGACTCCATGAACGCGACGCGCGCAGTCGTGTGGTTCGCGGCGGTGTTGCTGGCCGCGCCGACGGGTGCGCACGCGGCGTGGGATACGCTCAGGGTGTGCGCCGATCCGAACAATCTGCCGTTCTCGAATCGGAGCGAGCAGGGATTCGAGAACAAGCTCGCGCAGATCTGGGCGCGTGAGCTCGGCGTCCCAGTGGAGTACACCTGGTTTCCGCACCGGCGTGGTTTCGAGCGCAACACGCTGACGGCGGAAGTGCCCGAGCGCGGCGGCTACAAGTGCGATGTCATCGTCGGCGTGCCCGACGGCTACGACCGCGCGATGACGACCCGGCCGTACTACCGCTCGACGTATGCGCTCGTCTACGTTGCCAACGGCAAGCTCGACATCCGCGATGCCCAAGGCCTGATCGATCTGCCGCGCCCCTTGCGCGACAAGCTGCGCGTCGGCGTGTTCGCGCCGGGTCCGGCCACCGAATGGCTCGCTCGCCACGGCTTGTACGAGCAGATGGTGGCCTATTCCGCGCTCGACGGCGATCCCGACTTGTACCCCGGCAAGATCATCGAGAACGAGCTTCTGGCGGGGGAGCTCGACGCAGCGATTCTCTGGGGGCCGATTGCCGGCTACTTCGCGGCTCGTGCGGCGCCGGTCAAAGTTGCCATCGTTCCGCTGCGTTCCGAGCCGGGTATCCAGTTCGAGTTTGCGATGGCCGCCGGAGTGCGCTTCGGCGAGCGCGAGTCGCGAGCGCGGCTCGAGGATCTGATGGCGCGCACCTCTACGGAAACAACGGCGCTCTTCGCCGAATACCACATTCCGATCATCGAGGACCCGACGGAGCTCGCCTACGTGACGAACGAGGATGCCGGCACGATCAGCGTGATCTCGACCGTCACGCAGAAAGTGATCGGCGAAATCGCGGTCGGCACGCGCCCGCGCGGCGTGCGGGTCGACCGAAACGGGGAGCGCGTCTATGTCGCGTTGTCCGGCTCACCGAAGTGCGGGCCGACGGTGTCGGACGAGGAATGCGCGAAGCTCAAGGCCGACAAGACCAAAGACGGCATCGCCGTCATCGACGCGCGCCAGCGCGCGGTCCTGCGCGTCCTTCCAGGCGGCTCGGATCCGGAACAGTTCGATGTCGACGTCGCGGGCCGGCGACTGTTCGTCTCGAACGAGGACACCGCAGAGCTATCGATCGTCGACCTCGACACCGGCGACGTGCTGCGAAGGGTCGGCGTCGGCGGTGAGCCCGAAGGCGTGCGTTTACGCCCGGATTCGGCCACGGTGTACGTCACGAGCGAACGCGACCACGCCGTGACCGTCGTCGACACAAAGAGCGGCGCCGTGCTCGGCAGCATCGAGGTCGCCCCCGCGTCCGCGAGACTCGATTTTCTCTGCCGACGGCTCGCGCGCTTTCGTGTCGTCGGAGCTCGGCAGGAGCGTGGCCATTATCGACGTCGCGACCAGCCAGGTGCAGCAAACGATTACGTTGCCCACAGGCTCGTTGCCGATGGGTCTCGCCCTTTCGCCGGATGGTAAGCGCCTGTATGTCGCGAACGGCCGCGCGCGGACCGTGTCGGTCATCGACGTCGAGACGTCGAGCGTGGTCGCTCAGGTGCAGGTCGGGGCTCGCCCCTGGGGCATCGGCCTCACGTCCGACGGCAAGTTTCTATACACGGCGAATGGATCCTCGAACGACGTTTCGGTCATCGATACCGCGTCGCTGAATGTCGTATCGACGATTCGCGTCGGCAAGTCGCCGTGGGGCGTTGCGATTGGCCCACCACCGGGCCCACCACTGCGCTGAGAGCTCCTCACGTGATCACGGCGTCTTCGGACGACGTTTGGCCGGTGAATCTTTGTCGGCCTTGGGCTTGTGCGTGCCAGCTACGGAGTAGAGCACCGCGTTCTTGCGAGTCTTCTGAAAGTCCTCGAGCGATTCGCCGCGCATGGCCGCATAGATGTGCTGGTTCGACACGCCGACCGCCGCGCCGAGTTTCTCCAGAATGAAGAAGATGACGCCGTAGCGGATGAGGGCTCGCCAATCGAGCCTTCGGAGCATGTCCTTTTCTTCTTCGTTCAATTCGCCTCTTACGTACGAGCCCTCCCGATCGTAGAGGAACCGGCCGCGCAGCTCGGGTTGGATGATGCCGTGGAGATACCGGTTCAAGCGATACGCCCTGCTGCTGCGATCGAACGTAAACGGGTAGGAGCCCTCGATCTCGGCGACGCCGTTGTACTCGCGCTGAGCCTGCGCGAGATGAGCCGCGACACTCGGCGTTTCGTCGGCCTCCGGTATGTCTTCGTAGATCACGGTCGCAGTAGCGGTCATCGTCGGGAGGCAATACGACTGATGAACCTTGCGCACTTTAGGCGTCAGGGCGCCACGCATGATCAGCCACATGACGACTTCCGCGCCTTCGATGCCGCCGCGCTTCGCATAGTCCGCGATCGACAATTCAGTCAGCTTTTGCGGATTCTTTTCGAGGAGCTCCAGAAACTCCATATCCCATTCCGTGTTGTTGAAACCCGCGCGCTCGCCGCTGACCTGATGGGAGAGCCCGCCCGAACCGACGACCGCGACTTTGATGTTCTCGGGGTAGCTCAGGATCGCCTTGCGCAGCGAACGCCCAAGCGCGAAGCACCGCCGTGCCGTCGGGATCGGAAACTCCAGCACACCGATCTGCAACGGCACCATGGCCACGGGCCACCCGAGTTGGTGCGGCAACATGATGGATAGCGGAGAGAAGACGCCGTGGTCGAGCCCCTTGGCCTGAAAGAACGACAGATCAAACTCGTCCGCGACGAGTCCGTTCGCGATGTGCTGCGCTAAGGCCGGATGTCCCTTGATGGCCGGGAGTGGTCTCGGTCCGCCGCCTTCGTCCGCCACGGCAAACGACTCCGAGAAGCCCAGTGCAAAGTTCGAATAGTGGTCGAAAAAGAACGACGTCACGTGGTCGTTGTATATGTAGAAGAGCACGTCCGGTGCCTTCTCCTCGAGCCACGCACGTACCGGGGCGAAACCCTCGAATATCGGCGCCCAGACCGGATCGCTGGCCTTCTGTGTGTCGACCGCAAAAGCGATCGAAGGCGTATGTGAGGTTGCGATTCCGCCGACTATCGTCGCCACATCACGAACTCCGCCAATTGACGGTTCATTGTAGCTTACTCGGGGTTCCCCGAATCCGGCGAAACGGGCGAGGTTCCCGATGGATGATCGCCTGCGACGGATTCGTGGGTGCACCCATTGCGCTCGGTACCTTCCGCATTCGCCTCGATCCGTGTTGGCGGCGAGCACGCTGGCGCAGGTCGCTATCATCGGCCATGCACCCGGCGCCGAAGTGCACGAGTCCGGCGTACCCTGACGGCACGTGAGCGGGCGCCTGCCGCGCGAGTAGCTCGGCGTCGATGAGGCGACGTTCTACGGCCCGCAGCGCATTCGCATTCGCATCCGCTACCCGGCGATCGTCCCTGGCTCGCGAAGAACCGCTGGTTCGAGCACGAGCTGGGGCTCGCGCTGCGACCAGCGTGTGCGCCAGGCTCCCTCGTAACGCTTCTGCAAACGCAAGTGTCATTGAGCTGTCATGTTGTCGATCGACGATGCTCCGTCGCCACCACCCAGAGCTACGCCAGAGTGCGAGCTCGCTTCCCCTTCGACAGGACACCACCAACAATGAACAGACTCCTAGTCCCACTCGCCTTCAGTGCCGGCGCACTCGCGATCGCGTTACCTGCGGCCGCGGATGATGCGTTAGACATGACGTTCACGGGAACGACCAGGATAGCGGTGTTCGGTGATTCGCCGTATGGCACCAAGCCGACCGACACCGCCGAGTTCGACGTATATCCGACGCTCGTCAACTCGATCAATGCCGATCCCAGCGTCGCACTAGTGTTGCACGTTGGCGACATCCACTCGGGCAAGACGTACTGCACGGCGAAGTACGACCAGGACATCTACAACTTCTGGACGGCGTTCCAGAAACCCCTCGTCTACACGCCTGGCGACAACGAATGGACCGACTGCCACAAGACCGGCGAAGGCGGCGGCCTCTATAACAAGACGACCGGTCAGATCGACTATCTGACTGACCCGAACGGGCAACTACTCGACTACGCGGGCGGCAACCCCGCTCAAAATCTCGAGTTGGTCAGGTCGATCTTCTTCTCCGACCCCGGTTTCACGCTGGGCGGCCGCAAGCTGGTGCTGTCGCAGCGATATTTCTACGACCGCGCGCATCCGAGCGACGCCAACTATGCCGAAAACGTCATCTTCGTGAAGTCGCGCGTGTTGTTCGTGGCCGTGAACGTTCCGGGCGGATCGAACAACGATCAGGACATCTGGTACAAGGCGCCGACGATGAGTCCCGAGCAGGCCCAAGACGTGAGCGACCGGAGTGCCGCCGACATCCGTTGGCTCGACACGGCCTTCGCACTGGCGAGGCTCCTGCGCTTAAACGCAGTCGTGATCCAAACTCAGGCGGACATGTGGGACCTCGATGGCACCGCGGCCGGCGGGCCGGGGCAGGTGGCGCCGCATCTCACGGGATACGAGGGCATCATTGGCGACATCGCCGCGAATGCCAACGCGTTCAAGAAGCCCGTGCTGCTGTTCAACGGCGACTCTCACCGGTTCCGGTCCGACAATCCGCTTTCACAGGGGGCAGCATGCATTGTCGAGCCCGTAGCGGGCGGGGCGGCGGAGGCTTGCGGCGCTGACGACCCTTGGCTGCAACACCCGCTCTACAACGTGCCGAACTTCCACCGCGTGGTCGTGCACGGCAGCACGTTTCCTTTCGAGTGGGTCAAAGTGACGATCGAGCCACGGGCCAACGCACCTGCAGGGGCGAGCTTGAGCGCCTTCGGTCCGTTCAGCTGGGAGCGAGTGCCGGTCCCGCTGCCGTAGTTGGAGCTCGCCGTCGAGCGCGCGCGGACAAGCACCGCGCGCGCTCTTCCGTCAACGATCTTGTCTGTTTGGTGGCGCGGGCTGGCGCGCTCACGCCGGGCGCTGATCGCCGCCATCGGCGAGCACCGGTGCGTTGCGCAACATCAGCGCGGCGCCCGCGCCGATCGCCATCAACACCGCGAGGAATACGAGCCCGCCGGCGAACCCGCCCGTGAGCTTACGCACGAGGCCTATGACGTAAGGCCCGACGAAGCCACCGACCGACGCCACCGTGTTGATCAACGCGATGCCACCTGCCGCAGCTGTGCCCGTGAGAAAGCGAGTCGGCAGCGCCCAGAACGGCCCGCGCGTGCTCGTGTTGCCGACGGCCGCGAAGGCGAGCGCGATGATGCTCGGTACCGGCGACGTCAGGTACGCGCTCGCGATGAAACCCAGGGCGCCGACGGCGGTCGGAATCGCCAAGTGCAGCAGGCGTTCGCCGCTGCGATCCGAGCTCGCGCCGATCACGATCATGCCGATGGACGCGGCCACGTACGGCAGCGCCGAGATCATGCTGACCTCGAACGTTGGCGAGCCCGGACAGACTCTTCACGATCTGCGGGATCCACAGCGTGAGCCCGTAGCTGGCGGTTTGGCCCGCGAACAGGATGAACGCGAGCAGCCACACGGTCGGATGCAGGAGTGCCTTCCGGAGCCCGATACCATGCCGTGCGTTCGCCGCACGCTGCTCGGACGCGACGCGCTCGGCCAGCCAGCGGCGCTGCTCCGGCGTGAGCCACTTGGCCTGCTCCGGCGTATCGGTCAGGTAGAACCACACGACGACGCCGAGCACGACCGCCGGCGCACCTTCCAGCAGGAACAGCCACTGCCAACCCATGAGCCCGTGCCAGCCGTCGAGCTGCAGGATGAAACCCGCGAGCGGGCCGCCGACGACGCTCGAGAGCGGAATCGCGAGCATGAACCACGACACGGCGTGCGCCCGCTCGGTGGCCGGGAACCAGTTGCCCAAGTAGTACAGGATGCCCGGCAGGAAGCCGGCCTCCGCGACGCCGAGCAGGAAGCGCACGGAGTAGAAGCTCATGGGGCCGTTCACGTACATCATCGCGATCGACAGCACGCCCCACGTGATCATGATGCGCGTGATCCAGAGCCGCGCGCCGACGCGCGCCAGAATCAGGTTGCTCGGCACCTCGAACAACGCGTAGCCGATGAAGAAGACGCCGGCGCCGAAGCCATAAACCGCGTCGTCGAAACCGAGGTCCTTGTTCATCTGCAGCGCCGCGAAACCGATGTTCACGCGGTCCAGCCAGGCGACGACGTACAGCAGCAGCACGAACGGCAGCAGCCGCCAGCCGACTTTGGCGACCGTCGTGCGGCCGATCTCGGCCGTCGCGTCGGCCGCGATTTGCGCTGCGTCTTGCATGTAGATCCCCCGGGATGGAGAGGGCATCGTAGGTCGGCGGGTCGCGATCGCGGCAACCGCGACCGGCTCGCGTCGCGAATGGCCGGAGTGAGGATTCCCCCGTAAGCTTGGCCGGCAGGGAGGATCGAACACTTGAACACCGCGACGGCCCCGGCGCCGGCCCACCACTACCGTTTCTACGATCTGATCCTCGCCGGCTTCGTCGCCGTGCTGCTGTGCTCGAACCTGATCGGCACGGCCAAAGTCGCCGTGCTCACGCTGCCCGTCGTCGGCGGCGCGTTCGTGTTCGGCGTCGGCAACATCTTCTTCCCGATCAGCTACATCTTCGGCGACGTGCTGACGGAGGTGTACGGCTACGCGCGCGCCCGGCGCGTGATCTGGTCGGGGTTCGCCGCGCTCGTGTTCGCGAGCGTCATGGCGTGGGTCGTGATCCATCTGCCGGCCGCGTCGACCGAGCCCAACAACGCCACGCTGCAGCCCGCGCTCGACGTCGTGTTCGGCAGCACCTGGCGCATCGTCGCGGCGTCGATCGTGGCGTTCTGGGCCGGCGATTTCGTGAATGCCTACGTGCTGGCGCGCATGAAGGTGTGGACGCGCGGCCGCTGGCTGTGGACGCGCACGATCGGCTCCACGATCTTCGGCCAGGCCGTGGACAGCGTGATCTTCTATCCGCTGGCGTTCGCGGGCATTTGGGCCGGCGAGACGCTGTTCGCAGGTGATCGCGTTCAACTGGTTCTTCAAGGTCATGGTCGAGGTCGTCATGACGCCGGTGACCTACGCGATCGTCGGCTTGCTCAAGCGCCACGAGCACGAAGACTTCTACGACACGAACACGAATTTCACGCCGTTCTCGCTCGAGGACTGACGCCCTCGGGCGCCCCTTCGGCGGCGGTCGCGTTTGCACCGCGGGCGCGGTTCTAGGATGATCGCCGCCCCCATGACCGACGCAACCCCAGTAGCTCCCTCCGACGGTTTCGAGACCCTGGGTCTCGCAGCGGCCGTGCTCGCGGCCGTTCGCGAGGTCGGCTACGAGACGCCATCGCCGATCCAGCGCGCGGCGATCCCGCCGCTGCTCGAAGGCCGCGACCTGCTCGGCCAGGCGCAAACGGGCACCGGCAAGACGGCGGCCTTCGCCCTGCCGCTGCTGTCGCGGCTCGATCTGAAGCGCGCCGAGCCGCAGCTCCTGGTGCTGACGCCGACGCGCGAGCTCGCGATCCAGGTGGCCGAGGCCATGCAGACCTATGCGCGGCACCTCAAAGGCTTCCACGTGCTGCCGGTCTACGGCGGCCAGGGCATGGATTTTCAGTTGAAGCAGCTGCGCCGCGGCGTGCACGCCGTGGTCGGCACGCCCGGGCGGATTCAGGATCACCTGCGACGCAAGACGCTGAAGCTCGGAGCGCTCCAGGCCGTCGTCATCGACGAAGCGGACGAGATGCTGCGCATGGGGTTCATCGACGACGTCGAGGGCATCCTGCAGCAGATGCCCGAGGAGAAGCAGGTCGTGCTGTTCTCGGCGACCTTGCCCGATCGGATTCGCAAGGTCGTGCAGCACCACCTGTCCGACCCCGTCGAGATCAAGATCAAGGCGAAGACGGCGACCGTGGCGTCGGTGGACCAGCGGTTCGTCGAGGTGCGCGGTTTCGACAAGCTCGAGGCGCTGACGCGGATCCTCGAGGTCGAGGATTTCGACGCGAATGCTGATCTTCGTGCGCACGCGGCAGGCGACGGCCGAGCTCAGTCAGAAGCTCGAAGCGCGCGGCCTCGCGAGCGCGGCGCTCAGCGGCGAGATGACGCAGGCGTTGCGCGAACGCACGGTCGAGCGCCTGAAGAGCGGCAAGCTCGACATCGTCGTGGCCACGGATGTCGCGGCGCGCGGGCTCGACGTCGAGCGCGTGACGCACGTCGTCAACTACGACATCCCTCACGACGTCGAAGGCTACATCCACCGAATCGGTCGTACGGGCAGGGCCGGGCGTGCGGGGCACGCGATCCTGTTCGTGATGCCGCGCGAGCGCACATGCTCGCGGCGATCGAACGTGCGACGCGCCAGCCCGTGACGCCGATGTATCTGCCGACGCGCGAGGCCGTGGTGGATCGCCGGACGGCGCAGTTCAAGCAGCGGATCACCGACGTGTTCGGCAGCGAGGATCTCGCCTTCTTCGAGCGGCTCGTAGCGAGCTATGCGGCCGAGCATGACAAGCAGCCGCAGGACATCGCCGCGGCGCTCGCGTATCTCGCCCAGAAGGACCGGCCGTTGCAGCCGCCCGCCGACAGCCCGCGGCGGCGCGAGGAGCTGGCGCGGACCGGACCGCGCGCGACGGCGCCGCGCGCGGCAAGAATCGCGACACGGAACGGTCTACATCGGCCGACGAGCGGCCGTTCACGCCGCGCCCACCGCGCCCGCGCGCCGATGGCGCTGGCCCGCCCAAGGGGCAGCTGCGTTATCGCATCGAGGTCGGCCACGAGCACGGTGTGCAGCCGGGCAACATCGTCGGCGCGATCGCCAACGAAGCCGGCATCGACTCCGCGCACATCGGCCGCATCGACATCTTCGATGCGTACTCGACCGTCGATCTGCCCGAAGGCATGCCGAAGGACATCCAGCAACGATTGCGCAAGGCCTGGGTCTGCGGACAGCAGCTCGCGATCAGTGTAGATTCCGGCGGCGACGGGCCGCCGAAGCGGCCGCCGCCGGGTGTCAAGGCCGAGCGGCCGCGCGACCGCCCACAACGACCACACCGCAAGCGGAGTCACGAATGACCGAGCAGCAGAAGAGCATCGCCGATGACTCCGTCGTCACGTTTCATTACAAACTGAGTGACGCCGAAGGCTCGTTCACCGAGAGCTCGGACGGTGCGAGCCCCGTGGTCTACCTGCATGGCCGCAACAACATCGTGCCGGGGCTCGAGACGGAGATGGTCGGCAAGAAGAGCGGCGAGAAGTTCACGGCGACGGTCGCGCCGGCGCAGGGCTACGGCGAGCGCAACCCGGACGCGGTGCAGCGCGTGCCGGTGAAGCATCTCGCGACGCGCGGCCCGTACGTCGTGGGGCAAATGGTGGCCGTGCAGACGCGCGAAGGCTTGCGCCAGGGGCAGGTCGTGAAGGTGGGGCACTTCAACGTGGACCTGGATCTCAATCATCCGCTCGCGGGCAAGACGCTGGTGTTCGACATCGAGATCGTCGATGTGCGCGACGCGACCGGCGAGGAGCTCGCACACGGTCATGCGCACGGGCCGGAAGGCCACGGGCACGATCACGGTCATGACCACGACCACGGCGCGCACGAGCACCACGATCACGACCATTGAACGGGGCCCGCAGGCCATAGTCGTGGTTTGAGCGCGGTTTCTAGCCGCCGATGATTTCGTTCAGGCCATCGACGATGTGGGTGAGCTCCGCGACGTCGATTCGAGCGATCTTCTTGCCGATTCGCTCGGTCGAGAGCGTCCGAATCTGGCTGATCTTCACCCACGAACGCTTCGGCAAGGGGATGTGTGATAGCTCGTGAGTCAGCGGAAACCTGGCACGCTGCTCTTGGCTGGTCAATGCCATGGCGATCACGGTACCCGAGCGCGCGTTGAACACGTCGTGGCTGAGAATCAGTACGGGCCGCAGGCCCGATTGCTCATGGCCGATCGCGGGATTCAAATCGGCCCAGCGGATGTCGCCTCTCAGTATTCTGGCCACGCGGCCAACTCCTCGGATAGCCCTTCGTCTGCCATGGCGCGTTCGAAAGAAGGGTCGAGCTTGGCGCATTCTGCGGCCAGGCGATTCCGCTCCAGGCGTTCGAGCTTCTCCTGCACCGCCTCCTGAATCGCGCGGCTCCGATTGCTGAACACTTTGCGTCTCACCAACGCATCCACCCTGGCGAGCATTTGCTCGTCAATCGTGATCGCAACTTTCGTCTGGCTCATGCCGCAGCCTCGTGGTATGACGAATCATCATACCCGCGGCGGCGGTTTCGTCGCAACGAGCAACGTGCTTCAGCATGTGTGTGCCCGGCGGGCAGCGCGAGAACAGAATCTGCGATTTCGAGCGCCGACCCAACCCCGCTATTGGTTGGAGCAAGGCGAGGGTTATCCCGTCTGCCAGGATTTTCTAGCCAACCTGAATGCGTTCCCGTCGGAGGAGCCGCCGCTGATGTGCGAGCAGAAGATCCACCCCACGCACCCGGAGTTCACGCGGCCGGTGTGGGAGGAGATGGACGTTGAAGCCAACATAAGGCTCATCCACCAGGCGGAGAGTCTGTTGCCGAGATTCACGCCAATTGGGGGCCGTGGATGGCGTTCTGCAGCCCCGTCACTACATATCGATCGGCCCGGTACTTGCGCCAAACCCTTATCCCTACCCAGACGGTGAAGTTCCGTTCGGAGCCCATTACGGCGTCGACTCAGGTCGATGCAGGGTCTTGGCGATCCGAGATCCGCGCTAGTCAAGCCACCACTCAGTGAGCGGTAGGAGCTGCCCCAATGGCTTAGGAACGGGCGTTTGTTCTGCCTATACTCTCCCCAGAGCGCGGCCGGCGCGGGGGGTGGGTATGGCGTTCGATCTCGAGCTGAACGGCAAGCGGCATACGGTCGACGCCGATCCGCAGACGCCGCTCCTGTGGGTGATCCGCGATCAGATCGGCCTCACCGGCACCAAGTTCAGCTGCGGCATCGGCCAGTGCGGCGCGTGCACGGTGCACGTCGACGGCGCAGCCGGTTCGCTCGTGCAGCTTCCCGGTGTCGGCCGCGGCCGGGAAATCGATCACGACGATCGAAGGCCTGTCGAGCGACGGCAGTCATCCGCTACAGCTCGCGTGGCTGGAGCTCGACGCGCCGCAGTGCGGCTACTGCCAGTCCGGCATGATCATGAGCGCGCTCGCGCTGCTCGCGCGGAACCCGCAAGCCGACCGATGCCGACATCGACGCGAGCGTCACGAACGCGTGCCGCTGCAGCAGCTATCACCGCGTGCGCAAAGCGATCCATCGCGCGGCCGAGCTCATGCAGGCACGGGGGCGCGAGCATGAACCGCGACAACGATTCCGCTCGCGCCAGGGAGGCCACGGGCCTCGATCGCCGCGAGTTCCTGGCCGCAGCGGCCGCCGGCAGCGCCGCGTTCGTGCTCGGGTTCTGGGTACCGCCGCAAAGCCGCGGCCGCCGACGTTCCCGGCGCGCCGTCTGGTACGAGGACCCGCCGGTGCCCGAGATCAACGCGTGGATCGTGATCGCGCCCGATGACACCGTGACGATCCGCATCGCGCAGACCGAGCTCGGCCAGGGCGTGTGGACTTCGAACGCGATGATCGTCGCCGAAGAGCTGCAGTGCGACTGGAGCAAGGTCGTGTCGCAGTACGCGTCGGCGAATCGCGATGCGCGCGAGACGGCGCCCGCGTGGACGCTGAACGTGCTGGGCAACGGCGGCACGGACCCGAAGGGCGGCGGCACGCCCGAGTTCGGTAACCGCGCGCGCACGGGCGGCTTCGGAATTCCGGACAGCGTGTACCGGCGCATGCGAACGAACGCGGCGTCGTCGGTCAAGGACGGCCGCTACTACCTGCAGCTCGCCGGCGCCGAGGCGCGCGAGCGGCTGTTGCTGGCCGCGGCCAACGACTGGCACGTGCCGGTCGGCGAGCTCGCCGCGAAGGACAGCGTGATCACGCACCGCGAAGAGCGGCCGCAAGACCACGCTACGGCAAGATCGCGCACCTCGCCGCGCGCACGCCGCACCCGCATCCCGAAGACCATCGCGATCAAGTCGCCGGATCAGTGGACGCTGATGGGCACGGAGCAGAAGAACCGCGACGTGCCGGCCAAGGTCACGGGCGAGACCGTGTACGCGATCGACGTGCGCATGCCCGGCATGAAGTGGGCCGCCGTGAAGTCGTGCCCCGTGTACGGCGGCGACGTGAAGAGCTACGACTTCGACGCGGTCCGCAGCCTGCCTGGCGTGCGCTCGGCCGTGCGGTTCCCGATTCCCGATCCGAAGCTCACGCGCGGGCGCGTGTTCAGCGGCGGCGTGGCCGTGATCGCCGACAGCTGGTATCAGGCGAAGCAGGCGCTCGACGCGATGCCGATCGAGTGGTCGATCCCGCCCGAGCGCGCGGCGTTCAACACGGCGAACATGCACGCGGCGCTGCTCGCGGCACTCGACGAGCCCGGCAACGTGCGCGTGAACGAAGGCGACGTCGACGCCGTGTTCGCGCGCGCGAAACGCGTCGTCGAGGCCACGTACTCGACCCCGTACCTGCCGCGTGCGCGCATGGAGCCCGGCAACGCGACGGTGCTCGTGACGAACGACCGCGTCGACATCTGGATCGGCGATCAGAGCCCGCAGGAGACGCGCTTCAGCGCCGCGCAGATCACGGGCATTCCTGAAGCCGACGTCTATCTGCACATGTGCCACTTGGGCGGAGGCTTCGGCCGCAACGGCAATGGCCCGCAGGCCGAGCAGGCGATCATGATCGCGAACGCCAACCGCGGCACGCCTATTCATCTGCTCTGGACGCGCGAGGAAGACTTCATCGGCACGACGTACCGCGCCATGGGCGTCGCGCGACTGCAGGCCGCGCTCGACGACGACGGCTGGCCGCTCGCGCTCGAAGTGCGGACCGGCATGCAGAAAGACGGCTTCGGGCCCGATGCGTCGTTCGACGTCGCGTCGCGCTACTTCGTGCCGAATTACCGGTTCAGCAATCACACGACCGACTTCCACGTGCCGGTCGGCACGCGGCGCGGCGTGGGCCAGGCCGCGCACGAGTTCTATCGCGAGAGCTTCATGGACGAGCTCGCACACGCCGCGGGCAAGGATCCGTATCGCTATCGGCGCGAGCTGCTGGCGCGGACGAAACTGCCGTTCAAGAACGACATGATCAAAGCGCTCGACATGGCGGCCGAGATGTCCGGCTGGGGCACGCCATTGCCGCAAGGCAAAGCGCGCGCGATCGCGCTCGAGGAGCGCGGCGCCGAGGCAGGCGGCTCCGCGACGATCAGCGCGATGGTGCACACGGTGTCCGTGAGCCGCGACGGCAAGGTCATGCTCGAGCGCGTCGACGTCGCGCACGACAAGGGCTTCGGTCTCGTGAACCCGCTATCGGTGAAGAAGCAGATCGAAGGGCAGATCACCTGGTTCTACAACGACGCGATGCACCAGGCATGCACGATCGCCGACGGCCGCATCGTCGAGAACAACTTCCACCGTTTCCCGCTGTCGCGCATCGACGAGGATCCGCTGCGAGATCAACATCCGGTTCTTCGAGACCGGGCACTGGTTGATCGGCATGGGCCACGATCGCGGCACGTCGGTGCAATCGGCGATCGGCGACGCGCTGTTCCAGATCACCGGCAAGCGCTATTCGCGACCTGCCGTACGCCAAGCACGACCTCCGCTGGGGCTGATCGCCCGGCTTCGCAGGCAAAAAAAAGGCCGGCTGGGTTTCCCCAGCCGGCCAAGGTCGTGAACGCAGTTAGAACCGGACGCGAACCGTCGCACCCACTTCACGTGGCCGCGACGCAGTCGCGAAGTCGAACTGCCAGATGTTGTGCAGGAAGCCCGAGTTCAGGTCGTACACGTTGGTAAGGTTCGTTCCATACAGCGTCAACGTGTACTTGTCCGACGGCCGGCGTGTACGCCATTTGCGCGTCCAAGCGCCAGAAGTCGCCGGACTCCTTGTTACGCGGCACGCCATAGGCATTCTGGCGCAGCGACGGCACCGGCGAGCGCCAGTAGGCGCCCGTGAACGCGTCGTCGATGCGTGTGACCAGCGTGCCACCCTTCGCCAGATGGCCCGTGTACTGAATGCCGACCATGTACGTGTTGTCCGGCGCTTGCGAGAACTCCGTGGCCGTGGTGACCGCCGGGCTGATCGAGGACGTGTACTTCGTGTCCAAGAAGCCCAGGTTCGCCTGCACCAGGAAGTTCTGCGTCGCGGCGTACGTCAGCTCGACCTCGAAGCCCGACGCGTTGGCCGAAGCGGCGTTACGCGATACGAGCTCGGTGAGCTCCTGACCCGTCGCCCGGTCCTTCACCGTGGCCAGCAGCTGAATGTTCAGCCAGTCGGTGTCGAAGTGGGTCACGTTCAGGCGCAACTTGTGGTTCAACAAGTCCGAGCGCAGACCGATCTCGTGGTTCTTGATCGACTCCGGGTCGAACGATGACTGCACGGGACCCTGGCTGTCGCTGTACACGGCCAAGCCACCCGAGTTGAAGCCTTCGGTGTAGCCGTAGTACAGCATCACGTTGTCGGCGACCTTCCAGGCGGCAGCGAAACGATACGTGTCGGCGTTGAACGCGACCCTCTGGATGCTCGCGTTATCCTTCACGCCGTCGTAGATGCCGCCCTGGCTGAACTCCAAGTTCGGGCCCGCCGGCTTCGTCGCCGTGATTCCGGGCACGATGTTGAAGTTGTACTGGTGGGACGACTGATCGTGATGGCGGTAGCCGACGGTCAAGTCGAGCTTCTGGCCGACCTTGAAGCTCATCTCTCCGAACGCTGACCATCCGCTGACGTCGTTGCCGGTCAACCGGTCGCCTGCAGGCGGGCGAGCGCCCCCTGCGAGTGCCGCGACCCAGCCTGCTCCGGGGATCCAGTTACAGCCGTAGGGCCAGCCGTTCACACTGTTGAGGTTCAGCGTGAGCACGTTGGGTCCGTTGGGGCCGAACGGGAACTGAGGCAGGTAACCGGCCTGGACGGCCGGCAGCCAGCTCGTGATGCCGCGCTGCGCAGGCGTCGCCTGGCACGCCGCGCTCGGCAAGACCTGAGTGGCGTAATTGAGCTACGCGGTCATGTTCGGGTAGCTTCCCGGCTGGCCGGCCGGGTTGGCTTGCACCCAGTCGCCCATGGAAAACGCCGGATTACGCCCGCGGATGTTCTGGTCCCAAGTGTACAGGCCGCCGACCCACGTCATGCGATCGCTGCCGCCTGAGAACTGGAACTCGTGGCTCGTGAGGTCGAGTTTCTGCAGGAAGTAGTCGATGTAGAAGTTGAACTCGCCTGCGTCCCAATCGTTGTACTGCCGCGTGTCCTGCTGCGTGTGACCGAGCAGGTACTCGAACTTGATCTTGTCGGTCAGTTGGACCTTCAGGTCGGCAGATTGCTGGTCGAGAAACTGTCGCGAGGGCACAGTGATGTCCTGGCGGCTCTCCCACTTGCCGAGCAGACCGCCCGGAAAGCCCGAGCAGGTGTAGTAGCAGTTCCATCTGCCGTGGTTCGTGGAGTTGTTTTGCCCGTTGCCGCCGGTCGCGATGTCGTACGCCAACGACAGGCCCATCTGGAAGCCCGAGTTCCAACCGATCTGGTTGTCGATGAACGTGTTTACGCGGGCTTGAGTCTCGACGATCTTGTCGCTTTGCACGTTGAACCGCAGGCTTACGCGGTCGGACGGCTCCCAGATGAAGTCGCCGCGGCCGACCTGGTCTTCGAACCCGCCGGTCTTGAAGCCGGTCGTCTTGCTCGTGATGAAGCCATCACGGCTGTATTGGCCGACCGTCCAGCGCGTGCGGAACTTGTCCGTGATCGGCAGATCGAGCAAGCCTCTGACGTCGTGGCGATTCAGATTGCCGAGCGACATGTCGAGCTGGCCGCCGAACTCTCTACCCGGCGATTTCGTGTACAAGCGAATCGCGCCACCCGTCGAGTCGCGGCCGTACAGGGTGCCCTGTGGGCCACGCAGCACTTCGACGCGGTCGAGGTCGACAAACTCGCGCAGTAGCAGGCCGTTGTTCGACACCTGCCAGATGCCGTCGATATAGGTACCGACGTTCGGAATGCCGCGAATCGTGAACGACGCCGTGTCGGTGCCGCCCAAGTTACCGGCGACGACCAGGTTTGGGACGACGGCCTTCAGGCCTTCCATGTTCTCGATGCTCTGGCGCTCGAGCATTTCGCCCGTGTACGCCACGATGGCGATTGGCACGTCCTGGAGGTTCTGCTCACGGCGGGAGGCCGTGACGATGATCTCCTCGAGACCGCCTGGGGCGGCTGCCCCCGCTTGCTGAGAGTAGGCGACGGGCGAATTGCCGGCGGCATAACCCGCAAGCAACGCGGCTATCGCCACGTGTAGCGACTGCTTTCTCATGTTGTCCCCCTGTAGGACCGTGATGTACTTTTCAGACGCGTTGCAAATCGACCACTGAGAGTCGATTGCCAAGGATTCTGCGCCACACGGGGCCGAAACGGAAGTCTCAGGGCTAAGGATGTAGCGCCTACGCAACGCCTTACTGTCCGGACGGAAAGATTGCCGGCGGGGGTGACGGGTGGCGCTGCGCGACAGCGGCGGCCAGGTCTCCGGCGCCCAAAACGACGCGAGGCCCGTTGCCGGGCCTCGCGAGTGGGTATCAGGGGCCTTTAGCCGAAGATCTCTTCGTCCGTCGGCACCTTCTTGTTCGCGATGACTTTGCCGATTCGCGACACGTTCATCAGGTGCTTGTAGTCGAGGTTTTCGGAGATCGAGTTACCGCCCCACGAGCCACAGCCCAGGGTCGTGGTCGGCGCGAAGCCGTTGGTCAGCGAGCCGCCGGCCGTCAACGAGCTCGCCTGGTTCACGACCAGGCGGCTGATCGGCAACTCGAGGCCGGCCTCGCGGATGTTGCCCTCGTTGTTCGAGTGCAGGGCGGCCGAGTGGCCCGCGCCTTCGACGAGCAGGTTCGCCTTGGCCTTCGCCACGGCGTCGTGGAACGTCTTGTACGGCAGGATCGCGACGACCGGGCACAGCTTTTCCTTCGCCAGCAGGTCGGCCGATCCTGCGCCCTTCGCGGGCAGCAGGATGATGCGCGCGCTCGCCGGGACGTCGATGCCCGCCATCGCGCCGATCTCGCGTGGCGATTTGCCGACGGCGTCTTTGTTCAGGTGGCCGTCGGGGAACACGATCTCGCGCAGCTTCTGAATCTGCTTCTCGTCGGCCGTGAACCAGACTTTGCCCGTGTCCTTGAACAGCTTGACGGTTTCGTCGTAGCTCTCTTCCGGCGTCAGCACGAACTGCTCGTGCGAGCAGATGATGCCGTTGTCGAACGCCGCGCCGGTCACGATCTTGCCGACCGCGTCCTTCACGTCGACGCCGCGATCGATGATCACGGGCACGTTGCCCGCGCCGACGCCGTACGACGGCTTGCCGGACGAATACGCGGACTTGACCATCGCGCCGCCGCCGGTCGCCACCACGACATCGGCCGCGCGCATGAGCTCCTGCGTCTTCTCGACGGAGCCCTTCTTGATCGTTTGAATCAGGTTGTCGGGGCCGCCGTGCGACTTCACGATCTTCATGAATTCGTTCGTGAGGTAGTCCGTGCACTTCTGCGCCTTCGGATGCGGCGCGAAGATCACGGCGTTGCCGGTCTTCAGCGCGAACATGCCGTTGCACATCGGCGTCGCGACCGGATTCGTGACCGGGCACACCGCGGCCACCACGCCCATCGGCTTCGCGACGAACACCAGGTTGTTCTCCACGTCCTCGCCGATGATGCCGCGCGACTTCTTGCCCTTCAGGCTGTTCCAGATCACGCGGGCCTTGCCCTTCTTCTTCAGCACCTTGTCTTCGTAGTTGCCGATGCCGGTCTCGTCGACGGCCATACGCGCGAGCTTCTCGGCGTTGTCGTAGACGAACTTGGCCATGCCCCGGACGATCGCGTCGACCTGTTCCTGCGAGAAAGCCTCGTAGGTGGCCTGTGCGGTGCGAGCCTTCGCCATCAATTCCTGGACTTCATTGTCCGCCGCGACTGCACGTTCGGGTCTGCTCATGCGGGTCTCCTTACAAGAGCGAAAAAAGTGAGTGCTGATCGAGCATTATCCAAGGTTGACGCCATTTCGAGCAACACGCACGATGCGACGACGACGGACATAACCTAAGGGGCACACCGCGTGCGCAGCGGGTTCTGGCAGGACTGCACCACGGCGGACTTCGCCCGCATCGACGCCGAAGAGACCGTGGCGCTGCTGCCGGTCGCGGCCGTCGAGCAACACGGGCCGCACCTGCCGCTTTCCACCGACGCCCTCATCAACGACGGCCTCGTGCGGGCCGCGCTGGCGCTACAGCCCGCCACGCCTGCGTTGCTCGTGCTGCCGGCGATGAACATCGGCTTGAGCACGGAGCACGTGGCGTTCCCGGGCACGCTGACGATCGCGGACCACACGCTGGCGGATGCCTGGACCGACGTCGGCCGCAGCGTCGCGCGCGCCGGGGTTCGCAAGCTGATCATTCTTAACACTCACGGCGGCCAAAAGGCCCTCGTCGATCTCGTGGCGGTGCGTGTTGCGCGCGGAGCTTTCGATGCTGGCCGTTCGGGCCACGTACTTCGCTTTCGGCTCGCCGCCGGGGCTGTTCGCCGGCAACGAGCTCGCGCACGACATCCACGGCGGCGAGGTCGAGACCTCGCTGCTGCTGCACTTGCGCCCGGACCTCGTGCGCACCGCGGCGCTCGCCGATTTTCGCGGCTTGCCGCACGAGCTCGCGCAGCGCCATCAGTGGCTCGGCGCGGAGAAGCCGGTCGGCATCGGCTGGTTGAGCGGCGATCTCAATCCGCAGGGCGTGTGCGGTAACGCGGCGCGCGCGGATGCGAAACGCGGCGCGGCACAGCTCGCGCATCTCGCGGCGGCGCTCGTGCGCCTCGTCGGCGAGGTGGCGGCCACGCCGCTGTCGATCCTGCGCTGAGCGCCGTGGCGCGGCGCCCGCAGACTTCGCGTGCCTCCGTCGACGAGCAACTCGCGGCGCTCGACGCGTTGCCGGCTGCGGCCGCCGAGCGGCGCGAGCTGCTCGCGCAGTCGCTCGGCGCTCGGAATGCCCGCGTCGTCGCAAAGGCCGCGCGCCTCGCCGAGGACTCGCTCTCCTACGACCTCGTGCCGCAGCTACTGGCGGCGTGGCCGCGCTTCGTCGACAAGCCGGCGAAGACCGACCCGAGCTGCATCGCGAAGAAGGCGCTGGCTCGAGCGCTCGTCGCTCTCGACTGCACCGACGCCGAGTTCTTCCTGCGCGCGCTCGCGTACCGACAGCCTGAGCCCGTGTGGGGCGGCAGCGTGGACACCGCCGTCGACGTGCGTTGCAGCTGCGCGATGGGGCTCGTCGCGAGCGGTTACTCGCGGGCGCTCGTGGAGCTTGCGCCTCTGCTGAACGACGCGGAGGCCGAAGCGCGCGCGGGTGCTGTGCGCGCGGTCGCGTGCGGCAATCCGCGCGAGGCGGAGCTCGTGCTACGCATGAAAGTCAGCGCCGGCGATTCCGCGCCCGGCGTGCTGGGTGAGTGTTTCTCGGGCTTGCTCGCCGTGGCGCCCGAAGATTCGCTCGCGCTCGTCGCCGCGCATCTCGACGCCGCCGAGGAAGCCGTTCGCGAGCTCGCGGCGCTCGCGCTCGGCGAGTCGCGCCTCGACGCGGCGCTGCCTCCGCTGCTGGCCGCGTGGCAGCAACCCTTGCAGAGCCGCAGCGTGCGCCGCGCGTTGCTGCGCGCGGCGGTCGCTCATCGCTCGGAACCAGCGCTCGCGTGGCTGGTGTCGCTCGCGGCGGAGTCGCGTATCGAAACGGCGCTGGAAGTCGTCGAGGCGCTGGCACTCTACAAGCACAACGCCGCGCTCGCGACGCGGCTCGGCGCGGTGCTCGCAGAGCGCGGCGAACCGAGCTTGGTCGCTCGCTACGCCGAGTTGTGGCAGGCCGGCAAGAACGACCGACGCTAGTCCCGCGTTCTGACAAACGACGCTTTGTGAACTGCGTCACGCGGGTTGCTTCAAGAGGCGCGCGCCGCACCCGATAATAGCGGGGACTTAGTTGCCTTCGCGCTTGCCGGATGACCCAGACGACCGGCCTCGACAATCTCGATTTCAACGTCTATCGCACGTTGCTGGACGGCCTGTTGCCCGTTGGATCGCTGCGTGCGCTTAGCGACGCGGAGGGACGCATCCTTCATGCCGACGACGCATTCCAGCGGACGATCGTCGCAAAGGTGCTCGGCAGGCTCGCAAGCGAGCCGGCGGCGAACCTGCGCGGTCGACCGAAGATCATTCGCGTCGGGATCCCGCCGAACACGTGGCTCGCCGCACCGCTGCGCGGCGAAGACAAGAAGACCGTCGGCTACCTTTGGGCGTGCGTGCCCGGAGCCGAGGACTCGAAAGACGTAGGCCGCCGCCTCGTCGCCGTAGCTTCGGTGCTGGCACAAACGGTGCGGTTGACTGCACGCCTCGACGATCTCTCGACGGAGCTCGCGGAGCGCTGCGAAGAACTGAATCTCGTGTTGCACACCGAGGATCAGGTCAGCGCGTTCGCTGAGGGGCAGCAGGCGCTCGACGAGCTCGTTCGCAACTGCCGCGACTACTTGGGCGTGGGGCTCGCCGCGTTGGTGATGCGCGAGAAGGGGATTTTGATCGCGCACGACAGCAGCGGCGGCGATGCGGGTGCGATGCCGTCGCAGCAGCGCGAGGCGCTGAGCACGACGGTCTACGACCTCGTGGCGAAGACGGGTGACGCCGTACTGATCAACGACCCGAACGATCCGCTGCTCGCCGGGTTGTGCGCGCAGTCCTGCCGGCTGCTCGCGACGCCGATTGTCGACGGCAAGAGCGAAGTCATCGGCATGCTCGTGATCAGCAACGACGCCGAGCAGCGCGAGTTTTCCGACAACGACAAGAACTTGTTGCGCGTCATGGCGCAGAAGGCCGTCAACATCGTGCAGGTCGGTTACGACGCGCTGACGGGCCTTGTGAATCGCGAGGCGTTGGAGTTCTTGGTCGGGCAGCAACTAGTCAACGCGCAGCAACAAGCGACGGAGCACTCGATCCTCTTTCTGGACATCGACCAGCTACAGCTGATCAACGAAACCGTGGCGCACGACGCCGGCGATGCCGTCATCAAGTCGATTTCGGCACTGCTGCAGCACACCGTGCGCGACGCGGACGTCGTAGCTCGGCTCGGCGGTGATGAGTTCGGCGTGCTGCTCGTCGGCTGCCCGTTGCAGCGTGCCGAGGAAATCGCGGCGGAGCTGCGCAAGAACATTGCTGCGCTCGTGGTCCCATGGGCCGAGCGCTCGTTGTCCGTGACCGTCAGTATGGGTGTGGCGCCCGTCGATTCGGGCACGGAGACTGCGGAGGCGGCCGTCGCTGCAGCCGAGCTCGCGTGCGACGTAGCGAAGGAGCTCGGCAGGAACCGCGTGCACACCTATCAGCCGGCAGACACACGGCTCCTGAAGCGGCATCACGAGATGGATGCGGCCGGTCAGATCCAGATGGCGCTGCATCAGGATAGGTTCGAGCTCTACGGTCAAGCGATCGAAGCGCTCGACGAAGTCGGTGTGCCGCTGCATGTGGAGGTGCTGCTGCGCATGCGCGGTGACGATGGCGAGCGCGTGTCGCCGGCGGTGTTTCTGCCGGCCGCCGAGCGCTATCACCTGATGCCGGCCGTGGACCGCTGGGTCGTCACGCGCGCCGTGCAATTCCTGAACGAGCACGGCCCGCAGTTTGGTGCCGGCCGCGGTCTGCTCGCGATCAATCTGTCGGGCCAATCGCTCTCCGAGCCGTCGTTCCGCGCGTTTCTCGAGGAGCGTCTGGCCGAGCTCAAGGTGCCACTCGAGCGCGTCTGCTTCGAGATCACGGAGACCGCCGTCGTCAGCGATCTGAAACGAGCGCGCGCATTCATCAGCGAGCTCAAGAGCCGCGGCTGCAAGTTCGCGCTCGACGACTTCGGCTCAGGTCTAAGCTCGTTCGGCTATCTGCGTTCGCTGCCGGTGGACTACCTCAAGATCGACGGCAGCCTCGTGCGCGAGATCGGCGAGGATCCGATCGCGGCCTCGATGGTCGCCGCGGTACAGCAGGTGGCGCAGGTCATGAACCTGAAAACCGTGGCCGAGTTCGTCGAGAACGACGCGATCCGCGCCATGGCGAAGAAGATGGGCGTGTCGTTCGCGCAAGGGTATGCGATCGGCAAGCCGCAGCCACTCGATTCGTTCGTCCTTGCCCCGCTCGTTCGCCTGGAAGTCGTCGCCAGCCGCTGAGCCCTCTGGCTCTTGCGGCAGCAGGTTCACTCGCACTTCGGGCACTTGAATCGGGCTCATTTGCCGACAATCGCAACGCTGCATTGCACTGCGCTTTCTACTCGCCACCAATCCCAAGGCGCTCACGCAGGTACTCGGCATCGTCTACCGAACGATCGCGAGCCGCGTCCTGCGCAAGGCACGCCTGGCGCGCGCGTCGGGAGCGACGGGGGCCGTGACGCTGATCCAGCGCTTTGGGTCTGCGCTCAATCTGAACATCCACTTCCACATGCTGTACCTCGACGGGGCTTACCTTGTGGACACGAGCCCGCCGGTGTTTCGTCGGATCGAGCCGCCGAGCAGAGTTACCTCGCCCTCTAACCGGAAGCGCCGATGGACGACCTGCTCGGGCACTCGATCGCGTACCGAGTGGCAGTCGGCCCGCGGGCAGGGCAGAAGGTGTTTGCGCTGCAGACGGTGCGTCGCAGCTGCCGGCGGGCGCGCGAGCCCCGCCACAGCCGTCGCTGTTCTGATGAGCTCATCGTCCCTGATCCGCGGACGTGTTCGCTTCCGCGGCGCGGTACTGGTTGTGCGCAGTGATTGGAGGGGTGCGGAGTTTTTCGGCGAAGCGTGCAGACAGAACGCCGATTATTCGTACTATCCGCTCCTCAAAGGTGCTGCGTACCTTCGAGTTTGCTCAAGGCTCGATCGAAGGTGCCCACGGGTAGGTGACCGCTCTTACGCGCGATCTCGACGACCAAGTTGTCGGTGAACCTCACGGTAGGCCGTTTACGGAAACTCTCCAAGGCCGTTTCTACAGCGTCCGCGTCCTGAAGCGTGAGTTGCGCGTGCCCGAGGAGCATTTCGATGGCGAGGGCAAGCTGTTCTGTGCTCAGTCCATAGACAGAGTCGAGTACCCAGACCGTCTCCGCGAGAACCAGATGCGGTACCCATGCGCCTTTCGCGATGAACTCTTCTGCCGATGCGGTTTGTTGCCGATGGTCTCTTGCGATGAGACGGACGAGTACGTTGGTGTCAACGGCTCGCATGTTTCTTGCGCACGTAGCTCCGAATGCCGTCCTTGAGATTCTGCCCGCTCTTGTGAGTGGAAGGGGGCTTCTCGAACAGAGCGGCGTGAACATCTTCCGACGAGTAGCGACCCGCACGCCTAACGACAACGGCTTCGCCTACCTCGTCCCATTCCAGTATGGAGCCCGGACCCACGCCGAGTTTCTTTCTGATTTTGGAGGGTACCGAGATTTGCCCTTGGGCTGTCAGTTTGGAGTGTGCTATAGCCATTCGTGTTACGTTACCGGGGTAATGTGACAGCTGTCAATCGCCGGAAATGGTCGTCCGACGGATGCGGCCGCGGGACGCGCCGATTACAGCCGGAGCGCGATGCCTCGCTAGCGCGATGCGTTCGCCCGCCGCGTGAACCACGCTCCATTGACGTGGTGACGGCGCCGACCGACGCTAGCGTTTTGGATGCGACCTTCCGGGGGGAACATGCGAGCGGGACGATTCCTTTGTCTGGCGGTGGCACTCGTCGGTGCCTCGAGCATTACAACCCACCTGACGGCGCAGGCCGTGCCGGCCAGAACGCTGGTCGAACAAGCTGCGGCGGCCATGGGCGGCCTCGAGCGCCTCCGCAGCATCGATAACTTCGTGTTGACGGGCTTTGGCGCGTACGTGAACCAGCAGGGCGGCAGCGCACTATCCCCCGATCCTCACGCGCCGCTGAAGATGCAACTCGCGACCGACGCGGAGCGCGTGTTCGACTTGAAGAACGCGCGCGCCGTGAGCCGCGATCGACGGGCGTCGACGTTCCCGTTCGCGATCGAGCGGCCGCTGGACCGCACCGCACGCCTCGAGACCGGCGCCGCGCTGCTCGATCATCCTTTGCCGGCCGTGCTCGCGGCGCTCGACCCGAAAACGCGGCTCGGCCCCGTGCACACGGAAGACGGGCTGAACGTGGTCGAGTTCACGACGGAGCAGGGCGACACTCGCTGGCTCGCGCTCGACCCGGTCACGAAGCTGCCGGCCTGGGTGCGCTGGATCGCGCCGAGCACGACGCTCGGCGACCTCGTGAACACCGCGCACTTCACGGGCTATCTGCCGTTCGACGACGTGTGGCTGCCGGTCGGCCTCACCGCCACGATCGATTGGCGCAACCTCACGCTGGCTTCGTTCGACGTCGATTCGTATCGGCTGAACGTCAAGAACCTCGACCCGTTTCCGGCGCCGCGCCCGCCGAGCACAGAGGTGCGGCACGCCACCGCGAAGAAGCTTGCCGATCACGTGTGGGACGTGCGCGTCGACGCGTCGGAGGACGGCGGCGCAGTGATCGAGTTCGCCGACCACCTGACGATGTTCGAGGCGTACAACAACGAGGCCGACACGTTCGCGCGCATCGATCTCGCGAACACGCTCGTGCCCGGCAAGCAGGTCACGCAGCTGATCGTGACGCACCACCACTTCGATCACAGCGGCGGTTTGCGCGCCGCGGTGTCGCGCGGCCTCACCGTCATCGCGCGGCGCGGCAATGAAGCGATCTTCCGCGAAATGGTGGCGCGGCCCGCGCCGAACTTCCCGGACGCGCTCGCGCGCAACCCGCAGCCTCTGAAATTCGTGCCTGTCGACGAGCATCTCGTGCTCGAGGACAGCCTGATGCGTGTGGACGTGTACCACGTCGTCGGCCACCTGCACATGGCGGAAGCCGTGTTCGGCTACATCCCGGTGCCGCGCATCTTCATGGAAGGCGACTTCACGACGTACAACTGGGACTGGAACTGGTGGGCCGGCGCGTATCTCGACAACGTCGATCGCTACCACCTGGATCCCGCGATCAACGTGCCGGTGCACGGCAAGGTCACGACGTTCAAGGAGACGATCGCGACGCTCGAGAAGCAGGTGCAGAACGCGCGCGCGTATTGCACGAAGCAGTTCAAGGCCGGCGTGTACCCGCCCGGTTGCCCGGTGCAGTACTCGCGCGACAAGCGCAACTGAGGGAACGCGGCGTTAGCCGCTCGACTCTTCGGCGAGGAGTGCCCCGCGCGCTCGTGCTTGGCGCGCAGGTAACGCTCGTTGTGCATGTTGCTCGTGGTCACGAGCGGCATGCGGCCGACGACCTCGATGCCGTGGTCGCGCAGCGAGTTGATCTTTTGCGGGTTGTTCGTCAGCAGCCGAATGCGGCGTATGCCGAGCTCGTGCAACAGCGCAGCGGCCACGTCGTACGTGCGCTCGTCGGCCAGGAAGCCCGAGATGCTGATCCGCATCGACGGTATCGAGGCCGCCGTCCTGGAGCACGTAGGCGCGTAGCTTGTTCGGCAGGCCGATGCCGCGGCCCTCCTGATCGAGATACAGCAGCACGCCGCCGCCGAGCGCGGCAATCCGCGAGACCGCGGTTCTTAGCTGCTCGCCGCAGTCGCAGCGCAGGCTGCCGAGCAAGTCACCCGTGAGGCACGCCGAGTGCAAGCGCACGGGTACGGCGCTCGCGGGATCCGGTTTGCCGATCACGACCGCCACGTGCTCCGCGAGACTGTGCTCGTCGCGGAACACGGCGATCTCGCTCTCGAGCGCGTCGGCCAGCGGCACGCGCGCGCGGCTGAGGAGCTGCAATGCGTGATGGCCGAACCGCGGTGCTTGATGCATGACGTCGCCGACCGGAATGCCGAGCACGCCGGCGGCTTCGCTGCCGTCGGTCGGGAAGCCGATCAGGGCCGGAACGAGTCGGCCGGCTTTGGCCAGCTGCAACGCAGCGGACGCCAGAGCGGCGCACGCCGGCGTTGCGTCGACGTCGAACGCAGCGCCATCCACCGCGCCTTTGCTGTTGACGCCCGCGACGGCTTGCAAGTGTCCGATGTCGGCGCCCCGCGGAACGGCCACAGCCACCGGCCCGCTGAGCTGATGCGTAAGGCCGGCAGCAAGCGCGCGCTCGGCAGTCACGAACAGAAAGGTCCCGCCGGTGGTGGCGGCCGCGAGCCTCGAGAACTGTGGCTCCTGGATGGTCTCCACCGCGGCTACGAGCAAACCGTGGCCCGGCGCCGTGACCTGGATGGCACGACCGCGGCGCAGCTCGTCAACGGCGCGATCGAAGGCCAGCGCGGCCGGATTGCCATTGATTGCAGGGGTTTCGACGGAGGACATTCGCAGGAGGGTGCTCGTTACCTGAATGTTAGGATACCAGCTTAGGTCCCATCGTTCCGTGCCGCGCGGATTTCGTTCAATGCGACCCCAGGCCTTAGTCACTGATTCCGCCGCCAATTCTGCCGCCGATCTCGTGCGGCGCGCATGGTGTCTGCTGCGGGCGACGGCCGCCCGGCGGCGCGCTGGCGGGCTCGAGCAGCCCGGTGCGGGCCACGACGTGGCCGCCCAGTGGCTCACAGAGCAGGGCCGCGATGCGCCCGTGGTGGCCGCGAACGCGCCGGCCGCGGTTCGGCCGTTGCTCGATCTGTACGCCCCGCTGTGCGCGGCGGCGCCGGGCCAGCCGCTGACGATCGCCCACCTGGGCCAGAGCCTCGACGGGCACATCGCGACGGGCTCCGGCGACTCCTATTACGTCACGGGCCCCGACAACGTGCGCCATCTGCACCGGCTGCGCGCGCTGTGCGATGCCGTGATCGTCGGCGCGGGCACCGTCGCGCGCGACGATCCGCAGCTGACGGTGCGGCACGTCGAGGGCGCGAATCCCGTGCGCGTGATCCTCGATCCGCGCGGCCAGCTGCCGGCGCGACACCGCGTGTTCACCGACGGCCTGGCGCCCACGCTCGTCGTGCACGCGCAGGGCGTTGCGATCGCGGCGCCCGGCAACGCCGAGATTCTCGTCGTGCCGCACACCGACGGCCGGCTCGATCTACGCGCGTTGCTCGCGGCGTTGCACGCGCGTGGTCTGATCTCCGTGTTCGTCGAAGGCGGTGGCGCCACGGTGTCGGGCTTCTTGGAAGCCGGCCTGCTCGACCGACTGCACGTGGCGATCGCGCCGCTCGTGACGGGCAGCGGCCGGCCCGGTCTTTCGCTGCCGGCACGCGACAAGATCGCGGATTGCCTGCGGCCGGCGCATCGCGTGTTCACGATGGGCGGCGACGTGCTGTTCGATTGCGATCTGCGCGGGCCGACGTCCGCGGCACCGCCGAGCCCCAGCGACGACATCAGTCGCGTGATCTAGCGCCCGGCTTTCAGCGCCTCGGGCAGCGTTGCCTCTGTCACGCCGAGCGCAGCCAGTCGCGCGATGAACTCGTCGACTTGAGGCGTGCTGCCAGCGTCTCCTTTGACTCCCTCCTTGTACTTCAGCAACGTTCGCAGTGCGAGATCGTACTGGTGGCGCGCGTAGTACAGGTTGGCGAGCGATAACCATCCGCCTTCCGACCGCGCTCCCGCGTTTGCGTACGCCGCGATTCCCGTTTCGTACGCGTCGATCGCGCGATCATAGTTCTCTTGGAGGGTGTAGATGTAGGCATAGAAATCCCAGATCCCGCCCTCCTGACGACCGTTGAGCCGGTAGAGCGCGCGTGCCTCGTCGAGTTGTAGCTCGGCGCCACGCAAGTCGTCGTCTGTCATTCTCTCCCGTGC
The DNA here is from genome assembly GCA_963748045.1 of uncultured Gammaproteobacteria bacterium. Taxonomy (GTDB): domain Bacteria; phylum Pseudomonadota; class Gammaproteobacteria; order Steroidobacterales; family Rariloculaceae; genus FEN-1219. The sequence goes on from CAVVIC010000014.1 coordinate 103,611, forward strand.
GACCTCGATTGCGGCGGACAAGCCGCGGAAGTCAGCCTCGCGCGCGATTTCCTCTGGGGAGGGCGCGGTCTGGCGTGGGGCGGGCGCTGGCGAATTGTCGAGTTGAAAACGGATCACAGTCTGTTGATTTAGCGCGGCGACGCGCTTTCCCGCGGCGACGCGCGGCAGGTACTTCCACTGCGCCAGCGCACGTCGCCGCGGTCTCTTCAAAGACCGCGTCTGTCGATTCTACGACGCTGACGTTTTCGACCGCGCCCGTTGCGGTGACGTCGAATTGCAGTGTCACGCTGCCCTGGAGGCCACGTTCGAGGGCGGTCAAGGGATAGTCGGGCGGCGTGCGAACGAGCGGGATGACGCTCAACTCGATCGCGGCGGTGTCGACGGGCAAGCTGCCTGCGCCGCGCGCTGCGGACGTCGGGTTGTCAGTCGTGTCGGTCGGTGCCGATGACGTTGTCGGGCGGCTGACGATCGCCGGCACGGATGTCGTCGCGGAATCGTCACGCGTCAGCCTCGCGAAGCTGCGTGACGCCGATCGCGGCGAGGGCTGCGCCCGCGAGCAGCACCGCCGAGACGATCACGCCGCGGCGGGCGCCGTACGTTGGCCGCGCTGCGCAAGCGGACGGCTCCGAGCACGGAGTCCAGCAGCGCGGGCGACATCGCGGGCACCGTGATCGCGGAGCAGCTCGGTGTGCGCGAGCCAGCCTGCTGCGCAGTCCGCGCAGCCGAGCAGGTGAGTATCGACGACGCTGCGCACCGCGGCCGTGAGCCGCGTGTGGCGGTGCTCGTCCAGGATCGTGTTGACGTCTGCACAATTCATTTCATTTCTCCAGCGCGAGCGCATGGGGTGCGTGCGCGGTCGCGAGCAACTTGCCGAGGCGCACGCGGGCGCGGTACAGCCGCGCCTTCAGCACGTCGGTCGTGAGATCCGTGATCGCCTCGAGCTCCGCGAGGCTGTAGCCCTCGACGTGCAGCGCGAGCAGCGCACGTTGTTCATTGTCGAGCTGGCGCCAGGCGTCGAGCAGGTGTTGTTCCGCCAGCGAGCCCTCGGCCGCGTCCTCGGGGCTCGGTGTATCGCTCGGTCGCGTGGCGTCGAAGTCCTCGCCGGTCGCGAGCGGCGATCGTCTGCGCCGGCGGATGCCGTCGACGAACGTCCGGTACTGAACTTTGAGCAGCCACGCTTTCGGCTGCGCCGCGGACTTCAGCGAGGCGACGTGCGCGTGCGCGCGAACGCACACGTCCTGAACGAGATCCTCGGCGTCGGGCCGGTTGCCCGCGAGCCGATACGCGGCGCGGAACAGCGCCGCCAGATGCGGCGCGATCAGGGCGGCGAGCTCGTCGTGTTGCGGCTGCTTCATTGCCGAAATCCGTGGTCCTACGAGCTAAGACGTCGGCGAACGACGTTTGGTAACGGCTTATAGACGGAGTCAGGTTTTGCGTACCTGAGCGGCACGGGCGCCAGCGGACAATCGGATTCGCGCCCCTCCGCGGAGGGATTTCGCACCAACGTGGGGCAGAATCCCTCACGTGAGGGGCTTGACCGTCGACAATCCGGTCCTCGATTCACAGCCAGCCGACGAGATCGACGTGGCCCACCACGAGCCGCGACCGACCGGCGTCGACGTGCGCGCGGCGGCGGCGATGCCAGGCGGTCAGCGGCGTCGTGTGCTGCGGGCGCGACTTCGAGCGCGGCAGCGAGCCAACCGTCGAGCAGCGCGTGCTGCATCGCCGTGTGCTGCGGCCCGATGTCCCAGTCGCTGCGCTCGGTCAGCACGCGATACCGGTGCTTCGCGAGCACCTGTTCCGCCGCGCCGGCGGCGGTGGGGCCGAGCGCCGGGACCGAAACCCTTGTCGAGCCGCTGATGGCGGTTGAAGAGATCGAGCGCCATGGCGTCCTCGGGCTCGTCCGGCGTGCAGACCGTGCGGCCGTCGTACGTCAGGGCGAAGCAGACGGCGGCGCGTGCTGCTTTGCAGCGCGCCGCCAACGCTTCGAGCCAGCGTGTCGACACGAGGTCGAGCAACGCCGCCGCGGTCACGAGCCCACCGGTCGGCAGTGCGAGACTCGACGAGCGCGTCGCCGGCGAGGTCGCGCGGCTCGCCGCCGACGCGACACGCGAAGTCCGCTGCGCGCAACGTCAGCTCGGCGCCGGCCGGCGACACCGCCGCGCCGCGCGCAGCGGCCCACGCGCGCGTCGCAACTACCGCCGCGTCGAGCAGCGCGCGATCGTGGTCGACGAGCCGCCACTGTTGTTCGCCGCCGAGCCGCGGCGCGAGATAGCGCAAATTCGAGCCGGCGCCGGCGCCGAGATCGACGATTTCGAACGGCGCCGCGGAGGTGCCGCGCGGAATGTGTCGACGTAGCTCCGCGACGAGCGGTGCCGCGCGCGCGGCGGCGTCGAACGGTTCGCGCATCGAGAGCCAGTCGGCCGAGAACCCGCTCATGCCGTCACACCGTCGAGCGCGGCCGCGAACTTCTTGGTGGCGCTCTTCCACGTCGGTAGCGATGCGCGAGCGGCGCGCGCATTGGCCGCGAGCAGCGCGCGCTTGGCCGGGTCGTCCATGAGGCTCGCGAGCGCGGCGGCGAGCGCGCGGCTGTCGCCGGGCGGCACGAGCACGCTCGCCGCGGCCGGCACGGTTTCCGGAATCGCGCCGGCCGTCGTGCTGATCACGGGCAGGCCGTACGCCACGGCTTCGGCCAACGCCATGCCGTAGCCTTCGAGATACGACGGCAGCACGAACACGTCGGCGCGCTCGTACTGGCGTTCGAGCGCTTCGTTGTCGAGATCGCCGAGCAGGCTCACGCGACTGCCGAGCCGCAGCCGGTCGATCTGATGCTCGAGCGCCGCGACGTGCGCGGGATCGCGCAGCAGGCTGCCGGCGCAGTTCAGGTGCCAGCGCCGCTCGCGCAGATCGCCGAGCGCTTCGAACAGCAGCGCGTGACCCTTGCGCGGCGTGAGTGTCGCGACGCACAGCAGGTTCAGCGATTGATGCTGCGCTGCGGCCGCGGGCGCCGCGCCGCGCGGATCGGTGCTGCCGTGCATCGTGCGCCGATCGACGCCGGGCTCCACGACGCGCAGCGTGCTCACGTCGACGTCGTAGCGCGCGAGCGCGCGCGCCGTCCACTGGCTCGTCGTGATCACGCGGCGCACGAGCGCGAGCGACCGACGCTCGGCGTCTTCGAAGCGGCGCGCGGTGACGGCGTCGAGCCCGGTCTCGAGCGCGACCGGGTGATGCACGAGCGCGACGAGGCGCAAGCGGTGCTGCTCGTCGGCGAGCACGCGCTCGAGGCCCGGCAGCGCGAGCCCGTCGATCACGACGAGGCTGCCGCTCGGAATCGCGGCGAACGTGGCACGCGCGGCACGCACTGCGGCGGGCGTCGGCTGCGGGAAACTCGCGTCGAGCGCGTGGATCGCGGTCCGCCAGTGCAGTGCGCGCAAACCCGCCAGGATCTCGCGGTCGTAGATGTAGCCGCCGGTCGGGGTGTCGATGTTGCCCGGGACCACGAGGTCGATCGCGCTCATGGCCTGGTACCCGCTAGCTGCGCAGCGGGCCCTCGTAGGCCGCCCACGCGACATGCGATTCGTGCAGCGTGATCTTCAGCGCCGTGAGGCCGGCCGCGTTCGGCCCCAGCGAGCCCGCGCCGATCTCGGCGGCCATGCGCTCGAAGATCGTGAACGCGAGGAACTCCGTGGTTGTGTTCTTGCCGCGGAACGCGGGCTCTTCGTCGAGATTGCGGAAGTTCAGGGCGCCGAGCACGCTGCGCAGCGTTTCGCCCGCAAGGCCGATGTCGACCACGATGCCGTCGGCGTCGAGCTCCTCGCGCTTGAATTCGACGTCGACGACGTAGGTGGCGCCGTGCATCTTTTGCGCGGGACCGAACACCTTGCCCGTGAAACTGTGCGCGATCATGAAGTGGTCGCGGACGCAGACGCTGAACATTCGCTTGGCTCTCAGTAGACGATGCGGTGGGTCAAAGTGTAACCGGGTGCGGTCGCGAGTTGCGCGAGCAGCGCAGGCAATTCGTCGAACGGGCTCTCGCCGCTGATCAGCGTGTCGAGCTCCGCGTGCGCGAGCAGCTTCAGCACCAGCGCCATGCGCCGCTCGTGGCTCCACCGCGCGCGTTGCGCGGTCGCGATGCTGCCGACCTGCGACGACTTCAACGTGAGCCGCCGGCTGTGGAACGCTTCGCCGAGCGGCACGGCCGGCGCGGTACTGCCGTACCACGACATCTCGAGCACGGTGGCCTCGAAGCCGGCGAGCGCGAGCGCCGTTGCGAGACCGGCTGCGCTACCGCTCGTATGCACCGCGACGTCGACGTCGCGCGCGGCGCTTTCTGGCGCGCGGAACGGCACGCCGAGTGCGGCGGCGGCCTTCGCCTTGCGCGCGTCGACGTCGATGAGCTCGACCTCGCAGCCCACGATGCGCGCGGCGAGCCACGCGACGAGGCAGCCGACCGTGCCGGCGCCGACGACCGCCACGCGATCGCCGACGCGCGGTGCCGCGTCCCAGAGTCCGTTGACGGCGGTCTCGAGATTCGCGGCGAGCACGGCACGGCTCGGCGGCACGTTGTCCGGCAGCGGCGTGAGCGCCGTGGCCGGCACCACATAACGCGTCTGATGCGGATACAGGCAGAACACGTTGCGACCGATCAGCGCTGCAGGTCCCTGCTCGACGACACCGACGTTGCAGTAGCCGTACTTCACGGGCGCCGGAAATTCGCCGGTCTGGAACGGCGCGCGCATGCGCGCGTGCTCGCTCGGCGGCACGCGGCCGCCGAACACGAGCGTTTCGGTGCCGCGGCTGATGCCCGTATACAGCGTGCGCACGAGCGCTTGATCGGCCGTGGGCGAGGGCAGCGTCTCGGCGCGGATTTCGCCGCGGTTCGGTGCCGTGATCCAGAACGCGCGTGCCTGTTCGACCATCGGCCGATACTTGCAACAGGTCGGCAAACATGCAAGCGTCACCGGCCATGTCGAGCCAAGCCGTAGTCACCGAGCGAGAGCGCGCCGCGCTAGGCGCGCAGCGTGTGCCCGCGGGCGCCACGTTGGCCATAGCGTTCGGCAGCGCGGCGGCGGTGCTTGCCGCTTTTGCGCTCGAGCGTGGGCTCGCGCTCGGTGACGCCGTCGTCTGGCGCGCCGCGGCCGGTGTGCTCGTGGGCGGCGGACTGTTGCTCATGCTGACGTCGCGACATCTGCGGGCTCGATCATTCGGCGCGGCGAACGGCGTAACGCTCGTGCGCGGCGCATTGACGGTGCTGCTCGCTTCGTTGGTCGGTGCGCGCGGCGGCGAAGCGCTCGGCTGGACCGTCGTCGCGGTCGCCGTGATTGCCGTTGCGCTCGACGGCGTCGACGGCGCTCTCGCGCGTCGCCGCAACGAAGCTACCGCTTTCGGCGCGCGCTTCGACATGGAGACGGACGCGTTGCTGATCCTCGTGCTTGCTGCGCTCGTGTGGCAGCTCGACAAGGCCGGCGTCTGGATCCTCGCGGCGGGTCTGCTGCGCTATGTGTTCGTGCTCGCGAGCTATCCGCTGCCGTGGATGGAACGCGCGCTGCCGCCGAGCCGGCGGCGGCAGGTCGTGTGCGTGCTGCAGATCGTGTCGCTGATCGGCGCGCTCGTGCCCCGCGTGTTGCCGCCGTGGAGCAGCGCCGCGGCGCTCACAGGGCTGGTACTGCTCGTGGGATCGTTCGCCATCGACGTCGTGTGGCTCGCGCGGCGCGCGCACCCTTAAGGCCGTATGTCTTCGCGAAGCACGCTGACGTGGATGCAGTGGCTCGTGCTCGCGCTCGCCGTGTTGCTGCTGAACGCGGCGCTGACGTTCCACAACGTGTGGCCCACTCCGTGGATCGCGCCGACGATCGAAATGTCGGTCGAGCTCGGCGTGCTGCTGCTCGGCGTCGTCGCCTACGCTGCCTGGCGCGGTGCCGTGCCTCGCGGCCTGCGAATCGCGCTCGCCGTGCTGCTGCTGCTGCTCGTGATCGGGCGGTATGCCGAGGTCACGGCGCCCGCACTGTACGGCCGGCCGGTGAATTTCTATTGGGACGCGCAGCACCTGCCGGCCGTCGGAGCCATGCTCGCGAAGGTTGCGCCGTGGTGGATGATCGCGGCGCTCGTCCTGGGTCTCGCCGCATTGCTCGGCGCCATTACCGCACTGCTCGCGTTCGCGCTCAGCCGCGTGACAAGCGCCGTGCAGCTCGTGGCGCCGCGCCGCGCGCTGGCGGCGGCGGCCGTGGCGCTCGTGGGCGGCTACGCGCTCTCGATCGTGTTCGAGTGGCCGCTCAAGTTCTGGTACTCGCTGCCGGTGACGGCCACGTATGCGCAGCAGGCGCGGTTCCTGCTCGACGCTTACGCCGCGAGCACCGACCGTAGGCTGCCGGCCGTGCCGCTCACGGCGTCGAACATGCGCCGGCTCGACGGCGCCGACGTGCAGCTCGTGTTCCTCGAGTCGTACGGCGCCGTCGCATACGACAAGCCGGAGATCGCAGAGATCGTGGCGCCCGCGCGCAACGCGTTCGCGAGTGCGGCGCAAGCCACCGGGCGGCGCGTGTTCTCGACGTACGTCGAGTCGCCGACGTTCGGCGGTGGCTCGTGGCTCGCGCACATCTCATTGATGAGCGGCATGGAGATCCGCGACCCGGGCGACTACGCGGTGCTCATGACGCAGCGCCGCGACACGCTGCCAAAGACCTTCGAAGCGGCGGGGTACCACGCGATCGCCGTGATGCCCGGTATGCGCAGCGAGTGGCCGGAAGGCTCGTTCTACGGTTTCGATGCGATCTACGGCGAGCACGAGCTCGACTACCGCGGCCCCGACTTCGGCTGGTGGCGCATTCCGGATCAGTTCACGTTGGCGCGCGTGGAAGCGCTCGCAACCGAAGGCGGTGAACGCAAGCCGCTGTTCGTGTTCCTGCCGACGATCAACACGCACATTCCGTTCCTGCCGATTCCGCCGTATCAAGCCGATTGGCAACGGCTTACGGGCAGCGACGCGTTTTCGAAGGTGGACGTGCAAACGAGCCTCGCGCGTGCGCCGGATTGGATGAACCTGGGCCGGCCGTACGCGGATTCCTTCGCGTACACGTTCACGTACCTCGCGGGCTACTTGCACGAGCGCATGCGGCCGGACGCGGTGCTGATCCTGCTCGGCGATCACCAGCCGGCCGCTACCGTCACGGGCCCGAACGCACGCTGGGACGTGCCGGTGCACGTCGTCACGCGCAACGCCGAGATCGGCGCCGCGCTTCTCGCGGCCGGCTTCGTCGACGGCGTCGACCTGCCGCCGAGCTCACACTCGGCGCGCAAGATGCACGAGCTCGCGCCGATCCTGCTGCGCGCCTTCGACGCACCCTGAAAGACGGTGCCAGGCCTTGCACACTTGCACAGATTTCTTCGGTGCAACGGTCGCCCATGGCCGATGCGGCAATCTGTGCAAGTGTGCAAGGCCTGGCACCGTCTTCACCGTTCAGCGGCGTTGGTCGGAGACGATGACGCCGCCCTTGAGCACCAGGCGGGTGTTCAGCAGGTTCCAGTAGCCGTCGAGAGGGTTGCCGTCGACGAGCACGATGTCGGCTTGTTTGCCGACTTCGAGCGTGCCGAGCTCGTTCGCCATCTCGAGGTACGAGGCCGTGTTCGGCCCCATGAGCTTCATGATGTCCTGCATCGAGAACATCAGGTTCAACGACCTAAGCTCGTGCGCGAGCCCGGCCTTCGGGTCGTAGTTTGTGTCCGTGCCGTAGCCGTACGCGACCCCCGCGTCCCACGACGTGCGCGCGTTGACCGCCTTGTAGCCGGCTTCCTGGCCGCGCCCGTCACCCTGGAGAATTGATTCCGGCCACGGCTTGCCGTCGCGAAAGCGTGGGCTGTTGTCGTTCGCGAACACGCCGAACACCGGTACGCCGAAGCCGATCGTCGACAGCTGTTTCACGCCGGCCGCGGCCTCGCGCTTCGCGTCGTCGAAGGGCAGCCAGCCGAAGTGCGGCGTGTGCACGAGGTATTTCACTCCGGCGTCGACGGCCGCCATCATGCTCTGCGGGCTCACGGCGTGGATCTGCACGCGCGCGCCCGTCTTTTTCGCTTCGTCGAGCAGCGCGCGCAGGTTCTCCATTTCCTTCGGCGTGGGGCCGGGCTTCGGCGTCAGCGCGATCTCGCCGATCCACTTCACGCCGAGTTTCGCGATGGCCTGGGTTTCCGCGCGAACCTTGTCCGGCGTGTTGTCCGCGAGATCGAGCCGCGCCGACGGAATGATGCGCGGGCCGCGGATCTTGCCGGAATCGATGTGGTCACGCAGCGCGAGGTTGCCTTCGGCCGGGCCGCCACCCGACAGGATCGTCGTATAGCCCGCGTCGAGTAGCGCCTGCATTTCCTTCTGCTCGTTCGGGCCCGTATTCACGTGCCGGTGCGCGTCGATGAAGCCGGGTACGGCGCTCATGCCGTGCGCGTCGATCATCGTGGGCGCGTTCGACGCGGCGGCGCTGACGGCCGTGATCTTGCCGCCGCGTATCAGGATCGAGCCGCGTTCGACGACGGTGCCGTTGCCGACGACGACGCGCACGTTGTTGATGGCGAGATCCTGCGCGTGCAGCACAGGGCTCAAACTCGAGCATGCGGCGAGCAGCAGCGCGCCGAACAGTGACCGGTTCATTGCGGATTCCCCCTCGTTGACCGACGAATCGGAGGGATCATAGCCCGGCGTGGCTACCGCGGGCGGGACGGCATCAGGCGCCCGAATCGCGCACGGCGTAGACGTCGCCGGAAGGCCCATCGGGCGGCTGGTCGGCAAGCCACGCGCGCATACGCCCGGAGTCGAGCCAGCGCGGTTCCGTGAGCCGGTGGCTCTCGCCCGGCGACCAGTTGTAGCGATACCGGCCGAGCTCCGCGAGCCGATCGATGCACTCGAGCGCCACGCCGCGCGCCGCGGGGAGGTACTCGAACGACAGCGCGCGCACGGGTGTCGTGAGCCCGGCGAGCACTTCCGCTTCGAAGCCTTCGACGTCGACCTTCACGAACGCCGGCTCGCCGAACCGCGCGATCAACTCGTCGAGTGTGCGCAGCTCGACGCGTTGCCCCGTCGTCCACTCGACGCCGGCGAAGCGCGGGTCGCGGCTCACGCCCTCGACCCAGTCGCGCGACAGTGTCGTGACCGTGGGCGTGCGCTCGCTGACGAGCAGTTCCGCGTGGCCAGCCGTTCGACCGAGCGCGACCGGCACGATCGCGACGTGGCGGTCGCGGCCGTAGAGCCAGGTCAGCAGTTTCACGAAGTCCGGTTGCGGCTCGACGGCGACGACCTGCGCGCCGAGCTGCCGCCAGCAACGCACGCGGTTGCCGGCGTGCGCGCCAACGTCGAAGCACAGCGAGCCGCGTGTGACGAACTGCGAGTAGAAGCGGCGCAGCCGCCGAGCGCGCAGCGGGATGCCGTAGTACATCGCAACCGAACGCGCGATGCCGTATGTTCTGGCGGCGATGCTCAAGTCGTAGGCCGTCGCGCCGCTGCGCGGCTCATCCGCTCGCCCGCACTATTTCTTCTTGCCGCCGCTGCCGATCGTGCTGTCGCGGGCGCCGCAGTCCCGCACGATCTTGTTGTTGAAGTCCGCGTGCTCTTTGTTGATCGCGGCGCGCTCGTCGCGCGTGAAGCGGTCCTGCCAGCGATACGGATTCGCCGGGTCGGCGGGTGCCGCGGAGTCCTTGCCTTCGGTTTGCGCGGTACGCCACGACGCGATGTCGGCTTGCCACTCGTTGCGCTGCTGCGCCGTCAGCGATGTCTGCTTCGCGAACTTGGCGTCGAGCGCGTCGGCCGTGACTTTCGCGAGATGCCTTTCAGCGGATCGTAGCACTCGTGCTGGGCTCCTGCCGGGTTCAGGAGCCCCGACGACACCGCGAGGACGAGCGCGACCGGGACGATTCTGCTTTGGATCGACATCGCGGTTCTCCGTTGGTGTCGCGCGCGAGGCAACGCTGCCTAAGATCAGCGGGGATTCTGAGCCGGGGGCGGAACCGTTGCAACGCGCCGAACGCCGCGGCACTGTGTGAATTATCCGCGGGAGCGCCCTCAAGGTCCGGAGCCCGTAAGCCGATACTGCTTCTATGTGCCGCCTGATGCTCTACCTCGGTCCCGAGACGCGACTGTCGTCGCTGATCATCGAGCCCACTCATTCGCTGATTCGCCAGAGCACGCACAGCCGCGAACGCGAGGAGCCGCTGAACGGCGACGGCTTCGGCATCGGCTGGTACTCCCCGGATCACACCACCGAGCCCGCGGTGTTCCGCTCGATCACGCCGGCCTGGAACAACCGCAACTTGCAAAACCTCGCACGCGTGGTCGCGAGCGACTGCGTGCTCGCGCACGTGCGCGCGGCCACGCAGTCGAGCGGCGTCAACGAAGCGAACTGCCATCCGTTCCGCTGGCGCCACTATCTGTGCATGCACAACGGCGACGTCGGCGATTTTCGCCTCGTCCGCCGCAAGTTACTTGCGTCGGTATGCGACGAGGCGTTCGGCAACGTCTACGGCAGCACGGACTCCGAGCATTTCTTCGCGCTGTTCATCGACTCACTGCTCGAGTCCGTGGAAATCGACCCCGCGATGCGGATGGCGCGCGCACTCGCGCGCGCGATCAGTCGCACGCTCGATCTCGTGCACGAGGCTGGCAGTGCAAGCGCGAGCTACCTGAACGTCGCGATCACGGACGGCAACTGCGCCGTCCTCTCGCGGTTCACCGATGAGAAGGACGGCACGCCGGAATCGCTGTATTACTTCACGGGCGAGCTGTATCCGACCGTACAGTCGACGCGACGCACGGACGGCAAGCGCGGCGGTGGGCACCCAGTGACTGTCAGCTCCGAGCGGCTTACCGCCGACCCAGGTTGGACCGAGGTGCCGTCAGGGCAGATCATCATCCTGCGCCGCGATCGTCCGCCGGAGTTCATCGACGCCCGCACCGGTGAGGCGCGAACGGCGCCGGCCGCGGCACGCAAGGCTTCCTAGCAGGGCAAGCGATCAGCGACTCGCGCGGCGGCCGAGCTCCGCGAGCAGTTCGCGGTTCGCGTCGTTGGCGCGTGCGACGAGCTGCTCGTAGCTCTCGACCAGCGTCTCACCGAATTTCGTGAGCGCCGCGCCGCCCTTCGATTTGCCACCCTGCCATTTGGCGACGGCTGGCTGGTCGAACAGCTTGTTCAGTTCGTCGACGAGCAACCACGCGCGCCGGTACGACATGTCCATCGCGCGTGCGGCAGCAGAGATCGACTGAAGCTCGGCGATTTTCCGCAACAGCTCGATCTTGCCGGGGCCAATCTGGCCGACGCCCGGGAGCGTCAGCTTGACCCACAACGCTGCGCCGGTGGTCTTTGCCATTGGGATCGACCTCAGCCCGTGACGGTGCCGAACAGCGCGCCGATGCCGGCCGTCACGGCCATGGCGATCGCGCCCCAGAATGTCACGCGAGCCGCGGCGGTGACCATGTTCGCGCCGCCGGCGCGGGCGGCGACGCCGCCGAGCAGGGCGAGGAACACGAGCGCGGCGGCAGGCACGGCTACGAGCAACATCGACATCGGGGCGAGCACGGCAACCAATAGCGGCAGCAACGCGCCGATCGCAAAGCTCGCGGCGGAGGCCGCGGCGGCTTGCAGCGGCCGCGCGGTCGAGAACTCGGTGATGCCGAGCTCGTCGCGCGCGTGTGCGCCGAGCGCGTCGTGCGCGGTCAGCTGATCGGCCACCTGCCGCGCCAGATCCGGCGTCAGGCCGCGGCCGATGTAGATGCCCATCAGCTCGCGCCGCTCGCCCGCGTCGTCGGTCTCGAGTTCGCGGCGCTCGCGATCTAGGTCGGCCTTTTCCGTGTCGGCTTGCGAGTGCACGGAGACGTATTCGCCGGCCGCCATCGACATCGCGCCAGCCACGACGCCCGCGATACCGGCAGCGAGCACGGCGGTGTGGTCCGCCTCGGCTGCCGCCACGCCGACGAGCAGGCTCGCCGTCGATACGATGCCGTCGTTCGCGCCGAGCACGGCGGCACGTAGCCAGCTGACGCGCGCCGCTCGGTGTCGTTCTAGATGTCGCATGACCATAGGGCGTCAGTTTACAGCGGTGCGACAGAGAGTGAAGGCGTTCGAAGCTAGCCCATACCGGCGAATGGCGCGCCGGCCGACCGGAATCATCCTTTTTCGGATCGAGACGCGTGTCACTGCTCCGCGCCGGCAGATCGGCAAAATTGCGCCCATGGGCGAGCACGCAGAAGCTCGGGCAGGATCAACGTCTCACGTTCCGCGTCTCCGTCAGGGGCAACGCGGACTTCGACGCGTGGCTGTTGCTCGGCGGCAAGAAGCTGGCGGCCGTCGTCGGCGACATCAGCGCCGAAGGCATGTTCGTGACGCTCGTGCGCGGCCCGATCGGTGCGCTGAAGGTCGAGGGTAAGGTCGACGTGATCATGGAGTTCGAGGGCGAGACGATGATGCTGCACGGCGTGATCCGCTCGGAGCGCGCCGGCGGTTACGGCATCTTCTTCCCGGAGCGCGACGCGCGCGGCCGCGCCAATCCGCTCAGTCGTTTCGGCCGCATCTCGCTGGCGCTGCAACGCACGTCGCTGTCGCAGCGGCTCAAGGTTCTGAAGCTCCCTTAAGTAGCGTCTCTCGTTCGCCGTTCGCTCGCCGCTGCCGCGCCCGGCAGCCGTGCCGCGCGTGGTACCATCGCGCCTTCCGCATCTTCACCGACAAGACCCTTTGGGAGGATCTTTCGATGGGCAACAAATTCTTCGTGTTCGTGGCCGCGGGCGTCGTGCTCGCCGCCGGGTGCACGCCGTCAGAAGCGCCTAAGCCCGCAGCACCGCCGCCGCCCGGCGAAACCGGCCGGCGAGGTCATCACCGCGCAGCGCGGCGGCTTCATTCCGGAAGGCGTCGAGTACGACCAGGCGAACGGCCGGTTCCTGACGGGCTCGTTGGCCGAAGGCACGATCTTCGAGATCAAGCGCGACGGCAGCGTCGTGCCGTTCGTCACCGATCCGGAGCTCAAGTCCTCGGTCGGCATCGAAGTCGACGAGCCGCGTGACCGGCTGCTCGTCGCGAATTCCGATCGCGCCGCGTTCCAGCCCGGCAACGTGGGCCAGGCCAAGCTCGGCGTGTACAGCCTGACGAGCGGCGAGCGCATCGCGATGGTCGATCTCGCGGCCGTGATCGGCACGCCGAAAGATCCGCCCCAGTACTTCGCGAACGACCTCACCGTCGACGGCGGCGGCACCGTGTACGTGACCGACACGATGAACAACGTCGTCTTCAAAGTGACGCCGGACTATCAGGCTTCGGTGCTGCACCGGTTCACGGGCTTGCCGCAGGGCGTGCAGGTCAACGGTATCGTCTATCACGACGGCGGCTATCTGCTCGTCGTCGCGAACGAGCACATCTATAAGGTGCCCGTGGCGAACCCCGACGCGACGAGCGAGGTCAAGGTCAGCGAGCCCGTGCCGGGCCAGGACGGCGCCGTGTGGGCGGCCGACGGCCATCTCGTCGTCATCAGCAACAGCGCCGACGCGCCGCGCGCGGTCGCGCTGACGAGCAGTGACGACTGGGCCACGGCATCGCGTGCCGCGGTGGCGACGCTCGTCGGTCAGGCGACGACGGCCGCCGCCGTCGGCAAGGACATCTGGGCCGTGCATCCGCACTTCGGCGACGCGGATCCGCCGAGCCTCGAGCAGGCCGTCTTCAAGTAAGGGATTTGCGTGCGACGCCCGGGACGGCGCGAGCTGTCCCGGGCGTTTGCGTTTCTGAAGCAGCGCGACTACCGCCCGGGCTCGAGCACGATGTGCGACACGGCCGGCCCCGCGACGAACGGCGAGGGCGCGCCGTCGACCCAATCCTGTTGTTGATCGCGGAATTGCGCCGATAGGAAATGCCCGCTCTGCCCACCGGCCATCTCGAGGATGCCGTCCTCGGGCGCCGCCGGCGATACGGACATCCGGATCACCGCGCCGTAGTTCGGCGCGGCCACGCGCAGCGACACCGTCGAGCCGGGCAGCGGCGCAGCCGGCAGGCGCAGCCACGGTGCGAGCGGCGCCAGCGCCGCCAACCCCGCGAACGGGTGTGCCACGTCGAGCACGTTGAACGCGCCCCACGGAGCGTCGATGCCGGGCCGCGTTCGATCGGCGTCGATCGCGCGTAGCGCGTCGAGCAGCACTCGCCTCAGGAACTCGTTCCAGCTCGCGTATTCGCGCGTCAGCAGATTCGGCGGTTGCTCGTCGAGCAGCCGGCGCAACACTTCGTCCGCGAGCGGCCAGCGGTACACGTAGCTCGGGTCCGCGGCGATCGCGGGCGCGAGCAGCGGCGCGATCGCGCGTTCGACGAGCTTGCGGTAGTACACGTGCAGGATACGAAAGCCCGGCTGATCGACATCGGCGCGGCCGTTCCAACGTTCGACGCTAGCGCGCGCGCGGCGCAGCAGCGGCTCGGGATCGTCCGCCGGCACGGCCGCGAGCAGCGTGTCGCGAATCTGGTCGTACCCTTCGGCCTGCGTGTCGAGCTGCATCGCGAGAAATTCGCGCGCGCCGAATGTGTCGCGCGCGCCGAGCAATTCGTCGATGCGTTTCGCGCGCAGCGGCCGCATCCACATTCGGCTCACGGCGGCGGCCTTCTCGGGCGGCAGCGTGCGGTTGTTCGCGGTGAACAGCGCGCCGTCGCGGCCGCCGAAGCTGCTGCGGCCGTTCGATCTCGCCCGCCCACGCACGACTGCCGTCGGCCCAGGATTCCGGGCGCGAGCCGTCGAAGCCGACGCGCCGCGGCAGCGGACCGTTCACGATCCAGCCGATGTCGCCGCCACTGTCGGCCAGCATCCAGTTCAGCGACGGCCCGGCCCAGCGCTCGAGCATGGAGATGCCGTCGCCGACGCTGATCGCGCGCGCGAGCTCGAGCACGGCCAGATTCACGCCGTGCGGCTCGAGCCACGCCGCGTGCAGCGCGAGCGGCCGGCCGCGCCCATCGTGCGCGACGATCGGGCCCCAGCGTGTGGTCTGAATCGTGACGTGCTCGGCCTGCGCGCGGCCCGCGACGGCGACGTCCACGGTGTGCGCGCCGAACGCCTCGAACCCTTCGGGCGTGCGGTAGCGGTTCGCGTCGGCAGGATCCGGTTCGACGACGACCCAGTCGGCCTGATCCGCGTTGCTGACGGTTGCGCCCCACGCGAGCTCGGCATTCGCGCCGATCAGGATGCCGGGCAAGCCCGGGATGCCGACTCCGCGCACGATGCCGCCCGGCCATTGGAGCTCGCTGCGATAGAAGATGCCGGGCACGCGCAGACTAAGATGCGGATCGTTCGCGAGCCACGCGTGCCCGCCCGCGCCGCGCGATTGGTCGACCGCCCACTGGTTCGACGCGGGGCCGGAGAGCGGCGGATCGACGTGCGGCGCGGGGCTTTCGGCCGGCTCGGCGTTGCCGCGCAGATCGATCGTGTCGCTCGTCGGAATCGACAGCGGCATGTAGCCGCCGGTCGAGATCGGCATCGTTCTCACGGACGACCGGCCGATCGAACCGCGACGTCGACGGCGTCAGGAACTCGTACACGGCCGCGGGCACGACATCGTGCAGCAATCCCTGCGTCCGCTCGAACGAGTCGTTGTTCGACAGCATCGTGTAGAACGCGAACACGACGAGCAGGCTGTCTTCGTTCTGCCACGCCGCGGGTTGTGCGCCGAACAGCCAGTACTCGGGCGGGCGGGCGCGCAGATCCGCGAGCCCCGCGTTGACGCCGGCCGTGTACGCGTCGAGCCACTCGACGTGCTCGGCCGGCAGCTCGGCCAAGAGCGCGCGTGCGCGCGTGCGGAACTCGAACGGCTTCTGCGCGAGATCGCTACTAAGCGCGCGTTCGCCGAATAACGCCGCCAGCTCGCCGGAGGGAGCGCGGCGCAGCAGGTCCATCTCGAAGAACCGCTCCTGCGCGTGCATGTAGCCCTGCGCGCGTAGCGCGTCGGTGAACGACGCGGCGTGGATCGTCGGGATCGCATGCGCGTCGAGGTCGATCGACAGCTGCTGAATCGAGCCCAGGAACGACGGCCCCACCGCTTCGCCGCGGCAACGAGGCCGCCAGCAGCGCGTAGACGCCGAGCGCGAGCGCCAGCACGAGGATCAGCACCGCGGCGCCGAGCCGTTTCACCACGCCGAGCCTCCTTCCAGCGTTTCGTTACGGACCTTAGCGCGGCATTATGGCGGTTGGAACGGGGGATCGAGGCATGGTGAAGGCGTTGCTGCTCGTCAGCTGCGGGCCTTGGCGTGGGCCTCGCGGTCGCGTTGTGGGTGCAATCAGAGAACGGCTCGCCCGCCGTTGCCCGCGTGGCGCCGGCGGCGAGCGGCGGCGCGGCAGGTGACAGCGGCGCCAGCGACGCGCGCCTGCGCGAGCTCGAGACCGCGCTGAACGCCGAAGTCGAGCAGCGCGCGGCCCTCGAAGCGCGCGTGACAGCGCTTGAGCGAGGAGGTCGCGGCACTGCGCGCGCGGCCCGCTGCCGCGAACGCGCGCGCATCCGCCGAACCCAACGGCAATCCGCAACCCGGCGCCGACGGCGGCCCGCCGCCGTTCGCGCGCGGCGGCCCGTTTCGCCGCGACGCGCAAGGCAGCCAGGTCGAAGCGCTGATCGCCGCGGGCTTCGCGCCCGATCGCGCAGCCTGGATCGAGCACCGCACGTCCGAGCTGCGCATGCAGGCGTTGCAGGCGCAGTACGATGCGCAGCGCCAGGGCAAGCCGTTCGATGCGGGCCAGGCATTCAACGCCGACGGCACGTTGCGCTCGGATCTCGGCGACACCGACTACGAGCGCTACCTGAAAGCCATGGGTCGGCCGACGAGCGTGGGCATCCAGGGTGTGCTCGCGAGCTCGCCGGGCGAGCGCGCGGGCTTAAGGCCCGGCGACGAGGTCGTGGCCTACGACGGCAAGCGCGTGTTCGACCTGCGCGACCTGAACACGCTGACGTTCGAAGGCACGGCCGGCGAGTCCGTGACCGTCAGCGTGCGGCGCGAAGGTCAAACCGTGCACCTCACGATGCCGCGCGGGCCGATCGGCATCCTCGGCGGCGGGTTCCGCGGCCGCTAGCAGCTCCGCTTCGTCCTGGCTTTGCGCGGCACGCGCTCGCTAGAATGGCGAGCTTTAGCCTTGGCCCAAGTTCATGTCGTTACAAGAAAAGTTCGGGAAGCTCGAGGCGCATCTGAAAGGCCTCGTCGTCGGCCAGGAACGGCTGCTGAATCGAATGCTCGTGGCGTTGCTCTCCGACGGCCACCTGCTCGTCGAAGGCGCGCCGGGGCTTGCGAAGACTCGCGCGATCAAAGTTTTGAGCCATAGCGTCGAAGGCGATTTCCATCGCTTGCAGTTCACGCCCGACCTCTTGCCCGCCGATCTCACGGGCACCGAGATCTATCGGCCGCAGGACGGCTCGTTCGTGTTCCGCGAAGGCCCTCTGTTCCACAACCTCGTGCTCGCGGACGAAGTGAACCGCGCGCCGGCCAAAGTGCAGTCGGCGCTTGCTCGAAGCCATGGGCGAGCGGCAGATCACGGTCGGTTCCGTGACGTACCCGCTGCCGACGTTGTTCATGGTCATGGCCACGCAAAACCCGATCGAGCAGGAGGGCACGTATCCGTTGCCCGAGGCGCAGCTCGACCGATTCCTGCTGCACGTGTTCGTGACGTATCCCGACGCAGCCGGCGAGCACGCGATCCTCGAGCTGAACCGCAACGAGCAGCGCCGCTCCGCGACCGATGCAAC
Organism: uncultured Gammaproteobacteria bacterium; assembly: GCA_963748045.1. Lineage (GTDB taxonomy): Bacteria > Pseudomonadota > Gammaproteobacteria > Steroidobacterales > Rariloculaceae > FEN-1219. Next base: position 121,324 of record CAVVIC010000014.1, read on the forward strand.
GCTGTTCACGGCGCCCGAGGTGCTGACGCAGAAGGAAGTGATGGCCGCGCGCCTCCAGGTGCTCGATCAGCACCTGTCGCAGCCGCTCGAGGAGTACATCGTGCAGATCGTGCTCGCGACGCGCGCGCCCGAGCGTTACGGCGACGACTTGAAAGGCGTGCTGCAGTACGGCGCGAGCCCGCGCGCGACGATCGCGCTCGATCGGTGCTCGCGCGCGCATGCCTGGCTCGCGGGCCGCGACTACGTGACGCCGGAGGACATCCAGGCCATGGCGCACGATGTGCTGCGCCATCGCATCATCGTCGGCTTCGAAGCCGAAGCTTCCGGTCGCACGCCGGACGAGATCGTCGACACGCTGCTCGCGAGGATCGGAGTGCCGTAATGGCGTTGCTCGCCGCGCGCACAACGCAGTCGCCGGCGCGAGTCGAGCTCGCCGATCTGGTCAGGTTGCGTGCTGCGGGCGAGGCCATCGCAGCTGACGGCGCCGCGCGTGCGGGTCGTGACCTCGGGCGGACATCTGTCGCCGTACAAAGGCCGCGGTGTCGAGTTCGACGAGTCGCGGCCGTATCAGCCCGGCGACGATCTGCGCACGATCGACTGGCGCGTGACCGCCCGCACCGGCAAGCCGCACACGAAAGTGTTCCGCGAGGAGCGCAATCGCCCCGTATTCGTGTGGCTCGACCTGCGCCGGCCGATGCTGTTCGCCACGCGCGGCGAGTTCAAAGGCGTGCGCGCCGCGGAGATGGCCGCGCTGATCGCATGGAGCGCCGTGGCGCACGGCGACCGGCTCGGCGGGCTCGTGTTCTCCGAGAGCGAGCACCACGAGCTGCGACCGGCGCTCGGCGCAGCGCGCGGCGCTGCGTTTGCTGCAGGCGGTCTGCACGACTTCGTTCTGGCAGCCGCCGCGAGGCGACCGCCAGCGTCGAGATCGATGCGGAGCGTGCGCTGCAACGGCTAGCGCGAGTCGCGCGGCCCGGCAGCCTGATCTTCCTGCTCAGCGACTTTCGTCGGCTCGGTCCCGATGCGGATCGGCATCTGCTCAAGCTCGCGGGCCACTGCGATCTCTCGCTCGTGCATTTTTTCGATCCCGTGGAGGCTGAACTTCCACCGCCGGGCCGCTATCGAATCGAGAGCGCCGGCCGTTCGTTCTCGATCGACACCACGGATGCCAAGTCGCGACGGCGCTATCACGAGCGGTTCGAGGCGCGGCGCGCAGGGCTGAAAGCGCTGGCGCGAATGCCCGGGATCCGCTCGATCGACTGCACGACGGACGCCGACCCGCGCAGCGTGTTGGCACAACAGTTTCGACCGCGATGAATCCGAACGACGTGAGCTCGCTGCCGCTGCGCGACATCCATTTGCCGGGTGCCGATCGGCTGGTGGCCGCCCGCGATCGGCTGGTGGCTGCTCGCGGCACTGGTGCTCGTCGGGCTCGCGCTGTACGCGCTGCGTTACTACCAGAGCCGGCATCGGCGTGTGGCACTGAAGAGCCTGCAGCGCGTGCGCGCGGCGCTCGAGCAGGGCGTCGAGCCCGTCGTCTGCTTGCAGAACGTCTCCACCGTGCTGCGCCGCTTTGCGATGACGACGGCCGCGCGCGCGATCGCAAGAGCCGAGCCCGCCGCCGAGCAGGACGTGCCGGGCCTGATCGGTCAACGCTGGCTCGCGTATCTCGACAGCCGCTGGCAGCGCGACTACGTTCGTGAGAGGCGCGGGCCGCGCGTTGCTCGCGGCGCCGTACGCGCGGCCGAACAGCATCGAGCGCGGCACCGCGCTCGAGCTCACGGCGCTCTGCGCCGAATGGCTCAGCGCCCAGCCCGCCACACCACGCGCGCGTTCGCAAGCGCGCGAGCGGAGGCTGACGCCGATGTGGACGCTGGCGTGGTGGTGGATGGTGTTCGCGCTGCCGCTGCCGTGGCTCGTGCGGCGCATCGTGCCGCCCGAGCCGATCGATCGCGACGCGGCGCTGAAGGTGCCGTTCGGCGCGGAGTTCAACGAACTCGCCGGCTTGCGCGCGCCCGCGGTCTCGCGCCGCTGGCGGCTCGCGGTGCTCGCGACGGCGTGGGTTCTGGCCGTGCTCGCGGCCGCGCGGCCGCAGTTCGTCGGCGAGCCCGTGTCGCTGCCGATGACGGGGCGCGATCTGCTGCTGGCCGTGGATCTCTCGGGCAGCATGGAGGAGCAGGACTTCCAGTTGAACGGCCAGTGGGTCGATCGACTCACGGCGCTGAAGTCCGTTGCGACGGACTTCATCAACCACCGTGTCGGCGACCGTGTCGGCCTGATCCTGTTCGGGCGCGAAGCGTATCTCCAGTCGCCGCTGACGTTCGATCGCGCGACGGTCAACACGCTGTTGAACGAAGCCGTGATCGGCCTCGCCGGCAAGGAGACCGCGATCGGCGACGCGATCGGGCTCGCGATTCGCACGCTCGAGGACGCGAAGGTGCAGCAGGGCCGGCGCGTGCTCGTGCTGCTGACGGACGGCGCCAACACCGCGGGCGCCGTCGAGCCGCGCAAAGCGGCCGAGCTCGCGGCGCAGCGCAAAGTCGTGATCTATCCCGTCGGCATCGGCGCCGATGCGTTGACCGTGCGCTCGCTGTTCGGTTTGCGGCAGATCAATCCGTCGGCCGATCTCGACGAGGGCACGCTGACGGCGATCGCGGAGATGACCGGCGGGCGCTACTTCCGCGCGCGCGACACGCAGGAGTTCCAGCAGATCTACAAGATCCTGGACGAGCTCGAGCCGGCCGCGTCCGACGAGCGCGGCTTCCGGCCGGTCAAGGAATTGTTCTACTGGCCGCTCGGCGCGGCGTTGGTGCTGGCCGCGCTCGCGGCCGCCGCGGCGTGGGTCGCGGCGCGGTTGCCGACGCGAGCTCCGGCCGCGCCGTGGCGCGCGGAGGCCTCGCGTGGCTGACCTGCATTTCCTGAGGCCGGAGTGGTTCGTGGCGTTGCCCATCGGCGCGTGGCTGCTGTGGCAATTGCTGCGCGGGCGCGGCGAGACCGGCGGCTGGCGCAACATCGTCGAAGCGAAGTTGCGCCGCTACGTGCTTCTCGAGCCCGAGGTGTTGCGCGACAACCGGCTCGCGCTCGTCGTCGCGCTGCTTGCCTGGCTCGTCGCGGTCGTCGCGATGGCCGGGCCCGCGTGGGAACGGCTGCCGGTGCCGGCATTCCGCTCCGACGAAGCGCTCGTCGTCGCGCTCGATCTGTCGCGCTCGATGGACGCCGGCGACGTCGAGCCGTCGCGGCTCGCGCGCGCGAAGCTGAAGCTGCTCGACCTGCTCGAGCGGCGCGCGGCCGGGCAGACGGCGCTGCTCGTGTTCACGACGCACGCGTTCACGGTCACGCCGCTGACGACGGACACGCGCACGATCTCGTCGCTGGTCGGCGCCATCTCGACCGACATCATGCCGACGCGCGGCGGCTCGCTGGCCGCCGGTCTCGACAAAGCGCGCGCGTTGCTGCGCCAGACGGGCGTGCGGAGCGGCGACGTGTTGTTGATCACGGATTCCGAGGTCGCAGACGCCGACGTGAGTCGCGTGCGCGATCTGGCCGGCGAGGGTTATCGCACGAGCGTGCTCGCGGTCGGCACCGAACAGGGCGCGCCGATCCCGCAGCCCGAGGGCGGTTTCGTGAACGACGGCAACGGCCAGGTCGTGATTCCGCAGGTCGACATCGGGGGCTTACGGCGGCTCGCGAGCGCGGGCCGCGGCCGGTTCGCGCGGCTCGCGCCCGACGATCGCGACCTCGAGGCGTTGTTCCCGGCAGCGACCGGCGGGCCGCTCGACGTGGCGCTCGCGGGCGGCGACGAGCAGAAGTACCAGGCCGACGTCTGGCGCGATCGCGGCGCGTGGCTGGCACTCGCCGTGTTGCCGCTGCTCGCGCTGCTGTTCCGCCGCGGCTGGATCTGCGGCTGGCTGCTCGTGTTGTTGCTGCCGATGCCGCGTGCGCAGGCGTTCGAGTGGAACGATCTGTGGCTGCGTCGCGATCAGCGCGCGTATGAGGCGCTACAGGACAAAGAGCCCGCGCGCGCCGCGACGTTGTTCGATAACCCCGAGTGGCGTGGCGCGGCGCAGTTTCGTTCCGGCGAGTTCGAGGCGAGCGCCGCGACGCTCTCGCCGGTGGACTCGGCCGAGGGGCAGTACAACCGCGGCAACGCGCTCGCGAAGGCCGGCAAGCTCGAACCCGCGATCGAAGCGTACGATCGCGCGCTCGCGATGAACCCGGAACACGAGGACGCGCGCTTCAACCGCGATCTCCTGAAGAAATTCCTCGACGACCATCCGCAGCAGAAAGAGCAGCAGCAACAGCAACAGCAGCAGGACCAGAACAACGGCCAGGACGACAAGGGCAAGCGCGGCGACTCGAAGGATTCTTCCGGCGACGGCGAGCAGCGCGACGGCAAACAGTCCGGCGACCAGAAGGCGCCAGCAGAGCGACAAGGGCAAGAGCGGCGACAGCCAGGCCAACGGCGACAGCGAAGAGCAGCGTCAAAAGGACGGCGAGCAGCAGGAGCAGGACGCCGCGAACGCGGCGCAGCAGCAACAGAACGGCCAGGATTCTCCGAACAAGGCGCCGGGCCCGGAGGACGTCGAGAAGTGGGCGTCCGAGCAGGCGGCCGAGCAATGGCTGCGGCGCGTGCCGCAGGATCCGGGCGGCTTGTTGCGGCGCAAGTTCCTGTATCAGTACCAGCGCATGGGCGTGGACCAGGACGGCAAGCCCGTGCTCCAGAACGGACCGGAGCGCAAACCGTGGTGAAAGCCGGGGCGTTGCGCGTGCTCGCGGCCGTGCTCGCGCTCGGCTTCGCCGCGCTCGCTGTCGCGCAGCAGGCGCCGGCGCTGAATGCCAGCGTCGACCGGCCGGTCGTGCGCGACGGCGAATCGTTCACGTATGTCTTGCGCGCCGAAGGCGCCGTGCGCGGCGATCCCGACGACGCGCCGCTCACGCGCGAATTCGACGTGCTTCAGCGCTCGAGCAGCTCGCGCGTGCAGATCCTGAACGGCCAGACCTCGCAGGTCACGGAGTGGCAGTTCCAGCTGATGGCGAAGAAGTCGGGCGAGTTCACGATTCCGTCGGTGCACGTCGGCGACCGCCAGTCGAACGCGGTCGCGGTGCGCGTGTTGCCGCCGGACACGAGCGCGAGCGCGGCCGGCGACATCTTCATGGAGATCGATGCGCAGCCGAAGCTGGTCTACGTGCAGTCGCAGGTGTTGGTCACGTTGCGGCTCTTCATCGGTGTCAGCACCGGGCGCGCGACGCTGACGCAGCCGGAGGTCGAGCGGCGGCGAGGCGATCGTCGAGCGGCTCGGCGAGGACAGCCAGTACCAGACCATGCGGGGCGGTCGCACGTTCATCGTGCGCGAGCGTCGCTTCGCCGTGTTCCCGCAGGCGGCCGGCAAGCTCACGATCGGGCCCGCCTCGTTCGAGGCCATGGTGATTCCGGATCGCGGCTTCTCGCGCGTGCAGCGGTTCCGCTCGGGCGTGATCGAGATCGACGCGCAGCCGGCCGTCGCGCCGCCGGCGGCATTGGCCGGCGCCGCGTGGCTGCCGGCGCAACGCGTCACGCTGTACGGAAGAGTGGAACGATCCGTCGACCGAGCTCGCCGTCGGCCTGCCGCGCACGCGCAAGATCGTCGTCGAAGGCATCGGCCTGCTCGAGACGCAGCTGCCGGAGATTTCGGTCGCGCAGCAGCCGGGCCTTCGCCAGTACGCCGATCAGCCCGAGCTCGCCCACGAGATCACGGCCGACGGGTTGAAGAGCCGGCGCAGCGTGGGGTTCGCGGTCATCGCGCAGCAGCCCGGCGAAGTCACGATGGCCGGCGTGCAAGTGCCGTGGTGGAACGTCACCGCGCAACGTTGGGAAGTGGCCGAGCTGCCGCCGCGAACGTTGACGATCAAACCGAGCAGCGAGGTCGCGCCGGCGGAAACCGCGGCCGCCCCGACCGCGACGACGACACCGGTCGTCGCGTCGGCGCGTAGCTAGTGGCCGGTCGCGACCGCGGTGCTCGCGCTCGCGTGGCTCGCCACGCTCGCGCTCTGGTGGCGATCGCGCGGCGCGCGCGCGGCGCGTTTGGCGGAACGCCGCGAGCAGACTGCGACGGAGCGGCCGCAACCGCTGCGCAAGATCCTGCGCGATCTCGACAGCGCCTGCGCCGTCGGTGATGCGGATGCGGCGCGGCGGTCTCTGCTCGCGTTCGCAGAGGCGAAGTTCGGCGCGGCCGGTCCGCGCAGCTTGGGCGCGCTGGCCGCCGTGTTGCCCGCCGCCGTGGGCCACGAGGTGCTCGCGCTCGAGGCGAGCATCTACGGCGCGACGCCCGGAGCTTGGGCTGGCGAGGGTCTGAAGGCCGTGCTGCCGGAGCTCGAGAAGCTCGATCAAGCGGGCCAGCACGCAAAGAATGAGCCACTCTTGCCGCTGTATCGTTGAGGGAACGTCGGCCTTTGTGACCTGAGTTCAGGAAAACGAGCCGCTCTCGCGTGCAGAGTGTGATGCTCAGAGAGTGTTTGCCAGCATGGACTTGACGAAGCTCGACACGCAGGACCTCGGCTCGCCGTACGCGGAGCAATTGCGGCGCGGTTACTCGAACCTGCGTTTCATGAGCGCGCTCGAGAAGGACTTCCGCGAGTTCTTACGTCGCGCAGAATCTGCCGCGCGCGCGTTTGTCGGGTCTGATCGCGCTCGTGCTCGTGCTGGCCATCACCAGCATCGACCTCGTGTTTGGCACGCCGGCCACCAGCAAACTGAGCGCCCTGCGTCTGGGCGTGCTGTGTCCGCTGCTGTTGCTTCTCGCCGCCGCGATTTCGCTGCCTGTGGCCCGGCGCTACTACACCGAGATCGTGTCCGTGGGCGTCACGCTCGTGGGTTTCGTCGTGACTTACATCGCGCACGCCGCCGCGCTCGCCGGCGCGTCGTACGTGCTCGCGGGCCTCGTGCTCGTCGTGCTGTTCGGCTGCCTGTTCCTGGGCCTGCTGTTCAACGTGGCGATGGGCGTCGCGGCGCTGCTGATCAGCGCGCACTTAGTCAGTGGGCTCGTGGTGGGTTTGCCGATCGACATGCTGAGTTACATGACGGCGATTCTCGGTGCCGCGGCCGTGATCGGCGGCATCGCAACCTACAACCTCGAGTACGCGCTACGCACGAACTTCCTCGAGACGCGGCAATTGAACGAGCTTGCCGAGCGCGACGGCATGACGGGGCTCTACAACCGCCGCCTTTTCGACGACTACATTCTGCGGATTTGGCGCCAGTCGCGGCGCGAAGATGTGGGCGTAGCGATCGTGTTCGTCGACATCGACTTCTTCAAGATCTTCAACGATCTCTACGGCCACCAGGCCGGCGACGACTGCCTGAAGCAAGTCGCGAACTGCATCGCGCGCGGCGCGAAGCGGCCGTTCGACTTCTCGGCGCGCTACGGCGGCGAAGAGTTCGTGGTGGTGCTGTACGGCCCACCGGACGATTACGCACGCGAGCATGCCCGAGCAGATTCGCCGCGACGTGCTCGACCTCGCGATTCCCCACGTCGGCTCGCAGGCTGCGAAGCTCGTGACGGTCAGTGTCGGGTTGTCGATGGCGCGGCCGCACTCGACGCGCAGCCTCGCGGGCGCGATCCAGATGGCCGACGAAGCCTTGTACCAGGCCAAACGCGAAGGCCGGAACCGCGTGATCTTCAAAGACTCCGAGGATTCCGACGTCGAGACCGGCAACTTCCGCGTCGTCCAGCGCGACCTCGGCTAACTCCCTACCACGACCCCGTGTTCGGCATCGACGCCCAAGGCTCGGCCTTCGGCAGCGCGTCGCCTTTCTGGAGCAACTCCACCGAGATGTTGTCCGGCGAGCGGACAAAGGCCATCCGTCCGTCGCGCGGCGGCCGATGGATCGTGACGCCCGCCTTCAAGAGCTTGCTGCACAGCGCGTAGATATCGTCGACCTCGTACGCGACGTGGCCGAAGTTGCGGCCGCCCGTGTACTGCTCCGGATCCCAGTTGTACGTGAGCTCGATCGCACAATCTTCCTGGCCAACCGGGGCGACGAACACGAGCGTGAAGCGTCCCGCCTGGTGTTCCATTCGGCGGACCTCTTTCAGCCCGAGCTTGTTGCAGTAGAAGTCGAGCGAGTGCTCGAGATTGCTGACGCGCACCATTGTATGCAGATACCGCACGACCTATTCTCCTGGCGAATCGCCAATCAGTGAGCGCGGACTATACCGCGACGGTGCGACAGCTTTAAGGCGGCTCGGGAATTGACTGCTCCACGCATCATCTTCGTTCCGGGGCTGAACCCGAAGCCGCCGCCCGAGTTGTACCGCCCGCAGCTCACGCGCGTGCTGACGGCAGGACTCGCGCGGTCGCGGCCGCAGGCCGCCGCCTGGCTCGCGGCCAACACGAACGCGTTTCGGCTCGTGGCCTGGACGTATCTTTTCTATGGCGCGTATCGCGACATCACGGTCGACATGCCGGGTATCGAGCGATTGCTCGCGCACCCGACGCCGAGCGCCGACGACGTGGGTGAGCTGCATGCATTTCCACGAACGCTGAGGCGCTGGTCGTACGTGCTCGGCGACACTTGGCCCCTGCTGGGGCGCTGGTTGGCCCCGCCCGTCACACGCCGGCTCATGCACGAGGCGAACCGGTATCTGAAGAATCGCAACGGTATCGGTAGCTCCATTCGCGCGATCCTGCGCGCGGAGCTCGACGCGACGTGGCAGGCCGGCGCGCCGGTGCTGCTGATCGGCCACAGCTTGGGTTCGGTCATCGCGTACGACACGCTGTGGGAGCTGTCGCGCGAGCGTGGGTCGGCGCAGCGGATCGATCTGTTCGTGACGATGGGGAGCCCGCTCGCGACGCATTTCATCCAGCGCAAGGTGTGTGGCTCGCGCGAGCACGACGCGGCGCGCTATCCGACGAACATCCGGCGCTGGGCGAACTTCACGGCGCGCGGCGACACGACGGCGCTGCGGCCGCGTCTGCAGCCCACCTTCGCCGAGATGCTGACGCTCGGTCTCATCGAGTCGATCGACGACGTCGTCGATTTCGACAACTACTTCCGCGGCGACCTCGGATTGAACGAGCACGACGCGTACGGCTATCTCTCCCAACCCTCCATCGGAGCGGTGGTCGGCGACTGGCTTCAGAACAACGCGTGACGCGTGGTGGAAGTTCTGCGCCGGGGTGCGTGCGAGGGGTCTCGCGAGACACGCCGGAAATCGCATCCTGCGGCTCGGCTGCGCACATCCCTGTGCGCAGACGGTCTCGCGAGACCCCTCTCACGCACCCCGACGCAGAACTTACCGGGTCGCTGTGGCACGCGTTCTTCTCGCGCCACGCCTTGCGTTGAGGGGAAGAGGAAGACGCGCATCGCACCGCCGCACGCGTGCGATGGGGGAGGGAATGGAGGAGGTGTGTCGCTGAACGCCTCACGCGCGACGGAAGGGAAAGGAAGAGTCGCGCGCGTCAGCGGTGAGCGCGTGCGACGCGGGTGGTGTTCGGCGAGGTGGTGTGGGATGTCGAGTACGCCTCGCGGGACCGTCTGCGCACAGGGATGTGCGCAGCCGAGCCGCAGGGATGCGATTTCCGGCGTGTCCCGCGAGGGGTACTCGACAGCCCGCACCGCCTCGCCGAACGCGATGAGCTTCGAGCAAGCAGCCTCTTCAGCCGCGCGGCGTTACTGGGAAGGAGGAGCGGACTCGAGTTGGGGTTCGATGATGACGTCGATGCGGCGGTTGCGCGCGCGGCCCTGTTCGGTGTCGTTGTTCGCGATCGGCTGCGTCTCGCCGTAGCCGACAGCGCTCATGCGAAGCGCCGGCACCCCGAGCTGGCCGAGATACGCGTTCACCGCCTCCGCCCGCCGCCGCGACAGCGCGAGATTGCTCTCGTCGCTGCCGTACGAGTCGGTGTGCGCTTCGATCACGATCTGCGAGCGCGGAAACACCTCCGTCGCCGCCTTCACCTTCTCGAGCAGCCCGCGATGCGCCGCCTGCACCTCGGCCTGGCCGCTCTGGAACGTCAGCCCCACGAGTCGAATGACCATGCGATTGCCTTCGCGCGACACCCGCGCCTGATCGCGGTCGAACATGTTCTCGATCGCAGTGAACTGCTCGCGGATTCGGGCCTCGGCCTCGAGCCGCTGCACGAGCGCCACGCGCTCCTGCGACACGCCGCCGAGCCGCTGGTCGAGTTCGCGGATCTCTTCCTCGAGCTCGCCGACGCGTTGGCGCGTGTCCGTGAGATCGCGCTGGCTTTGTGAGCTCTGCTCGCGCAGCGCTTCGATGTAGGTGACGAGCTCGATGGCGACGGGGTCGATGCCCTTGTCGAACTGCGCCACCCGGTCGGCGGCCCCGCTGATCTGCGTGACCGGCTCCTCGTAGCGCAGGATCACGTCCTCGAGCGTGTCGCCGTCGTCGCGCATCTGTGCGATCAGCTTGGCCAGGTAGATCGCGTGGCGCGCTTCGTAGTTCGCCTGCTGCGCGAGGCTGCGCGGCAGATCGGTGTCGTAGCGGTTCTCGTTCAGCTCCTTTTCGGCCTGCGCGAGCAGCGAGCGCGCTTTCTCGTACGTCGTGGGCGCGAGGCGCGGTACCCGCTGCTGTTCCGCTTCGGCGAGCAGCGCGCGCGTCTGACTCAGGTACTGGGCTTTGATGGCCGTGAGCTCGGCGTCGCGGTACAGCGCTTCGGCCTGATCGGCGCGCGTGCGCGCGCCGCGGATATCGCCCGTCTCGAGCCGGCGCGCGGCGGAGTCGAACGCTGCTTCCGCATTGCGCCACCCGTCGGCCGCGAACGTGGTGGCGTTCGCTCGTGTCGCGTCGTCGCGAGTTTTGATGACGGCGGCGAGCGTGACGTTCGCGATCTCGGCCGCTTGGGCCGCGTCGTTGAACGCCTTCGTCGCGGTCGCGAGCGTGCTCTTGATGCGCTCGAGATTGCGGCCGCGCGTCAGATCGGCGTCGGCCGCCATATAGGCTTCGACCGCGCGGCTGAACGTGGCCGGCGCGAGCAGCTCGGCGTTCATGGCCTTGGCCGCCGTCTGCGCGCGGTCCGCGTCCGCGAACAGCGTCGCGCGCAAGTCCTGCTGTGCGTGGCTCGGCCCGGCGAAGAACGCCATAGCCAACAAGCAGGTCAGTGCCAATAGGGGTCGAGTGAACATCATGCAAACACGCTCCGCCAGATCGAACCTCCCTCTATATGCCGCTAGAAATATATGTCAAGAGCCCTTAGGCCTGGCCGCATTTTGAATCATATCCGCGAGTTTCGCCGCGTGCGCTTCCGCGCCACGACGGCAAAATGTGGAGGCAATCACAGACGTCCTGTTTGAGGGTGTCTTAGAGTTCTCAACCATGGGCGTCAAGTACTACACCCACTTCGTTCTGACCGGTGAAGCCGCCGAGGGCAAGGACCAGGAGTTCAGCGGAGTAGTGGAAGTGAATCAGCCCACGGAATACCGCTACGAGACCAAAGAGATCGAAGCGCTGCTCGCCAGGAACTTCGATCTCAAGTCTGCCGACGTACGACTACTGAACTGGGCACGTTTGCAGTAGTCGACCAAGTTTCCCCCTGTGACTCGCCCGGCTTCGGCCGGGCATTTTTTTTCGCGCGCCGCTTTCGCTCAGCGGTAACGCACGCGCACGAGCTCGTAGCTCTGTTCGCCTTCAGGCGTGCTCACGGTCACGGCCCCGCCGATCGCTTTGCCGAGCACCGCGCGGCCGAGCGGCGACTCGATGCTGACGTACTCGGGCGCGAAGTCGAACTCGTCCGGACCGACGAGGCGGTACTCGCGCTCGTCGCCACCTTTACCACTCAAGACGAACCATGCGCCGAAGTACGCTTTGCCGGTGTCGTCCGGGGCCTGATCGACGACACGCATGCCCGTGAGCCGCTTGCGCAGGAACCGAACGCGGCGGTCGATCTCCGCGAGCTGCCTCTTGCCGTAGATGTACTCGGCGTTCTCCGACCGATCGCCTTGTGCCGCGGCTTCGGACACGGCTCGCGTGACGGCGGGGCGTTTCACGCGCCACAGCTCATCGAGCTCGCGGCGGAGCTTAGCGGCGCCTTCGGGCGTGATGTATTTCGCGCTTTGCGGGCGCGGAGGGCGGTAGCGGGCCATGGGCCGTGCTTGGGTATTCGTGCGATACTTGAGCCAAATCTCCCGCCGATCTTAACAGGCACGATGAACGAATTTCGCGGCATCCCCGTGGTCACGACCGGCTCGAAGTACCAGACCGAGCAGGGCTTCGCTGCGATCAAGAACGGTGTGAAGGCGCGCGCCGATCGTCAGGCCGCGCCCCGCGAGCCGAAGCCCGCGTGGCTGAAGGCGCGAATGCCGGGCGGTGAACGGTTCGAGCAGCTGCGCTCGACCGTGCGCGAGCACAGGCTCGCAACGGTTTGCGAGGAATCGATCTGCCCGAACATCGGCGAGTGCTGGAACAACGGTACCGCCACGTTGATGCTGATGGGCAAGGTGTGCACGCGCGCGTGTCAGTTCTGCGCGGTCGATACCGGCAATCCGCACGGCTGGCTCGACGCGGACGAAATCCAAAATTCCGCGCGCACAGTTCAGCTCATGAATCTGAAGTACGTCGTGTTGACGTCGGTTGATCGCGATGATCTGCCCGACGGCGGCGCGAAACACTACGCGGATTGCATTCGCGCGATCAAAGCGCTGTGTCCGAGCACGGCCGTCGAAGCGCTGACACCGGATTTTTCCGGCAAGCTGAACGACGTGGCCACGGTCGTCGATTCCGGTCTCGACGTGTTCGCACAGAATCTCGAGACGGTGCGCCGGCTCACGCACAGAGTCCGCGACGCGCGCGCCGGTTACGGGCAGACGCTCGACGTCCTCGCGTTCGCGAAACGCCATCGACCCGAAGTGTTGACGAAGTCGAGCCTGATGCTGGGCTTAGGCGAGACGGACGACGAGATTGCCGCCACGCTCGACGACTTGAAGCGCGCGGCCGTCGACATCGTCACGTTCGGCCAGTACCTGCGGCCCACCCCGAACCACTTGGCCGTAGAGCGCTACGTGACTCCGCAGCTGTTCGAGCAGTACCGGCGGTGGGGTCTCGCGCGCGGCTTCCTCGAAGTCGTGTCCGGGCCGCTCGTGCGCTCGAGCTATCGCGCCGACCGCGTGTTCGAGAAGAACAACGTGGGGCTCCACGGCGAGTGAGCGAGTTCTTCGCGGCATACGGATTGTTCCTGGCTGAGCTCGCGACGTTGGCGGTGCTGGTCGTCGCGGTAGTCGTGATCGTCTTCGCGCTACGTCGTGGCGGTCGGGCCGAGGGGCTCGTCGTCCAGCACTTGAACCGCAGCTTCGAAGACTCGGCCGACGAGCTGAAGCTCGCGATCGACGGCAAAGGCCGCCATAAGAAAGAAGCCAAAGCGCGCGCCAAGGAACGCAAACGCGCGGACAAGGCGCGCGACAAGCAGGAGCAGACGAAACCGCGCACGTTCGTGCTCGATTTCAAAGGCGACCTGCGCGCGAGCGCGGTGGCGTCGTTGCGCGAGGAAATTTCCGCGGTGCTGCAGGTCGCGAAGCCCGGCGACGACGTGTTGCTGAAGCTCGAGAACCCCGGCGGCACCGTGCACGAGCACGGCCTTGCCGCGTCGCAGCTGCTGCGGTTGAAGCAGCGCGATCTGAAGCTCACGGTCGCGGTCGACAAAGTCGCCGCCAGCGGCGGATATCTGATGGCCTGCGTCGCGGACCGGCTGATCGCGGCGCCGTTCGCGATCATCGGCTCGATCGGCGTGCTCGCCCAGGTGCCGAACTTCAACCGGCTGCTCGAGGAGAAGGGCGTCGACTTCGAGCAGGTCACGGCCGGGCGCTACAAGCGCACGCTCACGATGTTCGGCAAGAACACGGACGAAGGCCGCGAGAAGCTGCGCCAGGAAGTCGAGGACGTGCACGAGTTGTTCAAGGCGCAGATCCGTGCGTATCGACCGCAGGTGGATCTCGAGCGCGTAGCCACCGGCGAGCACTGGCACGGCATTCGTGCGCTCGAGCTGAAGCTCGTCGACGAGCTGCGCACGAGTGACGACGTGCTTCTCGAAGCGGCCAGAGAGCGCGACCTGTACCACCTCGCCTACAAGCGCCGGCGCGCCCTGTCGGAGCGTATGTTGGGCGGTGTGGAGAGCCTGCTCGAACGTCTCGGGTAGGGTTATGTAGAAGTTCGGCCCGGGCCGATGTGCGGTGCGGCATACTCTCTCCGTCGTCCGCTAACAAAAACAAGAACGAGGATGAAGCCATTGGTCCGACCGTGGCGCCGCTGCGCGTCTCCCGGTCGTTTGTTTGGGGTTTTCGCCGCGCTGCTGGCCGCCCCGGCGTGGGCGCAGCCGCCGCGTGTCGACTCGTCGGTCAGCGAAGCTCAGCGGCCCGCGGCAAATCTCAGTTTGGCGCCCGCCGGCGGCGCGCGCACGCCGCGCGAGTGGTCGCGCTCGCTGTCGACCGCGCTGCCCGGTGCTTGGTCTGCGGCCATGAGCCGTCAGGACATCCGCCTCGGCAGCGTGGATGCGCACCACGATGATGCGTACACGTACCACCTGCCGTACCGCGAAGGCGTCAGCTACCCGATCATCCAGGGGTACGGCGCGAAGCTGAGCCATGTGGGCGCGGAACGATTCACGCTCGACTTCGGCATGCCGGTGGGCACGCCGGTGCACGCCGCGCGCGACGGTGTCGTCGTGCTGTTCGAGGATTCTCACGACGGCGGCTGTTTGCGCGAGGAGTGCAGCCAGCTCGCGAACTTCGTCGTCGTGCTACACGGCGACGGCACCACGGGCGAGTACTTCCACCTCGAGCGCGGCAGTGTCCAAGTGGCGCTCGGCGACCGCGTCGAACGCGGGCAGCTGCTCGCGTTCTCCGGCAACACGGGCTACAGCAGCGCGCCGCACCTGCACTTCGGTGTGTATCGCACGCTGGCCGACGGGCACACGCAGTCCGTGGCGGTGCGCTTCGAGACGCGTCTCGGCGCGATCGTCGCGCCGCGCAGCGGCGCGCGCTACGTGAACATTGTGGATCGTTGAGCCCCGCTTCGCAGCGCGGTCCGGTTCGGTATACTCGGCTGCGATGCCACACCGCTCCCGCCCGCAGGCACACCTTGCTTCACTCGGCCGCACGCTTGCGTTCGCTGCGCTCGCGTCCGCGTTTGCGGGCTGCTCGCTGCTGACGTCGAATCGCGCCGCGCCGCCGCCGAGCGTCGGCGTGCCGACGCAGCCGGATCTGAACGCGCCGCGGCTCGCAGCGCTTCAGACGCGGCAGTTCACGCTCGGCGCCGGCCAGGAGCTCGTGGGCGAAACGCAGGTGCTGTTCGCGCGCTACGAGAACACGTTCTCCGCCATCGGCCGCGAGTACGACTTGGGCTACGAGGAAATGCGCAGCGCGAATCCCGGCGTCGATCAGTGGCTGCCGGGCGAGGGCACGCCTGTCTATCTGCCGACGCAGTCGATTCTGCCGGACGCGGTGCGCAAAGGTATCGTGATCAACGTGCCGGCGATGCGGCTCTACTATTTTACGACCGAGAAACCTTCGGGCACGACCGAGAAATCGGTCGCCAGTCCGGCCGCGGTGACGACGTCCGTCACGACCTATCCGATCGGCATCGGCGCGGAAGGCTGGGCCACGCCGTTCGGAGAAGCGAAGGTCACGCAGAAGGCGCGCGATCCGGTTTGGTACGTGCCCGCCTCGGTGCGCAAGGAGCACCTCGAGCGCGGCGACCGCTTGCCTGCCGTCGTGCCGCCGGGCCCCGACAACCCACTCGGCGCGTTCGCGATGACGCTGTCGATACCGAGTTACCTGATCCATGGCACGAACAAGCCCGACGGCGTCGGCATGCGTTCGAGCCACGGCTGCATTCGCCTTTACCCTGAGGATATCGAAGCGCTGTTCGGCCGCGTGCCGAAGGGCACGCCGGTGCGCATCGTGAACCAGCCGTTGCTCGCCGCCTGGCGCGACGGGCAGCTGTATCTCGAAGTGCATCCGCCGCTCGCGGAGGAAAAGCACGATCTCGTGGCCGAAGCGCAAGGCGCGCTGAAGCGCGCGCTCGAGCGCGCCGGCCCCGCAGCGGCCGGCGTCGAGATCGATTCAGCCGTCGTGCAGCGCATCGTGACCGAGCAGCGCGGCATCCCGCTGCCGGTGCTGCGATCGAACCGCTCGCTCGAGCAGTATCTCGCCGCCTCGCGCATCGTCGTGAATACCGTGCCTGTTGCGGTGGCCGAAGAGGGGCGGCAGGTCGCCGGCGGCGCCGCGGGCGCCGGCCGCTAGGCGCGCGACGCCATGCAGCGTCGCGCGCTGGCTTAGGTCCGGCCCATGATTCCGCTACGCGACGACAACCCCGTTGGCAGTCGGCCGGTCGTCACGGTCGCGCTGATCGTGCTGTGCACGCTCATGTTCCTGTGGCAGCTGTCGTTATCGGCGAACGGCCAGCAGCAGGCGGCCTACCTGTTCGGGTTCATTCCTGCGGTGCTGTTCGGCAACGCGCAGCTCGAGGGCCAGTGGATACCCGCCGGCGCGACGATGATCACGTCGATGTTCCTGCACGGCGGATGGCTGCACCTGCTCGGCAACATGCTGTATCTGTGGATCTTCGGCGACAACATCGAAGATCGCCTCGGCCGGGGCCGCTTCGTCGTGTTCTACCTCGTGTGCGGCGTCGTAGCCGCGCTCGGCCAGGGCATAGCCGACCCGCGCTCGGAGGTACCGATGATCGGCGCCAGCGGCGCTATCTCGGGCGTGCTCGGCGCGTACCTCGTGCTGTATCCGCGTGCCAAGGTTCTCGTGCTGCTGCCGTTGCTGATTTTCGTCACCACGGTGCGAGTTCCGGCGCTCGTTGTGCTCGGCATTTGGTTCGCGGGGCAGCTCTTGAGCTCGCTCGTTGCCACGCCCGGCTCCGGCGGCGGTATTGCGTTCGCCGCTCACATCGGCGGGTTCGTCGCCGGCGTCGCGTTGATTCACCTGTTTCTGCGCGACCGACGACGACCGCGTCGGTGAGCGGGAATGCAACGTACATGCTGCAACCAGTCACGCTGCGGGCTAAGATGGGTTTTTCCGAAGTGCGGGCAGAATGGCGACCGAACCTCTCGACCTCTCACCGGAGTCGGCCGAAGGCCAGCACGGTGAAGAAGTCATACCGCTAGTCGCAGCCACTGTCGTCGCGTTCATCGGCCGCACGGAGCGGGGGCCGTTGAACGAGCCCGTCGCCATCCGCAGCTTCGAAGACTACCGCCGCATCTTCGGTGGCCACTCGGGTTTCAGCTTCTTGTCGTTCGCTCTGCAGCACTTCTTCCTGCACGGGGGCGACTCGGCCGTGGTCGTTCGAGTGGCGAATCGGGCGACGCGCTCGACGATCGACATCCCGGCCGGCCGCGAGACCCTACGCCTCCAGGCCCGCCAGCCGGGCGGTCGCGAGCTGCTGCGCGTGTCGATCGACTACGACCGCGTCGAACGTACGCCCGCGAAGTTCAACCTCGTCGTGCAGCGGCTGAATCGATTGGGCTCCGAGCTCGTGGCCGATCAGGAACTGTTCGAAGCGCTGTCGATGGACCCGACCGACGAGCGCTTCGTCGTCGACGCGTTGCACGACTCGGAGCTCGTGCGGCTCGTGGGGCCGCTGCCGAAGTATCGGCCCGACGCCACGCGGCCGACGTTCCCCGGTCAACCGATTCCGTACATCAATATTACCGGCCCGGGCTCGGACGGCGACGAGCTCACGGACTACGACATCATCGGCTCGAACAGCGAGGGCACCGGCCTCTTTGCCCTCGATCGCTGCGCGCAGGTCGACTTCGTCTGCGTGCCGTCGCAACCCGGGCGCGACATCGGCAGCACGAGTTTTCTGGCCGCGACGCGTTACTGCGAACGCCGCCGCGCGCTGCTGATCTGGGACCCGCCGTGGTCGTGGTCCAGTGTGGACGCGGCCATGCTCGGGTTGCGCGGCTCCGGCCAGTCGAGCCGGCATGCGCTGACCTATTTCCCGCGCGTGCGGTCACGCGGCGACATTGGCCGCCACGTCGCCGGAATGCCGGCGTGCGGCGTCGTGGCCGGCATGCTCGCGCGCTGCGATCGACGAGGCGTGTGGCATGACATGCCGCCGGTCGACACGACGCTGAAGGGTAGTTTGGCTCCGGTTGTCGACATCGGCCTGAAGCAGGCAGCGACGTTGCAGCGCATGGGCGCGAACACGTTCGTGCGGTTGCAGCCCGGCATCGCCGCGTTGCAGGGCAACGTCAGCTTCGCGGGCGGCGCGATCGAGGCGCTGGCGCAGGATCTGTCGGTCGAGCGCCTGACGGCGTTCGTGCTGCGCTCGATCGAGCAGCACACGCGTTGGGTGTTCCGCGCGCAGCGCACGCCGGAGCGTCGCGGCCGCCCTCGAGCGGCAGGTTTGGATTTTTC
This sequence comes from uncultured Gammaproteobacteria bacterium, assembly GCA_963748045.1. GTDB lineage: Bacteria > Pseudomonadota > Gammaproteobacteria > Steroidobacterales > Rariloculaceae > FEN-1219. The sequence goes on from CAVVIC010000014.1 coordinate 139,679, forward strand.
TCGCGCGCCTGAAGCAACGCGAGGCGCTGGCCGGTGCGGGACCGGACCAGGCATTCTTCGTCCGCACGAGCGCTGCCGCAGCCGCGCGGGACGCGGAGAGCGACGTCGCGATCACGCTGCGCGTCGGGTTCGCCCCGCGCCGGCCGAACGAGTTTCTGACTTACGACTTCCGCTATCACGCGCTCAGCCTCACGACCGAGGTGGTGCCAGTGCGCGAAGCGGAGCGGCATCTCGGCTGAGACGACCATGCCGACGGATTTCGATACTCGCGCCGAGTCCTGGGACGACGAGAGCAAAGTTCGCCGGGCCGAAGCCGTTGCGTCCGGTATGCGCCGGGCGATGCCGCTGCGCCGTTCGATGACGGCGCTCGAGTACGGCGCGGGCACCGGCCTGCTGTCGTTCTGTCTGCGCGACACGCTGGGGTCGATCACGTTGGCCGACAGCTCGGCCGGCATGCGCGCCGTCGCCGACAGAAAGATCGCGGCCGCCGGCGAGAAGCAAATGCGCGTCGTCGATCTGGATCTGATGCGCGATGCTCTTCCCGAGGAACGCTACGACCTCGTATTCAGCATGATGACGCTGCATCACGTGCCGGACGTTGCGCGCGGGCTCGCGGCGTTCCACGAGCTGCTGAACGCAGGCGGTTACCTCTGCATTGCCGACCTCGATGCCGAGGACGGTTCGTTCCACGGGCCGGGTGTAGACGTGCACCACGGCTTCGAGCGCAGCGCGCTTGGCAAGGCGCTTAGCGTCGCAGGGTTCGTCGACGTCGCGATCGGCGACTGTTTCATCGTCGAGCACGGGCCGCGCACGTACCCGATGTTTCTCGCCACTTGCCTTAAGCCGTAACGGCAAATCGACGCCACTAGCGCGTGGGTGACCAAGTGATGCCGTCGCGACCCAGCGTTTCGATGGGCGCTCGCTTGGCTTCGGCTAACGACGCGAAAATTCCGGCGACCTCTAGCTCGCCGGATTCGCCGACATAGGTCACGACAAATCTCTGGTCGTCACTCCCCTCGTCTACGATGGAGATCACGACGGCCGAAATGATCTTCTCGAACACCCCGGCTGCGAGGTAGCGCGGGAGATCGAACTCGCAGCTCCAGATCACGGGGTAGCCACCAATGTGCGAGGTAATCACGAGCCTCCGACCTTCGACTTGGCAGTCCAATGGACGCGTTCCTATGAGGGATGGTCGGAACTCTAACGGCAGTCGTGTCAAACGATTGTCAACGCCGCGTGTAAACGGCGTGAACCGCGCGGAACACGGTTGTGCCGTGGGAGGCTGACAGCGCTGATCGAGACGAATCGAGACGCCGGGCGGCGGCGGTTACGGCGCGGCGCGCTGATTCGCGCGAAGCGCCGGCGGCCCAGACCGAGCGCCTTCAGACTGGGGGGACAATGACGGGCGGGTTCAGCTCGAGACGCCTCGCACGGCGGGCGAAGCCTCGTTGATCGAACGTGACTAACTCCCGGCACGAAACACTGCACGCCCAATGCAGCGCGTCGGCGAAGTCGAAGCCGCGCCGGTGCAGCTCAGTGGAGTCCTTGACCGCCTCCCAGCGCTCAACCGTGACGTGCGGAATGCCGAGCAGGTGCTCCACTGTTTGGCAGAAAGTCTCCGGCGCAACTTCGTAGAAGCCACGCATGATCCACTCAAATTCGAGAATCACAGTCAGGGGAACGAACACGGCCGCGGATTCCAGCATCACACGCCGCGCTCGCGGGCGCTGCTGCCTGGCTTCCGGGTCGTCCGGGTCGTCGCAATAGAACCTCGCCAAAACGTTGGTGTCGACCGCAATCATGGGTGTCGGCGCGACTTCTTTGCCACGAGTCGTGCCGCGTCGAACTCCGTCAGGCGCCTCGTCTGGCCCGTTTTCGCAAGCTTGACGAGGCCATAGCCGGCAGCGGCGTCGGACGGAGCGACGCGCCGACGCGCAACGAGCCGAATCGTGCCACCCTCATCGATGAATTCGATCTGAGTGCCCGCCGTGAGGCCGTACTTCGCCCTGATTTCCGCGGGAATCACGACCTGTCCTTTTTCCGTCAACGTTGCTGCGGCCATGGGGATCGCTTGCATGGAACGGGTCTCCAGTTTAACACTCGCTTACTTGGTAAGCGGTACCGAGTTCTCAGTGCCACGTGGCTTTGAGGATGGGATCCTCAGGCAAGAACCGCCAGCGCCGAATCATGGCTAGTGCTCGACAAATCAAGCTACGCCAACGCAGCGCAGTCAGTTACCGGCCGCTCCCGCCCGGGGGGCCGGCAAATCGATACGCTGGAACGGCAACGCTGGAGCGCTCGCCAGGCTGGCACGCAGATCGATCGAGCGACTGCTCGGCGCTGCGCCGGAGTCGCTAGCCATCTGGGCACCCGCTCGGCGCGAACAGACCAGGACCGCAACGACGATGACGGCACGTGGCATCGTGAACGTCCTCCCGGGCTGAATCGCTGAGTAACGACCCAGCTTCACTTCAGATCCGCATCAACTGGCGCCGTAACCGCCGCCGCCCGGCGTCTCGATGACGAACCGATCGCCTGCCGCTAGCTCTACGGCTGCGGTCGCGGGCAGCTCTTCGATCCGTCCATCCGCGCGCACGACGAAGTTCCGGCCGCACTGCCCCGGCTCGCCGCCGTGCAGTCCGAACGGCGGCACGCGCCGGCGGTTCGCGAGGATCGCTGCCTGCATCGGCTCGCGGAACTCGATGTCGCGCACGACGCCGTCGCCACCGTGGTGCGCGCCGCGGCCGCCGGAGCCGCGGCGAATTGCGAACCGCCGCACGCGAACGGGGTAACGCTGTTCGAGCACCTCGGGGTCCGTGAGCCGCGAGTTCGTCATGTGCGTGTGCACGGCGCTCGCGCCGTCGAACGTCGGGCCCGCGCCCGCGCCGCCACACAACGTTTCGTAGTACTGGTAGCGCTCGTTGCCGAACGTGAAGTTGTTCATCGTGCCCTGCGACGCCGCGCAGGCGTCGAGCGCGCCGAGCAACGCGTCCGTGATGCACTGCGAGGTCTCGACGTTGCCGGCGACGACGGCCGCGGGATACGCGGGGCTCAACAGACTCGCGGGCGGCAGCCGTATGCGTCAGCGGCTCGAGGCAGCCCGCGTTCAGCGGAATGCTCTCGCGCACCAGCGTGCGGAACACGTACAGCACGGCGGCGCGCACGATCGCGGAGGGCGCGTTGAAGTTGCCGGCGCTCTGCGCCGACGTGCCGGCGAAGTCGATCACGGCCTCGCGCGCGGCGCGGTCGATCGTCACGCTCACCTCGATCCGCTCGCCGCCGTCGAGCTCGACGCGGAACGCGCCGTCGTGGAGGCGATCGATGGCCGCGCGCACGCATTCGGCGGCATTGCGCTGCACGTGGCGCATGTAGCGCGTGACAGTGCGCACGCCGAAGCGCTGCGTCAGTCGGTCGAGCTCGAGTGCGCCCCGTGCGTTCGCGGCGAGCTGCGCTTTGAGATCTGCGACGTTCTGATCCGGATTGCGGGCGGGGTACCGGCCGCTCGCGAGCAACGCGCGGACGTCGGCCTCGAGCAGCTCGCCGGCCGCAACGATCCGCACGCCGTCCACGAGCACGCCTTCCTCGTCGATGCTGCGGCTGTCGGGCGGTATCGAGCCCGGCGTGCGGCCGCCGACGTCGGCGTGGTGCGCGCGGCTCGCCACCACGTAGCGCAACCGCTGGCCGCTCGCGTCGAACACCGGGGTGACGACGGTCATGTCCGGCAAATGCGTGCCGCCGGCATAGGGACTATTTAACAGGTACGAATCCCCGGGCGCCGGCCGGTGCCGGCGCAGGATGCTCTGCACGCTGTCGCCCATCGAGCCCAGGTGCACGGGGATGTGCGGCGCGTTCGCGATCAGGGCGCCGTCGGCCGACGAAAAGGGCGCACGAGAAGTCGAGACGCTCCTTGATGTTGACCGAGTGCGCCGTGTGCTCGAGCACGATGCCCATCTCCTCGGCCACGTGCATGAACAGGTTGTTGAACACTTCGAGCATGATCGGATCGGCCTCGGCCGCGACGGCTTCGCGCGGATTGCGCCGGCGTGCGCGGGTCAGCACCAGTGTGCCGGTCGCGTGCACCGTGGCGCGCCAGCCCGGCTCGACGACGGTCGTCGCGTGCGGTTCGACGATCAGCGCGGGGCCGCGGACCGTGGCGCCGGCAAGCAGCGCATCGCGACGATAGACCGGCGCGTCGTGCCACCCGTCGGCGCACCAGACGCGGCGCGTGCCGACCTTCGCCGGCGCGCCAGTCGCCCGCGGCAACGGCGCGGGCTCCGCGGATTCGCTGCTGCTCGCGACCACGGCCTCGAGCTCGAGGGACTCCGCCACGAGCACGGCCTCCGCATCGGCCCGAAACCCGAAGTGCCGCGCGTGCAGCTCGTCGAATCCGCGGCGAAGGCCCAAGAGCGTAGCGCCGGGCTCCCACGCCACGGCTAGGCTCGTATCGGCGCCCGCCACCTTGAGGTGCACGCGGCGTTCCAGGGCGGCCCGCGCCGGATCGCCGTGCTGAACGCGCAGCTCGGCCAGCGCCGTGCCCGCGAGTGCATCGAACTCCGTTGCGAGCGCGGCGAGCAGCGCGGCGTCGAGTGGTCGCTTCCACGCTGCGCTGTTGCACGACACGCACGTCCGCGACGCCGATGCCGTACGCGGACAGCACGCCGGAGAGCGGATGAATCAACACGGTGCGCACGCCGAGTGCGTCCGCCACCTGCGCCGCGTGCTGGCCGCCGGCGCCGCCGAAGCAACACAGTGCGAAACGCGTGACGTCGTGGCCGCGCTGCACGGAGACCTGCTTGATCGCGTTCGCCATGCGCTCCACCGCGATCTTCAGAAACCCGGCCGCGAGCTCGTCCGCGCCGCGCGGCTCGCCGGCACTTCCGCCGTCCCTGGCGGTCGCTTCTGCGACTCTCGCGGCGAGTGCGGCGAAGGCGGCGGCCGTGGCGGTCGGCGTCGAGCGGCTCGTCGCCGCCCGAGCCGAACACGCGCGGGAAGAACTCGGGCTGGATTCGGCCGAGCAGCACGTTCGCGTCGGTCACGGTCAGCGGCCCGCCGTTGCGGTAGCACGCCGGGCCGGGCTGCGCGCCGGCGGACTCCGGGCCCACGCGCAGCCGGCCGTTGCCGAACGTCAGGATCGAGCCGCCGCCGGCCGCGACGGTGTTGATCGAAAGCATCGGCGCGCTGACGCGCACGGCTGCGATCACGGCGTCGGTCGTGCGCTCGAGCTCGCCTGCATACAGCGCCACGTCGGTCGAGGTGCCGCCCATGTCGAAGCCGATGACCTCGTTCGACGCCCACGCCGCGCGCGGCGTGCACCATGCCGATCACGCCGCCGGCCGGCCCCGATAGCAGGCTGTCCTTGCCGCGGAAGTGGTCGGCCGCGGCCAGGCCGCCGTGGCTCTGCATGAACAGGAGCGGCGCGTCGCCGAGCACGGTCGCGAGGCCGCGCCGCACGCTCGCGACGTAGCGGTCGAGCACCGGCGACAAGTACGCGTCGGCGAGCGTCGTGTCGCCGCGCACGACGAGCTTCGGCAGCGGCAACACGCGGTGCGACACGCTGATCTGCGCAAAGCCGAGCTCGCGCGCGATCGCTTCCGCGGCGGCCTCGTGCTGCGGGAAGCGATAGCCGTGCAGCAGCACGATCGCGACGCTGCGAGAGTCCCGCGTCACGCGCGTCCTTGAGCGTCGCGCGTCAGGTGTGCCGCGTCGAGCGGAGTCTCGATGGCGCCTTGCGCGGTGATGCGTTCCGTGACGCCGATCACGCGCGTGTACAGCATCTCGGGCAGGCGGATGTCGAGCGCGAAGATGTCGGGGCGCTGTTGGCTCGCCGATCCGGATCGCGTCCTCGAGCCCCGCGGTGATCACGAGCACCGTGGGCTCGCCGCGCCGCTCGAGCAGCGCATTCGTCGCGACGGTGGTGCCCATCTTGACGGCGGCGATGCGCCGCTCACCGGCCGGCGCCGCGGCCAGCAGCCGCTCGATGCCGGCGACCGCGGCGTCCTCGTAGCGGCCGGGATTCGCGGACAGGAGCTTCAGCGTTTGCAGCTCGCCGCGCGGCGTGCGCGCGACGATGTCCGTGAACGTGCCGCCGCGATCGATCCAGAACTCCCAGCCGCGGTCGATATTCATGGGCAGGGACCTCCGGGGCCCGAAGCCCTGGACTGAACGCGGTTTTGGACGTAAGTCGCACTTTCTCGTTACGCGCCGGCGGCGGGCGGGAAAACTGCGACCCGGCTCTCACCGGCGTTGCCCGCCGGGGCATTAAGTTCAATGGCGGCGGCGTGTGACCGAAGCCCGTGTCGGGTCGTACATGCGCGTCGGAGTCGAAGAGATAACAGAATGTCGGTGATTCATGCTGTCGCTATTTAAGCGCGGTGGCGGTGCCGGTAGCCAGATCGGCCTCTTCGTGACGGCCGACGGTGTGGCTGCGGCCCAGATGTCCACCGCCGGCGCCAAGCCGCGGCTCGAGCGTTGCGTCTACGAGCGCAAGGGCGATAACGATCCGATCGCGCGCGCGTTGGCGCGGCTGCCGAATCGCCGCGCGCCGACGGTCAGCGTGCTCGATCCCAGCGGCTACCGGCTGTTGCTCGTCGAAGCGCCCGACGTGCCGGCCGACGAACTGCGCGCCGCCGTGCGGTGGCGCATCAAGGATCTGATCGATTTCCACGTCGACGACGCGGTCATCGACGTCTTCGAGATGCCGCCGCATGCGCGCGGCGGCCGCAACCGCATGATGTACGCGGTCACGGCCAAGGCCGACTTCGTCAAGCAGCAGATCGAGCTGATCGAAGGCGCCGGGCTCAACTCTCGACGTCATCGACATCGGCGAGCTCAGCCTGCGCAACGTCGCGACGCTGTTCGAGGAGGAGGAGCGCGGCACGGCCTTCCTGTATCTCGGCGAACGGCACAGCACGCTGCTGCTCGTGCGCCAGGGCGTGCTGTATCTCGCGCGTCACGTCGAAACCGGCGTCGCGACGCTGGCCGAGGCCGGTGAGCTGCGACTGGAGCTCGTCGGCGGGCTCGCGCTCGAGGTGCGCCGGTCGCTCGACTACTTCGAGAGCCACTACGAGCAGACCTCGATTCCGCAGCTGCACACGTGTGGTCTCGAGGCCGCGGACCGCGACCAGCTCGCGCGCGAGCTCGGCATCGCCGTGCGTGACGTGGACTTGAAGAACGTGCTCGACATGGACGAGACGTTGTCGCCCGAGTTGCAACGGCTGTGTCTGCCGGCGATTGGCGCTGCGCTGCGCAAAGACCCGGTGACGCTGTGACCATGTACCAGCAGATCAACCTGTATCAGCCGATCTTCCGCAAGCAGCGGCAGATCTTCTCGGCGACGACGTTGCGCAGGTGCTCGGCATCGTGGCCGTGGCGTTGCTCTCGATCTACGGCTACGGCCTGGTCCAGGTGCGCGGCCTCGAAGGCGAAGTCGTGCAGCTCGAAGGCCGCGAGAAGGCGTTGACCACGCAGCTCGCGCGGATCGATCCGGCGCAGAACCAGCACCGGCGCACGGAGGTCGAGGAAGAGCTGAAGAAACTCAACGCGACGCTCGTGACTCAACAGCGTCTGATCGACGTGCTGCGCGGAGCGGCCGCTTGGGAATCAGACGGGATTCTCGGGCTATCTGGCCGCGCTCGGCCGCGAGCGCACGCCGGAGCTCTGGCTCACGCAGTTCGCGATCAACGGCAGCACGGGCGCACTCGAGCTCGCCGGCCGCAGCACGCGGCCGGAGCTCGTGCCGGAGTACTTGCAGCGTCTCGGCCGCGAGCAGGCGTTGATGGGCCAAAGGTTCGACGCGCTTCGAGATCGAGCACGACATCAAGAACGGCGAAGCCGTGTTTCGCGCGACGAGCCAGGCGGCGGCGCTGACGGCGGCCGACCGCGAGGCGAGGCGCAAGCCATGAAGGAACGCATCGCCAAAGTTCGCGAGACGATCGACCGCCTGAGCTTGCGCGAGCGGCTGTTCCTGTTCGCCGCGGCTCTCGTGGTCCTCGGCGGAGTGTGGGAAGCCGCGCTGGCGGGCCCGCTCGACGCCCGCAAGATCCAGGCGACGCAGAAGATGGAGGCGCTGAAGACGCGCCTCCAGACGCTCGACACTGCGCTCAATTCGACGGCCATGGGCATGAGCGAAGGCATGCCGGCCCAGCTCGACCAACTGACGGCGCTGCGCACCCGTGTCGCGACCGGCGACGAGGAAGTGCGCGTATTCACGTCCGATCTCGTCGACCCGAAACAGATGCGGCTCGTGCTCGAAGAGCTGCTGCGCCGCCAGAGCGGGCTCAAGCTCGTGAGCGCGACGAACCTGCCGGCCAAGCCGCTCGTCGAGGGCAACGCCGACCCGGCTGCCGCGAACGACGAAGGCGCGACGACGAAGCCCAAGGAACCGCAGCTGTATCGCCACACGCTCGTGCTGACGCTCGAGGGCAGCTACCTCGATTGCCTCGCCTACCTGCAGGCCGTGGAACGGCTGCCCTGGCATCTGTACTGGAGCCGCATCGAATTCAAGGAAGACGGCTATCCGCGCAACGCCATCATGCTCGAGCTGCGCACGCTGTCCCTCGACAAGGAGTGGATCGGTGTTTAGCCGCCACGCGCTGATCGTTGCCGGCGTGCTCGTCGCGGCCGGAGCTGCGCTTGCCGCGGACGCGCCCGTGCGCGATCCGATGCAGCCGTATCGTTACGTCGCCGGCCCCGGCGGCGGCGTTGCCGCGCCGCGGTTCGCGCTGACGGCGGTGCTGATCTCGCCCACGCGCCGCGTCGCGATCGTGAACGGCAAACCGTACGAGAGCGGCGAAACCGTCAACGGCGCCGAAATCGTTCGAATCGACGCCGATGCCGTGCATCTGCGCGAGCACGGCAACGAGCTCGTCGTGCCGCTCGGCCACGCCGCCGCTGCGGCCAAGCCCAGTCAAGGAGAGACGAACCCCATGAGTGTGCCCATCAACTCAAGTCGCGTGTGGCGCCCGCCGGCGCTCGGCACTCGTCGCGCTGGCAGTCGTGCTGCTTGCCGGGTGTGCGAGCCAGCGCGGCGTCGCGACACAGGACGCGATCACGGCAGCTATGCGAGACGCCGTGCAGCCTGCGGCGCAGGCCGCGGAGCCGTTCGCGGTCAAACCGCCGCCACTTGCGCCCGCGCCCATTGCCGAGGAGCGTTTCGACGTCGACGTCGTCAACGCGAACGCGCGCGACTTCTTCATGGGTCTCGTGAAAGGCACGGACCGAAATCTGATCGTGCATCCCGACGTCAAAGGGCGGATCACGCTCGCGTTGAAGCAGGTCACGCTGGTCGAGGTGCTCGATACGGTGCGCGACGTCTATGGCTACGACTATCGGCGCAGCGCCGGTAGCTACGTCGTGCTGCCGGCCACGCTGCAGAGCCGCTTGTTCGAAGTCGACTATCTGAACCTGATCCGCGGCGGCATGTCGCGCACGCGCGTGAGCTCCGGGCAGGTGACGCAGTCGCGCAGCGATCGTCAGGGTTCGTCTGGCGACAGCAGCAACGGGATCGTCGGGCAGGAGGGCGGCCAGCAGAGCGGCAGTCGCGGCGGCCAGAGCACGGGCTCGGTCGTCGACACGATCACGAACTCGGACTTCTGGACCGAGCTGCAATCGACGCTGGTGGCGATTCTCGGCACCGGCGAGGGCAGGCAGATCGTCGTGAACGCGCAGTCGGGCGTCGTGTTCGCGCGCGGCATGCCGGAAGAGCTGCGCGCCGTCGCCGACTACCTGCAACGCATCCACGCCTCGTCCAAGCGCCAGGTGGTGCTCGAGGCGAAGATCATCGAGGTCACGCTGAACGACGGCTTCCAGTCCGGCGTGAACTGGGCCGCGGTGAAGCAGAAAGCCAACGGCGACACGGTCACGGGCGGTAACCTTTCCGGCGGCCGGCAACATCGGTACCAACGTGCCGATCGGCGGCGACCCACTCACGATCGGGCCCGCGGCAATCCCGTCACGTCGTTTACGAGTCAGACCGTCGGCGCCGCGTTCGCGCTGGCGCTGAACATCGGTGACTTCAACGCGTTCGTCGAGCTGCTCCAGACGCAGGGCGATACGCGCGTGCTGTCGAGCCCGCGCGTCGCGACGTTGAACAACCAGAAGGCCGTGATCAAGGCCGGCACGGACGAGTTCTTCGTGACCGACGTGCGCAGCAACACGGTCACGGGCACTGCCTCCACGACCAGCCGCGACGTGACGCTGACGCCGTTCTTCTCCGGCATCGCGCTCGACGTGACGCCGCAGATCAGCGCCGCGGGCGAGGTCATCCTGCACATTCATCCGACCGTCAGCGACGTGACGGACCAGAAGAAGAATCTCACCGTGTCGGGTCGAGACCGATTCGTTGCCGCTCGCATTCAGCGAAGTGCGCGAGTCGGACAGCATCGTGAAAGCGAAGAGCGGGCAGATCATCGCGATCGGCGGCTTGATGCGGAACTCGTCGAAGAAGCTCGACTACTCGACGCCGTGGCTCGGCAAGATACCGGGGTTGAAGCGCCTGTTCGGCAGCAGCCGCGAGCAGGAGACGAAGACCGAGCTCGTGATTCTGTTGCGGCCGATCGTCGTCGACGACGATGACGACTGGCCGAAGATCATCCAGCCGGCCGCCGATCGCGTGACCGCGCTCGGCGCCGCGGCGCGCTAGAAGGAGCCTCCGTGGCACCCGAACCGCGCAAGCGCGTTCGCCTCGGCGATCTGCTGCTCGAGAAGAAGCTGATCTCGGAGCAGCAGCTGAAGGAGGCGCTCGCGGAGCAACGCAGCAGCGGCCGCAAGCTCGGCCGCGTGCTGATCGACATCGGCGCGATCTCCGAAGCCGATCTGCACGGCGCGCTCGCGGCGGCGCTGAACATTCCGTACGTCGATCTCGCGCACATGGCGCTCGACGCGAAGATCGTCGGCAAGCTGCCGGAGACGCAGGCGCGGCGGCATCGCGCGCTCGTGCTGAAAGAGGACGCGCGCGGCTACCTCGTCGGCATGGCCGACCCTACCGACCTGTTCGCTTTCGACGAGCTCGCACGTCTGCTCGGCAAGCCGATCCGGCTCGCGCTCGCGAAGGAAGCCGCGCTGCTGCGCACGATCGATCTCATGTACCGGCGCACCGAGGAGATCGTATCGCTGGCCGAGGAGCTCGACGATGAGCTGTCCGAAGCCGACGTCGATCTGCAGGCGCTGGCGGCCGAGGAAGGCTCGCCGGACGCGCCCGTCATCAAGCTGATCCAATCGATGTTCCAAGACGCCGTCCGGGTCGCGGCCTCCGACATTCACATCGAGCCCGACGACCGTTGCCTGCGCATTCGCTTGCGCGTCGATGGTTTCTTGCAGGAACAAGTCATCGAGGGCAGCCGCGTGGGGCAGGCACTCGTGACGCGCCTGAAGCTCATGTGCGGGCTCGACATCGCGGAGAAGCGCAAGCCGCAGGACGGCCGTTTCAGCATCAAGGTGGACGACAAGTCGCTCGACGTCCGCACTGTCGACGATGCCGCTCTATCACGGCGAGGCGATCGTGCTTCGACTGCTCGATCATTCTGCGAGCCAGAAGACCTTCGGCGAGCTCGGCATGCCGGAGGACATCATCGGACGGTTCACACCGTTGATCGAGCGCGGCGCCGGCCTCGTGCTCGTCACGGGTCCTACGGGCAGCGGCAAGACGACCACGTTGTACGCGGCGCTGCAGCACTTGAACACGCCCGATACGAAGATCATCACCGCGGAAGACCCGGTCGAGTACCGCCTCGAGCGCATCAACCAGGTGCAGGTGAACACGAAGATCGGGCTCACGTTCGCCACGATTCTGCGCACGGCGCTGCGGCACGACCCCGACATCGTGCTCGTCGGCGAGATGCGCGACCAGGAGACGGCCGAGATCGGCTTGCGGGCGGCGATGACGGGCCACATGGTGTTCTCGACGCTGCATACGCAGGACGCGTTGTCGACCGTGAGCCGGCTGCTCGACATGGGCACCCAGGGCTACCTGATCGCGTCCGCGCTCGACGGCATCCTCGCGCAGCGCTTGCTGCGCCGCTTGTGCGACAACTGCGCGCACGCGATCGAGCCCGGCGTGCACCAGCGCGCGTGGCTGACGCGGTATCTCGCGGCAGAGCAGATCGCGGCCACGAAATTCGCCGAGGGCATGGGCTGCACGTATTGCAACATGACGGGCTACCGCGGCCGCGTCGGCGTCTACGAGTTGCTCGAGATCGACAGCGAGCATCGCCGACGCGATCCGGCGCACGGATCTGGTCGCCCTCGATCGGCTCGTCGCGCGGCTGCCAGGCTTCATTCCGCTCGTGCAGCGTGCGTTGAGATTTGCGATCGACGGCGTGACGTCCGTCGACGAGGTCATGCGCTCGATGTCTGGGCTCGAGGAGCCCGAGCGGCGCTCGAGTCTGGTCGACGACGTGTTGCGCAGCGAAGTCGCAGCCGTCGAGTCGCTTGGTGACGCTGCCGCTACGGCCGCGAGCTAATTCATGCCCGCGTTCCGCTACAACGGTCGAACCGCACGCGGCGAAGCCGTGGCCGGCTCGCTCGAGTCCGACTCGCCCGAAGCGCTCGCGACGCATCTCTTCGCGCGCGGCATCACGCCGATCGAGATCAAGCCCGTTGCCGAGACCCACGACGTACTCGGTGACCTGTGGCAGCGGCTCGGTGGCGGCCAGCCGAGCGTCACGGACCTGATCCTGTTCTCACGGCAGATGTACTCGATCACGAAGGCCGGCGTGCCGCTGCTGCGCGGCATGCAGAGCATCGCGGCCTCGACCGTGAACCCGATCATGCGCAAGACGCTGCTAGTCTGTCATCGAGAGCCTGCAGGCGGGCCGCGACCTGACGTTCGCGTTCGGCCGCTTTCCGGACGTGTTCTCGAAGTTCTACTTGAGCGTGATCAAGGTCGGCGAGAGCTCCGGCACGCTCGAGACTGGCGTTCCTGCGCATGTACGAGTACCTCGGCATGCAGAAGCGGATCCGCGACAAGGTCAAGGCCGCATTGCGCTACCCGACGACCGTGATCGTCGCGATCGCGATCGCGATGGGCGTGATCACGATGTTCGTGCTGCCGAAGTTCGCACCGATCTTCGCGGCGCTCGGCAACAACCTGCCGTGGGCCACGCGCGTGCTGCTCGGCGTCTCGTCGTTCGCGTCGAACTACTGGTATCTCGTGATCGGCGCCGGCGTGGCGGTGATCGTCGGCGTTCCGGTTCTGGGTCGGCGAGCCTGCCGGGCGCTACAAGTGGGACAAGTTCAAGCTGCGAGCGCCGATCATAGGCGGCATCATCCGCTGCGCGAGCCTGGCGCAGATCTGCCGCTCGTTCTCGCTGACGCTCGAGGCCGGTGTGCCGATGATCCAGTCGCTGAACACGATCGCGCGCGCGTCGGGCAACGATTATCTGAACGAACGCGTGCTCGCGCTACGCGACGGCGTCGAGCGCGGTGAAGGCTTGTATCGAACGGCACAGACGATCGACCTGTTCACACCGCTCGCGCTGCAGATGATCGCGATCGGCGAAGAGACCGGCGCACTCGGCGAGATGCTCGCCGAGGTGGCCGAGTTCTACGAACGAGAAGTGGACTACGACCTCGAGAACTTGAGCGCCGCGATCGAGCCTCTCCTGATCGTCGGCGTCGGCGGCATGGTGCTCGTGCTCGCGCTCGGCGTGTTCCTGCCTCTCTGGGACATGGCCGCGAAGGGCAGCGGGCTCGGCTAGCGAGGCGCATGTGCGAAGACCACGCGGTTTTTCGTTGGTGGAGCTGCTCGTGGTCGTGGTCGCGATCGGCATCGTCATGGGTGCACTGCTCGATCGCGTGCTGCCGCTGATCGGGCGCGCGCAGCGGACCGCATTCATGCAGCTCAAAGCGGACCTACAGGTCGCGGTGTTGCTCGAAGCCGCGGAGCGGATCACGCGCGGCGAGGCAGCGACGCTGCCGAGCCTTGCCAACGTGAACCCGATGACGTTGCTGCTGACGCCCCCCGCGAACTATGTGGGCTCGTTCGCATCGTCGGCCGACGCGGACGTGCCGGCCGCGAGCTGGTACTTCGACGAGCACACACGGCGACTCGTGTATCGCGTCGGCCGCTATACGCGCTTCGACGCGCACGGGGGTCCGCCGGGGCGCATCGAGCTCACGACCGAATTCGTGTTCGACGATCGCGACGGCAGCGGCAGCTTCGAGCCCGCCCGCGACGACTTCAGGGGCCTGCGCGCTCACGCCCGTGCACGCGTTCACCTGGCCAGATTGAGCGGTTCGGCCGAAACCAGCGATTTGCGACGCTGGTCACGCCTTGGGCCAAGCGCGTTGTGGGCCGGGTCACAGTGCCAACGCGTTCTGTCAATTAGAGTTTTCGCAGAATTTCGGTTTCGGTATGGCTCCTAAACAAATCCTATTCGAGAGGGACGTTCGATGAGCAGCAAGGTCAAGCAAGGCGGTTTCACCCTGATCGAGCTCGTGGTCGTGATCACGATTCTCGGCATTCTCGCCGCGTTTGCGGTGCCGCGGTTTGCGTCGCTCGAAGGTCAGGCGCGCCTCGCCGCGACGCAGTCCGTCGGGGGCAGTGTGCGCTCCGGTGCGGCGCTGGCGCATGCGCTGTGGCTCGCGGAGGGCGATCCGGCGAGCACGACCGTGACGATGGAGGGCAACGCGATCACGATGTCGAACGGCTACCCGAATGCCGCGACGATTGCGACCACGCTGGCCGACACCGCGGGCTTCGTCGTGGCGGCGGGCGCCACCACCACGTTCACGAAGACGAATTCGTCGGGCGGCGCGATCGCGAACTGTCTCGTCACGTACACGCCGGCGGCGGCCAACTCCGCGCCGGCGGTGGTCGTGACGTACAGCGGTTGCTAACGCATCGCTCGGTCTGATCGGTTCTCACGAGGGCGCCTTCAGGGCGCCCTCCGTCTCTAAAAGAGGATGACATGGGCCAGCGGTTGCGAGCGGGCCTGCCGGGAGCAGCGGGTTTCACGCTCGTGGAGCTCGTCGTGGTCATCGTCATCCTCGGCATCCTCGGCGCCATAGCGGCGCCCCGGTTCTTCAACAACCGCACGTTTCTCGAGCGCGGTTACTACGAGGAGCTGGCCTCGGCACTCAAGTATTCGCAGAAGCTCGCGGTCGCGAGCGGTTGCCCCGTGCGCGTGACGATCGCCGCGAGCAGCTACCAGGCGCGGCAGCAAGCCGCGCAGAGCGGCACCTGCAATCTCGCCGACGCGACCTGGACGACCGCCGTGCAGCTCGCCGACGGGCAGACGCTCGCGGGCACGAGCCCGAACGGCGTCTCCGCTTCGCCGGCCGTGACGATGACCTTCGACGCGCTGGGCCGCACCAACCTCGGCAGCGATCAGACCATCAGCATCGGCTCGTTCGCGCTGACGGTGCGGGCCGACAGCGGCTTCGTGCAGGCACCCTGAGCATGCACGCCTATCGCGAACGCGGTGTAACGCTGATCGAGCTCGTGATCTCGATCGTCGTGATCGCGATCGCGGCCAGCGCGGTCCTCGGGGTGCTGTCGCGCAGCGTCGGCCGCAGCGCCGACTCGATGGTCATGAGCCAGGCCGTCGCGATCGCCGAGGCGTATCTCGAGGAGATCACGCTGCGGCCGTTCGCCGATCCGGATGGGGTCGACGGCGAGGTCAATCGCGCCGATTTCGACGACGTGGACGACTACAACGGTCTCGTCGACGTCGGGGCGCGCGACCAGTTCGGGGCCGCCATTGCCGCGCTCTCGCAGTACACGGTCGCCGTCACGGTGGTCCCAGAGCACGGCGCTGACGAGCGTTCCCGGCGCGGACGCGAAGCGCGTCGACGTGCGTGTGACCTACTGCGCCGAACGTCACCGTGACGCTCAGCGCCTACAAAACGCGGCTCTGATCCGATGCGCTACGCAACCCGCCAATCCGGTTTCACTCTGATCGAGCTCGTGGTCACGCTGGTGATTGCCGCGGTGGTCGTGTCGTTCGTGTCGCTGTTCATCAGCGGCTCGGTGAAGGGGTTCACGGATCAGACGCGCCGCGCACGGCTCGTGGATGCCGCCGACTCGGCGTTGGAGCGCATCGGTCGCGACGTTCGCCGGGCGTTGCCGAACAGTGTGCGGACGAGCACGGCCGGGGGTGTCGCCGCTCTGGAGATCTTAAGCACCGTCGACGGCGCGCGCTATCGCGCGCAGCCACCCGGCACGGCCGCGCAGATTTTGGACTTCGCCGCCGCCGACACGTCGTTCAACGTGCTCGGCCCGTTCACGCAGCTGACCAAACCGTTCAGCTCGACGAGCCACTACCTCGCGATCTACAACGTCGGCGTACCGGGCGCCGACGCCTACGAGCTCGCTAACGTCATTACGCCGGCCGGCACGCAGATCGGCATCGCCGTGGATGGGGCGACGGGTGAGGACCGCGTGACGCTTTCCCCCGCGTTCAAGTTCGCGTACGGCTCGCCGACGCAGCGCGTCTTCCTGCTCGACGGGCCCGTGAGCTATCTGTGCGACAGCGTCGCGGGCACGTTGACGCGCTACCAGGGCTATTCGATCGCGTCGAGCCAGGCGAGCCGCGACACCAACGGCGAGCTTACGGGCGCCGGAGCGACCGCGAGCCTGATGGCGAATCGGGTCGTGGGCTGTACCTTCACGTACACATCGGGGACCGCCGAGCGCGGCGGCCTGCTCGTGTTGAAAATCACCGTCGGCGCGCAGGGCGAATCGATATCGCTGCTGTCGCAGGTGCACGTGGACAACGTGCCATGAAACTTACGCGCGAGATCGCAGAGGGCGGGTTTGCGCTGGTGTCGGCGATCTTTCTGCTCGTCGTGCTCGCAGGTCTCGGCGTGGTTGCCGTGCGCGTGAACGTGATCCAGCAGCAGACGACGACGGCGGAGCTGCGCGGCGCGCAAGCGTTTCACGCGGCGAAGTCCGGCGTCGCCTGGGCCGCGTACCGTGCGTTGAACGCCGGCGTGTGCGGAAGTACGACGTTGACCTTGACCGAGGGAGCCACCGCCGGCTTCTCGGTCACGGTGCAATGCACGCAAACCTCGTATGTCGAAGGCACGAGCACGATTCGTGTGTTCGTGTTCGACGTTCGCGCCGTCGGCGGTGCGTACGGCGGACCCGACTACGTGTCGCGGCGGCTGCAGTCGAAGATCACGGATGCGGGCTAGACCATGAACGCAGCGTTGCCGCCCGCCGTCATCGAATCACCGTCGCGCCACTGGAGGCAGATCAACGCCGCCAAAAATGCGTGGTGGACTACTGCGCTTGCGGTCGCGGCGACGATGCTGGCGTTCGCCACGGACGCCGTCGCGGCCCCGAGCCTCTCCTCGTCTTCGAGCCAGACGTTCTCGGTCGGGCAAGCGGCGACGGCGGCGAGCAATCCGACCGTCACGGATGACGCCACGACGGCGACGATCACGGCCGCGAACGACCTCCGCATCCGCATTCCGGCGGGTCTTAACATGACGTGGGACACGACGGTGACCACGGTGACGCTGTCGGGGACGGCGTCGGCGAAAGTCAGCACCACGCTGTTGGCGTACGAGAACAGCAACAAGACGCTCGTGTTGAACGTGACGTCCGACTTCACGGTGGGCCAGACGCTGACGATCTCGGGGCTGAAGTTCACGAGCTTCACGGCCGTCTCGGCAGCCACCGGCCTCCAGCTCGTGACGGCAGGGTCCGGGGGTGCGACGGCGGATACGGACAACCGGACGAAAACGATCCAGACGCCGACCGCGACACTTTTCTCGTTTTCAGACCAGACGTTCTCGGTCGGGCAGGCGGCGACGTCGGCGAGCCTGCCGACGGTCACGGACGACGCCGGGGTAGCGACGATCACGGCCGCGAACGACATCCGCATCCGCATTCCGGCGGGCTTGAACATGACGTGGGACACGACGGTGACCACGGTGTCGTTCTTCGGCACGGCGTCGGGCAAGGTCAGTACCACGCTCTCGGCCTACGAAGACAGCAACAAGACGCTGGTGTTGAACGTGACGTCCGACTTCGCCGCAGGCCAGTACGTGACGATCTTTGGGCTGAAGTTCGCGAACTTCACCGCCACCTCGGCGGCCACCAGCCTGCAGCTCGTGACGGCGGGATCCGGGGGCGCGACGGCGTATACGGACAGCGCGACGAAGACGATCCAGACGCCGAAGGCGACGCTGTCCTCGGCTTCGAGCCAGACGTTCTCGATCGGGCAAGCGGCGACGGCGGCGAGCAACCCGACGGTCACGGAAGACGCTGGTGCGGCGACGATCACGGCCGCGAATGACCTCCGCATCCGCATTCCTGCGGGGCTCAACATGACGTGGGACACGACGGTGACCACGGTGACACTGTCGGGGTCGGCGTCGGGCAAGGTCAGCACCACGCTCTCGGCCTACGAGGACAGTAACAAGACGCTCGTGTTGAACGTGACGTCCGACTTCACCGTGGGCCAGACGCTGACGGTCTCGGGGCTGAAGTTCACGAGCTTCACCGCCGTCTCGGCGGCCACCGGGCTTCAGCTGGTGACGGCGGGGTCCGGGGGCGCGACGGCGGATACGGACAGCGCGACAAAAACGATCCAAGTGCCGACGGCGACCCTCTCCTCGGTGGCGAGCCAGACGTTCGTCGTGAACCAGGCGGCCACCGCGGCGAGCAACCCGACCGTCACGGACGACGCTGGCGTCGCGACGATCACGGCCGCGAACGACCTCCGCATCCGCATTCCTGCGACGTTCAACATGACGTGGGACACGACCGTGACGACAGTGACGCTGTCGGGCACGGCGTCGGGCAAGGTCAGCACCACGCTCTCGGCGTACGAGGACAGCAACAAGACGCTGGTGTTGAATGTGACGTCCGACTTCACCGTGGGCCAGACCCTGACGGTCTCGGGCTTGCGGTTTACGAACTTCACCGCGATCTCGTCGAGCACCAACCTGCAACTAGTAACGGCGGGGTCCGGGGGCGCCACGACGGACACGGACAACCGGACGAAAAGGATCGGGGCGCCGACGCTTTCCTCGGCCGCGAACCAGACGTTCATCGTGGGGCAGGCGGCAACGGCGGCGAGCAATCCGACGATTACGGAAGACAACAATATAACGACGATCACGGCCGCGAACGACTTGCGTATCACCATTCCCGCGACGTTCAACATGACGTGGGACACGACGGTGACGACGGTAACGCTGTCGGGCTCGGCGGCCAGCAACGTGAGCACCACGCTCATGGCCTACGAGGACAGCAACAGGACGTTGGTGTTGAACGTGACCTCCGACTTCCAATCCCAGGACACGCTGACGATCTCGGGGTTGAGGTTCACCAATTTCACCGCGGTCTCACCGGCCGACAGTCTTACGCTAGGGGTGTTGGGGGCCGGCGGGGCGGTGACGGCGACCGACAACCGGACGAAAACGATCACCGGCGTCAAATTGTATTTCCACGACGCTGCGACGCCGAATGCCGGAACGCTGCCCGGCGCTTCGACACTGAGCGCGACGACTCCCAATGTCACCGCCGCGACCGCGGGAACCAATCGCGACATGAACCAGACCGTGGGTGCGGCCCAGGCGAGCTCCGCGTTAACGACGCTCGCCCAGACCACACTCCAGAAGAATTGGCTACGACGCTTTCTGTCCAGGCCGTTGGCGGCCCAGACTCTGCCCACGGGCGTCTGGACGATTCAGGGCGGTGCCTCCGAATCAAGCACCAATTCCAACATGTTGCCGTGGGGCGCGGTCATCAAGGTCTGGCGGCCGTCCACGGGAACGACCGTGGCGACGCTGCTGGACAACACCGTGCTGGGAACCGTGGAGCCTGGCACGACCGAAACGAACATTTCCTCGGCCACGGGCTCCATCAACGGCGTCGCCGTCAACGATGGCGATATTCTGGTGGTGGAGTTGTGGGCTCAGAACACCCAGGCCAACGCGACGGCCCGCACGAACACCGCCTATTACGATGGCACCACCGAAGGTTCCACCAGTTCAAATGCGGCCTTCCTGCAGTTGCCCGGGGCGATCACGTTCTATCGAAGCACTACCCAATCCGCCTACCGGTTGTTCGACAACGCGAACTCCACCGATGTCGGCACCGCGTTGGCGGCCCAGAACACCACCGCTGTCCTGGCATCCACGGGCGCCGCATTCCGATTGCGTACGCTTATCCATGTCGCGGACGTGAATCTCGGCGTAAGCGGTCAGGCCTTCAAGCTGCAATTCGTGGGCAAAGGCGCCGGAACCTGCGCGGCGCCGAGCGGAGGCACGCCCGCTGCCTACACCGATGTCACGGGGGCGACCGTGATCGCCTACAACAACAATGCCACGCCCGCCGACGCCGCGACCTTGACCGCCAACGCCAACGACCCGACCCACGGCGCAGACACCGTCGTGACCGAGACGTACGAGGAACTGAACAACTTCACCAACCCGACCGCCGTCAATGCTGGACAGGACGGCAAGTGGGATTTTTCCCTGATCGACAACGGGGCGACCGGCGCGACCGCCTACTGCTTCCGCGCGGTCACGAGTTCTGGAACGGTGCTCGATATCTATACCGTTTACCCTGAAATCACGACCGCAGCCGGCGGTGGCGGCGGCACGCCCGGTAGCTTCAATGCGTTCGAAACCAGCACGGCGGCCGACGCGATCACCGGCGTAATCAAGACCCGGATCGCGGGCAGCGCCTTCAGCCTCGACGTCGTCGCGATCAGCGCCGGCGCGCAGCAGAATTCGTTCAGCAACAACGTCAAAGTCGAGCTGCTCGCCAATACGGGCACGGTCGGCAGCGGCTATGGCGCGGACAATTGCCCGACTTCGAATTCGGTGGTGCAGACGATCGCGTCGGCCGCTATCGCGAGCGGGCGCTCGACCGTCAATTTTTCAGCGGTCGCCGACGCCTACCGCGACGTGCGGGTGCGCATCAGCTATCCGACCACGTCGCCGACGGTGACCGGTTGTTCGACCGATAGTTTTGCGATTCGCCCCAATGCCTTCACGAATTTCACCGCGACCGACGCTGATGCGCAAACCGCCGGCACCGCGCGAACGTTGAACAGCGCCACGTTCGGCGCGATGGTGCACAAGGCGGGACGCAACTTCACGGTCAAGGCCGACGCGGTCAATGCCGCCGGCACGCCGGCGATCACCACGAACTACAGCGGCGCGCCGACCACGACGCTGGCCGCGTGCGGCGGGAGTGCGCCGTGCACGCCCGGCTTCGGCGCACTGACGCTGAACACCGCTTTTTCGTCCGGGCAACTCGCATCGAATGCCGCCTCCTACAACGAGGTGGGCTCCTTCACGTTGCAGCTCGCCGACAGCACCTTCGCGAGCATCGATAGCTCGGATGGCTCGACGCTGGCGGAGCGCACGATCCAGTCGAGTGCGATCAACGTCGGCCGCTTCGTGCCCGACCACTTTGCCGTGGCGCTCAACGCGCCGCTCTTGCAAACGGCGTGTACCGCCGGAGCCTTCACCTACACGGGCCAGACATTCGGCTACCTCACGGCGCCGGTCATGACCGTGACCGCGCAGGATGCGAGCAACAATACGACGACGTTCTACGACGGTAGCTGGTGGCGCATCACGAACACGAGCGCGACCGGTAAGACGTATGCGGCGGTGACAGGCACGCTCGACACGAGCGGCATCACGGGTACGGATCCCGGTCATCGCGTCGAGCGGCGTCGGCGTCGGAACGTTGACGTTCAGTTCGGGTACGGGACTGCTGTTCACCCGAACCGTGCCGGCGGATCCTTTCAACGCGAACATCTCGCTATCCATCAACGTCATCGACGCCGATGGCATTGCCGCGACTTCCAATCCGGTCGTGTTCGGCACGCGGCACCGGCGTGGCATTCAACAGCGGCGCGGCCGTCCGTTATGGGCGCGTGCGTTTGAATACCGCCGTAGGCTCGGAGCTCGTGGACTTGCCCGTGGCGATGACCGCGGAATACTACGCCGGCTCCAGCGCGGGATTCGTCGTCAATACCGCTGACACGTGCACGACCAACGTGTCGCTCGCGTTCTCGGGATACACGAAGAACCTGGGCGCCGGCGAGACATGCGTGCGCGACAGCGGTTCACCGGGCGGGAGCGGCGGCGGCTGCGCGGCGGCGGCGCCGGCCCCGCAGCGCTTCAAGCAGCCTCCTGCGCTCGGCAATTTCAATCTGCAGCTCGCCGCGCCCGGGGCGGGCAATTCGGGCAGCGTGCTGATCAACGGTACCGTGCCGACCTGGCTCCGTTACGACTGGAACACGGCGACGTCCGGCGACGAAAACCCGAGCGGGCAGGCCACGTTCGGCATCTTCGGCGGCGAGACGCGCCAGATCTACATGCGCGAGGTGTACTAGCTTTCCGTCTTCGCCGCACCGCCCTCGAACTTGCGACCGAGCCACCAGCCGACGACGGCCCACGCCGCTGCGATCACGGCGCCGACCGCCATCATGCCGTTCGCCGAGACACCGAGCGCTCGTGAGCGCGACCGTAACCTGGCCGCCGACGTAGTCGGCGCCGCGGTACACGGGCACGTCGATCGTGCTCTTGGCCTTGTATTTGGTTTCCTTGTCGAGCGGGCTCCAGAGCATCTCGCGGCCCGGTCGCACGAACGCGTACTCGCCAGCACGGCGCAGGATGAACACCGCCGCGAACAGCGTGAACGTGGTGTAGCCGGCCAGGCCCGCGAATGCCGCGACCATCAGGATCGGCACCAGCGTCAGCAGCGTCGTGACGCCGAAGCGTGCAGCGACGCGGCCCGTCAGGAACACCTGCGTCACCACCGTGAGGCTCTGCACGATCCAGTCGATGCGCGCGAATACGCGCGTGCGCTCGTTGGGCGTCGCGAACGTGTCGGCCACGATGCGCAGCTGCTCGAAGTACAGGATGGTGCTGACGGCCGAGATGCCGACGATGAACAGCGCGATGCCGAGCAGATACGGTGACTTCAGGATCAGCGTGACGCCCGCGAACACGTTGCCGCCGATCGGCCGATCGTCGGCCGCTTCGGTGCCCGGCTGGCGCGCCCAGCCGCTGAGCAGAATGCGTTGGCACACGATCGCGATCACGAACATCGCGGCCGCGACGAACAGGATGCCGGCTTCGCCGATCGTCGTGACCGTGAGGTCCGCCAGCAGCGGCCCGGCCAGCGCGCCCGCGCTGCCGCCGGCCGCGATCACGCCGAACAGCCGTTTCGTCTGGCCTTTGTCGAAGATCTCGAGCAGGAAGCTCCAGAACATCGACAGCAGGAACAGATTCACGACGCTGATGAAGACGTAGAACGCCTTGCCGAGCAGCGGATTGAACTGCGTCGGATCGAGCAGCAGGCCCACGCCCGCGAGCGCGACCGCGACGATGCCGTAGGTCCACGGCAGGAACGTGCTGCGCTTGATACGCGCGACCACGGCACCGTAGATCGGGATGATCAGGATCGAGAACGCGCTCGTGTACAGCCACAGATCCGCGACCGCCTGGCGGCCCAGCAGCGTGCCGACGGTTTCGCGCACGGGCCGGACCGAGAAATAGCCTGCCCACATGAAGAAGAACAGGAAGAAAGCCGCGAGCACCGCGCCGATTTCGCGTGGTTCTACGGGGGCTATGCGGGTAAGGAAGCGGGTGAGCGTGGAGCTTGTTGTTGTATTCATCGCCGGAGAATAACCGGGCCGTGCGACGCTTGGAATCGGCTTTGGCGGCGCCGAACGTCGACGGCGTCTCGGTATTTCTCAAGAGTCGGCGTAACGTTACGAGAAGTGATGGCCGCGCGGAGAGGCAGTCATGACGTTCAAGTCGTCGTTGTTACTCGTGGCACTGGCGGTGGTGCTCACGGCGTGCGGCAGCGCGCAGCCGCCGCCGCAGGAGCAAAAGCCGCAGCGCAAACCAACGGTGTTCGATCCACTGACGGGCACGATCGATCGCGCGAAGGGCGTGCAGCAGACCGTCGACGAGCAGGCCGCCGCGCAGCGCAAGAAGATAGAAGCCGCGGAGAAGTAGCCGCTCAGCGGTAGCCGAGCAGGTACCTGAGCCCGCGAAACGCGGGTAGCGCGGTCGTGATCACGTAAGTCGGAATCGCGGCCATGTAGTCGCGGTAGCGGCCCTTCGTTTCGAAGCGCGCGCGAAACTCGGATTGGGCAAACGTGTCGAGGACGCGCGGTACGATGCCGCCCGCGATGTACACGCCGCCCCGTGCGCCGGTCGTCAGCGCCAGGTCACCGGCCACGGTGCCGAGCATCGCGAAGAACATCTGCAGCGTCTTGCGCGCGAGCGGCTCGCGTTGACTCGCGAGCCGCGTGACGTCCTCGGGCGTCACGGTCGGTTGGCCGCGGCCCGCGAGCTCCGCGAGTGCGACGTACAGATTCACGAGCCCCTGGCCGGACAGCACTCGCTCGGCAGAGCAGTGACCGAAACGCTCGCGCAGCAGCGCGATCACGGTCTGTTCCTCGCCGTCATTGCGGGCATCGACACGTGACCGCCTTCGCCCGTCACCACGGCCCAGGTGTCGGTGGCCGAGGGCACGAGCGCCGATACGCCGATACCCGAGCCTGGTCCCAAGGCCGCCATCGTCGCGCGCGGGCTCGGCGTGCCGCCGCCGATTTGCGTGCGGTCAGCGGCGGTAAGGTGAGGCAGGCCCCATGCGATGGCGGCGAAGTCGTTGCACACGGTCAGTCGCTGCAAGCCGAGCTGTGCTTTGAGCTCGGTCTGCGAGAAGTGCCAGCCGATATTGGTCATTCGCACTTCGTCTCCGACCATCGGGGCGGCAATGGCGAGCGCTGCGCGCTTCGGCCGATCGCTCGAGCGGCGATGATCGAGGTAGGCGGTCAGGATGCCGACGAGACCATTGAAGTCGACGTTGTCGAAGACCTCCGGAGCGACTTCCGTGCCCTGGTCATCGAGGAGTGCGCAGCGCGTATGCGTTGCGCCGATGTCCGCCATCAAATCCATGCGGCGTCTACGCGTTTAGATCGGGAATGCGTGCACTCTCGAGCTGCGCGATCGTGTCTTTCAGAATGAGCTTGCGCTTTTTCAGCCGCTTCAACATCAGCTGATCGACGTGTGGATCGCTGACGAGTCGCGCGATGACGAGATCGAGGTCGCGGTGCTCGACGCGTAGCTGTTTGAGTCGCTCCACGCTGCGGAAGGTCTCAGTTTCTATTTTGTCGTCCACGGCTGCTTCGGATCGGTGCCAACCAATCGCGCCGCGGGTCGCCAAACGCCAGAAAATGAGGGTTCAGCAGATCGTCTTTGGAGTTGTACCGCAGCGGCTGGCCGGTCGAATCGATCATACGCCCGCCGGCGCTCTCGAGGATAGCCTGCGCGGCCGCTGTGTCCCATTCGGACGTGGGTCCGAGCCGCGGGTACAGATCGGCCGCACCCTCGGCAATGAGACATATTTTCAGCGAGCTGCCCATCGGCGTAACCGTATGTGGCCCGAGTGCGCTCAGGTAGTCGACGAGCGCGCCGCTCTCGTGGCTGCGGCTTCCGACCACGCGTGGCGGAGTCTTCGCCGTTCGTTCGACATAAATCGGCTCCGGCAGTCCGTTGCCGTCCTGTCGCCAGGCGCCCAGCCCAAGCGCGCCGAAGTAGATGCGATCGAGCACCGGTGCGAGCACGACACCGAGCTCGGCCTGGTGCCCGACCACGAGCGCGATGTTCACGGTGAACTCGCCGTTGCGCTTCAGGAACTCCTTCGTGCCGTCGAGCGGGTCGACGAGCCAGAACCGCGGCCAGCTGCGCCGCTCCGTGCTCTGCTCCGGGCGCGGCCTCTTCGGACAAGCACCGGAATGGCCGCGTCGAGCGCGCGCAAGCCTGCGTCGATGATCGTGTGCGCGCGTTTGTCGGCTTCGGTCAGTGGGGAACGGTCGTCCTTCAGCGTGACCGTGAACTCGGTGCCGTACACCTCGAGAATGGCGCGGCCCGCATCGCGGGCTATACCCGCGATGGTGTCGAGCAGGCGACGTTTTTCGGTCAGGTCGATCACGGCGCCTCTTGTATCATAGAGACATGGCGCAAGCAGCCACCTTCGCTGTCGATTGGAACGCGCATCGACACCGTGCTCGTCGACATGGACGGCACGTTGCTCGATCTCGCGTTCGACAACTACTTCTGGCTCGAAGTCGTGCCCGAGCGGTACGCGCGCAAGCACGGTTTGACGCCCGCGGCCGCCCGAGCCGCTGCTCGCACCGCGCTTCGACGCGAAAGCCGGCACGCTCGAGTGGTACTGCCTCGACCACTGGACGCGCGATCTCGGTCTCGATCTGAAGACGCTGAAGCGCGAGCACCGCGAGCACATTCGCTTCCTGCCGGGCGCGCCCGAGTTTCTCGCCGCGGTTCGCCGGCAGACGCAAGCGGCTCTGCATCGTGACCAACGCGCACCGCGATACGTTCGAGGTCAAGGCCGAGCACACAGGTATAGACAGGCTCGTCGACGGCGTCGTGTGCTCGCACGATTTCGCCGCACCGAAAGAGAGTGCGGATTTCTGGCGGGCGCTCGAACGGCATCGAGCCCTTCGATGGCGGGCGCACGTTGTTGATCGAGGATAGTCTCGCCGTGCTGGCCGCCGCGCGCTTGCACGGTGTGCAACACACCGTGGCGATTCGCCGGCCGGACTCTCGCCACCCGCCGCGTGTCGATCGCCGATTTCGCAGCGATCGACGGCGTCGTTAGACCTGTTTGAGACGCTTCAGCGGCGCGCGTTGCTCGGGCGGCGGCGAGGGCCACCGCCACCACCTGGGCGGCGTCGGCCATCCGGCGGTCCGTGGCGCGCGGCCGATGGCTCGGCGTGTGTGGCAGCCCGGTCATCAGTGCGTTGTGGTCGAACGCGGCGACCGGAATCTTGCGGCCGATGAACGCCTCGATCTCGGGCAACGAGATCGCGTAGGCCTCGCAGCCGAAGCTGATGGCGTCGCCCGTGGCGCCGGCGCGAGCGGTGCGGCCAATCCGGTGCACGTAGTCTTCCGCATCCTGCGGCAGATCGTAGTTGAACACGTGGCTCACGCCTGGCACGTGCAATCCGCGTGACGCGACGTCGGTGCCGATCAACACGTCGAGCTGCCCGGCCTGGAAGTCCTTCAGCATGCGTAGGCGCTTGCGCTGCGGCACGTCGCCGGACAGCGCTTCCGCCTTGATGCCGTTGTGCTGCAGGCGCTCGCTCAAGCGATCGGCCTCGCGTCGCGTGTTCACGAAGATCATCGTGCGGTGCGGATCGCGATCGCGTAGCAGCGTCAGCAGCAGCGGGAACTTCTCGTCGTTCGAGGGGAAGTAGATGCTCTGCGTGACGCGATCGACGGTCATCTTGTCGGGCTCGATACGCACGAGCTCCGGGTCGTTCATGTGCTCGTAGGCGAGCTCGAGCACGCGGTGGGACAGCGTGGCGGAGAACAACATGTTCAGTCGCTGGTCATGCTCGGGCAACCGCCGCAGCACGAAGCGGATGTCCTTGATGAAGCCGAGATCGAACATGCGATCGGCCTCGTCGAGGATCAGAACCTGAATTCCGCGCAGCCCGAACACACGTTGCTTGTAGAAATCGATGATGCGCCCTGGCGTGCCGATCAGGACGTCGACGCCGGCGGCGAGCTCTTCGCGCTGTTTGTCGTAATCCGTGCCGCCGAACGCAAGGCCGAGCTTGAAGGGCAAGTGTTTGCCGAGCAGCACCGCGTCCGCGTGCACCTGCACGGCGAGCTCGCGAGTCGGCGCGAGAATCAGCGCGCGTGGCGCCGGCGGTCCGGGCTCGATGTCGAGCGGCGGCAAGTGCTCGAGCCGGTGGTACATGGCGACCAGGAACGCGGCGGTCTTGCCCGTGCCGGTCTGCGCCTGACCGGCCACATCCTGCCCCTCGATCGCGATCGGCAGGGTCTTACTCTGAATCGGCGTGCACTGGACGAATCCGGCTTCCGCGATGCTCTGTTGCAGCGCGGCCGACAAGGGTAAATCGGCAAACCGAAGGTCGGTGAGGTGGTCGCTCGATGGCGTGGCGGTTTCTATTGCGGGCATCGATACTTGCAAATTGGCTTCTCGACGGTTAAAAATACCGGTACGCCCTCCCAGATATCCACAGTAGTCCTGCAAGCCCCGAAGGAAGCACCAGCCGCCACATTGTGCCTGACCCG
The DNA here is from genome assembly GCA_963748045.1 of uncultured Gammaproteobacteria bacterium. GTDB lineage: Bacteria > Pseudomonadota > Gammaproteobacteria > Steroidobacterales > Rariloculaceae > FEN-1219. The sequence goes on from CAVVIC010000014.1 coordinate 167,741, forward strand.
CCAGGCGGCGTCACTTTCGGCTTAGCTCATCTGGGCGTTATTCGACTTTCGCCATACCGCTCCCGGGGTTCACGGGGAGCGAGTGATACCTAAAGGATCTTCATATTGTGAGTGATCAGATCGTACACACGACCGATGCGGCATTCGAACAAGACGTAGTCAAATCTTCTCAGCCGGTCCTGCTCGACTTCTGGGCCGAATGGTGCGGCCCCTGCAAGATGATCGCACCCATCCTCGACACCATCGCCACGCAATACAAAGACAAGCTGCGCGTCGTCAAGCTCAACATCGACGAAAACCCGAAAACGCCGCCGAAGTACAACATTCGCGGCATTCCCACCTTGCTGCTGTTCCGCAACGGCACCGTCGCCGCCCAGCAGGTCGGCGCGGTTTCCAAGGCCCAACTCGAATCGTTCCTAGAGACACATCTCAATGTCACACGCACTCAATCTATTTCCAGCAACGGGTAACAGATCGTGAGGGGATACTTAGGCAATTCGGCCCGCGCCCGGATGAAAGACGGGCCGCGGCAGCCCGAAGCGACAACAACAATAACAACGGCAAGCGCGAGCGCGGCGGCCGCCGCAATCGCCCGCCGATGCGCGAAGAGTTTCCGGACGACGAAGAGTTCGACGTCATTCCCGCCGCGGAGCTCGAGCAAACCAAGAACGCGATGAACCTGTCCGAGCTGAAGACGCGCCCGGTCGCGGCGCTCGTGACGCTCGGCGAGTCGATGGGCATCGAGAACCTCGCCCGCTCGCGCAAGCAGGACATCATCTTCTCGGTCCTGAAAGCGCACGCCAAGAACGGTGAGAGCATCTTCGGCGAAGGCGTGCTCGAGATCCTGCAGGACGGCTTCGGTTTCCTGCGCTCGTCGGATGGTTCCTACCTCGCGGGGCCCGACGACATCTACGTGAGCCCGAGCCAGATCCGACGTTTCAATCTGCGCACGGGTGACACGGTTTCCGGCTTGATTCGCCCGCCGAAGGACGGCGAGCGGTACTTCGCGCTGTTGAAGGTCGGCGAGATCAATCTCGACGCACCCGAAGCAGCGAAGAGCAAGGTGCTGTTCGAGAACTTGACGCCTCTGTTCCCGAGGAAGCGGCTCAAGCTCGAGCAGGGCAACGGCAGTACGGAAGATCTCACGGCGCGCATCATCGACATGTGCGCGCCTATTGGCAAAGGCCAACGCGGCCTGATCGTCTCGCCGCCGAAAGCCGGTAAGACCATGTTGCTGCAGAACATTGCGGCATCGATTGCCGCGAATCATCCAGACGTGCAGCTCATCGTGCTGCTGATCGACGAGCGTCCGGAAGAAGTCACGGAGATGGAGCGCACCGTCCGCGGCGAGGTGGTGTCGAGCACGTTCGACGAGCCCGCCACGCGCCATGTGCAGGTGGCCGAGATGGTCATCGAGAAGGCCAAGCGCCTCACGGAGCACAAGCAGGATGTCGTGATCCTGCTCGACTCGATCACGCGCCTCGCGCGCGCCTACAACACCGTGGTGCCGTCGTCGGGCAAGGTGCTGACGGGCGGCGTCGACGCGAATGCGTTGCAGAGGCCGAAGCGCTTCTTCGGCGCCGCGCGCAACATCGAGGAAGGCGGCTCCCTCACGATCATCGCCACGGCGCTGATCGACACGGGCTCGAAGATGGACGACGTCATCTACGAGGAGTTCAAGGGCACGGGCAACATGGAGATCCACCTGGATCGCCGTATCGCGGAGAAGCGCGTGTTCCCTGCCATCAACATCAATCGCTCGGGAACGCGCAAGGAAGAGCTGCTGACGGCGCCTGACGAGCTACAGAAGATGTGGGTGCTGCGCAAAGTGCTGCACCCGATGGACGAGCTTGCGGCCATCGAGTTCCTGCTGTCGAAGCTGCAGGACACGAAGACGAACGCCGACTTCTTCGAATCGATGAAGCGCTGACGGCGTCGCGGCGACGCAGCGTCCCGGCGCACGCAGAGGGTCGCCGGGACGCTCGCGCACAGGATGTGCGCGCGCGAGCCTACCGGGATGTATTCACGGCGTTCCCGGACGCTGCTCTCTGCGGTGGCGCCGGAACGCGGCAAACGAGCAGTTTCCGTCAGCTGGCTTCTTCGCGCTGGATGGCGCGATAGCCGATGTCCGTGCGGTAGAACCCGCCGTCCCAGGTGATCTTGCTGACGCCTGCGTAGGCTGCCTCGCTGGCGGCGCGTACGCTGTCGCCGCGTCCCAACGACGCACAGCACGCGGCCGCCGTCGGTCACGACGCGGCCGCCCTCGAGCTTGCGTGCCGGCGTGGAAGACCTTTACGTCGCTGCCCGTGGCGCGGTCGAGGCCGCTGATCGGCTTGCCCTTGTCGTAGGCGTCGGGGTAGCCACGGCTCGCCATGACGACGCCGACCGTCGCGCGCGAATCCCAATCGATCGGCTTGGTGCCGAGCGTGCCGTCGAAGCACGAGAGGCACACGTCGGCGAGGTCGGTGCGCAGGCGGAACAGGATCGGCTGCGTTTCGGGATCGCCGAGCCGGCAGTTGAACTCGATGACGAACGGTCGGCCCGCGTCATCGATCATGAGGCCGGCATACAGAAAACCGCGGTAGTGGATGCCGTCCGCCATGAGGCCGCGCACGGTGGGCAGCATGATCTCGCGCATCACGCGGTCGTGGACCGCCGGCGTCGACGACCGGCGCCGGCGAGTACGCGCCCATGCCGCCGGTGTTCGGGCCGCGATCGCCGTCGTCGCGCGTCTTGTGGTCCTGTGAGCTCGCGAGCGGCACGACGCGCGTGCCGTCGACGACTGCGATGAAGCTGGCTTCCTCGCCGCGCAGGAAGTCCTCGATCACGACTTTCGCGCCGGCCGCACCGAACACGCCCTGACGCAGCACGCGGTCGAGCGCGCCTTCCGCGTCCGCGAGCGTCGCGGCGATGATCACGCCTTTGCCGGCGGCCAAGCCGTCGGCTTTGATGACGACGGGCGGCGTGAGCGTACGCACGTAGTCGCGCGCTGCGGCGAAGTCCGTGAACTCGCGGTACGCGGCGGTCGGAATCTTGTGCCGGCTCAGGAAGGCCTTCGTGAACGCCTTCGATCCCTCGAGCTGCGCGCCCGCCGCGCGCGGGCCGAAGCACTTTGAGCCCGTGCTGCTCGAAACGATCGACGACGCCGCCGACGAGCGGAATCTCGGGGCCCACGATCGTGAGCTCGACGTGTTCGCGCTTGGCTAGCTCCACGAGCCCGTCGAAGTCCGTGACGGGAATCGGCACGTTGCGGACCTTGGGCTCCGTCGCCGTGCCGGCGTTGCCGGGCGCGACGAGCACCTCGCTCACCTTCGCCGACTGGGCCAGCTTCCAGGCGATCGCGTGCTCGCGGCCGCCGTTACCGATGACGAGGACTTTCACGCTGCCGCTCCGTTACGCGTCAATGCCGGAAATGCCGCATGTCGGTGAAGACCATGGCCATGCCGTGCTCGTCGGCGGCTTTCACGACCTCGTCGTCGCGCATCGAGCCGCCGGGCTGCACGACCGCGCGGATGCCGCGCTCCGCGGCGGCGTCGATGCCGTCGCGGAACGGGAAGAAGGCGTCCGACGCCATGGCCGCTCCGGGCAGCGTGAGCCCGGCTTCCTCGGCTTTCAGCGCTGCGATGCGCGCGCTCATGACGCGGCTCGGTTGTCCGGCGCCGATGCCGAGTGTCGCGCCGGCGCGCGTGTACACGATGGCGTTCGACTTCACGAACTTCACGACGGTCCAGGCAAACTGCAGATCGCGCAACTCCTCGCTCGTCGGTGCGCGGCGCGTGACGACCTTGGCCGCGGCGAGATCGACGTGGCCGCGGTCCGAGTCCTGGAGCAGTGCACCGCCTTCGATCGTCTTGATCTCGAGGCTGCGCTCGCGAACGGTCGAAGCGGCCGGCCAACCGGTTTCGAGCACGCGGATGGCCGGCTTCTTCGCGAGAGCCGTGCGTGCTGGTTTCGTGACTTCGGGTGCGACGATGACCTCGGCGAACTGCTGCGCGAGGATGGCCTCGGCCGAGGCTTGGTCGAGCGGGCGGTTGAATGCGATCACGCCGCCGTACGCCGACGTGGGATCCGTGCGATACGCGAGCTGATAAGCCGCGGACGGCGTTGCGGCGACGGCCACACCGCACGGATTCGCGTGCTTCACGATCACGCAGGCCGCGGCCTCGAACGCTTTCACGGCCTGGTAGGCCGCGTCGGCGTCGACGAGGTTGTTGAACGACAGCTCCTTGCCCTGCACGTTCGTCGCGTGCGCGACGGTGCCGGGCACGCGCTCGGCCGCGCGGTACAGCGCCGCATGCTGGTGCGGGTTCTCGCCGTAGCGCAGCGCCTGCGCGAGCCGCCAGCTGCGCAGCAGCGGATCGGGCCAGGCTTCGGGCGCCGCGCTGTGCGTGCGCAGGTACGAGCTGATCGCGGCGTCGTAACGCGACGTGTGGCTGAACGCCTTGATCGCGAGCTCGCGACGCAGGCCCGTCGGAACATTGCCTTCCGCGAGCGCGGCCAGCACGGGCGCATAGTCGGCCGGGTCCACGACCACGAGGATGTGCTCGTGGTTCTTCGCCGCCGCGCGCAGCATGGCGGGACCGCCGACGTCGATGTTCTCGATGGCTTCGGCATCCGTGCAATCGGGCCTCGCCGTCGTCGCTTCGAACGGATACAGATTCACGACGAGGAGATCGATGGCGCCGATGCCGTGCTCGGCGAGCACCGCGTCATCGATGCCGCGGCGCGCGAGCAGACCACCGTGAATGTGCGGATGCAGCGTCTTTACGCGGCCGTCCATGATTTCGGGAAAGCCCGTGATCGTGGCGACCTCGGTTACGCCGATGCCGGCCTTGCGCAGCGCTTTGGCCGTGCCGCCCGTGGAGACGATTTCGTAACCGAGCGCCGCAAGGCCCTGGGCGAGCGGCTCTAAGCCTTGTTTGTCGGCCACGCTGAGCAGCGCGCGCCGCCGCGGCGGGGCGGTTTCTTTGTCGGTTGCGCGGCGGCGTGGCGTGGCTCGCCGGTTCTGCCGCGCAGGGCTCATCGGCCCGGGAGCTTGTAAGCTTTGAGCTTCTTTCGCAGCGTGCCGCGGTTGATGCCCAGGATCTCGGCGGCTTCGCTTTGATTGCCGTGGGTGTAGGTCAGCACCGCGCGCAATAGCGGCTTCTCGACCTCGCCGATGACGAGCTGGTACAGGTCGCCCGGCTTGTGCCCGTTCAAGTTTTCGAAGTAGCTGTTCAGGCACTCGTCCGTCAGGCTACTCAGCGGCTTGGTGCGCACTCCGACCGTAGTCGGGTGGCTCGCGATGCGTCTGGATTTCTTGCGTGAGGTCTTCTTTATGCTCGGCGTCGCGATCACGACGTTCTCCCCTGCAGAACGTAACCACAATCACCGCTGAATCGGTTCCAAGCTCTCTTCTTTAGCGTCACGCATGCTGTCAGCGAAAGCAGTTTTGCCCCGGCACGTAGCCAGGTGTGCACTCGTTGACGCTAACCCCGTTTTTCTAGCAGTAGGAAACCGACTCAGGGTGCGGGGATCATACACGCAGCGTGCGAGTTTTGCCTAGCACGTTTGTGCGTGCGCGCGCGTGTCAAAGAAATACTTTGTCGGCACGGCACGTTAGTCTCTGCTGCTTCGACCTCGATGCAAACATCGAGCTCGAAACCGTACGCATCGGGACCGGGATCGACGACTTCGATTTCCGCGCGCGCGGTTTCGCCGGCGGCCATCAGTCGCGCGTGTGGCGCATCGCGCGACAGATATTCGTCCGGTCCGAACATGCGACTACCGACGGCTTTCTCCCAGCGATCTTTCAGACGCAGCTGCACACTCGGATACGGTTGTTGTTGCGGGCCGCGATTCTGGATGCGCGCGCTGATCTTCAAGCTGCCGACGCCCCGCGTGTTCGGCTCGGCGGTTGCGACCCAATCGAGGATCTCGTATTGGCGCACGTCCCAGTGCGGCGTCACGGTCATACCGACGAGCGCGTAAGCCTGTTGCGCCCACGGGCCGAAGGTCGGGTGGCCCGCGAGCGTCGCGCGGAAGTGATTTGTGACCTGCAGTGATAGCGCGAGCACGGCCAGCGCCGCGGCAGTCTCCACCAGCGCCTTACGTGCGGTGTTGGGCGCTACTGTTGCCACGGCGGACTCACTGGGAGCAGCGGTGTCTCCCCGAGTTCGGCCAGCACCGCTTCGACCTGCTCTGCGGTGATGGCGCTCACGTCGCCAGCGATGATCGGTGCCGGCTCCGTGGATGAGTCCCCGGCCGCGACCTCGGCGGACTCTACTTCGGCCACGACGTCGGCGACCGAGGCTCGCTCCGATGTTCGCCGCGGCGGAATCGGTGGCCGCCCGTGTGCTCGGCGCAGCAGTGAGCGGTTCTGTTGGCGTAGGCTGCGGACGGATCGCCGTCACCTGCGGCGCTGTCGCTGCCCGAGCCACGGTGGCCGTCGCCGATTCGACTGGTTCCGCTGTGCGCAGCGAAGGCGCGGCCGCCGGTTCAGTTCGCGCGGCGGCATCGGCCTCGCTGCCTGGTGTGTTGGTGCCGACTTGCTCGGCCAACCGCGTTGAACACGCTCGCGCAGCGGCCGCAGCGAACCTGTCCGTTGGCCTTCTTCAGTGCTTCGTCCGAGACCCGGAACGTTGTGGTGCATTCCGGGCAGCGCGTGAACAACATACGACGGGCGCTCCTCGCGGGCGATTCTAACGGTTCGCCGCCGTCTTAACTCACGACTCGCGCTGCGGCGAATTGCGGCGAGCCGTACCCAACCCTGCTCGGTGGTCTGCGCAAAATCGGTGCAGTAGGGCGCATAGGCCTGCGCTACCTCCGCAGATTGCGTCGACAGGATGCCGGCCAGCACGAGCGCGCCGCCCGGCCGAACATGCGCCCGCCAAACGCGGCGCGAGCGCGATCAGCGGGCCGGCCAGGATGTTGGCGGCGACGATGTCGACCGTCACGGCCGGCAACGCTTCGGGCGCCGCGATCGTGACCCGCTCCGCGGTGCCGTTCAGCTCGGCGTTTGAACGCGTTGCCGCGAGCGCCTGCGGGTCGTTGTCCGTGGCCCATGCGCGGCTCGCGCCGAGCGCCAGGGCCGCGATCGCGAGCACGCCGGAGCCGCAGCCGTAGTCGAGTACCGTCGCGCCAGGGCGGACGTGAGCGTCGAGCCAGTCGAGGCACAGTGCCGTCGTCGGGTGCTCGCCTGTGCCGAATGCGAGGCCCATGTGCAGCCGGACTCCGATCCGGCCGGCGGGCACCGTCGCGTCGTCGGACGGCGCGAGCCAGATGCGCCGGCCGAACGCACGGGCTTTGAAGACCTGCCGAATGGCCGCCTGCCAATCGGCGTCGCGCAGCACCGTGACTTTGACGTTGCGCGCCGTGCATGCGCTCTGCAGCAGCTCGCCGACGCTCGTGAGCTCGGCGTCGGCGCTGGGAACACGGCGCGCAGCGTCACGTGCGGCCATAAGGGCGTCGTCTCGGGCAGGGGCTCGAGCACGGGGTCATCGCCCGCGTCAGCGAGTGCGATCGACTCCGCGCCTGCGAGCTCGAGCAATGCTTCGGCCGTCGGCACTGCGGCGGCGTCGAGCTGCAGCGTGAGTTGCTGACGCACGCGCTGGCAGCCGCTATTTCAGGCCGAGCCGGCGCTCGAGATAATGAATGTCCGTACCCCCGGCCTTGAACGCGCCGTGCTGGAAGATCTCCTGGTGCAGCGGGATGTTCGTGCTGATCCCGTCGACGACGATTTCGTGCAACGCGGTGTTCATGCGCGCGATCGCGGCGCCGCGGTGCTCACCGTGGGCAATGATCTTCGCGATCAGCGAGTCGTAGTACGGCGGTACGGAGTAGCCGCTGTACATGTGACTGTCGACGCGGATGCCAGGGCCGCCCGGCGGATGCCACAGGCTCACCGTGCCCGGAGACGGTACGAAGGTCTTCGGATCTTCGGCGCACACGCGGCATTCGATCGCGTGGCCGCGCCAGCGAATATCCGACTGGTGGAACGGTAGCTGTTCGCCCGCCGCGATCGCGAGCTGGGTCTTCACGATATCGATGCCGGTCACGAGCTCCGTGACGGGGTGTTCGACTTGAACGCGCGTGTTCATTTCGATGAAGAAGAATTCGCCGTCCTGGTACAGGAACTCGAAGGTGCCGGCGCCGCGATAGCCGATCTCACGGCACGCGTCGACGCAGCGCTGGCCCATCTTCTGGCGTTCTTCCTCGCTTAAGCCCGGCGCCGGCGACTCCTCGATGACCTTTTGGTGGCGGCGCTGCATCGAGCAGTCGCGCTCGCCCAAGTGCACCGCGTTGCCGTGACTGTCGGCCAGCACCTGGAACTCGATATGTCGCGGATGTTCGAGGAACTTCTCCATGTAGACTTGATCGTTACCGAATGCGGACAGCGCTTCGGCGCGCGTGATCGCCACGGCGTTGAACAAGGCCGCGTCGCTGTGCACCACTCGCATGCCGCGGCCACCGCCACCGGCCGCCGCCTTGATGATGACCGGGTAGCCGATCTCGTGTGCGAGGCGGGCATTGTGCTCCGGGTCGTCGGTCAGCGGCCCGTCGGATCCCGGCACGCACGGTACGCCAGCCGCGCGCATCGTCTTGATGGCCGACACCTTGTCGCCCATGAGCCGGATCGTCTCGGGTTTTGGCCCGATGAAGATGAAGCCGCTCTCCTCGACGCGCTCGGCGAAGTCCGCATTCTCCGACAGGAAGCCGTAGCCCGGATGAATCGCCACCGCGTCCGTGACCTCGGCCGCGGCGATGATGGCGGGCATGTTCAGGTAGCTTTGTTGCGAACGCGGCGGACCGATGCACACCGTTTCGTCGGCCAGCAGCACGTGCTTCAACGTGGTGTCGGCTGTCGAATGTACCGCCACGGTCTTGATGCCGAGCTCACGGCATGCGCGAAGAATGCGAAGTGCGATCTCGCCGCGATTGGCGATCAGAACTTTGTCGAGCATCGTGGTGCGCCCGTGCGCCGTTATTCTTCGATGACGAACAGCGGCTGGCCGAACTCGACAGGGTTGCCGTTCTCGACCAGCACGCTGACCACGCGGCCCGCGAACTCCGACTCGATCTGGTTCATCATCTTCATGGCTTCGATGACGCAGAGTGTGTCGCCGGCCTTCACTTCGCTGCCGATCTCGACGAACGACTTCGCGCCGGGCGCCGGGCCGCTATAGAACGTGCCGACCATGGGAGCCGTGACCTGTTGGCCGCGCGACGCGGGTGTCGGGAGCGCAGCCGCGCTCCCGGCGCCGGGCGCAGCGGGAGCGGCGGGCGCCGCCTGCGGGGCGAGCGCCATTGGCGCGGCCGCGACGCTGACCGTGCCTGGCTGCGGGTAGCGGCTGATCCTGACCGATTCCTCGCCCTCCGAGATCTCGATCTCCGAAATTCCCGATTCCTCGAGCAGTTCGATCAGTTTTTTTACTTTTCGTATGTCCACTATTTCCCCCCTTGGGACACGTGGCGGATCGCCGCGGTGAGCGCGAGCTCGTAACTAGTAGGGCCGAAGCCCGTGATCGTCCCGAGCGCGACGTCCGCGAAGAACGATTTGTGGCGGAACGGCTCGCGGGCGGCGACGTTCGATAGGTGCAGCTCGATGAATGGGATCTGCACCGCGAGCAGCGCGTCGCGCAGCGCCACACTGGTGTGCGTGAAGGCGGCCGGATTGAAGAGGATCACGGCAATTCGCGCGTCGCGAGCCTGGTGGATGCGCTTGATGAGGTCGGGCTCCGAGTCGCTCTGGAAAGCGTCGAGCTCGTGCCCGGCCGCAGTGGCTTGGGCCCGCAGCCGCTGCTCGATCTCGGCCAGCGTGGTCGTGCCGTAGACTCCGGGCTCCCGCACGCCGAGCTGCCCCAGGTTGGGGCCGTTCAACAATAGGAACCGGGCCATGAGCAAAGCACCTGCCGAATCGTTGGCAGCGAGTTTACCCGTTTTCGCCGGAGTTAGAGCACTATGCGATGTTTTCGGCCCGAACTGGCCTACATTCGGCCCGCGATGCGGCTCCGGGCTTCCTGCACGCCGATCTTGGCCGCCTGAAGGTCGTCGATGACGGCGCGGAAATCGGCCAGGTGCTCGGCGTGCAGCTCGCCGGTGTGGACGCCAAGCAAGGCGCCGTCTGCTCCGGCGAATACCGTGAACGGCAGGGCGTAGACGTCGACACCGAGCGCGGCCGCGGCTTCCCAGGCTTGGCTCTGCCCCACCAGGATCGGGTAGTTGAAAGCCTGTTCGCCGGCGAACTTCGCGACCGGCTCTTGCCGGTCGATCGCGATGCCTACGATCTGGATGTCCGGTCGCGCCGCCTGCAGCTCCTTCAGCATCGGGATCTCGCGCAGGCACGGGCCGCACCAGGTCGCCCAGAAATTGATGAGCATCGGCTTGCCGCCGAAGGTCTTGATCGACTGCGGTTCGCCGGCCAGGTTTGCAAGCGTGAAGTCGGGCAGCGTGTCGGCGAGCTGACGCGCCGGCGCCTGTTCCTCCGCCTGCTCGGTGGTGCTCGCGGGTGGCGCGTCGGGGGTTGTCGGCATGACCAGCCGGTAGCTCACGTACCCGAGCACGGCGGCGGCGCTCAGGCCCAAAGTCAAGAGGGCAGGCCGTGACTTAGCCACGGCGGGAGCCCTCAGAGAGCGGCCAGGCTCGTGACGTGCTTGGTGAAGTCCGCGGGAGGCACGAAGCCGACGAGCTTGAAGTTCTCGCGCTCGGTGCCGGCGGCGTCGAAGAACGCGATCGTCGGGGGGCCGAAGCTATGGAAGCGTTGCAGCAGCGCTTGATCATCTTTGTCGTTCGCGGTTACGTCGGCCCGCAACAACATAAACGGTTTCAGCGCGCCGATCACCCCCTCGTTGGGGAAGGTGTTGTGTTCCATCTCTTTGCAGGAGATGCACCACTCGGCCGTGAAGTCTAGCAACACCGGTTTGTGAGCTTCGCGCGCTTCCGCCAGCGCCTGCTCGAGCGCCGCAACGGTCTCGATCGGACGGAACTCGAGCGCCAGCTTGGCCGCGGCCACGGCGCCGCCTGTGCCGGCGCGTGCCACGGCAGCTTGCGGGATCGGGCGCAACGGGTCTTCGCCGCCAAGAGTGGCGCCGATCAGCATCAGGGCGCCGTACAGGCACGCCAGCACACCGAAGCCTTTGGCGAGCCGGCGCACCCTGCTCGGGCCAGGCGGGAGCGGCTCGAACGCTCCGAGGAACACGCCCGTCAGGAACACGAGCAGCGACCACAGCACGAGCGTCACGGAGCCCGGCAGCACGCGCTGCATCATCCAGATGGCCATGCCGAGCATCAGCACGCCGAACGCGGCCTTCACCGTATTCATCCACGGGCCCACGCGCGGCAACAGCTGCCCGGCCGAAGCGCCCACCACCAGCAACGGCGAGCCCATCCCGATGCTGAGCGCAAACAGCGCGCCGGAGCCGCGCGCGACGTCGCCGGTTTGACCAATGACGGCGAGTGCGCCGACGAGCGGCGGCGCGACGCAGGTCGTGACGATCAGCGCCGTGAGGGCGCCGATCACGGCGGTGCCGAGGAAGGTGCCGGCCCTTTGCTTGTTGGCCATGTTCGCGAGCCGAGTCTGTACCGCGGTCGGCATCTGCAGCTCGAACAGCCCGAACATGCTCAACGAGAGCAAGGCGAACAAACCGGCGAACAGCGTGATGATCCAAGGCTTCTGGAACAGCGCCTGGATCTGGCCGCCGGCGAGCGCGGCTAACGCGCCGGCCCCCGTGTAGGTGGCGGCCATGCCGAGGACGTAGGACAAAGACAGTAGGAAGCCGCGGCGCGTCGACACGGCGCCCTGGCCCGCGATGATGCTCGACAGGATCGGCACCATCGGTAGCACGCACGGCGTCAGCGACAACGCGAGGCCGGCGACATAAAACCAGCCGAGCAAGCTGAGCCACGAGCCGTTGATGATTCGCGCCGCCCATTGGTCCTGCTCGGACACAGGGCCATCCGCCGGCGCGTTGGCCGTCGCCGTCGGGAACTCGCTCGTTGCGGGCAGCACCATCGGCATTGTCTGCTCGCCGGGCGGGTAACAGATGCTGTTGTCCTTGCAGCCCTGGAAGCCCGCGGTCACCACGACATCGATCGCGTTCGGGCTCGCGCGCGCGAACGGCACCTTCGCTTCGACGAAGTCGCGGAAGATCTGCACGTCGCCGAAGTTGTCGTCCTTGTGCGGCTTGCCGGCCGGCAGGTTCGCGGCCCCGAGGTCGATCTTGCCGCTGGCCGTGACCGTGAGCTTGTCGCGGTAGAGGTAGTAGCCGGGCGCAATTTGCCACGCGACGGTCAGCTCGTTCGGCTGGTCGAATCGGGCGTTCATGGTGAACGCCTGGTCGACAGGCAACAGGTCGTCGGTGGCCGAGCCCGCGGCCGGCGTGCGGCCGACGTCGAACAGGCTCGGACGTGCCGCACTGCTCGCGGCGGCGGCCGGTAGGGCGATCGTGGCGTTCCAGTCCTGAGGCAAGTAGCACAGGCCGAAGTCGGCGCAGCCCTGGAGCCTCAGATTCAAATTGAGAGTTTTGGCCGCCCCGGTGCGCTTGTACGGTATCGCGATCGCGAACTTGCCGCGGTAGATTTCCTGCTCGCCGAAGAATTCATCTTTATGTGTCTCGCCGCGCGGGAACGAGGCCGCGCCGATGGCGACGCCGTCGGTGCCGCTGTCGAAGCCGAATCGCGCGCGGTACAAGTAGAAGCCTTTGAGGACAGAGAAATCGAGATACACGCGCTCGGCATCCGCTCGCGTCGAGTACTGGAACACCTTCTGCGGCGGCGGCGGATCTTGCGACTGCGCCTGACAAGCGCCGCTGGCGATCGCGAGCACGGCGCATGCGGTGAGCAGGAATTGGCGTGCGGAAGCGCGTCATGCGTATTAGTCCTCGTTCCCTGCCACGGATTCCCGGACCCAGTCGAGATACGCGCTCGAGCCTGCAGCCACCGGGATTGCCAGGACCTCGGGCAACTCGTATTTCGAGTGCGCGCGGATCGCCTGCTCGACCGCCGGATAGCGCGCAGCGGTGGTTTTTATGACCAACAGCGTCTCCTGATCCTGTTGAACCCGGCCCTGCCAGCGATAGGTCGACGTGACCTTGTCTAGGGCGTTGACGCAGGCGGCGAGCCGTTGCTCGACGAGCAGTGCCGCGAGGCTCCCGGCGTCCGCGGCGTTCCCGCAGGTCGTCAGGACGAGCAATGTTTGCGAGCTCACCGCGGTGCTGCACCTCGTCAAATCCGAGGCAGCATACCGGCGCGTAACGACGACTGTCATGACTTCGATCGCAAAAAGCCTTGAAATCGGCCGGCCAATCCATATTATTGGCACTCTCGTTGACCGAGTGCTAACAAAAAAGCCGCCGGTCATCAAATCCGAAATCAATTCAAATGCTTGAATAAGGGAGAGCATTCATGAAACTTCGTCCCCTGCACGATCGCGTCGTGGTTCGGCGTACCGAAGAGGAGCGTAAATCCCCGGGCGGCATCGTGATCCCGGACACCGCCACCGAAAAGCCCAGCAAGGGCGAGGTGGTTGCGGTCGGCAAAGGCAAGCTGCTCGAGAGCGGTGAAATCCGCCCGCTCGATCTGAAGAAAGGCGACAAGGTGCTGTTCGGCAAGTACTCCGGCACCGAGGTCAAGATCGACGGTGAAGACCTGCTGGTCATGCGCGAAGACGACGTCATGGCGGTCATCGAGAAGTAATCGAATCCAACTCGTTTAAGCCAGTTTTTCAAATTTTTCAGGAGAAAGAGTCATGGCGACTCCGAAAGAAGTCCGTTTTTCCGATGACGCCCGTCAGCGGATGATGAAAGGCGTCAACGTTCTCGCGAACGCCGTCAAAGTCACCCTCGGCCCGAAGGGCCGCAACGTCGTGCTCGAGAAGAGCTTCGGTGCGCCCGACCGTCACCAAGGACGGTGTGTCGGTCGCGAAGGAGATCGAGCTCGAAGACAAATTCGAGAACATGGGCGTGCAGATGGTGAAGGAGGTCGCTTCGCAGACTTCCGACGCCGCCGGCGACGGCACCACGACCGCCACCGTGCTGGCCCAGGCGATTCTCCGCGAGGGCCTGAAGTCGGTCTCCGCGGGCTTCAATCCGATGGATCTGAAGCGCGGTATCGACAAGGCCACCATAGGCATCATCGAAGAGCTGAAGAAGCTGTCGCAGCCGTGTAAGGACGACAAGTCGATCGCGCAGGTCGGCACGATCTCTGCCAACGCGGACGAAGAGATCGGCAAGATCATCGCCCAGGCGATGACTAAGGTCGGCAAGGAAGGCGTGATCACGGTCGAGGAAGGCTCGGGTCTTTCGAACGAGCTCGACGTCGTCGAGGGCATGCAGTTCGACCGCGGCTACCTGTCGCTGTACTTCATCAACGACCAGGCGAGCCAGTCGGTCAACCTCGAGAACCCGCTGATCCTGATCCACGACAAGAAGATTTCGAACATCCGCGAGTTGCTGCCGCTGCTCGAGGCCGTTGCGAAGTCGGGTCGCCCGCTGCTGATCATCGCCGAGGACCTCGAAGGCGAGGCGCTCGCAACGCTCGTCGTCAACAACATCCGCGGTATCGTGAAGGTCGCGGCCGTCAAGGCGCCGGGCTTCGGCGATCGCCGCAAGGCCATGCTGCAGGACATCGCGACCCTGACCGGCGGCCAGGTCATCTCGGAAGAGGTGGGTCTGTCGCTCGAGAAGGCCACGCTCAACGATCTCGGCGAAGCCAAGAAGGTGCAGGTCTCGAAGGAGAACACCACGATCGTCGACGGCCACGGCAAGAAGGCCGACATCAAGGGCCGCATCGATCAGATCAACAAGGAGATCGAGGAGTCCACGTCCGACTACGATCGCGAGAAGCTCCAGGAGCGCGTCGCGAAGTTGGCCGGCGGTGTCGCTGTCATCAAGGTCGGCGCGGCGACAGAAGTCGAGATGAAGGAAAAGAAGGCTCGCGTCGAGGACGCGCTGCACGCGACGCGCGCGGCCGTCGAGGAAGGCGTGGTGCCGGGTGGTGGCGTGGCGCTGCTGCGCGCGCTGAAGGGTATCGCCAACCTCGTAGGGTGCCAACGACGACCAGACCGTCGGCATCAACATCCTGCGCAAGGCTGTCGAAGAGCCGCTGCGCCAGATCGTCGGTAACGCCGGCGCGGATGCGTCCGTGGTCCTGAACGCCGTCGTCAACGGCAAGGGCAACTACGGGTTCAACGCGGCCAACGGCGAGTACGGCGACATGGTGAAGTTCGGCATCATCGACCCGACCAAGGTCACGCGTCTCGCGTTGCAGAACGCGACGTCGGTGGCGGGTCTTTTGCTGACGACCGAGGCGATGATCGCCGAGGCGCCGAAGCAGGAGAAGGAAGCCGGGGGCGGTGGCCACGGCCACGGCATGGAAGGCATGATGTAAGCCTTCGCGAGCACAAACGCTCGAATCGAAAGCCCCGCACTCGCGGGGCTTTCTTTTTTCGGGTGGAATGCGACCATTCGATCGATGTTTCCGGGGGGAAATCGCATGAGGGGTTCCAGAGCGGGGGCGGCCGCAACGATGGCGTTGGCGGCGACGGCGTCCGTGGCGCAGTCCACGAGCTCCGGTTTTGTCAGCGTCGGTCGCGGCGCTCCCGTCCAAAAGGCCTTGCCACACCCTGGCGACGGTTCGACGAACATGGCGAAGTATCTCTCGCAGTTCGCGGTTGTCGGGCCGTTCAAGCTGAAGCCGCAAACCGCGAGCGGCTCGACGATAGATGTCGGCTCGGCATGGAACGGCGCGACGCCGAAGGGCGTCTCGCCGCTGCCTGTCGATCTCTTCACGACCAAGGACTTCTACAAGGATCGTGCGCTGTGGAGCGACCCGCGCTACTTCCGTTGCAACAGCGGCCTCGCCATCGAACAGCAACGCGGCGCGAGCAATTTCAGTATGCGCACGATCGACGGCGATCCGCGCACGGCGGCCTGGGGTTACTGCGACCGCGACTATCCTCGCTCGGCGATCGTGAGCCCCTATCCGTTCAAGACGGCCGAAGCTCACTACAACGCACTGCTGACCGAGGTTCGCAGCCACGGCGGTCCGACGAAGCACACGTACGCCACGCTGCCCGTCGAATGGAACGGTCGGTATGGCCGAATGTCGCTCGAGATGGCGTTCGGCACGTGGTACGGCATGGTGTGGAACCAGATTCCGACGATCCTGTCGCTACTGACCCCGGAGTATCAGACGCGCCTCGTGCAGGAGCTCTACCACGAAGGCACCACGAACGCGCCGCAATGGCCCGGCATGTACTGCTGGCCCGAAGGCTTCATGCGGCGGTTCCACTTCGCGGGCACGGGCGAGCATCAGATCATGCTGACGCCGACGCTCGTGCAGATCCTGTCGTCGTCTTCCGGCAACTTCATCACCCACATCCACGTGGGTCGGGAGTTCGACAAGACCGGTACCGTACCTCGGCTCGGCGCCGATGTGCCGCGCTGGTACGGCGAGACGATCGGGTTCTGGGACCGCGACACGCTGATCACATGGACGTCGAACATCCAGGGCTGGGCGTCGCACGGTCTGTTCGAGTTCTCGAACAAGTTGCAGACGATCGAGATCTACTCGCCGAACCGCGACGCCGCGGGCAAATTCATGGGCCTGCACCACGAAACGGTCTTCTACGACGCGGACGCACTCGTCGAGCCAGTTCGCATCGTGCGGGACTTCCGCCGGCAGAGCGACTTCGATGAAGGCGAGCCCTACGTCTTCCCGCAGTGCCTGCAGACGATCTACCCGATCAAGGGTCACGCGACACCCGTCGCGCCACCGAACGTGATCGAATACGAAGTGCCCGACATGTACGGTCGGCCCTGGGCCCAGATCTGGGACAAGTACTTCGAGCAGGGCATGCAGAAGCCGGAGAAGGACGACATCTTCAAGTTCGACTGACTCCTACGCATTGATGCTGCAACCTCCGTCCGACCTGCCTGCGACCCTGACTGAACGTTACGAGCGTGTAGCCACACGGCTCGCCGATCTGCCGGTGCCGCTGCCGCCCGAGCTGGCGGAGTCCGCTGTTCGTGTTGCCGTGGTCAGCGACTTCGTGCTCGGCGTGGTGCTGCGCTACCCGCAAGGCGCTATTCGAACGCCTCCGCGATTCCGGGCCGCTCGATGCCGCCGCCATCCGCGCACGCCTGCGTCTCGAGTCGACCACCGAAGCGCAGGCCATGACGGCGCTGCGGCAGATGCGCCAGATCGAGATGGCGCGCATCGCGTGGCGCGACATCGCGGGGCTCGCGAGCCTCGAAGCCACGCTGGCCGACGTGTCGCTATTGGCCGAGTGCCTGATCGAGGCCGCAGCGAGCTTTGCCGCGGCGCAGCTCGAGCCCCGGTTCGGCCGGCCGCGCGATCCGGCGGGCCGCGAGCTGCCGCTGCTCGTGCTCGGAATGGGTAAGCTCGGCGGCAACGAGCTGAATTTCTCCTCCGACGTCGACCTCGTGTTCGTGTATCCGGATACCGCCGAGGAGCTCCGCCACCGGCTTGAACGTCGAGCCCGAAACCTACTATTTGCGCGTCGGTCAGCTGCTGATCCGGCTGCTCGATCAGCGCACCGAGGACGGCTTCGTGTATCGCGTCGATACTCGCCTGCGGCCTTTCGGCGCCAGCGGGCCGCTGGCCGTGAGTCTCGCCGCGCTCGAGTCGTATCTCGTGGAGCACGGCCGCGACTGGGAACGCTACGCGTACGTGAAGGCCCGGTTGATCACGGGCCGTGAGTTCACGCGCGACGTATTCGATCTCGTGCTGACGCCCTTCGTTTATCGCCGTTATCTCGACTACGGCGTGTTCGACGCGTTGCGGCAGATGAAACGTCTGATCAGCCAGGAGGTCGCGCGCAAGGACATGGCCGAGAACATCAAGCTCGGCCCCGGTGGCATCCGCGAGATCGAATTCATCGCGCAGGCGTTCCAGATCGTGCGCGGTGGCCGCCGGCCGGAGCTGCGTGAACGGTCGTTGCTGCGCGTGCTCGTGCTGCTCGTCGGCGACCGGCAGCTGCCGGAGAGCACGGTGGCGGCGCTCGCCGGCGCGTATCGGCTGCTCCGCGTCGTCGAGAACCGCCTGCAGGCTCTCGCCGATCAGCAGACGCACACGCTGCCGGCCGCTAGCGAGGAGCGTGAGCGGCTCGCGTATGCGCTCGGCGAGCAGAGCTGGGGCGCGCTCTACGAGCGGCTCTCTCGCCAAAGAGCCATCGTCGAAGCGGAGTTCAAGAGCGTCGCGTGGGAAGCCGAAGGCGCGGCCGGTCGCACCGTCGATCCCGTCGGCGCGGCCTGGGAAGCCGGCGACGTTGCCGCGATGCTCGCGAACACGCCGCTCGCTACCGACGAGGATGCACGCGCTCTGCTCGCCGAGCTTCGCAGCGGCGGCTTGTACCAGCGCATGGACGAGATCGGTCGACAGCGGCTCGCCGCGGTCATGAGCCGCACGGTGCAGCTGATCGGCCGACACACCGCGCCGGCGAAATCACTGGAGCGCGTTCTGCCAGTATTCCGCGCTGTGTGTCGGCGCAGCGCGTACTTGGCGCTGCTGAACGAGAACCCTGCAGCGCTGGCGCGGTTGCTGAAGCTCGTCGTCGACAGCGCGTGGCTTGCGCGGCAGCTTGCCGAGCAGCCGCTGCTGCTCGACGAATTGCTGGACGAGCGCGTGTTCGACGCGCCGCCCTCGCGCGCCGAGCTCGCCGAATTGTTCGAGCGAATAACGCGCGACGTGGCGCCCGGCGACACCGAGGCCGCGCTCGAAGCGATCCGCGTGTTCCAGCGCACGGCGCTGTTCCGCATCGCGATCGCGGATCGCTTGGGTTCGCTGCCGATCATGAAGGTCAGCGACCGGTTGACGGACACCGCAGAGCTTGTGCTCGACTATTCCCTCGGCATGGCGCGCGCCGAGCTCGTGGTGAAGTTCGGCACGCCGCGCTGCGGCCCGCCGCCGCGCGAAGCCGGCTTCGCGATCATCGGCTACGGCAAGCTCGGCGGCCTCGAGCTCGGCTACGGCTCGGACTTGGATCTCGTGTTCCTGCACGATTCGCGCGGCGAGCAGCAGGAGACTGACGGCTCGCCGCCGCTCGACAATGAGCGCTTCTTCGCGCGGCTCGTGCAGCGCCTGATTCACTTCCTCTCGATTCAAACGAGTTCCGGCAAGCTGTACGAGATCGACACGCGGTTGCGCCCGAGCGGTCGCGCCGGATTGCTCGTGACGAGCCTCGATGGCTTCCGTCGCTACCAGGAGTCCGAAGCGTGGGTCTGGGAGCATCAGGCTCTGTTGCGCAGTCGGGCGCTTGCGGGCTCGCGTGACGTCTGCGACGCGTTCGAGCGGATTCGGCGCGAGATCCTCGTGGCACACATCGATCGCAAGAAGCTGCCATCCGAGGTCGTGAAGATGCGCCAGCGCATGCGAGCCGAGCTCTCGCAGGCGAAGCCGGGTGAGTTCGACGTCAAGCAGGACGCCGGCGGCGTCGCGGACGTCGAGTTCCTGGTCGACTATTGGGTTTTAGCGGGCTCGGCCGAATACCCTGCGCTCGTCGAGTTCCCGGACAACGTGCGCCAGCTCGAGGCGCTCGAGCGCGTCGGCCTCGTACCGGCCGAGCGCTGCCGGCGGCTCAAGGAGGCCTACCTTGCGTTACGCCAGCGCGTGCACGAGCTCGCGCTCGACGAGCGTCCGCGCGTGGTGGCCGGGACGGAGTTCGTGGCGGTTCGGGCGTTCGTGGCCGACGTATGGAATGAGGTGTTCGCCGGCGTTGTCGGTGAATGATCCGGCAGCACGGGTATAATCCCGCGGCACGGAGCAGGAGGTCAGCGGTGCGCGAACGTCACGGCAGGGTGCAGGAACAACTCGAAGCGGCGAATGCCGAGCGCGTCTACGAGGTCACGCGCGCCGATCTGCCGTTGCACTGCCCGCAACCGAGCATGTACCTCTGGAACTCCCACCCGAAGGTCTACTTGCCGATCGAGGTGACGGGCGAGGCCAAGTGCCCGTACTGCAGCTCGATGTACCGCCTGGTCGGCGACCGCCCGCGATGACGGGCTAGCGCTCGCCGCCATGATCGTAGTCACCGGCGGCGCCGGTTTCATTGGCAGCAACGTCGTCCGCGAGCTGAACAGCCGCGGGCACGACGACGTGGTCGTCGTCGACGACATGACGGACGGCCGGAAGTTCGTGAATCTCGTCGGCTGCGACATCGCCGACTACTTCGACAAGGACGATTTCCTCGGGCGCCTGAAGAGCCGCGCTCTCGGGAAGATCGACGCGATCTTCCATCAGGGCGCGTGCGCCGTCACCACGGAGTGGGACGGTCGTTACATGCTGGAAACGAACTATCGTTACTCCGTCGACGTGCTCGACTACTGTCTCGCGAACGGAGTGCCGCTGATCTACGCGTCGTCGGCGGCGGTGTACGGCGCGAGCACCACATTCAAAGAGAACGACGCGGGCGCCGAGCGGCCACTGAACGTCTACGGCTACTCGAAGTTGCTGTTCGATCAGCACGTGCGGCGGCGCTCCGCCGAGGCACGCGCGCCGATCGTCGGGTTGCGGTACTTCAATGTGTACGGCGCCGGTGAGGCGCACAAGGGCTCGATGGCGAGCGTCGCCTTTCACCTGCACGGGCAGGTCGCCGCCACGGGCGAGGCGCGTTTGTTCGAAGGCAGCGGCGGCTATGCCGCCGGCGAGCAGCGCCGCGACTTCGTGTACGTGGGCGACGTGGCCGCCGTGAACCTGTGGTTCTACGAGCAGCGCCGGATGTCCGGCGTTTTCAACGTCGGCACGGGCGCCAGCGCCACGTTCAACGATGTGGCGAACGCCCTCATCGCGTGGCACGGCAAGGGCACGATCCGCTACATCCCGTTTCCGGCCGAGCTCGCGAGTCGTTATCAGAGCTTCACCGAGGCCGACATCGGCGCGCTGCGCGCGGCGGGCTACACCGCGCCGTTTCGCGACGTGCGGGCCGGAGTAAAGGCGTATCTCGACGCACTCGGCCGGCCAAGCGTGACGGCGCCCGACAAGGTGCTCGTCGTCGGACCCTCGTGGGTCGGCGACATGGTCATGGCGCAAGCACTCTATCGGTTGTTGAAGCAGCGCAGCGCCGCTGCCGAAATTCACGTCGTGGCTCCGCCGTGGTCGTTGCCCGTGCTCGAGCGCATGCCGGAAGTCGCGCGTGGAATAGAGCTCGCGGTGGGCCACGGTGAGCTCGGCTCGGCCGCCGCCGCGCGCTCGGTCGGGACCTGCGCGCGCGAGCGATACTCGCGCGCGATCGTGCTGCCGCGCTCCGCGAAGGCCGCGCTCGTCCCGTGGTTTGCGCGCGTGCCGCGGCGCACCGGATTTCGCGGCGAATGGCGCTACGGACTGCTGAACGACATGCGCGTGCAGGCTGCGTCGCTGGATCAAACCGTCAAGCGCTTCGTCGCGCTCGGGCGCGAGAGTGACGAGCCGGCGCGGGCCGTTGCCTGCGGAGCTGTATCCGCGCTTGAGTGTCAGTCGCGGCAAACCAGGAGCGGCTGCGTGCCGAGCACGGGCTCGATGCGCGCGAGCCGCTGATCGCGCTGATGCCGGGTGCGGAATACGGCGCAGCGAAGCGTTGGCCCGCGGCGCGCTTTGGGGAGCTCGCGCGTTGGCTCGCCGGCGGCGGGCACGAACGTCATCGTGCTCGGCTCGGCCAAGGAGCGGCCGCTCGGGGACGAGATCGCGGCCGCGGCCGGGCGACCGCGCGTGCGCAATCTTTGCGGCCGCACGTCGCTGGCGGACGTCATCGATCTCGCCGCCGCGGCCGACGCGGCCGTCAGCAACGACTCCGGGCTGCTGCACGTGGCGGCTGCGAGCGGCACGCCGGTCGTTGCGATCTACGGCTCGTCGTCGCCGAAGTTCACGCCGCCGCTGACGGAGTCTGCGGCCGTGGTGTACCTCGGCATCGAATGCAGCCCGTGCTTCGAGCGCGAGTGCCCACTCGGCCATCTGCGCTGTCTGACGGAGATCTCGGTCGAGCGCGTGGAAGCGGCGCTGGCGCAACTCAGGCGGGCGCGCGAGCCTCGAGCGCGAGGCCGCGCCGATGGCTGACACGCAGATCGTGCGCAGCGGTCGGCACGCGATGTTGGCCGCCGCCTCGCTCGGTGAAGCGCCGGTGACGGCGTGGTTCGATGCCGGCGAATGGCAGCGAGCCGGCGCCGTGGCGCTCGAGACGTCCGGGCGCGGCGAGGTGCTGATCGTTGCGCACGGCAACGACAAGTGGGTGCTGCGGCATTACCACCGCGGCGGGCTCGTCGCACGCTTCGTCGAGGATCACTACCTGTGGCTCGGGCTCGAGCGCACGCGCGCGTTTCGCGAGTGGCGGTTGCTGCGCGGCCTGCGCGAAGCGGGGTTGCCGGTGCCGAACCCCGTCGCCGCGCATGTCTATCGCACGGGTGCGATCTACACGGCCGATATCATCACGTCCTATCTGCCGAACACGCGGAAGCTGTCCTGGTTCATCGCGCAGGGGCAGGTGCCGGCGCAGTGCTGGCGCAAGATCGGTGGCGTGGTGCGATCGGTGCACGATCACGGCGTCGATCATCCGGACGTGACGGCGCACAACCTACTGGTCGACGATCGCGGCGAAGTGTTCCTCGTCGACTTCGACAACGCGCGTTCGAAGCCGCCCGGCGACTGGCAGCGACTCGGCGTCGAACGCCTGCAGCGCTCGCTGCGCAAGGTCGCGCTCGAGACGGGCACGGTGTTCGATGCCGAAGCGCTGGCGCGAGCTCAAGCGCGGCTACGACGAATCCGCAGCGGCGAGCGCGACGGGCTAGCCCGCCACGCGCGCGTAGACATCGGGGTGCGGCGCGGGCCGGCCTTTGAATTTCTTGTACAGCCAGAGGTACTGCTCGGGCGCCAGGCGAATGTAGCGCTCGAGCGCGCCGAACAGCCGGGCGCGTATCTGCGTTGGCATCGTCGGACGGCAGCTCCGGCAGCGGCGGGCCAATGTCGATGCGATAGCGGCCGTCCGGCAGGCGCCGGAAGAAATACGGCAGCACGGCGGCGCCGCTGATCTTCGCGAGCTTGCTGGTCGCCGTGTTGGTCACTGCGGGCTCGCCGAAGAACGGCAGCAGCTCGCTCTGCTTGCCGAGGTAGGTCTGGTCCGGCAGGTAGACCACGGCGTAGTTGTCGCGCAGGTTGCGTAGCAGCAGGCGCACGTTGTCGCGCGGGATCTGATCCTTCGCGAACCTGCTGCGGCCGCGCAGGATCATCATGTCCATCATCGCGTTGCGCTGCGGGCGATACATGCAGCTCGCCTGTGGCGCCAGCCGTTCGAGCACGGCGACGCCGACCTCGAGCGTGGTGAAATGCGCGGTGAACAGCAGGGCGCCTTTGCCCGCGGCGAGCGCGCCGTCGAGATGCTCGCGCCCCACGATCTCGACGCGCGTCAGCAGCCGATCGATCGGCGTGAACCAGCCGACGCCCATCTCGATGAACGACATGCCGACCGCTTCGAAGTGCCGCGTCAAAAGCGCGCGGCGTTCCTCCGCGGAGAGCTCGGGAAAGCACAGCTCGAGATTGCGGCGGGCGACGCGCCGTTGGCGCGGGTTCAACGGCAGCAGGAAGCGACCGAGGCCGTAGCCGAGCTTCAGCTGCCAACGAATGGGTAGCCGCGCTGCGAGGTGCAACGCGCCGAGCAGGAGCCACGTGGGCCAGTAGCGCGGCGTCCAGAACGGCGCTAGCGAGAGCTCGGGCGGCATGCGCGCTCCGCTCATCCAGATGCTCGCGGTGCGCCGTACAGGTCCGGCAGCGGCGCGGGACGTCCCTTGAAACGCCGGTGGATCCACCAGTACTGCTCGGGACAGAGGCGAATGTAGCTCTCGAGTACCTGCGTCAGTCGGCGCGTGTCCTGCACCTCGTCGTCGCTCGGCAGATCCGGCAGCGGTGCGGCGATGCTCATTACGTACGTGTCGTCCGCCAGGCGGCGGCAGAAGTACGGTAGCACCACAGCGCCGCTGGCCGTCGCGATGCGGCTGATCGCGGTGTTCGTCATGGCCGGCTCGTTGAAGAACGGGATCAGCGCGCTGCTCTTGCCGCCATAGCTCTGATCGGAGGCGTACCACACCACGGCGTTGTCGCGCAGGTTGCGCAGCATTTCCCGCAGGCCGTCTTTCGCGAACAGAGTGTCGTAAAAGCGGCCGCGACCTTCGTTCATGATGCGGTTCATGACCGGGTTGCGCTGCTCTTTGTACATGCCGCAGAGGCGCGTGCAGAGCGGCGCGAGCGCCGGCCAGAAGAACTCGAAGGTCGTGAAGTGAGCCGAGAACAGAATCACGCCGCGACCTTTCGCAAGCGCGGCCGCAAGATGTTCGTGGCCCTCCACGTGCACGAGCTTGCGCACCGCTTCCGGCGAGCCGAACCAGCCCATGCCCATTTCAATCAGCGACGCGCCGAGGGCCTCGAAATGCTTCGCGGAGATGCGCGCACGTTCCTCGGGCGGCAGCGCGGGGAAGCATGCTTCGAGGTTGCGTGCGACGACGCGCCGCCGGGCCGGCGCAAATAGGTGCAGCAAGCGGCCGAGGCCGCGGCCGAACGCCAGTTGCCAGGCAAACGGCAGGTGCGTGATGGTGCGCATCCACGCGTAGCCGAGCCAGACGACGGCATAGCGAAGTGCGGCGAACTTCACGTTCCAGAATGGGTCCCTAGCCATGTCCCGTCGGTTCGGTGGTAACGACAGGAATCTTAACAGTTGCACGGCGCAGTCCGGCTGCCGCTTGAAACCATCGATCTGCGACACTATTAGGGAATCTGGTTTCTCGGAGTCCGGGAATCATTGGAGCGAAGATGAAGAGAGTTTTCCTGTTTGCCGTTACCAACGTGGCCGTCTTGGCCGTCATCTACGTCGTGCTGAATATCTTCGGCGTCGACCAGGCGCTGGCGCGCAACGGTAGCTCGCTGAATCTGGGTGGTCTGCTCGTCTTCTCGGCCGTAGTGGGCTTCTCCGGCTCGCTGATCTCGCTCGCGATGTCGAAGTGGATCGCCAAGATGTCGACGGGCGCGCACGTGATCGGCACGCCGCGGAATTCGACCGAGATCTGGCTCGTGAACACCGTCTACCGTCACGCCGATGCGGCGAACATCCGCCGACCGCAGGTCGCGATCTACGACTCGCCCGACGTGAACGCGTTCGCGACCGGACCGACGCGCAACAACGCTCTCGTCGCGGTCAGCACCGGGCTCTTGCAACGGCTCGGGCAGCGTGAGGTGGAGGCTGTGCTCGGCCACGAGATCACCCACGTCGCGAACGGCGACATGGTCACGCTGACGTTGTTGCAAGGCGTTTTGAACACGTTCGTCGTATTCCTGTCGCGGATCGTGGGTTTCGTCGTCGATCGAGTGTTGCTCCGCAACGAACGCGGCGGTGGGGCCGGCTTTTTCATCGCAAGCTTGGTCGCGCAGATCATGCTCGGTATTTTGGCCAGCATGATCGTGATGTGGTACTCGCGGCAGCGTGAGTTCCGCGCCGATGCGGGCGGGGCGAAGCTGGCCGGACGCCAATCGATGATTAGCGCGTTGCAGGGCCTGCAGCGCGTGCACCAGCCGGCTCAGTTGCCCGAAGCGTTGCAGGCTTTCGGCATCGCGGGTGGCCCGGCCAGTGGGCTGCGCCAGTCTGTTCATGTCGCATCCGCCGCTCGAGCAACGCATCGCGGCATTGCAGCGAGGAGAGTGAACCCTGGCGGGCGAGACGCGTGTGCGCCTCGTCCGCGCTGCGACTTCCTGCGTTGCTATTTTCGAAGCGGTTGATCTAGAGTCTGGCCGGATGAATAGAACCCGGTCGATTCCAGCACTTCTCTGCGCGCTCGCGTTGCTGCCCGTAGGCCGAAGCGTCGGTGGCGAGGAAGTCGCGGCGATGCCAGATCCAGCGGATTTGGTGCTGGTCGTAAAATCCGAGCGCAAGTTGTATCTGATGAAGGCCGGCCATGTGGTGCGCGCGATCGATATCGCGCTCGGTCTGTTCCCCAAGGGTCCTAAACGGCGCGAAGGCGACTTCCGCACGCCTGAAGGACAATATCGCCTCGAGGGGCGTAACGCGAACAGCGATTACTTTCTCTCGATCCAGGTTTCCTACCCCTCCGACGCCGATCGGGCGCAGGCACGCAAATCGCGCGTCGATCCGGGCGGGCTGATCATGATTCATGGGTGGCCGAACGAGCCGCACTATGAGTTGGGCCACTACGATGGAGACTGGACCGACGGCTGCATCGGCGTGAGAAATGCCGACATGGTCGACATTTGGCTCATGACACGCGAGTCGACACCGATCGAGATTCGACCTTAGCTCGCGCGAGATCACGTCCATGGATGCGCTGATTGCCCCGGAAGGCAGCCTCGAAATTCTCTCGCGGGCCGAAACGAACCAACTTCGCGATGCCGGCGAAGGTGGCCTGTACGACCTGTGGCGTCAGTGCTCGCTGGCGGTACTGAACTCGGGTTCGTTAGACGACGACGTGCGCCAATTGTTGCGCCGCTACCAGAGTTTTCGGATCAGTGTGGTGCAGTACGAAGGTGGCATCGCGATCGAGCTCAAGAACGCGCCGGCCGCGGCCTTCGTCGGCAAGCATATGATCCGCGGCATCCGGGAGCATTTGTTCGCCGTGTTGCGCGACCTGCTGTTCGCGCACGACGACGTGCTGCACAACCCGCGGTTCGATCTCGCTAGCTCCGCGGGCATCACGGATGGGGTGTTCCACATTCTGCGCAACGCGCGGGTGCTGCGCGCGCACGAGGACCCGCGGCTCGTCGTGTGCTGGGGCGGCCACGCGATCGAGCGCGAGGAATACGACTACACGAAGGTCGTAGGCTACGAGCTCGGACTCGCGGGTCTCGACATCTGCACGGGCTGCGGCGCCGGCGCGATGAAGGGCCCGATGAAGGGCGCCACGGTCGGTCACGCAAAACAGCGCATCCGCACGGGGCGTTATCTCGGGCTCACGGAGCCGACGATCATTGCCGCCGAGTCGCCAAACGCGATCGTCAACGAGCTCGTGATTCTGCCCGACATGGAGAAACGGCTAGAAGCGTTCGTGCGCATGGCGCACGCGATCGTCGTGTTCCCCGGCGGTGTTGGCACCGCGGAAGAGATTCTGTATCTGCTCGGTATCTTGCTGACCCCTGAGAACGAGCACGTGCATCTGCCCCTCGTGTTCACGGGCCCGATCTCGAGCCGGCGGTATTTCGAGCGGATGAACGACTTCATCGGCAAGACGCTGGGCCCCAAGGCCCAGCAACGGTACAAGGTGATACTCGGCGATCCGCCTGCCGTGGCGGCAGAGGTCGCGCGCGGCCTCGAGAAGGTCAAGGAGCGACGTGCTGCCGCAGACACCGCGTACTTCTTCAATTGGGCCCTGAACGTAGGGCTCGATTTCCAGCGGCCGTTCGATGCCACGCACGAGTCGATGCGCGGCCTCGAGTTGCATGGCGATCAGTCGCCGGACAGGCTCGCGCTGAATCTGCGTCGCGCGTTCTCCGGCATCGTCGCGGGCAACGTGCGCGCTGCCGGCATCGCGCAAGTGGAGAAGCACGGACCCTTCGAGCTGCGCGGCGATCCCTACGTGATTGGCGAGCTCGGTGCGTTGCTGAAGGAGTTCGTCGCCGCTGGGCGCATGCGTCTCACCGGCGCCTACGTGCCCTGCTACCGCATCGCGGTGTGATGCAGCGCTGCTTCGCGCGGCGCATTATCGTAAAACGCGCGCAGCACGTTGTTTCACAAGCGCAACTCGCCAGGGTGTTTGTGATTCAGTTCCTTAAGGTCGAAGCCTTTCCCGCGTAGCCTTGCTGCAACTCGACAAGGGATTGTCAGCAGGCGATGAGCGAGCACAAACCCCATCAGTTCCGTCCCGCGCTGTACACGAAGGACAGTGGCTCGGGTGACCCGCAGCGCAGCGGTACCGACGAGCAGCAGGGCTGGGACGCCTACCGCAAGTGGCTGTCGCGCGTGAGCCCGAAGGCCACCACGGAACGCGCGCCCCTCGACCACTCAATTTACAGTTGGCGCGGCTACCACACCTGGGCCGACAAAGTTCGCCAGAACTGGAAGGACAACTGAGCTAAGAGCTCAGGGCGCCGCACCCACCGCGGCGACGCCGAACGGTGCTTCGATGCCGGCGGCCGGTTCCCTACGTTCGATCGCACTCACACCGCCCGCAGTCGCCACCGGCTGTGGGCCGCGGTGTCGTTCCGCGAGCCAGGCCAATAACGGCTGCCAGTGCTCGAGATCCTGTTGAACCTGCCAACGCGGCATCTCGCACACGCCGACGCCCGCTTCCGCGGAGCGGATGTAGTTTTGCGTGTCGCGCAGCGTCGTCACGAGTGGGATGTCGAGACTGGCCAAGAAACGCATCAACGACTGCGACACGAGCGTATTGGCGCGGACGCGGTTCGCGATGATGCCAATGCGGTTCTCGGAGCGACGGATCTTCGCCACGAGCAGCAGGTCCGCGATGCACTTCGCCGTTGCGTGAATGTCGATCTCGGACGGCATGACGGGCACGAGGACGGCGTCGGCGCCACGCGTGAGCTCCGGCAACGCCTGCGGCTCGACGGCAGCCGGAGTATCCACGACCACAACCCCGCATTCGGCCGGAATCCGCAGCTGCCAGCTGCGCGTGACGGCGCCAGTGCGCTCGAATCCGGCGATGCCGTGGATCGCCGCGCTATCGTCGGGCCGCTTCCGCAGCCAGCGCATACTCGAGCCCTGCGGGTCGAGATCGAGCAGCGCAGGCCGCTGACCGCCGACTGCGAAGCACGCGGCCAAGTTGCTGGCGATCGTGGTCTTGCCAGAGCCGCCTTTAGGGTTGAGAACAATGATTCGCTGCATGTGTAACTGTGAGCTCGAGCAACATGTGCCGCTCTCGCCACGGCATCAACTTACAATAAGTCAAACTCTTTGTCGCGCCGGTACGGGTTCTTGAGAAAACCTTCACAGCCGTGGCCTAAGGAGCGCGCTATATTTCCGCTCAGTCAATAGCGAAGATCTTCTAGCAATGGACGCAAAAGATCACCGCGAGCAGCCAGGGACGGAGAGCGGCATTTGCCGCCTGGAGTGGATTGCGTGGGCCCTCGAGGCTGCGCGTCGCCACAAAGAGGGCGAGCAGCGGCGGCCGGAGTTGGCGCACCGCACCGATCCGTTCGAGTCCGACGAAGAGTAGGCCGGCGGGTGGAAGTCGTACTGCTCTGGTTGGACGATCTCGACGACCTGGTGTTCGCCATGGCCCTGAAATGGGAGCAACTGCGCCGATCGGTGCTCGGCGTCGGTTTCGTCGCCGCGCTGGCGGTGGCCGCCTGCGAGTTGTCGCTGATCGCGACCGACCTGACGCCGGCTCTGTCGGTTGTTGCCGCCGCGAGCGTCGCGGCGTGGTTCCTCGGCGCGGCCGTTCGGGTCGCCTATTACCGTGAATTGCCCGCCTAGCGGCCAGCGCCGCTTGAAAAAACTCGCGCTGCGCCTAACCTAGCGCCCAGCCATTTCGCTGGATGAGGTAGCCGCGTCGATGGAAAGTAGCGGGTCGGCCACGTTTGCGTTCCAGGCCGAGATCAAACAACTGCTGCACCTCATGGTGCACTCCCTGTACAGCGACAGGGAGATCTTCCTGCGCGAGCTGATATCGAACGCGTCCGACGCGAACGACCGGCTGCGTTTCGAGGGCCTGGCGCGCCCCGATTTGCTCGGCACGGACACCGAGCTCACGATCCATGTAAGCCTCGAACCGGAGGCTCGCCTCCTGACGATCACCGACAACGGCATCGGCATGAGTCGCGACGAAGTCATCGAGCATCTCGGCACGATCGCGCGCTCCGGCACCGGCCAGTTCCTCGCGCGGCTGACCGGCGACCAACGCAAGGACGCGCAGCTGATCGGCCAGTTTGGCGTGGGGTTCTACTCCGCGTTCATCGTTGCGGACGAAGTCACGGTGTCGAGTCGCAGGGCCGATGCGCCGGTCGAGCAGGGCGTGCGCTGGGTCTCCGACGGCCGTGGCGAGTACACCGTCGCCGCGATCGCGCGCGCGCAGCGGGGCACGTCTGTGCAGCTGAAGCTCAAAGAGGACGCCGAGGAGTTCCTCCGGCCCGAACGCCTGCGCGCGCTGATCCGCAAGTACTCCGACCACATCGCGTTCCCCGTACGTTTGACGGCGGCCGGCGCGGACGAGACCGTGAACCGCGCGAAGGCGCTGTGGACGCGCCCGCGGACTGAAATTGCCGACACCGAGTACATCGAGTTCTACAAGCATCTGACGCACGATGCCGAGGAGCCGCTGATCTGGTCGCACAACCGCGTCGAGGGCAAGCGCGAGTACACGAGCATGTTGTACGTCCCTTCGGCGGCGCCGTTCGATCTCTGGAACCGTGAGGCACCGAAGGGCGTGAAGCTGTATGTGCAGCGCGTGTTCATTACGGATCAGGCCACACAGTTCTTGCCGTTGTATCTGCGTTTCGTGCGCGGGGTCGTCGATTCGAGCGAGCTGTCGCTGAACGTCTCGCGCGAGTTGCTGCAACAGGACGAAGCGATCGGCGCAATGCGGGCTGCTCTCACGCGCCGAGTGCTCGACCTCCTCGACCGCTTGGCCGAGGACGGTGAGAAGTATGCGAAGTTCTGGCGCGAATTCGGCACGCTCGTGAAGGAAGGCCTCGTCGAGGATCCCGTGAACCGCGAGCGGCTCGTGAAGCTGCTGCGATTCAACACCACGCGATCGACGAGCGCTCGAGCAAAGCCGGAGCCTCAAGGACTATCTGGCCGAGGCGAAGCCCGAACAGAGCTCCATCTATTTTCTGATCGCTGAGTCGCCGACCGCGGTGCGCAGCAGCCCGCACCTCGAAGCGTTCAAGGAACGCGGCCTCGAGGTGCTGCTGCTCACGGATCGCCTCGACGAGTGGGTCATGCAGCACCTCACGGAGTACGAAGGCAAGACGTTCAAGGACGTGCGGCGCGGCGCGCTCGATCTGCCTGCGCAGAGCGCCGACAAGGCGACGCCGGAGCAGCGCGAGCAGAAGCAGCTTTTGAAGCGCGTGAAGCAGGTGCTCCGCGAGCGCGTGGACGAGGTCCGCGTCGGGGAGAGGCTACGGCAATCGGCCGCGTGTCTCGTGCTCGGCGAGCACGATCTCGGGTATCAGATGCGCGAGATGCTGACCGCCGCGGGTCACGAGGCCCCCGCGATCGTACCGAGCCTCGAGCTGAATCCGGAGCATGCGCTCGTGCGGCGGCTCGATCGCGAGAACGATCCGGCGCGATTCGAGCGACTCGCGCTGCTGGTGTTCGAGCAAGCCGTGCTGGCCGAGGGTCGGCAGCTCGAGGATCCCGCGGCGTTCGTCGCGCGCCTGAACGAGTTGCTGGCGGATCTTACGCCCGCGGCGGACACGCCATCATGAAACGCGCGGTCACTTCGACGCCGATCGAGATTGCCGGCCCTGCCGGGCGCATCGAGGCCGCGCTCGACGACGTCGGGGGTGCACCAGCCGCGGTCGCGGTGATCTGTCATCCGCATCCTTTGCAGCTCGGTACCATGCAAAACAAGATCGTGACGACGCTGGCGAGAAGTTTTGCAAACCTCGGCGCCATTGCCGTGCGTTTCAACTTTCGCGGGGTGGGCGCGTCGGCGGGTAGCTACGCCGACGGCGAAGGCGAGCGCGACGACGTGCTGGCCGTCGTGGACTGGAGCCGCGCGCGCTGGCCGGGGCTGCGCGTGTATCTCGGCGGATTCTCGTTCGGCGCCGCAATGGCGCTTGGCGTCGCGGCACGGGCGACGCCGACGGGTCTCGTGACCGTCGCGCCGCCGGTCACGCGATTGCCCGCGGACTTCGAGCCGCCGCGATGCCCGTGGTTGCTCGTGCACGGCTCGGCAGACGACGTCGTTGCGGCCGCGCCGGTGATCGAGTGGGCGAACGCGCTCGCGGCGCCGCCGCGCGTGGTGCTCGTCGACGGCGTGGGGCACTACTTTCACGGGCACCTGAACGTGCTCGGCAACGCGGTGGCCGAATTCTTCGGCGCCGACTTCGGGCTCAACGCAGAGCTCGCGGGCTCGCCATGCTCGGCAAACTGAACGCTCTGTTCGATCGCGCCTTCGGTGCCGAGCGCGAGCCGTCCGCCGCTGAGCGCGAGCATGCGCTGCGAGTGGCGACGGCATTGCTACTGATCGAAGTGGCGCGTGCCGACTATGCGGACGACCTGGCGGAGGACGCGGCGATGCAGGCGTCGCTCGACGCAATTCTTCTCGCTCGACGCTGCGGACGCGAAACTGTTGCTCGAAGAGGCTCGGCGCGAGGCCGATCACGCGGTGGAGCTACAGCAATTCACGCGACGGCTGCACGAGCAGCTGTCAGTGGCCGAGAAGCACCGCGTGGTCGAGATGTTGTGGCAGGTAGCCTTCGCGGACCGCCGCCTCGACAAGCACGAGGATCACCTCGTGGGCAGGATCGCGGAGTTGTTGTACGTGTCGCGTAGCGACCTGATCCGCATTCGCAATCGCGTGCGCGGCGAAAGTTGAGGAGCGCTAGTGCTCGACGTAGAACTGCTTTTTGAAACGCACCGTGAAACGGCTCGGATCGTTGCCCGGTGTAGCGTCGATCGTATAAATCAGCACCTCGCCGTCGGTGACGGCGGCCTCACCGATGTAGTAGATCGCCTTGTCTTCGCGTATCTCGCGTAACGTCATCGTCTTCAGCTGGCCGTTCAGATTGACCGCCGACGCGGTGACCGCGCCAGTCACGGCCTCGGTGCCGCCGCCCTGCATCTTGCGATGGATGCTGACGTTCAGCATGGCCTGGCTCTTGCTGCGGACGATGCCGTACTGCTTGGCGATGTCCGGCGTCAGTTGGTCGGTATTGATCGCGTTGAAGTACACGACGTAGTCGCCGAAATCCTTCTGGCTTTCGGTGGCCGGCAACGGGTCGTCCTGCTTACTCGTCGCGGTGATGTTGCTGCCGGAATCACACGCTGAGAGCAAGAGTGCGGTTCCGAGATACGCCAGAACGCGCGCGAGCATGACCATGCTACCCCCTACCGACAAATCCGCCTCGCCTTCGACGCTGCATTGCGATGTGCAGCCTCGTCTACCTACGCTACCGACATTACGCGGGTGCAGGAAGACTGTCTAGCGAAGGAACAAGCGGCAGCGGGAGTGCGATGAGTCCGGCTTGACACACGAGCATCACGAGCACGGGCGACAGATCGAGCCCGGCGATCGGCGGGACGATTCGACGCACGGGCCGCAGCAACGGCTCGACGATCTCGGCGAGCACGCTGCCCATCGGTCCGCCGCCACGATCACCGAACCAGCTGAGCAGCACGTACACGAACAACGCCACGGTGTAGAACCACAGCGTCAGGGAGACGAGTCGCAACACGACCAGAACCAGAACGCCCGGTATGGACACCGCGTAGCGCGCGATCGCGACCAGCAGATACGTCACGATGCCCTCGAGCACGATCAGCACGATCAGCGTCGGCAGATCGAGCCCGGCGACGCTCGGCAGCACGCGGCGCGCCGGCGCGACGAGTGGCGAAGTGACTCTCTGCACGAGTTGCGACAATGGATTGCGGTAGCTCGCCCGGACCCACTGCAAAATGAACCGCAGCAGGAACATGAGCAGGTACAGGTCTGCCAGCGTCCTGACGAGAAATATCAGCGCACTCTGCATCGGCGACTACTCGTTGATGCTAGGGAAAGATAGCACGCCGCGTCGTTCGCGTGCCGCGCGCTAGCCGGGATCGCGAGCGCCGAAGATCGCGGTGCCGATTCGGACGAAGTTCGCGCCCTCGGCGATCGCAGACTTCGAAGTCTGCCGACATGCCCATCGACAACGTGTCGAGGGGAAGTCCTTCGGCTGCGAGTCGATCACGCAGCGTCGCGAGCGACGCGAACCATGCGCCGGCTCCTTCACCGCTTTGCGGCGGCAGTGTCATGAGCCCCCGCAGAGCGAGCCTCGGCAGCGCCGAGATTCCGCGCGCGAGCGCAGCGGCATCTTGCTCGAGAGCGCCGGCCTTCTGTTCTTCGCCGCCCTGATTGATTTGAATCAGCACGTTCAAGGGCGGTGCGAAGTGGCGGGCGCTGCTCGTTCAGGCGCTCCGCGATGCGCAGACGATCGACGGTATGTACCCAGTCGAAGTGTTCCGCCACGGCGCGAGTCTTGTTCGCCTGCAGCCTGCCGACGAAGTGCCAGGTGATGTCGAGCTCTTCGAGCTCCGCCATCTTCGGCAGAGCCTCCTGGATGTAGCTTTCGCCGAAGTGGCGCAGGCCCGCGGCGTATGCTGCCGCGATCGCGGAGACCGGTTGTTGCTTGCTGACGGCGATGATCTGCACGCTGCCCTGAGTGCGTTGCGCGCGCTCTGTCGCGCGAGCGACGCGCTCGACGATATCTGCGAGATGAGCCGTGATTTCAGTCACGCTTTGCCGGCAGCCCTTGGCTATACTGTCAACTACTTATGTAGCCCCGTATCAGGGGGGGCTTGAGGGCCCGCTTATAAGGAGCGCCATGGCCGCGGTAGATATTGCGCAGTTGCTCGCGTTCGCCGTCAAGAACAACGCTTCCGACCTGCACTTGTCGTCCGGTGTACCACCGATCATTCGCGTTGACGGCGACGTCAAGCGAATCAACATGCCAGCGCTGAAGCACAAAGAAGTGCACAGTATGGTGTACGACATCATGAACGACAAGCAGCGGAAGGACTTCGAAGAGTTCTTCGAGACCGACTTCTCGTTCGAAATTCCGAAGCTCGCGCGCTTCCGTGTCAACGCGTTCAACCAGAACCGCGGCTGCGCCGCAGTGTTCCGCACGATTCCGTCGCAGATCTTGAGCCTCGACGATCTCGGCGCGCCACGCATCTTCAAGGACATCTCGATGCATCCGCGCGGTCTCGTGCTCGTCACGGGCCCCACGGGTAGCGGTAAGTCGACGACGCTCGCGGGCATGGTCGACTACGTGAACGACAATCGGCCGGACCATATCATCACGATCGAAGACCCGATCGAGTTCGTGCACGAGAGCAAACGCTGCCTGATCAATCAGCGCGAAGTACATCGCGACACGCTTGGCTTCAGCGAAGCACTGCGCTCGGCGTTGCGCGAAGACCCCGACGTGATCCTCGTGGGTGAGATGCGCGACCTCGAGACGATTCGTCTCGCGCTCACTGCCGCAGAGACCGGCCACCTCGTGTTCGGCACGCTGCACACGAGCTCCGCCGCAAAGACCATCGACCGTATCGTCGACGTGTTCCCGGCCACGGAAAAGGAAATGGTGCGCAGCATGCTCTCGGAGTCGCTGCGCGCGGTCATCTCGCAGACGCTGCTGAAGCGCGTCGGTGGCGGCCGCATCGCGGCGCACGAGATCATGATCGGTACACCGGCCATCCGGAACCTGATCCGCGAAGGCAAGATCGCGCAGATGTACTCCGCGATTCAGACCGGCCAGGCTCAGGGCATGCAGACTCTCGACCAGAATCTGCAGGAACTGATGATGAAGGGGCTGATCACGAAGGAAGAAGCCCGCTTCAAGGCCGTCAACAAGGAAAGCTTCTGACGCCCTACCGGATCCATAGGAGCGGGTCGTAATGGAACGCGATCAAGCAGTACGACTGACGCAGAATCTTCTGAAGAAGATGGTCGAGAACAACGGTTCCGACCTCTTCATCACGGCGGATTTTCCGCCGGCCATCAAGATCGATGGCACGATTCGGCCGTTCGCCGATCGTCCGCTGACGCCTGCACAGAGCTCGCTTGATCGTTCGCTCGATCATGAACGACAAGCAGGCCAAGGAATTCGACGCGACCAAGGAGTGCAACTTCGCGATCGCGCCGCAGGGCATCGGCCGGTTCCGCGTGAGCGCGTTCGTCGCAGCAAGGCAACGTCGGCGCGGTGATTCGAACGATCGTCACGAAGATTCCGACCTTCGAGGATCTCGACCTGCCGGCGCAGCTGAAGGAAGTCGCGATGACGAAGCGCGGCCTGTGCCTCGTCGTCGGCGGCACGGGTTCCGGTAAGTCGACCACGCTTGGCCGCCATGATCGGCTATCGCAACGAGAACAGCCGCGGCCACATCATCACGATCGAGGACCCGGTCGAGTACGTGCATCCGCACCGCGGCTGCGTCGTCACGCATCGCGAGGTCGGCGTCGACACCGACAGCTGGCACGCCGCGCTGAAGAACACTCTGCGTCAGGCGCCGGACGTCATCATGATCGGCGAGATCCGCGACCGCGAGACGATGCAGTACGGCATTCAGTTCGCGGAGACGGGCCACTTGTGCGTGGCTACTTTGCACGCGAACAGCGCGAACCAGGCGCTGGACCGCATCATCAACTTCTTCCCGGAGGAGCGACGGCACCAGCTGCTGATGGACCTGTCGCTGAACATCACGGCCATGATCTCGCAGCGGTTGTTGCCGCGCGAGAACAAGATGGGTCGCTGCGCGGCCATGGAGATCATGTTGGCTTCGCCGCTGATCAGCGACCTGATCTTCCGCGGCGAGGTGGCCATGATCAAAGACATCATGGCGAAGTCGAACCGACTGGGCATGCAGACGTTCGACCAGGCGCTGTTCCAGCTCTACGAGGACGGCGTCATTGCTTACGACGAAGCGATTCGCAACGCGGACTCGAAGAACGAGCTGCGCCTCAAGATCAAGCTGCAGAGCAAGCGCGAAGGCGCTGCGCAAGCCGATCACGAGGAGAGCCTCCAGCTGGCCGACGAGGAGAAAGAGTCCCGGTTCTAACGGCCGGCTCGCCGCCCCTCTGCCATGAACGTCAAACCGCTGTTCAAATTGATGGTGGACAAGAACGCGTCCGACCTGTTCTTCACCACGTATTCTCCGGTCATGATCAAGATCGACGGCAAGATCATGCCCGTGAACCAGGTCGAGCTCTCGCCGAAGATGGTCCGCCAGGCTGCGCTCGAGCTCATGAACGAGCAGCAGCTCGAGCAGTTCACGCGCGATCTCGAGATCGATTTCGCGATCTCGGAAGCCGGGCTCGGTCGTTTCCGCGTCAACGTTTTCCACCAGCGCGGCAACGTCGCGATGGTGCTGCGCTTCATCACGCCGCACCTGCCGACGCTGGAGAGCCTCGGCATGCCCGACGTGCTGAAGGACATGATCATGCTGCGGCGCGGCCTGATCCTGATGGTCGGCGCCAGCGGCTCCGGCAAGTCGACGACGCTGGCGGCGATGATCGACCACCGCAACAGGAATTCGGCGTCGCACATCGTCACGATCGAAGACCCGATCGAGTTCCTGCACAGCAACCAGAAATCGATCGTGAATCAGCGCGAGGTGGGGCTCGACACGCTGTCGTACCACCGCGCGCTGCGCAGCGCGATGCGCGAAGCGCCGGACGTAATTCTGATCGGCGAGATCCGCGACCGCGAGACGATGCAGGCCGCCATCGACCTGGCCGGCACGGGCCACCTCGCGATCGCGACGCTGCATGCGAACAACTCGCCCGAGACGCTCGACCGCATCATCAACATGTACCCGAACGATCAGCACAGGCAGGTGCTGATGGACTTGTCGCAGTACGTGCGCGTGATCATCTCGCAGCGGCTCGTGCGCTCGAAGGAAGGCAAGCGCGTGGCGGCCGTCGAGATCATGCTGAATACGCCGCACATCTCGGAGATGATCCTGAAGGGCGACATCGCGAACGTGAAGGAAGCCTTCAAGGACACGAAAGAGCCCGGGATGCAGAGCTTCGACCAGGCGCTCTTCGATCTCTACCGGCGTGGCGGCATCAGCATGGAAGAGGCGCTCTCGAACGCCGACTCCCGCTCGAACCTCGAAGCCAAGATCAACTTCGGCTGATCGCGCGCGCTCGCTTGCTGGCCCTCATCGCAACGGCTGTCGACGCGTGTGCAGTGCCCGCGAGGGGACGCCGCAAGTACATCCCTGTAGGCTGCGGCGGCGACATCCCTGTCGCCGACGCCCCCTCGCGGGCACGCACACGCATCGTCAGCCGCTTCGCCGCATCGAAGCTCGCGTCTCTTCCTCTTCTCATTTCCCTTAGCTCGCCGGCCGCGCGATTCGGCGTTCGGTTTGGAAGGAATAGGAAGAGAAGAGGTGGGTCGCGAGCGCGAGCGATGCCGCGAGCGATCGCAGGGCGCGACGCGACGTTGCGCTCAACGAGCGGTTCGTGTGCAGCGGCCCTCGCGGGACCGTCTGCGCACAGGGATGTGCGCAGACGAGCCGCAGGGATGCGATTTCCGGCGTGTCCCGCGAGGGCCGCTGCACGCGAACCGCTCTGCGACACGCGTAACCGGTCGTCTAGGGATATACGTCGCGAGCGTCGAAGACGGGGCCGTCGACGCAGACGCGCTTCATGGCGGGGCCGTCGGGCGTCATCACGCGGACGTTGCAGCCGGCACAACCGCCGATGCCGCAGGCCATGAATTCTTCGAGCGCGACCTGACACGGTAAGTCGAACTCGCGCGCCAGCTTCGCCACGGCCTTCAGCATCGGCGTCGGCCCGCACGCGAACACCTGCGTCGCGCGCCGCTCCGCCGGTGAAATCGCGTCGAGCCACGCGCGCGCCAGGTCCGTGATGTAACCGCGATGCGCGCCCGCGATTCCTGCATTGCTCGCGAGGCGCGACGGCACGCCCCATTGCTCGAGCAACGTGACCGCGTGCGTCGCGGTGCCGCCGACGCCCGGCACGTCGAGCCGCGACTCCACGAGATCGAACGGGAACGGCACTTCGGAGCCCATCAGCACCAGCGGCTTGAGCTCCTTGCGCCCGCGGACCTGGTCGGCCAGGAAAATCATCGGCGGGATGCCGACACCGCCGCCGAGCGCGAGCAGTCGCGGGCGCGCGGGGTCCACCGTGAAGCCGTGGCCGATCGGCGCCAGCACGCTCAGCGTTTCGCCGGGCCGGCGCGTGGAGAGCTTCGCGAGGCCCGCGCCGCGCGGCTTGTACAGGAACTCGAGCCAGCCCGCGTCCGCGTCGGCGCGCATGATCGACAGCGGCCGGCGCAGCGGCACCGAAGGGTCGCAGGAGATGTGGGCGAAACTGCCAGGCACGGCGCGGCGCGCGGCGCGCGGCGCCTGCACGCGCAGAATGAATTGCTGGCCCGCATGGGCCTCGAGGGTCAGGATGCGTGCGTCCTCGAGAAATACGCTGCCGCGGTTGGCTTGATAACTCACGTAAGCTACTGCTCGTTCATCCACTGTTCGGCGATCAGGCACGCGGCCGCCCGGTCCACCCGGCCTTTGCCCACGCGGCGGCGAAGATACCCGGATCGGCGGTTCGCTGCGAGCGTCGTCTCCGCTTCGACGGACGTCAGCGTCTCGTCCACCGTCCCCACCGGCAGCGCGTACCGGCTGCCGATCGCGGCCGCGAACTGCCGTGCGCGTCGCGCCACCGCAGCGGCGCCTTCGCCTTCCGGAACACCCACGACGAGCTGGGTTGGCTGCCAGTCGGCGACGATGCGATCGAGCTCGGCCCACGGAGGGTCGCGGTCCACGCGCAACGTCGTGAGTGGAGAGGCCGTGCGCGTTTCGAAGTTGGCCGTAGCGACGCCGATGCGCCGCAAGCCGAAGTCGAACGCGAGCAGGATGCGCCGCTCGTTAGGCAGCGCCACGCCGTTGTCCCTGCCGCGCCTTACGCGTGACCGGCATAGTTCGTGATGCGGCGAATGTCCACGCCGGGTAGGCCGAGCGCCGAGGCCCAGCGTTGCTCGAACGGCGTATCGAAAATGATGGTGGGGTCGGCAGGGCACCGTGAGCCACGAGTTCTGCTGAATCTCGGCGTCGAGCTGGCCGCGGCCCCAGCCGGCGTACCCGAGCACGACGAGCGAGGGTTCAGGGCCTTCGCCGCGACCGAGCGCGGTCAGGATGTCGAGCGACACCGTGACCTTCATGTCGCCGCCGGGCGTCGATCGTGCCTTCGTAGTTCTGCGCCGAGCGGTGCAGCACGAAGCCGCGCTCGGGCTCGACGGGCCCGCCCACGAGCACGGGGCTGTCCAATCGGCTGCGTTCCGTCAGCGGGATGGCGAGCTGGCCGAGCATCTCCGCGAGCGACAGGTCGCCGGGGCGGTTCACGATGACGCCGAAGGCACCGTCGTCATCGTGCTTGCAGATGTAGGTGACCGTCTCGCTGAAATGCGGGTCGGCCATCGCGGGCATCGCGATCAGGAAGTGATCTTGCAACGACCGCATGCTCACGCGCTCGCCCTCTTGGGAAGTGTCGCTATCGTAGCAAGGCTCGACGTCGTTCAGCGATTGCGGGCGGCGCTGGCCTGACGGCGGGCGTTGTCGAAGAAGTCCCAGTCGTAGGCGAACCGCAGCACGTCGTAATCCTTGCGGATCGACTTGCGGCAACGGCTCGAACGGGGACGCGAGGCGCAGGATCTTCAGGGCCGCCTGATCGAGCGCTTTGTCCCCGGAAGACTGGCGTACCACGATGTCCACGAGCTGCCCGTCCTTGCCGATCACGACCTCGAGCGTCGGCCGTCCGGCGTTCGGATCGCCGAGCAGCTCCGCGGGATAGTTGGCCGTGCCGATGCGTTCGACGCGCCGGCGCCAGCCGTCCAGATACTCGGCGAGACCGGACTGCCGCGTGCTCGGTGTCGCGAGCAGCGTTCGCGCGTCGTCGGACGCCGTTCGGCAGCTCGGCGCGCAGGCTGAGCTCCATGGCCGTCGTTTGTGGCCCGGTGTGCTGGAACAGCGACGCGGATCGTTGCCGCGTCGGTGCGGGGTCGTCGGTCGGCTGCGGTTGCGCGGCGACTTGCTCCGGGCTCTCGCCGCGAGTGACGACCTGCTCGGCGCTCTCCGTCGAATCGCGTGGCGTGCCGTCCGTCAGGTCAGCGCCCTGAGGGTCGCCTGCCTGGGTCAAAGGTTGCGCGGCGGACAGCGCCGTCGTCGGGCGCGGGCCTTTGGCCGCCTGGCCGGCCGCGCGCTGGTTGCGATTGGAAAGAAAGTCGGCCGTCTCGACCGCGAGCTCTTCCTTGCCGGTGTCGACCACGAGCGCGACGTTCAGCGAGGGCACCTTCGTGTCGTCGAGCGAGGTGACCGTGAACGTGACGCCAAGGATCACGACGCCGTGAATCAATGCGGCGACGAACAGCGTCGAGCCGAGTCGGTCGTTGGATAACGGCGGTGGCGAGATCGTCGGCACGGAAGTCACACTCCGAGCGAACTGCCAGGATTATACGCGCGTCAGCGTGTTCTGGCCGAAAGCTTGCGGTCGATGGCGACGATCAGCTTAGCAGCGATGTCGATGTTGAATTGGCGATCGAGTTCACGGATTCCCGTGGGGCTCGTGACGTTGATTTCGGTCAGATAGTCGCCGATCACGTCGAGGCCCGCGAACAGCACGCCTTTGCGGGCCAACGTGGGGCCCACCTGGGCGCGAGAGCCAGCGGTCGCGCTCGGTCAGGGGACGGCCTTCACCCCTGGCGCCCATGACGAGGTTGCCGCGGCTCTCGCCAGGGGCCGGGATTCGCGCCAGCGCGTACTCGATCGGCTCGCCGTCGATCAGCAGCACGCGTTTGTCGCCGTCCACGATCTCGGGGATGTAGCGCTGGGCCAGCGTGAATTTCGCGCCGTCGTCCGTCAGCGTCTCGATGATGACGTTGACGTTCAGGTCGCCGGCGGCGACCACGAAGATCGACCGGCCGCCCATGCCGTCGAACGGCTTCAGCACGATCTTGCCGTGCTCCTTCAGGAACTCGTGCAGCGCCGATCGTGACCGGGTCACGAGGCTCGGCGGCGTGCACTGCGGGAACCAGGCGGTGTAGGCCTTCTCGTTGATGTCGCGCAGGCTCGCGGGCTTGTTCACGACCAGCACGCCCCGGCTCTTCGGCCAGCTCCAGGATGTACGTCGTATAGATGTACTCCATGTCGAACGGCGGATCCTTGCGCATCAGCAGCGCGTCGATCTGCTCCAGTCCGCCCACCCAAGGGGTGCCGAGCTCGAACCAGCGCTCGGGGTCGTCGCGAACCGTGAGCCAGGAGCCGTGGCCGTGGGGTACGCCGTCGCGCACCGACAGGTCCTGCTGACGGAAATAGAGGATGCTCCAGCCTTGCCGCTGCGCCGCCAGCAGCATCGCGAGCGTCGAATCCTTCTTCGGCTTGATCGACTCGATCGGGTCCATGACGACGCCGAGCACCCGGCGGGACTGACTCATTCTTGTTCCTCGGTTCTTGCGGTGGTTCGCAGTTTGGGCAAAGCGCGCAACGCTACCATAACTCGCTTTTCACGAGCGCTATGCCTCGTGGGCGACCCCTGCGGCGCGTCGCCTTGCTGTCGATCGCTACTGCTGCGAGTCGCGACTCAGTCGATGGAAGGCCTGGCGCCAATATGTTAAAAGGCGCGTTGAGTCCGAGAGTTACGCTCTCGAATCGAGCGCGGGGGTACGCCGAGCGGTCCGCGGGAGGGAGACCAAGTGTCCGGTACCAGTGCAGTGAACCCGAAAAGCTCCTTGCAGGGCCTCAAGATTCTCGTCATCGACGACAGCAAAACCATCCGCCGCACCGCGGAAACGCTGCTCGCCAAGGAAGGCTGCGAGGTGTTCACCGCCGTCGACGGCTTCGACGCGTTGTCGAAGATCGCCGACCATCGTCCGGACATCATTTTCGTCGACATCATGATGCCGCGGCTCGACGGCTATCAGACCTGCTCGCTGATCAAGCACAACAAAGTATTCAAGGACACGCCGGTCATCATGCTGTCGAGCAAGGACGGCCTGTTCGATCGGGCTCGCGGCCGGCTGGTCGGCTCGGAGCAATACCTGACCAAGCCCTTCACGAAGGACGAGCTGCTCGGCGCAATCGTGAGCCACGTGGCGAAGTAGTCGGTCGCGGAGGATAGCGTTATGGCCCTGATCATGATCGTCGACGACTCGCCCACCGAGGTCCACGTGCTGAAGACCGCGCTCGAGAAGCATGGCTTCGATACCGTGTCCGCGGCCGACGGCTCCGAGTGTCTGAGCCTCGCCCGCGAGGTGCGGCCGGATCTCATTTTCATGGACGTCGTGATGCCGCGCGTGAACGGCTACCAGGCCACGCGCACGCTGACGCGCGATCCGCAGACCAAGTCGATTCCCGTGGTCATGATCACGACCAAGGACCAGGAGACGGATCGCATTTGGGGCATGCGCCAGGGCGCCGTCGACTATCTCGTCAAACCGGTCACCGAAGCCGTGCTGGTCGCCAAGGCCCAGGAAGTTCTCGACCGAGGGCCGAACGCTTGAACCTGCAGGCATTGGCCGAGCAGCCTTTCGAGCTCCTGCTCGAGCTCGAGCGGCGTGCGCGCGCGGCGATCGCCGCGCGGGATGGCGCGCCCGCAGCGGCCGACGAATGGGTCGGCATCGGCTTTCGGCTCGGCGCCGAGCGGTTCGTCACGAGCCGCGCGGAGGTTCGCGAAGTGCTGCCGGTCCCGGAGCAGGTCACGCGTGTCCCCGGGGCGAAGCCGTGGTTGCGCGGCATCGCGAATCTGCGCGGGCAGCTCTTGACCGTCGTCGACCTGAAGTCGTTCTTGGGCGCTGGTGGAACTGGCTCCGAACGGCAGGCGCGCGTGCTGATCGTCGCGAGCCGCGACGTGCCGACCGGGCTCGTCGTCGACGAGGTGCTCGGCTTCCGCCGCTTCGCCGCCAACGACTATCGCGACGAAGCGCCACCCGGCGTCATCCGCTGCGAGCATTATCTCGAAGGGTGCTATCGCCGTAACGCCGAGGTGTGGCCCAAGTTCAGTGTGTTGAAGCTGCTCGAGGACGAGCAATTCCTCACGGCGGGTGAGGCGGTACGCGCGTGACTACGCCGATCAAAACCGGCCCCTGGCCGAAGCTACTGGCGCCTCTTGGCATCCTGCTCGCCATGGTGTTGCTGGCCGCGGCGGGCGCCGTGTGGTGGACGGGCGCGGCCGCGCCGGCCGGCGATGCCGGTATTGGCGAGCTCGTCGCGCTCACGCAGGCCACGCGTGTAGAGACACGCGCGGTGCTTGCTGGGGGCGCCGGGCAATTCGATTCGCTGGCGACGCGCCGCTCGGAGCTCGCGAGCATGCGCACGGCGCTCGCGAACAACACGGTTGCTGGCGACAGCGCGCGCCGGCTCGCGGGTGACATGGCCGCCTGGCAGCCGCTCGAGAGCAACCTCGACGGCTTGGTTGGGGCACGCGAACGATT
Source organism: uncultured Gammaproteobacteria bacterium (assembly GCA_963748045.1). GTDB lineage: Bacteria > Pseudomonadota > Gammaproteobacteria > Steroidobacterales > Rariloculaceae > FEN-1219. The sequence goes on from CAVVIC010000014.1 coordinate 211,811, forward strand.
GCTGGCGCTGAACAAGGCCCGCTCGGAGTTGCTCGATCTCGCGCCGCGCCTGCTCGTCGCGACGGGCAACCTCGCGAGTGCGTTGTCGCCGGCCGATCTCGAGACTAATCAGCCGTTCCTCGCGCGGTTCGAACTGACCGTCGAGGGGCTGCAGCAGAATCTGCGCTCGCTCGGTGCGGGCGGTGGCGCCGACGACGCCGTACGTCGCATCGGCGACGCGGGCCAATATCTGGAGCAGGTCGTTCGCGGTTTGCGCGGCGAGGACGGCAGCCTCGGCGTGGTGCCGGTCCTCAGTCCAGGCGCCAAAGCCAATCTCGACTCGGCCGGCAAGCTGTTCGAGCAGGCGCGTGCCGGCATCGCAACGATCACGGCCAGCGCCGCCGAACTGACGGCAGCGACTGCGAAGGTCGACGCGTTCGATGCCGCGGCGGATTCATTGTTGACTCGCTATCGCGGCACGAGCTTCGGGGTGGCCGCGGCGCCTCCCGGTCTCACGGGCCGACTGCCGTTGCTGCTCGTCGTGGCCGCGCTCGTGATCGCGGCTCTGATGGGCTTCGTCGTCTACCGCGCGCGCGACTTCCGCCGCTCTGCGGAGCTTCAGGGCGAGCAGAACGAGCGCAACCAGCAGGCGATCCTGCGATTGCTCGACGAATTGTCGAGCCTCGCCGACGGCGATCTGACCGTGCAGGCCACGGTCACCGAGGACATCACGGGCGCGATCGCGGACTCGATCAACTACGCAATCGAGGCGCTGCGCGGGCTCGTTGCGACGATCAACAACTCGTCGATCCTGGTCGACGCTGCGGCCAAGCAGACCGAGGGCACGTCGCGCCAACTCGTGCGTTCAGCCGAGACTCAGGCCAAGCAGGCCGCGGCCGCGTCGGAGTCGATGGCACGCATGGCGACCTCGATCGAAGAGGTCTCCGGTAACGCCGAGCGCTGCTCGGACGTCGCGCGCCACTCGGTGGAAATCGCGCACAAGGGCGGCGACGCCGTCCGGCGCACGATCGCCGGCATGAACACGATCCGCGAGACGATCCAGGACACGTCGAAGCGCATCAAGCGGCTCGGCGAGAGCTCGCAGGAGATCGGCAACATCGTCGAGCTGATCGAGGAGATCGCCGAGCAGACGAACATCCTCGCGCTGAACGCTTCGATCGAAGCATCGCGCGCCGGCGAGGCAAGCCGCGGTTTCGCGGTCGTGGCCGACGAGGTGCAGAAGCTCGCCGAGCGCTCGACGACGGCTACGAAAAAGATCGAGGTGCTGGTCAGCACGATCCAGTCCGATACGAACGAGGCCGTGATGTCGATGGAGCGCAGCACCACCGACGTCGTGGGTGGCGCGTTGCTGGCCGAGAACGCCGGCGCAGCGCTCGACGAGATCGAACAGGTGTCGCACCAGATCGCGAGCCTCGTGCAGAACATATCGGGCTCGTCGAAAGAACAGACGAGCGTCGCGGGCGCCATCACGAAGAACATGCACGTGCTGCGCGAGATCAGCGCAAAGACCACGGAGTCTACGACCGCGACGTCGAGCGCGATCCGCAAGCTATCGGAGCTCGCGTCGCAATTACGCAAGACCATCGCGGGCTTTACGCTGCCCGACCACGGTGGCAACACCGGCGTGCTGAGCGCCGCGCGCGTCGCGGCGAGCCTCGAGCAAGCAGCGCCCGCGGATACGGTCGAACCCGCCCCGGTCTTGCCCCGGCGTCGCCAGTCGGGATAACGCCGCGTGGCAGTCGACAGCATGGACGATTTGGCCTCCCATTCGTTCGAGCTCGTCAATCGCGAGCTCGTGAACACGCTCGACGGCGCGCGGCGCGAGCTCGAGGAATATGTCGACGGCCACGCCGGCAAGGATTCTTTGCTGCGCACGGCCGAGATGCTGCATATCGCGCGCGGCGCTCTGAAGATCGTCGAAATCCATGGCGCCGCGCTGCTCGCGGAAGAGATGGAGCTCACGTGCCGCCGGCTTGCGGAGACCGAAGATCCAAAGAAGTCCGAGCAGGCCGTGGAAGCGCTGACTCGGGCGATGGTGCAGCTACCCGCGTATCTCGAGCGGCTGCTCGGCGGCGGCAAGGACGTCGCGCTGGTGCTGTTGCCGCTCTTGAACGATCTGCGGCAGGCCCGCGACAAGCCGTCGCTGTCGGAAGGTACGCTCGTGCTGCTGAATTCCGGGCCGTTCGAGCGCCACATCGAGGCGCGCTCGGCGACGGATCCGGTCGCGACCGACGTCGGCCGCGGGTTCGACAAGGTTGCGCAGCGGTTGCGGCCCGCGTTCCAGGCTTCGCTGCTCGGCTGGATCAGAGGTGCCGAGTCGTCGCGCCACCTCGACGAGCTTCTGCGTATCAGCACGAATCTCGAGCGCGTTGCCGCCAGCGAGCAGGTCAAGCAACTCTGGGTCGTCATGACCGCGGTGCTGACGGCGATTCGGGGCGGCGGTCTCGAGGCGAGCGTCACTTTGAAGCGGCTCATCGGCCAAGCCGACCGGCAGCTGAAGCGGCTGATCGACGGCGGCGAATCGGCGCTCGTCACCGCGCCGCCCGTCGACCTCGTCAATAGCCTGCTGTATTACGTCGCCCGCGCCACGTCGAACGACCCGCGAATCAAGGCGCTGCGCGAGAAGTACAACCTAAGCGAGATGCTGCCGGGCGAGGAGCAGCTCGAGCAGGCGCGTGAAGGTCTCGCCGGTCCGAGCGTCAAGCTCATGCGCACCGTCGCGCAGGCGATCAAGGAGGATCTCTCCGCCGTCAAAGACGCGCTCGACATTTTCGTGCGCACGGGCATGCAGGAGATCGACAAGCTTGCGCCGCAGCTCGAGATGCTGAAGAAGATCGGCGACACGCTCGGGGTGCTCGGTCTCGACAAGGCGCGGGGCGCGATACAGCGCGAAACTCAGGAACTGACGGGCATCGTCGCGAGCCGCAAGACGATCGACCGCGCGGTGCTCGAGAAGATGGCGGCCACGCTGCTCGCCGTAGAGGACACACTGGACCTCGAGCTCGTGCGCGCCGTGACGCCGGGCGACGGCGAGGCGCACGAGGACGAGGGGTCGGGCGAAACGCAGCAGCGCCAGGTGACGCAGGCCGTCATGGGCGAGTGCACCGTGAACCTCGCCAAGGTCAAGGACGCCGTGATTCAGCTCGTAGAGCACCCGGGTGACCTCCGGCCGCTCGAGCTTGTGAAACCGCAGCTGCGCGGCATCGTGGCCGGCCTCCTGATGCTGAACAAGACGAAGGCCGTGAAGGTCGTCGAGCGGATCGGCGGAGTGATCGCGACTCGGCTCGCACCCTCGGGCACGAAGCTGAAGCCTGACTACCTCGAGCGCCTCGCGGACTCGATCGTGAGTGTTGAGTACTACCTCGAGACCGTCAGCGCGGGCCGTGCTGATCCGTGGTACATGCTCGACAACGCTGAGCGCTGTCTCGACCTTCTCGAGAGGCTGCCCGCGGTCAAAGTGACCCAGCCGGCGCCAGGGCCCAGGACCCCGGTGGCTGCTCCCGCCGCGGCGCCTGCGCCAACGCCTGCTGCCGCCAAGAAGTCTGCGCCGCGTCCTGCGGTCATGCAGGTCGCCGGCGCGCGTTCGGATCCGGAGCTCGTCGAGGTCTTCATCGAGGAGGCCAAGGAAGAGATCGCGAGCATCGAGCGCAGTCTGCCGCTCTGGGCCGCCGATCTCGAGAACTCCGAAGCGCTCATTACGGTCCGCCGTTCGTTCCACACGCTGAAAGGCAGCGGGCGCATGGTGGGCGCACAGCTGATCGGCGAGTTCTCGTGGAGCATCGAGAACCTGTTGAACCGAATCATCAACCAAACGCTGGCAGTGACGCCTGCGATGGGGGCGTTCATCCAGTTGGCCAGCAAGGCGTTGCCGCCACTGATAGAGCAGCTCGAGATCGGCGTCACGCCGAAGGTCGACGTGCAGCTGCTCATGAGACAGGCTGAGGCGTTTGCCGAGGGCGATCCCGACGCCGCGAGCCTCACGTCGCAGTCGCTGCGCACGCCGGCGCTGGTCGTGTCGCCGGCGGCGGAGTCCGAACCTGCACCCAGCATGGACCCGGTGTTGGCCGATATCTTCGTCAAGGAGATGCGCGGCCACCTCGCGGTCATGCGCGACTTTCTCGCGGTCGCCGCGCAGCAGCCCGCGCCGCACACGGTCGGGGAGCCGCTGTACCGCGCCTGTCACACGCTGCTCGGCAGCGCGCGCATGGCGGGATTCACACCTGTAATGACGCTCGCGGCGCCGCTCGCCGAGCATCTGCGTCGCCACTTCGAAGTCGGCTCCGGCGTCACCGCGGAAGGTGTCGATGCGCTGCGAGCAGCGGCCGACGAGATCCAGCGATTGACCGAAGGGCTCGCGGGCGGCAAGCAGCTCGCCGTCGATTCCGCGGTGCCGAAAGCGCTCGAGGCTCTCGCGGCCGTGCAGTCCGCGGCTGCGACCGCGACCGCGGCTAGAACCGCCGAGTCCGCCGCGCCGCCGGCCGCGTTCGATCCCGAGATCGCCGCGATTTTCGCGGAGGAAGCCGCCGAGATTCTCGATCTGTCCGAGACTGCGTTGCAGTCCGTGCGTCAGAACAGCGACGCGGCCGCCGTCGTGGCGCTGCAACGCTACTTGCACACGCTGAAGGGCGGCGCGCGCATGGCCGGGATCATGGCCATGGGCGATCTTTCGCACGCGCTCGAGACGCTGCTCGCGCGCGTCGCCGACGGCAAGAGCCAGCCGACTGCTGCAGCCATCGACCTCGTGCAGCGCGGGCTCGATCGGCTGCAACAGATGCGTGACGCGATCGATGCCGGCCGTGGCGTCGCCGCAGCGGCCGATCTCGTGGGGCAGCTCGAGGGATTCGAGGCGCCGCCTGCGCCTGTCGCGCCGTCCGCGCCACCGGCGAAACCGGCAGTCGCCGCCGAGGCCACGAACGTCATCGAGGTCACGAACCTCGTCGAGGGCACGTCCAATCTCGAGCTCGAGCCGCCCGAGATCGGCCCATTGCCGAGTGTCGCCGATCTCGACGTTCGTGCGGCTGCCGAGGTCGTCGACGAGCCGACGATCGACGAGCCTTTCTCCGCTCCCGAGGAGCTTCGCGAGGAGCCCACGATCATCGAGCGGCGGGCGCCGATGAAGCTGCCGCACGCTGCGGAACCGGTGGTCATGCTTGCCACGCCGGGGGCTGCACCGACGGCTGCGCCGCCGATCGAGCAGCGTAGCGCGGAGCGAGCCGAGACGGCGCGCGTCGATGCCGGGTTGCTCGACGGCCTCTTGAACAGCGCGGGCGAGATCAACATCTTCCAGTCGCGGCTGAGCCAGCAGCTGCATTCGACCGAGTTCCACTTGGGCGAGCTCGGCGCGACGGTGTCGCGGCTGCGTGAGCAGCTGCGCAAGCTCGAGGCCGAGACCGAAGCGCAGATCCTGCATCGGCACGAGAACGACGCCGACGTGCAGGGCGGCTTCGACCCGCTCGAGCTCGACCGCTACTCCACGATTCAACAGCTGTCGCGTGGCCTGGCCGAAACGGCGAACGACGTGGCGAGTATCAACGAGCTCTTGAACGGGCTCACGAACGAAACGAACACGCTGTTGACGCAACAGGCGCGGGTCACGGCCGAGCTGCAGAACGGCCTCATGCAGACGCGCATGGTGCCGTTCCAGCGGCACGTTGCCCGGCTCGCGCGCATCGTGCGGCAAGCGTGTGCCGACACCGGCAAGCTTGCCGAGCTGGTCGTCGAAGGCGAGAACAGCGAGATCGACCGTCAGGTGCTCGAATCGATGCTGCCGCCGCTCGAGCACTTGCTGCGCAACGCGGTGGCGCACGGCGTCGAGATGCCCGCGGTGCGCAAGCAGCGCAACAAGCCGGAAGCCGGCAAGGTCGCACTGAAGATCAGGCGCGAAGGCTCCGAGGTCATCGTCGATGTCGGCGATGATGGCGGCGGCCTCGACCTCGCGGCCATTCGGAGGAAAGCCTATGAGAAGGGCTTGATCGCCGAGAATCAGAAGCTGACCGACGAGCAGGCCGTCGAGATGATTCTGCGGCCCGGGTTCAGCACGGCGAGCGAGCTGACGCAGGCCGCCGGTCGCGGTGTCGGCATGGACGTCGTCGACAACGAGGTCAAGAAGCTCGGCGGCTCGATGCGAATCGAGAGCACGGCCGGGCAGGGCACGCGATTCCTGATCCGGCTGCCGTACACGTTGGCGATCACGCACGCGCTGATCGTGAATGTCGGCGACGAGACTTTCGCGCTGCCGTTGCCCACGGTGGAAGGCATCACGCGGTTGTCGCGCGAGAAGATCCTGAAGCACCTGACCGAGGACGAGCCGAAGCTCGACTACGGCGGCATCGCCTATCGGATCCAGCATCTCGGCAGTCTCGTCGGCGCCGCGCCGTCGGCATTGCCGGAGGACGAGAACGCAGTTTCGCTCGTGCTGATCCGCGCCGGCGAGAACTCCTCGGCGCTACTGACCGACTCGCTCGAGGGCAGCCGCGAGATCGTCGTCAAGACGCTCGGCCCGCACATCGCGAGCGTGCCCGGAGTCACGGGCGCCACGATCTTGGGCGACGGCCGCGTGATCATGATCCTCGATGCCGGCACGCTCGTGCGCGCGCAGAAGGGTCCGGAGCGGGCCGCGGTGGAGCCGCCGCCGCAAACGACGGCGGGCCCGACGCTCACGGCGCTCGTGGTCGACGACTCGATCACGATGCGGCGTGTGACGCAGCGCCTGCTCGAGCGACGCGGCGCCAAGGTGTTCACGGCGCGCGACGGTCTCGACGCGATCACGGTGCTTCAGGAGCACCCGGTCGACATCATCCTGCTCGATGTCGAAATGCCGCGCATGGACGGCTACCAGCTCGCTACGCACGTGCGCAACGACGCGAAGCTCAAGCACCTGCCGATCATCATGATCACGTCGCGCTCGGGTGAAAAGCATCGCGCGAAGGCCATCGAGATCGGCGTCAACGACTACTTGAGCAAGCCGTACCAGGAAAGCCAGCTCGTCGCGGCTATCGAAGCGTTGCTCGGCAGGGAGCTGTAGGCCGATGACCGAACCCGAGCCGAAAGAGCTTTACAGTCTGCTCATCCCGCTGCGCGGCGAGCGGCTGCTCGTACCGCGCATGTGCGTGGCCGAGGTCATCGCGTTCGCCGACGCGGCGCGCAATCGCGACGCGGCCGCGCCCGAGTGGTTCCTGGGCTCGATCGAGTGGAACAACCGGCGCCTTCCCGTGGTGTCCTTCGACGGGCCGGCGGCCGATGAGCGCAAGTCGCGACGGTCGCGCGCGCGCGTCGTCGTGTTTCACGCGATCACGCGTGAGCTGAAGGGCGGCTACTACGGCATCCTGACGCAGGGTTTCCCGCAGCTCGTGCGCGTAAACCCCGACGTGCTGGGGTTCGATGCCGAGCAGGGAGTGCCCGACGGGTTTCCCGCTCTGTGTCGGGCTCGCATGATCCACGAGTATCCGCTGATACCGGACGTCGAGCGCCTCGAGCAGATGATCGCGGACCTGCCGGCCGCGCTCTAACGCCTCACAGATCTCCCCACTGCGCCTGCGCCATCGCGCAGGCCGTGATCGCGGCCGTCTCGGCGCGCAGCACGCGCGGGCCGAGCGTTGCGCGCGCGAAGCCCGAGGCGTCGAGCTGCCGCCAGTCGGACGGCGCGAATCCGCCCTCGGGTCCGATGGCCACGACAATGCCGTTCGCGGGGCGCGGCGCCGCCGCAAACCGCCCGTCTGCTGCGGGATCGAGCGCGAGCTTCGCGGCGTCGCGCGGCAACTCGCGAAGGCCGTCGTTCAACGCCGCCGGCACGACGATCTTCGGCGGCGCGTGCCGGCCACATTGCTCGCACGCGCTTTGGGCGATGCGGCGCCAGTGCTCGACGCGGCGGTCGAGCCTGTCGCCGTCGATGCGGACTACGCTGAACTCGGCGTACACCGGCACGATCGTGCGTGCGCCGAGCTCCGTGGCCTTCTGCACGATCAGGTCCATCGCATCGGCCTTCGGCAGCGCCTGCACGAGCGTCAGATCGAGCGGCGACTCCGGCAACGCGGCATGCTCGGCGCGCAGCTCGAGCACGGCGCCGCGACGTTGCACTGCGCTGACGAGCGCGTGGCGCTCCTCGCCGCGGCCGTTGAACGCGATCAGCTCGTCGCCGCGTTGTAGCCGCAGCACGTGCGCGAGATAGTGAGCCTCGCCCTCGTCGAGCGGCAGCGTGTCGCCGCCCAAGTCGCGGTCGACGAAGAGTCGCGTTGTCCTAGTTTGCGCGAGCTCATAAACGTGATGGAGGTGCCGCGACCTTTGCGCGTTGGCTGCTATATTGTGGGCATCGCCGTTGCTGCGGCGCACTTTAGCAGCCGTTTCGAGCGACCGTGAACATCGATTCAACCACAGGCTGGCTCCGAGGCGTGCGCCGCGTTGTCTCGCCCAACTGCGACGACCGGCCTCCGGGCGCCGAGCTCGGGTTGATCGTGGTGCACGGCATCAGCCTGCCGCCGGGGCAATTCGGCAACGGCTGGATCGAACGATTCTTCCGCAACGACTTGCCGGCGGATGCCGATCCGTATTTCGCGACGATCGCAGGTCTCGAGGTCTCGGCGCACATGTTGGTCGGTCGTGACGGCGCGCTGACGCAGTTCGTGCCGTTTCACAAGCGGGCATGGCATGCGGGGCGATCGGAGTACTGCGGGCGCACGGGCTGCAACGACTTCTCGGTCGGCATCGAGCTCGAGGGCACCGACGATATCCCGTACGCGACGGCACAATATCGAACGCTCACGTCGCTGATCGGCGCGCTGCGCCGAGCCTACCCTTCGCTTCAGACGGCCGAGGTGGTCGGACACAGCGACATTGCGCCCGGCCGGAAGACCGATCCCGGGCCTGCGTTCGACTGGGCGGAACTGAAGCGTCTGCTCGCGGCAGGCCCGCGAGTGTCCTAGCCTAACGCTTCCACAGCGTTTCCTGGCCGCCGTTCTCGCCGGGCCAGAACTCGCGCGACGACGAACAGCAGGTCGGACAGACGATTCAAATAGCGCAGCAACTCGGGATTCAGCGCGGCGTGCTTCGCCGCGGCCCACGCGCGGCGTTCCGCGCGGCGACACACGGTGCGCGCGAGGTGGCAAGCCGCGGCCGCGCGATTGCCTCCCGGCAGCACGAACTCTTTGAGCGGCGGTAGCGCGGCGTTCAGCGCGTCGAGGTCGCGCTCGAGCGCAAGTACGTGATCGGCCGCGATGCTGGTGAATCCGGGCAGCGCGAGCTCCGCGCCGAGGTCGAACAGCTCGTGCTGCAGGCGCGTCAGGCACTCGCGAACCTCTGCGGGTAGCGCGGGCTCCGCGAGGACGAGGCCGATCGCGCTGTTGGTCTCGTCGACGTCGCCGAATGCCTCGACGCGCTCGTCGCACTTGTCGATGCGCTCGCCGTTCGCGAGGCCCGTCGTGCCGTCGTCGCCAGTGCGCGTGTAGATCTTGCTGAGTCGGTGGCCCACCGCAGTGCGGAACCGTTGCTGCTCGTTCGCAGCATCATACGGTTCGGCGGGCGATCGCGTCAGGGGTTCGGCCAGCCGATCTCGCGCGCGGTCGCGGGCCCGATCACGACTTGGCGCAGGCTGCTCGGGATCTCGGCGTGCTGCGCGTCGAGCGGAATACGGCCGGCCATGAGCTCGGCCTTCGTCTGCGGCAGCAGCGGCTTGGCCTCGGGTGCCGCGTACCCATCCGGAAACCGCGGCGACGTTCGTGCCCGGTGCGTACTTGTCGCTGGCGCCGAGCGTGTGCAGCAGCTCGTGCGCGAGCACCATCTGGTTCGAACCGCGTGCGCTCACGTCGGCGAACAGGTTCGCGACGGCGATCATGCCCTTCTGCAGCGCGGTGGAACGGTCGAGCGCGACTTCGGCGGCGGGCTCGTAGAACACGGCGAACACGAGGATGTCACCGCTCGGCGCAGCGCTTCGCCACTGCAGCTGCATCGCGAGCCAACGCATCCGCAGGCTCCACCACAGCGTGCCGAGCGCGCCGGCATCTGCCGCGAGCGTCGGTAGCCCGCCGTGGTACTCGCCGACGATTCGCAACCGGAACGGTTGATCGAGACGCACGCCGTGACGGTGTGCTTCTGCGGCCAGAAACTTTTCCACGTCGCCGAACTCGGTCGACGAGAGGCTGTCGATATAGCTGCGAGTGACGCTGCGATCGTCGCCATCGACCGTGTAGACGTTGACCCACAGCGGAGCGTCCCACGACGTGCTGCGGCGCGTCGTCAAGAACTGCGCGACCGCGATGAACGCCAGGATGTACAGCAGCACGGCAATGCGCAGGCGACGGAACATGCTCGCGGGCCGGACGAAAACGGTTCGCTTAGTGAATCACTCGCGGAGGCCAGGCACCGCGGCGATCGATCACGTTTTCAGTGCGAGACAGTGAATTTGCGGTTGCCAGAAAAAGAAAACCCGGCGGTGGGAACGCCGGGTCAGACTTTTTTTGTTATCGGAGTTTACGGTTTCAAGTATGCGGCCTGGCTGGTGCTCGTGACACTCGAAGGTGCTGAGCAGGTTGTTCTTTTTGTCCAGCCGATTTCTTTTCTTGTTCTTCTACTTTCTTGTTCTTCTACAACGTTCTCAAATTTAACAGAACCCTCTGCGAGTTCGCAGCGTTTTCTGTTGGTTTGCGCACTCACATGTCCCTCACGGGGACGACCAGAACGAAGCAAGACGTATGCCACGGGAAGATTGACTAGGGGAATCAGCGAATTAACCCGACAAGCTGGGTGGGCCACCCAGGAGTTCGGGCATGTTTGTAAAGGTCCTCGACGATCAGCTTACATAACGTCCTTCATGCAACTGCTACAGAAGGGACTGCTAACCATCTGTTTTGTAACGCCGCGCAAGTTCTGTGTCCCGGAGAGGCCGCCGATCGCATGCCGCGAGCGCAAACGTAAAGGCTTCTGACAGCGTCACGGACGTTGCAGCAACGCCGCCCGGTCGTACCACACACCGCCCCTGACGACGGCCACGATTCGCAGCGTGTCGGCCAACCGGCTCAGTGGGTCGCCATCGAGCACGACGAAGTCCGCCAACTTGCCTTCCTCGAGCGTCCCGACGTCACGTTCGATGCCGAGTGCGAGCGCGCCTTCTGCGGTCGCCAGGCGCAGCACCTGGTCGTTGCTCAAGCCCGCGCCGCCGAGCAACGCGAGCTCTAGATGCAGTCCAAGTCCATACGGAACGGTGGGCGCATCGGAACCTACGGCCACCCGGCCCCCGGCGCGAATCAAACGCGCGACCGTGTTTTGCAGGGCGGGCAAGGCGGCGGGCCAACCCATCGCGCGCCCAGGCCGCTTGTTCGACGGGCGTGAACAGCGCCGCGTAGGCGCTATCGCGCTGCCAGGGCTGCGCGCGGTCCGGCCAGCCGTTCAGGCCGGCAAGCACGCCGAGGCCTGGGGAGAACACTGCCCCGGCGGCGAGCAACCGGCTGAAGCCGTCCTGGTAGGCGCTGAACCCCGGCGAAAGCTCGAGCTCGTAAGGTGTGAGCGGCGATTCGAGTGCCACGCGGTCGTGCTGCGCCGCGCCGGTGAGACGCGGCAGGCGCGCCGCCGTCGAACTGTTTGGCCAGGGTGTGGGCAAAGCCGTTCGCGATGCCGGGCAGTGCCCGCACGGGCGCGCGCGGATCGTTGGGCACGGAGTCGAGCGGCACGCTGGCTGCCGGCGTCACGATCAGGTGGGGACCCGGCGTGCGGCCGATGGCCCAAACCTCCGCGCGTTGCAGTGCTGCAGGCACGTTCCGCGGCGATCTCGCGAACGGTCGTGACTCCGTAAGCGAGCCACGCCCGTCCGAGTCGCTCGCCGGCAAGCGACGTTTGGTGTGCGTGGACGTCGATCAGACCGGGGATCACGGTGGCATTCGGTAGCGCGATCACCTTGCCTTGCGCCGGCACCACGCCGCGGGCGCTGATGGCTGCGATGCGTCCCGCGCGCACGTGCACGTCGACGTGTCGTCGATAGTCGGCGTGGACACCGTCGAAGAGCCGATCGACCTCAAGCACGAAATCCTCGGGCGGTGCCGGTGGTTGCCATTGCATGGCGATCGTCGGTGCCGCGCCGCGCGCCGAGAGCGATGCCGGCTCGTTCGGGTACCAGATCGCGAATCAATTCGACGTGCAATCTCGTCGCGGGCCGGTCGATCGTCTGCGCGGCCGAAGCGTGGATCCGCAGAGTCGCGCCGTCTTGCGACCATTGCGGCGCGGTGGCGCCGATCAAGCCCGTCGCAACGGTTACGGCCTGGCCGCCCGGTGTCGCCAACACTTTGAGCCGCGCGGGGGCCCAGGGCTCGAGGCTGTCCGTTTCGAGGAACGCGATCTGCTTCCCGTCGGGGCTGATCGCGGGGCCGTGCGGCTTCAGTGCGCCGAACGTCAGTTGCGTGAAGCGGCGATCGCGCAGCGTGTATCGCCACAGCTCGAACTGTCCCGAGCGCTCGCTCGCGAACACCAACGAATCGCCGTCCGGCGCGAAGGTTGGGTCGAGCTCCACATAGACGTCGTTCGTCAGCCGCTCGGGTTCGCTGCGCTCGACCAGCCACAAATCGCCGAGCGCCGTGAACGCCCCACGCCGGCCGTCGTTCGAGCGAACGGCGCCAGCAATGCCGAACACGGGCCGCGGTCCGCGTTCGTCGAAAGGCCGCATGTCGCTCGGCGGTGGGAACGGGTTCACGGCGACCCCGGCGAAAAGGTGGACCGGCTGCCGTGTCGGGTGCGCGAGTGCGCGTCGCCACAGCTGGCCGTCTGCCGCGTAGACGAACTCGGTGCCTGATAGCCACGCCGCGCGTGACGCGAACACGTCCTCGTTCTCGATCAACGGCTTCACCACGCGCGGATCGCCGAGTAGCAGGATGCGCAACTGATTCGTGAGGGGCGCCGTCTGCTCCGCGAACACGAGCACGCCGCTGCCCGGGCGCCAGGACGGGGCGCTCAGATGGCCGTCGCCTGTGTACAGGGTCATCGCGGCGCCGTCGGGGCCAAGCACCCGCAACGCGGACTCGTTGCCGCGGTCCAGCACATAAGCAATGAGTCCCTGCTCCGACACGGTCGGGAAGGAGGCGTCGCCGGCCTCTTCCGTGAGCTGCGTTTCGATGCGGCCGTCGAGCGCGATCGACCACAGACAATAGTGGCCAGTGCGGTTGGTCGCGAAGACTACCGACCGGCTGTCGGTCGAGAAGTCCGGGTCGCGTTCGTCGTCGGTCGTCGCCGTCAGCGGCCGTTGCTCGCGCGTTGCGAGTTCGAGCAGCCAGAGATCCCAGTGCCCCGCCACGAGACGTTGATACACGACGCGGCGGCCATCCGGGCTCACGCGCGGATTGCGTGCTTGCTCGCCCGGCTCGGTCAACGGTTCGGCGCCGCCACCGGTGACCGGCAGACGCCACAGCTGGCCAAGCAGATCGATCACGAGTGTCGCGCCGTCGGGCGCGATCGCAACCGTAAGATTCGTGCCCTGTCGAACATCGGCGATGACGGCCTGCGCCGCGAGGGGCGTTGTCGCCAAGCACAACCACGCGACCAGGGCGCTCTGCGCCGCATTGGCCAGGGAGGGAAGCACTCGATGTCGCCGCCGCACGGAACTTCCGACGCTCGCTACGGTTGTAGCCGTTGCCAGCTCCACGGGCCGGGGCGAAATTCGTGCGCCTGCACGCCGCCGAGCTCGCGGCGGTAGCTGAGGCGCTCGTGAAACCGGTCGGCGCCTTCAGCCCACAGCTCGACCGCGTCGAACCAGAGTCGGTAGCCGCCCCAGAACGCGGGCCGCGCCAGGTGCCGGCCCGGCGCCGGCGATTCGCCGGGTGCCGTGATGCCGAGCTCGTACGCTTTGGATATCGCGCGTCGCTCGAGCTCCGCGGGGTCGTCGATCGGACGGCTCTGCTCGCTGCTCCATGCGTTCAGTTGGCTGCGCCACGCGCGGCTCGCGAAATATGCGTCGCTCTCGGGGGCCGGCGAGCGCACGATCGCGCCCTCGAAACGCAACTGGCGACCAAGCTCGTCCCAGTGCAGCACGGCGGCGGCTCGCCGCGTTGCGTCGAGCTCGCCCGCCTTGCGCGAGCCGTAGTTCGTGTAGAACACGCCGTAGCCGGCCGGCGCCAGCTCCTTCAGCAGCACCATGCGCACAGACGGCCGGCCGGCGGCGTCGACTGTGGCGAGCGCCATCGCGTTCGGATTGCGGCGAGCGTACACAGTGGCTTCGGCGAGCCAGCGGGTCGCGACCGGTAGCGGGTCGTCCGGCGGCGGTGTCGGTAGCAGCGGCGTCACGGCTTAATCTCGCTCAGCGCAGCGCGTTCGCATGAAACGTCAGATGCTCCGCGATGAACGTGCTGACGAAGTAGTAGCCGTGGTCGTAGCCGGGGCGCTCTCGATACGTGAGTCGTTGCCCCGACTCGCGGCAAGCCTGCTGCAGCACATCGGGTCGCAGCTGCTCGAGGTAGGGATCGCCGCCGCCCTGGTCGACGAGCAGCTCGTGGCGACTCGGCTTTGCGCGAATCACAGCCGCGGCGTCGTATGCGAGCCAGGTCTGACGATCCGTGCCGAGGTACGCCGTCAACGCATGCTGACCCCACGCGGACAGGCTGGTCGAGGAGATCGGCGCGAACGCCGGATACGGAACGGTAGCGCTCGGGGTTGCCGACGCCGATCAGCAGTGCGCCGTGCCCGCCCATCGAGTGGCCGCTGATCGACTTGCGCTCGGGATCGACAGGCAGGTTCGCGTTCACGACGTCGACGAGCTCGTCGCGGATGTAGTCGTACATTCGATAGTGGGCCGCCCACGGCGCCTGCGTGGCATTCACGTAGAACCCGGCGCCGGTGCCGACGTCCATCGCCGCGTCCTCGCCCGGGATGTTCACGCCGCGCGGGCTCGTGTCGGGGATGATCAGCGCCAGGCCCAGTTCGGCCGCGTAGCGTTGCGCGCCGGCCTTCACGCTGAAGTTGTCCTCGGTGCAAGTCAGGCCCGATAGCCAGTACAGGGCCGGCACGGCGCCTTCGCCGCAGCGGGCGGCAGGTACACTGCGAACCGCATCGTGCACGCGCAGGCCGCGGACGCGTGCCGGTAAACCAGCTGGCGGCCATCGAAGCACCGCGACTCGCTCACGAGCTCCAGGGTGGGTTTCGTCATTCGACTCCTTTCTGTTGCGACGGCAACGGCCAGTCGAGCTTGCGCCTGGCCGTCACGGGGGGTACAAAACCGCCCTCACCGAGGTGGCCATGACGCTCGAAGAACTACGTAAACGCTTGTCCGAAGTCGATCGCGATCTGATCGGCCTAGTCGCCGCAAGGCAAAAGATCGTGGCCGAGATCGGTGCGCACAAAATCCAGAACTCCGTGCCGACGCGCGATTATGAGCGCGAGCGCGAGGTGTTGAAAGCCGCGCACGACCGCGCCAACGAGCTCGGTCTCGAACCCGAGCTGGCGGGCGAGATCATGGGAAGCTTGATTCGTGCCTCGCTGACTTACCAGGAACGCACGCGCGTTGCGGCGCAGACGAGCGGTGCCGGCAAGCGCGTCCTGATCATCGGCGGCGCGGGCAAGATGGGCGCGTGGTTCGGCCAGTTCCTGACCTCTCAGGGGTTCGCGGTCGAGATCGCGGACACGAGTCAGGGGCCGTCGCCGTTCGCGCGCGTGGCGGATTGGCGCGCCGGCACGCTCGATTACGACGTCGTCATCGTCGCTACGCCGATGCAGGTCGCCGGCGACGTTCTCGTGGAGCTTGCGGCACGGCGGCCGCGCGGGCTCGTGATCGACATCGGCTCGCTGAAGAGCCCGCTGAAGGTCGGGCTTCGAAGCGGCTCGTGGAAGCAGGCTGCAAGGTCACGTCGATTCACCCGATGTTCGGGCCGGATGCGCACCTCTTGTCGGGGCGGCATGTCGTCTTCTGCGACGTGGGCGTGCCGGAAGCGACGCGCGCGGCGCGCGCGTTGTTCGCGCCGACGATGGCCGAGCAGCACGAGATGAGCATCGATGACCACGACCGGCTCATGGCGTACGTGCTCGGTTTGTCGCATGCGCTGAACCTCGCGTTCTTCACGGCGCTCGCGGAGAGCGGCGAGCTCGTGCCGCGACTACAGAAGATGTCGAGCACCACGTTCGACGCGCAGCTGCGCGTCGCGAGCCTCGTCGCGACCGATAACCCGCATCTGTATTTCGACATCCAGACGCTGAACGACTACGGCGCCGCTTCGCTGAAGGCGTTACGCGCCGCGATCGAGCGAATTCAGCAGGCTCGTCGAAATGGGCGACAAGGACGGGTTCGTGGAGCTCATGGCGGCCGGGCGCCGCTATCTCGAGAAACGCACTTAGCCTTCGCTGCGACGCCAACGCCGCGGTTCTGGCACCGCGGGTCACCGCCGAGCGCTACCTGGGTCACAGGTTCGATGTGCGCGCTTTGGAACCCGTGCCGGGGATATGAAAGAATCGATCGACCATGGACTTCATCGATGAGCAAGGGTTTCCGCGCGAACGTCGGCATCATTCTGACCGACGGCGGCGGCCGCGTGCTGATCGCCGGCCGGCGCGGTCGTGGCGGCTGGCAGTTTCCGCAGGGCGGGATCCACCCTGAGGAAAGCGCCGAAGGCCGCGCTGTTCCGAGAGCTACACGAGGAGGTGGGGCTCGAGCAGAGCGACGTCGAGATCATCGGCTCGACCGAAGGCTGGCTGCGTTATCGCTTGCCGGACCGCTACATCCGCCGCGAGAAGACGCCGCTGTGCATCGGCCAGAAACAACGTTGGTTTCTGCTTCATATGACGTCCGCGGTGCGAGCGCGTGCGCTTCGATCTCGGCCCCGAGCCCGAATTCGATCGTTGTCGCTGGGTGGACTACTGGCGGCCGGTCAAAGAGGTCGTCTATTTCAAGCGTTCCGTGTACGTGCGCGCGCTGCACGAGCTCGGCCCGTTCGCGTTCCCCGACAACGGCCCGCCGCCGCCGCCCTCGTGGTGGCCGCGTCGCTGGCAGCGAGCGCTGAAGGATGAAGCCAGTGAGTAAGGTAGCGCGTCGGAATGACCGGCCGTTGTGGATGTACGCGCTCGCGGCCGTCGTGGCATTCGGTGCGTTGTACCTCGCGTTCGAGCTCGGGCGTTTTCGTTCGGGCTTCTCGGTCATCGATCACCGGCGCGAAGTTGCCGCGCTGACGCAACGCATCGACCAGGAGCGGGCCGCTGGCGACGAGCTGCGCCGGCAGATCGCCATTGCCCAGACCTCGGGCGAGATCGATCGCGAGACGTATTCCCAGGTCGAATCGAATCTGAGCAACCTCCAGGCGAAGATCCAGTCGCAGGAGGAGGAGCTCGTCTTCTATCGCGGTATCGTGTCCCCGCAGGACGGCGTAGCCGGGCTGCGCATCCAGAGCCTCGAGGTCCTGCCGGCGGATGGCGAGCGCCGCTACGCGGTGCGACTGGTGCTGGTCCAGGCCATCGTGCACAGCCGGAAGCTCGCGGGGCAGATCAAGCTGCAACTCGAGGGTTTGCGGGACGGTCAGATGGCCTCGCTCGACGGTTCTCAGGTGGCCGCGGGCGATGGCCGGTATGATATGGCCTACGACTTCCGCTACTTTCAGGGGCTCGAGACCGAGCTCGAGTTGCCAGTGGGATTCGAGCCGCAGCGCATCAATGTAGAGATCTGGCCGAACGAAGCGAAGGCCGAGAAGGTCTATCAGAGCTTCGAGTGGTCCGTAACTTCGGCCGGTTGAGGCCGTCGAGGATTCGAGGATGCTGGGCAAGAAATCGCGCAGTCAGGCACCGATTGGCACACTGGTGGGCGCCGATACGCGCGTCCACGGCGACATCGAATTCTCGGGCGGGTTCCACGTCGACGGTTACGTCAAAGGCAACGTCAAAGCCACGAAGGACGAGCGTGCCGTGCTCAGCATCAGCGAGCGTGGCTGTGTGGAAGGCACCGTCGTGGTGCCGCACGTCGTGCTGAACGGAACGGTCAAAGGCGACGTCCGGGCCACCGAGCGCGTCGAGCTCGGGCCGAAGGCCAGGGTCATCGGTAACGTACAATACAAGCTGATCGAGATGTCGATAGGCGCCGAGGTCAACGGCAAGCTGATCCATGAAAGCGAGAGCGGCGCTGCGGGCAAGAGCCCTGGCCGCACGCAGATCGAGCCGGTTCGGCCGGCGAGCGCAACTGGAGAATGAGTCATGAGCGAGCCACGTTTCGATGAATCGCCGCCGCTGAATTTCACGGATGCGGCGGCGCACAAGGTCGGTCAACTGATCGAGCAGGAAGGCAACGCGTCGCTGAAGCTGCGCGTCTACGTGCAGGGTGGCGGTTGCTCGGGGTTCCAGTACGGGTTCACGTTCGACGAAGAGGTTCAGGAAGGCGACACGGAGATCGAGAACGGCGGCGTCACGCTGCTCGTCGATCCGATGAGCGTGCAATACCTCATGGGCGCCGAGATCGACTACCGAGAGGACTTGTCCGGCGCGCAGTTCATCATCCGTAATCCGAACGCCACGACCACGTGCGGCTGCGGTTCCTCGTTCTCCGTATAAGCTGATACGCTCGGGCCGTGGTGCTGCCCGACTCCAAGTCCGCGCCCGTCGTCGATCCCGCGGAGGTCCTCGCCGCGGTCGATCTCGGCTCCAACAGTTTCCACATGGTGGTGGCCCGCGCCCACCAGGGGCACCCGTCGATCGTCGACCGGTTGCGCGAGATGGTGCGACTCGCGTCCGGGCTCGACGAGCACGGTGACCTCGACGACGCGAGCCAGGAGCGAGCGCTCAACTGCCTGCGCCGTTTCGGGCAGCGGTTGCGCGACATGCACGCGCACCAGGTCCGCGTCGTCGGCACGAATACGTTGCGTCGCGCCCGCAACGCCGACGTGTTTCTCGCCAAGGCCGAAGAAGCGTTGGGCCATCCCGTCGAGGTCATCTCCGGAATGGAAGAGGCGCGCCTGATCTACCTCGGCGTGTCGCACCACATCGATTCGAAGGACGGCCGAAACATGGTCGTCGACATCGGCGGCGGCAGCACGGAGCTGATCGTGGGCGAGGGCTACGAGCCGAAGCACCTCGAGAGCCTGTACATCGGGTGTGTGGGACTCAGCAAGGAACATTTCGGGGACGGCAAGCTGAGCCAGAAACGCTTCGACCGCGCGCGGCTCGCGGCGCGACTCGAGCTCACTCCGGTGGCCGCCGTGTTTCGCCGCTACGGTTGGACGCGGGCGATCGGCTCCTCCGGAACCGTGCGCGCAGCCCACGACGTGGCGCACGGGCTCAAGCTCGTCGATAGCGGCATCAGCCTTGCGGCGCTGGAGATGATCATCGCCGAGCTGATCGCCGCGCGGCGCATCGAAGACGCGAAGCTGCCGGGCCTCGGCGCCGATCGTGCGCCCGTGTTCGCCGGCGGCGTCGCGATTCTCGCGGAGATCATGAGCACGCTCAAGATCGAGCACCTGCAGATCAGCGGCGGTGCGCTGCGCGAGGGCTTGCTGTACGACATGCTCGGGCGCCTGCAGGACGAAGACGCGCGCGAGCGTTCGATTCAAGCCATGCAGCGGCGTTACCACGTGGACGTCGAGCAGGCGGCAGCGCGTCGAGGCCACCGCGGCAGCTCTTCTCGGCCAGGTCGCGCGGAGCTGGCAACTGAGCGACGAGCGCTATCGGCAACTGCTGGTGTGGGCCGCGCCGCCTGCACGAGGTCGGACTCGACATCGCGCACGCGCGCTACCACCACCACGGCGGCTATCTGCTCGCAAATTCCGATCTGCCCGGGTTCGCGCGCCTCGAGCAGTCGCTTGTTGGCGGCGCTCGTGTCGCTGCACCGGCGCAAGCTCGACGATCCGTTCGTCGACGAGTTGCCGGCGGAGTGGCGCACGCCCGCGTTCAGGTTGATCGTGCTGCTGCGGCTCGCGGTTCTATTGAATCGAACCCGCAGCCCGTCGGATTTGCCGCCGATCGCGCTGCACGCCGGCAAGGACTCGCTGGAGCTGCGCTTCCCATCCGGGTGGCTCGACGTGAACCCGCTGACGGCCGCCGATCTCGAGCGGGAACGCGATTGGTTACGGGCGCGCGGCTTCGAGCTGCGCGTCGCGAACGCGACGACCTTAGCTCGCTTCGGCCAGCTGCCGCAGCAGCTTCAGCTGCGCCGCGGAGGGCTGCGTGTCGGCGCTGCGCGGCAAACGCCGGTACTCGCCGTCGGCGACGCAGCTCCCACGCCTGTGCGTTGTCGGCCAGATAGGTGTCGAGGTCGGCCATCACGCGCACTTTCAGTCCTTCGTCGAGGATCGGGAACATGAGCTCGATGCGGCGGAAGAAGTTGCGGTCCATCCAGTCGGCGCTCGCGCAATAGAGCTCTTCGTTGCCGCCGTTGTGGAAGTAGTAGCACGCGGCTGTGCTCGAGGAACCGGCCGACGATCGAGCGCACGCGGATGTTGTCCGACACGCCCGGGCACGCCGGGGCGCAAGCAGCAGATGCCGCGCACGATCAGGTCCACGTACACGCCGGCGTTCGATGCCTCGTAGAGCGCGCGGATGATCTCCGGCTCCACGAGCGCGTTCAGCTTCGCGATGATGTGGCCGGTGCCGCCGCTACTTGCGTTGCGCGTCTCGCGCCGGATCATGCCCAGCAGCCGCTCGTGCAGGTTGAACGGCGACTGCGACAGGAGATGCAGCGGCGGCGTGCGCATGAGGCTCGTGAGCTGCATGAACACCTGATGCACGTCCTCGCCGAGCCGCTCGTTCGCCGACAGCAATCCGTAGTCGGTGTAGGCGCGCGCCGTGCGCGGATGGTAGTTGCCCGTGCCGAGGTGGACGTAGCGGCGCAGGCGGCCGCCTTCGCGACGCACGACGAGTGCCATCTTGCAGTGCGTCTTGTAGCCGACCACGCCGTACACGACGTGGGCGCCGGCTTCCTGCAGCTTGCTCGCGAGCTCGATGTTGGCGGCTTCGTCGAAGCGCGCGCGGAGCTCGATCAGCACCGTGACTTCCTTGCCCGCCCGAGCGGCCGACACCAAGCTCTCGGCCAGCATCGAGTCCGGTGTCGTGCGGTACAGCGTCTGCTTGATCGCCAGCACGGCGGGATCGTTGGCGGCACGGTAGATGAAGTCGACGACCGGCGCGAACGATTCGTACGGGTGGTGCAACAGGATGTCGTGCTTGGCGATCGCCTCGAAGATGTTCGTCTTGACGAGGGACTTCGGCACGCCCGGCGTGAACGGCGGATACTTCAACTCGGGCCGATCGACGAGGTCGTAGACGGCCAGCAGCCGGTTCAGGTTCACGGGACCCGGAACTCGATACAGATCCGAGGGCGTCAGCTGAAACTGCTCGAGCAGGTACTCGGCGAGCTCTTCGGGGCAATCGTGCGCGGTTTCCAGACGCACGGCCGCGCCGTAACGGCTCTCGAGCAGCTCGCCTTCGAGCGCGGTCATGAGGTCGTCGACTTCTTCATCGTCGACGAACAGGTCGCTGTTGCGCGTCACGCGGAACTGGTAGCAGCCGTTGATCTCCATGCCGGTGAACAGCCGATCGACGAACGCGTGGATCACCGACGACAGGAACACGAAGTCGGCCGCGCCCGTTCCTTCGAGCGTCGTGGGCAACCGGATCAGTCGCGGCAGCTCAGCGCGGCGCCTGCACGATCGCGCGATGACACGGGCGGCCGAATGCATCGCGGCCGTCGAGGCTCACGATGAAGTTCAGGCTCTTGTTCAGGATCCGCGGAAACGGTCGCGTCGGGTCGAGCGTCGTGGGGCTCAACACCGGCACGATCTCGGTGAAGAAGTATTGCTCGAGCCAGGCGCGGTGGTCGTTCGTCCAGTCGTCGCGGCGCACGAAGCGGATTCCGGCGTCGCGCAGTGCCGGGATCAGGTCGTCGTTCAGCACTCGGTACTGCTCGGTGACGAGCTTCACGGTCTGCTCGGTGACCGTGCGCAGCGCTTCGGCCGAGCTCATGTTGTCCGGCCCGGCGGGGCCCGCGCTCGCAGCGAGGCGATGCTTGAGTCCCGATACGCGGATTTCGAAGAACTCGTCGAGATTCGTCGACGAGATACACAGGAACTTCAGCCGCTCGAGCAACGGGATGTTCGTGTCCTTCGCCTGCTGCAGAACGCGAACGTTGAACGCGAGCTGCGACAGCTCGCGATTGATGTAGTAGTCGGGCAGTTTGAGATTCAGCGTGTCCACTGGGACGACGCCGAAGGCTTCAAGAATCGCTTCTGGCGCCGGACTCAAGTATACGCCGCCGAGTACTGCAGGACGGCGGGCACCGGTCACAGTCGGCACGTTGCCCGGCTCGCTACGCAGACGGGCGCGCGCCAGCCACGCGAAGGCTGCGCCTTCGACCCAATCTGGGGCAATGCCGAACGCGGCCGTCGTGTCGACGCTGCGTCCGCTCAAGCGCCGGAGGCGCGCCATGAGGTCTCCGTTGTGAGCGCCGCCGCCGCAGACGATCAGCCGCTTGCAGTCATTCACGGTGCCGTCGACGCTCGTCACGATCGTCGTTGCCGTGAGCTCCGCGAGCGTCGCCTGTACGTCCGCCGGGGCGGTGGTGGAATGGTGCGACAGGTGTGCGTCGAGCCAGTTCATGTTGAACAGCTCTCTGCCGGTGGATTTCGGCGCTGTTGCAGCAAGATAGGGTTCCGTCAACAGCGCCGCGAGCAACGCCGCATCGACTTTGCCGCTCGCCGCCCACGCGCCGTCCCGATCGTAGTCCACGCCGCGATGCCGGCGCACCCACAGATCGAGCAGCGTGTTGCCTGGGCCCGTGTCGAAACCGGTCGCTGGGTGGTGCGGTTGCAGTACGGTGATGTTGGCGATGCCGCCGATGTTCACGACCGCGCGCACTTCACTCGCGTCGGCGAAGCACCATGCGTGGAATGCGGGCACGAGCGGTGCTCCCTGGCCGCCGACCGCCATGTCGAGCCGGCGAAAGTCTGCGACCGTGCAGATCCCGGTGGTCGCGGCGACGACGTTCGGATCGCCGATCTGCATGCTGAAAGGCTCGTCACCGCTCGGCTCGTGGAAGATCGTTTGCCCGTGATGACCGATCGCGCGCACAGCGTCCCCGGTGACACCCGCTCGAGCGATGAGATCGAGCGCGCAGCCGGCGAAGAACGCGCCGATGGCGTGGTCGAGCGCACCGAGCGCGCGCAGCTCCGTCTGCGGGACTTCAACGATGCGCCGCAGGCGCGCGAGCAGCCGCGGCGGGAACGGCGTGGTCGCGGCCTCGATGACACGGCAGCTACGATCGGCAAAGTCGACGAGGACTGCATCGACGCCGTCGATGCTCGTGCCCGATATCATTCCAAGGTAAAGCCCGCTCATACGCTCAGGGTTCATTCGACCGGGGACGTTCGCTCCCCGCGAGGAGCGAGCCACGCTCAATTGGCCGCCGCCGTCGTCGCCGCGCTCTGCGGAAATACGTCGAGCTCGCGCCACAGCGGCTCCGTCGCGAGGCGGAATTCCGCCTGATGCTCGGGAGGCACTGGCTCGGCCGGAGGTAACGAGACCGTGCGCGGATTCCGATGCACTCCGTTGACCCGATACTCATAGTGCAGGTGCGGGCCGGTCGCGAGACCCGTCATGCCCACGTAGCCGATGATGTCGCCTTGTTGCACGCGCGCTCCGATGCGCGCGCTGGCGAAGCGCGACAGGTGGCCGTATAGCGTCGTGATGTTGCCGCCGTGCTGCAGGATCAGCACGTTGCCATAGCCGCCCTGCACGCCGCGGAATGAAACTTTGCCGGTGCCGGCAGCGCGCACGGGCGTGCCGGTGGGTGCGGCGTAGTCGACGCCTTGGTGAGCGCGAATCGTGTTCAGCAGCGGGTGACGGCGATTCGGGTTGAAGTTCGAGCTGATCCGGGTGAAGTTCAGCGGCGCGCGTATGAACGCTTTGCGCAAGCTACGGCCTTCCGGCGTGAAGTAGTCTACGCGCCCGTCGCTGTCGCGAAATCGGGCAGCCCGATACATCTTGCCTTGATTGATGAACTCAGCAGCGACGACGTCACCGTCGCGCAGCTTGACGCCGTCGCGCCACAGCTCTTCGTAGATCACCGAGAATTGATCGCCGTCGCGGACGTCCTGAATGAAGTCGATGTCCCACTCGAAGATGCCGGCCATGTCCATGACGAGTCGGTCGGCGATGCCGGCAGCGGTGCCGGCCTCGAACAGCGAGCTCTGAATCACGCCGTGTGCGCCCGTGGTTCGTACGTCGACCTGGCGCTCGATCATCCGTGCCGCGAAGCCGCGGTCCGCGCGAGCGATCGACAGCACCTTTACTTCGTCGAGCTCGCGCTGCAACGACACGACCTGGCCGTCACGATGCGCGATCTCGAGCCGGTCTCCGGGCTTCAGCACCTTCAGAGCGCGGGTCGCGTCGGGCAGCGAGATGATGGCCGCCAGGTCCGCCAAGCTGAGCCCATTGCGGCGAAACAGCAGCTCCAGCGTATCGCCGGGTCGCACGAGCAGGTTCAGCATGGTGCTGGCGGGATCAATGATCGGTTCCGCGGCGGCGGGCAGGCGCGGCTCGAGGGTTTGCAGCGGGTTCTCTGCAGTGGTTTCTGCGACGATCGGTGGCGTTCCCGTGGGCGGTTGTAGTGCTGCTTCGGTACGTGCAGGCGGCGCGGGCTCGTGCGGCGTGCCGAGCATCAACAGCACGGCGCCAATCGGCGGCAACGATAAGCCTAGGATGAATAGCGCCCAGCGGCGCCGACGACGGTCGGGTGGGCCGGCTCCGGTGTCTTTGTAGTCGTGGCGAACGCCACCCGTATAACGTGTCACCCAACACCCAGTGCGAAGGCGGCTGGTACTGTAACCGCTGCAGACTTAGCGGTCAAAAGTTTTCTCTTTAAACTCAGTGAGCTACGTTGCGACAGACGTCACCGGTGCGGTGCTCGCAATGGGGTGGATCGGCCGCTCCAAAAAGAATCCACTCCTGTGACGAACGTCGACCTTGGTTGCGCGCTTGGTCTATTCTTCGCACGCTTCAGTGTGCGGGCGAACGATGGCAGCAACTAAGAAAACTGGCGGGGCGGAATCTCTAGCCGAGCTCCGTCGTGGGACCGAGGAAATCCTCCTCGAATCGGAGCTTGCGGCTCGCGTGGCGCTCGGCAGGCCGTTGCGCATCAAAGCCGGGTTCGACCCGACGGCACCTGACCTGCATCTCGGCCACGTGGTACTGCTGAACAAGATGCGGCAGTTCCAGGATTTCGGTCACGAGGTCATTTTCCTGATTGGGGATTTCACCGGCATGATCGGCGACCCGACGGGGAAGTCGGCCACTCGGCCGCCACTGACTCGCGACGAGGTTGCGGCGAACGCCGTTACTTACACCGAGCAGGTGTACAAGATCCTCGACCCTGAGCGGACGCGCCTCGAGTTCAACTCGCGGTGGATGGGCAAGATGGACGCCGTGGGGCTGATCGAGCTCGCGGCGAAGCACACGGTTGCGCGGATGCTCGAACGGGACGACTTCCACAAGCGCTACAAGGCCGGGAAGCCGATCGCGATTCACGAGTTTCTGTATCCGTTGGTTCAGGGTTACGACTCGGTGGCGTTGCAGGCCGACGTGGAGCTCGGCGGCACGGACCAGAAGTTCAACCTGCTGGTCGGCCGGCAGCTCCAGCAGACGTATGGGCAGCCGCCGCAGATCGTGATGACGATGCCGCTCCTGCAGGGTCTGGACGGCGTGAACAAGATGTCGAAATCCCTCGGCAACTACATAGGTATCGCCGAGCTGCCGCTCGAAATGTTCGGCA
>CAVVIC010000014.1:242500-348592 GCA_963748045.1 uncultured Gammaproteobacteria bacterium
TGTGTAGGATAGGTGGGAGGCTTTGAAGCGGTGACGCTAGTCATCGTGGAGCCACCGTTGAAATACCACCCTGATAAATTCGGAGTTCTAACCTTGGCCCGTAATCCGGGTTGGGGACAGTGCATGGCGGGTAGTTTGACTGGGGCGGTCTCCTCCCAAAGAGTAACGGAGGAGCACAAAGGTACCCTCAGCGCGGTCGGACATCGCGCAGTGAGTGCATAGGCACAAGGGTGCTTGACTGCGAGACAGACAAGTCGAGCAGGGACGAAAGTCGGTCTAAGTGATCCGGTGGTTCTGTATGGAAGGGCCATCGCTCAACGGATAAAAGGTACTCCGGGGATAACAGGCTTATTCCTCCCAAGAGTCCACATCGACGGAGGAGTTTGGCACCTCGATGTCGGCTCATCACATCCTGGGGCTGTAGCAGGTCCCAAGGGTTCGGCTGTTCGCCGATTAAAGTGGTACGCGAGCTGGGTTCAGAACGTCGTGAGACAGTTCGGTCCCTATCTGCCGTGGGCGTTGGAAATTTGAGGGGAGCTGCTCCTAGTACGAGAGGACCGGAGTGGACGTACCTCTGGTGTTCCGGTTGTCACGCCAGTGGCATCGCCGGGTAGCTATGTACGGAAGGGATAACCGCTGAAAGCATCTAAGCGGGAAGCCCACCCCAAGATTAGATTTCCCTGAGGACTCGATCCTCCTAAAGGGCCCTCGTAGACTACGAGGTTGATAGGCTGGGTGTGGAAGCGCAGTAATGCGTGAAGCTAACCAGTACTAATTGCCCGTGAGGCTTGACCATATAACACCCAAACAGTTTGGGTGTGCGACGATCGACGGATCATTCCAAATTGCGCGCATCGCGAGCTCATTCGAGCGGCTTCAGCGGAGCGCATAACGGTTTGCCTGGCGGCAATAGCGGGCGGGAACCACCCGATCCCATTCCGAACTCGGAAGTGAAAACGTCCAGCGCCGATGGTAGTGTGGGTTTACTCACGCGAGAGTAGGTCATCGCCAGGCTCTTAACGCGAACCCCCGGTTCCTCACGGAGCCGGGGGTTCTTCTTTTCCCAGACCCGGATTCAGTAGCCGGCAAGCTCAAGGTAGCCGTCCGCGGTCACGCGGCTACCCCCCGGCCCGGTGCCCGCCGCCGCGTACGGCGCCCTCCCAGTAGCGCACCGACAGATCCAGCTCTTGATCCGGGACATACGGGCGGATCTCGAGCGCCAGGTGCGCGGACGGTACCTTCAAACGCCACGCGATTGGGTACCGCGTCCCCCGCAGCGGGCTCGTCCAGTAATCGATCGGGGCTAGCTCCACGTCGTCGCGTCCGAGTCGCCGCCCGCGTCCCGCGCCGTCGACCAGCATGCCCCCGCTGAACGCGTCGGCCGTACCGTCGTGCCGACGCAAGCGATAGAACATGAGGCTCCCGCCGTCCGACAGACGCAGCCCGAACCAGTCCCAACCCGCGACGTCGTCGCCGAGCGCGCTCGTGCTCCACTCGCGATCCATCCATGCGCTGCCCCGCACTGCGATCTCCCGGCCGTCGATCTCGAGCACTCCCGTCGTGGCGAGTCGCGGCAGCGAGTAGTAGTACGACGCGTTGCCGGGCTCCGGACCTTTGCGGTCGAGGCCAGCTTCGCCATTGCGCACGGCCGCCTCGTCGGTCGCGAGACTCAATTGCAAGCCGATGCTCTTCGTCGCGCGCGCTGAGTTGCCAGCGCTCGTGGTCGTTGTCGTCCGCGCGGGACGCGGACCAGCCCTTCACCCAAACACGCGTAGGTCCTTGCTCGGCGCCCGCCAGGTCGAGCGCTTCGCGTGCGATGCGCTCGCGCGCCACGAACCGTTGTCTTGGCGGCGTCGGTCACGGCCAGGTGCGCCATCCATATTTGGTTACTCCCCCACGCGGAGCGGCGCGGCGAGTCCACTTCCGGCGGACGCAGCCCCACCCGGAAGAACGTCAGCTCGAACCCGTAGAGATTGCCGTCCGTGGACTCGAGATTTCCCGTGAAGTACCACCACTCCGTGCGGAACTGCGGATGGCTGCCGTGATCCGCCGGAAACGCCAGCGGCCGGGGGCTCGTCGGCCTTCGCGAACCCAGGGTCGTCCTGTGCGCGCAGGTAACGCAGCCCGATATTCGCACTCGGCGGCCGCGCGTCGGCGCTCGCGCCCTCCCGCGAGCAGGCCGCGATCAGCAGCAGCGACGCCGCGAGCACCAGGCGCACCCTCATTCCTCCCGCAGCGCAGTGCCCAGCACCACGCGGCTCGCGCGCCACGACGGATACACGCCCGCGAGCAGCGCCGCGCCGATGGCTAGCGCAAGCCCGGCCGCGAGCGGCTCCCAGCGTTGGGGCGAAGTCCATCGTCCACCCGAACGACCGTCGGTTGATCACGTGCACGAGCAGGGCCGCCAGCCCGGTGCCGAGCGGGACGGCCACGAGGCCGGCCGCGAGGCCCAGCAGTCCCGTCTGCGTGAGCAGGCTCGTGGCCAGATCGCGTGGCGCGAAACCGAGCGCGCGCAGCACGCCGAGCTCGTGACCGCGCTCGAGTTCGATCGCGAGCAGCGCGCTCAACACGCCGAGGAACGCCACGACCGCGGCCAGTAGCCGCAACACTTCGGTGATCCGGAACGTTCGATCGAACACCTCGAGCGACAGCTGCTCGATGCCGCTGCTGGACCTGACGCGCACGCCGGTCTGCTGCCCGAGCGCGCCGCGAACGGCTGCTTCGACGGCCACGGCGTCCGCGCCATCTCGCAGATCCACGCCGAGCCCCGTGATCGTCGAGTCGTTCCAGCTCGCCCGATACCGCTCGAGCGCCATCACGATCGCGTAGTTGCCCGTGTTGAAATCCCGATACGCGCCGACAATAGGCACCCGTTGCGGCCCGGACGGGCTCGGAAGCGTCAGCTCGTCGCCGACGTTGAGACCGCGCGCAAACATCAGCCGTTCCGACGCCACGACGCCGCGTCCTGCGGCCAGCGCCGCAAGGGCGGCGTCCGGCGCGCCCCCCACGATCGTGAGGCCAAAGCCACGTGCACCCGGACGAAACGCGCGAACCGCGATCTCCCCGACCGACGTCGGGACGACCAACGCGCGCGCGAGGCTCACGCCCGCCACGCCGGGCACACGCTGCAGTATCGCCAGCACGTCGGAGCCTGCGACGAGCGGTGTCGCTGGATCGGCGGTCACGTACAGGTCGGCCGTTAAGGTCGTCTCGAGCCAGCTGCTCAGGCTCGTGCGGAAGCTGCCGATCATCAGGCCCACACCGTTGACGGTTGCTATCGCTACCGCGAGCGCCGCGGTCGCGACACCGGTTCGGCTCAGTGATGAGCTGACGCCCCGGATTGCTAGCACGGCCGGCAACCCGAGGAACCGACCGAGCAACCGGTCGAGCGCCGTCATCAGTGCGACCGTCGCCAAAGGGGTCAGCAGAGCGCCGGCCGCCAACACGGCAAACAGGCTACCGAATGCCGCCATGAGACTTTTCGGTCCGAACACGAGCATCGCTGCGCTGACCAGCAGCAGCGGCACGGCCAGCCAGCGCCGCTCGCATGGCGCCGTTCCTCGCACGCCGCTCGAGCGCCGCGCGCCGGAGCACGGCCGCGGGCGCGGCGCGCGCCGCGTCGATCGCGGGCTTCAAAGCCGCGAGCAGTGTGGCAGCCGTGCCGAGTGCGGCCCCCTGCACGTAGATCCACGGCGACGGCCGGGCCGCCGCGATTCCGCTGCTGAAGTAGATGTCGCCAATCGTGCGCAGCACGAGATCGACGAGGCCGGTCGCCAGGCCGCGGCCGAGTAGCAGCCCGAGTCCGGTCGCTACGGCGGCCAGCACCAGCGCTTCGACGAGCACGCTGCCGAGCAGCTCGCGCGGCGTGACGCCGATCGCCCGCAGCACTCCGAGCGTCGCGCGCCGCTGCAGAATTGCGAACGACATCGTGCTGTAGATCAGGAACGTGCCGACGACGAGCGCGAGCAACCCGAGCGCCGTGAGGTTCGTGCGAAAGGCGGTCGCCAGCTCGTCGAACGCGGCGCGCTGCGCTCCGGCAGGCACGAGGATCGTCCCGGCCGGCGGAGTAGCCGAAAGCGCGGCGGCTTCGCGCTCGGTCAGACGCAGATCGATACGCGTGATTCGACCCGGGATCCTAAGCAGCTCCTGCGCCGTGGCGATGTCGGCGAGCAGCGGCGGTTCGGCCTGCACGTCGCTCGCGAGATTCCCGACGACACCGAGCACGTGCACGACGGCTTCGCGGCCGGCGATCTGCAGCCGTCAGTGCCGAGCCACGGTTCCGCGCCGAGCTCGGTCGCGAGCGCGGCCGGCAGCAGCACGGTGTCGGGCTCCGTCATCAAACGGGTCAGATCTCCGCCGGCGCGCCCCGGTATGAACGCGGCGAAGCTGCGCAAGTTGCCTTCCTGACTCGGGTCCACGCCGAGCAGCGGCACGCGCAAACCCGGGTGCCCCGCGATGCCGACGTCGGCCTCGATCACCGGCGCGGCGCTCGCGATGTTCCGGTCGACCACGACGTCGCGATACACCTTCTCGTCGAGGTCGGCACCGATGGGCACGAGACGATGGCTCGTGCTGCCGCGTACGAGCGCGGCCGAGAGATCGAACGCGCGTGCGGCGCTGTCGTTCGCGAGCTCCACGCCGACGAACACGCCGACGCCGAGGCTGATGCCGGCGACTGCGAGCCCAAGTTGCCACGGGTGGCGCAGGTAGAACCGCAGCGACGCGAGGTTCAGGAGCCGTATCACGACGCCCGCTCCTCGATGCGGCCGCCGCGAATCGCGATCGTGCGCGTTGCCTGCGCGGCCACGTCGGCGCTGTGCGTCGCAATCACGAGCGTGGTTCCGCGTCGCTCGCACGTGTGGCGCAGCAGCGCGAGAACCTGTCCCGCGGTTTCGAGATCGAGGTTGCCCGTCGGTTCGTCGGCAAGCACGAGCTGCGGTTCGTGCACGACCGCACGCGCGATTGCGACGCGCTGCTGCTCGCCGCCGGAGAGCTCTTCCGGGAAACGTTCGGCGCAGGTGCCGAGCCCGAGCTCCTCGAGCAGCGCGTGGCTGCGGCGCCGCGCTTCCTGCGCAGCGACCGCGTTCAGCGCGAGCGGCAGCTCCACGTTCTCGGCCACGGTCAGCGTCGGCAGCAGGTTGAAGAATTGGAATACGAAGCCCAAGTCGCGGCGGCGCCACGCCGCGCGCTCGGCCTCCGAGTACGCGCCCAAGTCGGCGCCGCCGACACGAACGGTGCCGGCATCCGCGGGTTCGAGCCCGCCGATCAGGCGCAGCAGCGTCGACTTACCCGAGCCGCTGCGGCCGATGACCGCGACGAGTGCGCCGCGATCGATCGCGAGCGACGCGCGGTCGAGCACGGTCTGCGCGCCGTACGCCTTCGAGACTTCGCGAACCTCGATCCATGCTTGCGTGGTCATCAGTGCGGAAATCGTACGTGGTTCACTCGCGAGATGAGCGCTGTGTGAGGTCCGGCGTCGATTATGTCAAAGCCGCTCTTAAGATATCTCACTCGAATGCCGACTCTGGGTCGTAGCCAGTGAAACGCCGCAATCGAGAGCGGACGCACTGGGCAACTCGATCCATATTGCGTAGGGGTGTCCGTCTTGCTAACGCCGGAACTGAGAAAAAGAATCGAGACCTGCAACAGTCTTCCGAGTCCGCCGGGGGTCGCGACCAAAATCATACAGCTCGCGAACGATCCGGAGGCCGACATGGCCCGAATCGCCGAGGTGCTGGCGCTCGACCCGGCCATCACGGCCAAGATTCTGCGAATCGCCAATTCCCCGATGTACGCGCGCCAGCGCAAGACCGAGAACCTGCGCCAGGCGCTCATGGTCATCGGCCTGAACGCGACGATTTCGCTCGCGCTTTCGTTCTCGCTGCTGAAGTCGTGGGGTAAGGAGAACGGCACCGGCGGCCTCGACTATCCCCTGTACTGGCGCCGGGCGCTGCTCTCGGCCACGGCCAGCCACGTGCTCGCGCGCGTAATCGCGGTCAAGGACGCGGAAGAGCTGTTCCTGGCGTGTCTGATCCAGGACATCGGCATGATGGCGCTCGATCGTGCGGTGCCGGAACTGTACAGCGGGCTCGGCCCGAGCCAGGTGCGCCAAGCGGTGGCGATCAAGCGTGAGCAGGAGCAGCTCGGCGTGGATCACGCCGCCGTCAGCGGCTGGCTGCTCGAACGGTGGCAATTTCCGGAGCGGACCCAGCAGGTCGTGGCGGCGAGCCATGAGCCTGAGAGCGTGCCGAAGCAGAGCCCGAACGGCATCTTCGCGCGTTGCGTGGCGCTCGCAAGCGCCATCGCGGAGGTGTTCCTCGACACCACCGGTGATCGCGGCTTCGCCGATCTGGCCGAACGCGCCGAGCGCTACTTCGACATCGACAAGGAAGGCCTGGGCGAGCTGCTGGCCGAGATCCGGAACATGATTCCGGACGCCGAGAACATCTTCGAGACGCAGATCCTGTCGACGTCGCATTCCGACGAAATTCTCGACGAAGCGCGCGACGCGTTGATGCTGCGCAACCTGCAGGCGCTGCAGACGGTCGACAGCCTGAAGAGCAGCGCGGAGTCGCTCGAGCAACGGACGAAGCGGCTCGAGGAATCGAACAAGCGCGATCCGCTGACGAACCTGTTCAATCGCGCCTATCTCGACGAGTTCATGCGCGATGCGTTCAACGCCAGCGTGAGCCACGGCACACCGCTCAGCGTCGCATTCGCGGACCTCGACAAATTCAAGTCTGTGAACGACACCTATGGCCACGCCATGGGCGATCAGATCCTCGTGACCACGGCAAATATCTTGAAAGCCAACGTGCGCGCCGCCGACGTGGTCGCACGCTACGGCGGCGAGGAGTTCATCCTCGTGTTCCCGCACACGGAGTATCTCCTTGCTGAAGACGATCTGCGAGCGGATCGTGCGCGCGTTCCGCGAGGCACGCCACGACGTAGGCACGCGCCGTGACCTCAACGTCACGATCTCGATCGGCATGGCCACGCACAACGACGGGCGCCAGTTCCGCAGCGTCGAGGAGCTGTTGAAGGCGGCGGACAAGGCTCTGTACACGGCGAAGCTACAAGGCCGAAATCGCAGCGTTCCGTTCGACCTCGTCGCGAATAGCCAGCTGGCTTACATGTAGCTGCGCTCGGTGGCGCGGCGGCTTGTCGGCACTGTGCCGTCGCGCGTCCGCCGCGATCACGTCCCACGCGTTTGCACGCGCCACGTGCAGCAACCTCTGATCCGGCCGCACAGCCACGGGCGAGCCGACGGCTTCGAGCAGTTTCAGGTCGTGCGCCGAGTCGCGCGTACGCCGCGGCAAGCTGCAGATCCGTGCGGAGCTGCGCCGCGAGTTCCGCGGCCAAGCCGACTTTCTGCGCGCCGAACGGATGTACGACGGGCGGCTGCGCCAGATAACGGCCGTCGCGCTCCGCGCACACCGTCGCGCACACGTGCTGCACGCCGAGATGCTGCGCGAGGGCCCGCGCGATCGGCTCGAGCGTGCCGGACAGCAGTGCGACCGTATCGCCGCCCCGCAGGTGCTGTTGCAGCCGCTGGACGGCCGGCTCGAAAAGCCGCGGCACAGCCTCGCGCGCCACGAAGTCTGCCGCCAGCGCCGCGACGTCGGTGGTCGTGAGCCCGACGAGATACGCCTTGTTCTTCTTCGCGACGTGAACGCCGTAGCGAGGCAGGAATCGCATCAGGAACCAGGCGCAAGCCAGGATCTGCCGCGGCCCCTGGCGGCGCTGCGCGAACAGGTAGCGCCAGAAGCGCCGCTCCGTGCTGCCGCGTACCAGGGTGCCGTCGATGTCGAAGATCGCGAGCGTCATTGCTTCCTGCCCGGGCGTCGCAGGATATCGTTCTTCTGCGAATAGACGAATTCTGCGATGACGGGTGCGCCGCGCGCCACGCATAGCAGCACGGCCAGGTACACGAAGGAGTATGTGAGCGCGGTCAGCGCTCCGCCGACGTAGCCCCAGATCTCGGGTAGGTAATGCGGGAACGGCCGCTGTAGCGCGAGGCCGCGCAAACGCCGACGCTTTGACCACGGCGTACAGCACGCGCACGAACTTGCTGGCCACGACGAACTTGCCGAACCGCGAGCGCATCAGCGCGAACGGCGCCATGCCTTGCGCCACGGCGTTGGTCGAGCGAATCGTGTCGACGATCACGCCGCGCCAGATGAACACGAGCGGCACCCAGGCGCGCACGAGATCCGTGTCGGCGGCCACGACCCACAGCGTGAGCTCGACGATCCGATCGCCGGCGATGTCGAACAACGCGCCGAACAGGCTCGTTTCGTTGCGCTTGCGCGCGACGTAGCCGTCGAGACCGTCGCTCACGAAAATCAGGATGATCAGGAAGAAGTTCGCGAACTGCCACGGTGTCGGCGGCACGTAGGACAGCGCCCACGACCACGAGCAGTAGCAGCAGCCGGCTCAGCGTGACCAGGTTGGCCATGCGGCGATTATACGGGGCAGTCTCGCGCCAGGCCGCGTGTAGACTGGATGCCGCAGCCTACTCTTCAAGGTGCGCCATGAAGTTCTACGACTACCGCTCCGCGCCGAGCCCGCGGAAGGTCCGGCTTGTTCATCGCCGAGAAAGGTCTCGACGTGCCTACCGATCGAAGTGGACTTGCGGGCGCGCGCGCAGCAAGAGCCCGCGTTTCTCGCGAAGAACGCCGGCGCCACGGTGCCGGTGCTCGAGCTCGACGACGGCACGTGCCTCACCGAGAGTCTCGCGATCTGCCACTACTTGGAGCAGCAACGCCCGGAGCCGAATCTCATGGGCAAGGGCGCGCGCGAGCAGGCGCACGTGCTGATGTGGAACGACATCCTCACGCTCGAGGGCTACCTGCCACTGCAGGAGTCGCTGCGCAACGGCCACGAGGCGTTCAAGGGGCGTGCGCTGCCCGGGCCCGTGGCGTGGGAGCAGATCCCCGCGCTTGCCGAGCGCGGCCGGCGCCGCGCCGCGATCTTCTTCGACAAGCTCGAGACGCGGCTCGGTGAGAGCGAATTCGTGGCCGGCGCGCGATTCACCTACGCGGACATCGTCGCGTTCGTGTATCTCGGCTTCGCGCCGCGCGCCACGGGCACGAACCCGATCGACGGCCGGCCGGCGCTGAAGCAGTGGAGCGAGGCCGTCGCGGCCCGGCCGGCGATTCAGCGCGCGGGCTAGTCGCGCGCGCTCGGCGCGCCGCCGCCGAGCGAGCGCCACGGCACGATCACGAGCTCGCCTTCGTGCTCCGCTACGAACGGCTCGACGTGGTAGTGCCGCCGCACGTTGTCGGCGCTCAAGGTCGCGGCCGGCGAGCCATCCTCGACGACGCGGCCGTCGTTCATCAGCAGTACGCGGCCGCAGAACCGCGCGGCCAGCGTCAGATCGTGCAGCACGGCCACGACGAGTGCCGGCGCGCCGCCGTCGGCGCCGCGCGCATAGCGCGCGAGCACGCCCATGATCTCGAGCTGGTGGAACGGATCGAGCATCGCGATCGGCTCGTCGACGAGTAACACGGGAGCGCGCACGGCCAACGCACGCGCCAGCAGCACGCGAGCGCGCTCGCCGACCGAGAGAGCGCTGACGCTGCGATCCGCGAGCTCGATCGTCGCCGTCTGCGCGAGCGCCCACTCGACGGCCTCGCGATCGGCCGCGCTCGGCGCGATGCCGTAGCGGCCGTGCGCGAGACGCCCGAGCGTCACGACGTCGCGCGCAGAGAGCGGCCAGTGCACGGTCGAAGCCTGAGCCAGGTACGCGATCGTGCGCGCGCGCTCGCGCGCAGCGAGCGCCGCGAGGGCTCGGCCTTGCCACGTGATCGTGCCGCTGTGCGCCGCGAGGCCCGCGAGCGCTTTGAGCAAGCTGCTCTTGCCGGCGCCGTTCGGGCCCACGAGCGCGACGAAACCGCTCGTTTCCAGCGCGAGCGAAGTCGCGCGCACGGCGCAGCGAGCCCCGTAGCGAACTTCGACTGCGTCGGTCACGAGCGCGATGGTCATTGGCCTAGCTGGCCGCGGCGTTTCGCGACGAGATCACGAGCCGCAGGAAGAACGGCGCGCCGAGCAACGCCGTCACGACGCCGAGCTTCAGCTCCGGCCCCGGCGGCATCAGCCGGATCGCGCTGTCGGCGAGCGTCGCGAGCAACGCGCCGCCCAGGAAGCTCGGCAGCAGCAGCCGGCTCGGATGGTGGCCGACCCACGGCCGCAGCAAGTGCGGCACGACGAGGCCGACGAAACCCACGACGCCCGTGACGGCGACAGCGCCGCCGACCGCGAGCGCCGTGCCGGTCACGACGAGCCACTGCGTGCGGCGCGGATCGAAGCCCAAGCTCGCGGCCGTTTCCTCGCCGAGCGTGAGCGCGTCGAGGCCGCGCGCCGCGGCGATCACGAGCAGCCAGCCCGGAATCATCAGCGGCAGCGCGAGCCAGACGTGCACGAGGCTGCGGTCGGCGAGCGAGCCCAACATCCAGAACAGGATCTCGAGCGCGGCGTAGGGGCTCGGCGCGAAATTCAGCACGAGCGAAGTCAGCGCTGCCGTGAACGCGTTGATCGCTATCCCTGCGAGCACGACGGTCAAGAGATCGCTGCTCTTGCCGGCCAGCGCGTACAGCAACGCGAGCGAGAGTAGCGAACCCGCGACGGCGCCGAGCGGCAGCAGCAGTGACTCGCCGCCCGCGAGCCCGAAATAGAACACGAGCACCGCGCCGAGCGCCGCGCCGCTCGACGCGCCGAGCAGGCCGGGCTCGGCGAGCGGGTTGCGCAGCAGGCCCTGCAGCGCCGCGCCGCAGAGGCCGAGTGTGCCGCCGACGAGCAGAGCGAGCAGCGTGCGCGGCAGCCGGATCTCGCGCAGGATCACGCTCTCGAGCTCGGGCCCGCCGAAGCCGAACGTGGGCCCGCCGCTGCTGCGGCCGAGCAGCAATGACAGCGCAGCGGCCGCCAATGCGAGTACGCCGAGTGCGGCACACAGTCGCCAGTGGCGGCCGGCGCCCCCCGCCGCGCTCATCGCGTGGCCGCAGTCTGCATCAGTGCGGCGGAGTCGAGGCTCTGCGGCAGGCCGCACGCCCAGTACGCCGCGGGAATCGTCGTCGTCGGGTGCTCGGCGCGCAGGCGCGTAAGCGCCGGATGCTGGAGCACGCCGTTCGCGAGCGACGGCTGTGCAAGCCGGTAGCCCGTCAGCACGAGCAGCTCCGGCGCGCTGCGCAGCAGCGTCTCCATCGACAGGCTGCCCCAACGGTCGAGTCCTTGCTCGGCCGCGACGTTGCGCATGCCGGCGAGCGTCATCAGCTCGTCGGCCAGCGAGTGTTTGCCGACTGTGAAGCCGCCGGGTCGCACGACCACGGTGGCCGGCGCGCGCGCGGGGCGGTGGGCGTCGAGCACACGCGACTCGGCGTGGATCGTCGCGACGAGTTGCTCGGCGCGATCGGGATGGCCCACGGCGCTCGCCACGGTGCGCAGGTTGCTCTCGATCTCCGCCACGCTCGTTTCCGGCGCCAGCTCGACGACGCGGTAACCGAGCCGAACGAGCAGCGCACGAGTGAACGCGTTCGTGTAGGCGCCGGCGATCACGACGTCCGGATGGAATCGCAGCAGCTCCTCGGCGGTGCCGTAGTTCAACGGATGTCGCGACGCCGCGGTCGCGAACAGCGATTCCTCGGGGTCGGCCGAGAGCCAGCTCACCGTCAGTATTTGTTCCGGGTCCGCGAGCGCGAGCACGAGCTGATCGGCGCACAGGTTGATCGACGCGACCGCCGGCGGGGCCGCGTGCGCGGAGTTGGCACCTAAGCCGAGCGCGCAGCTGAGCACAAGAGCGCGCGCGCGCGCTGACACGGTGCGGTTCGATGGTCGCGGTTGTCGTGGCATCGCGTGGCTCCCAGGCGTTTCGCCGGGGCCGCGGTGCAACATGCGCGCGGCTCCGGCTCGTTGTCCGAGCGTCGCCACGACGGAATTCCGCTCCGCGCACTTTCCCGGCACACGGTAGGACGACAGGGGCGGCAGGTCTCCTGGCTCGCGGCTTCCGCGGTTTTCGCGCGCCTTCCCGAGAGTGATCTCAGTGGCCTTCTGCGCGAAACCTCGCCGCTCACAGTTGCGGGAACAGCCGCAGTTTCTACTGCGTTCCCTCTTAGCCCTCGTGGGGCACCGCTTGCGGCAACCTTAGCACAGTGCGGCTGTGCGACAATGCGCGCGCCTGAATTCGGGCGCGCTGCTCGCGCGCGGAGGCCCTGGCTCTGATCCGCTACCGCGTTCGTCTCGCCGATCTCGATCGGCACCACTTCGAAGTCGAGTGCCGCATCGACGAGCCCGCCACCGAGCAGCGGTTCTCGTTGCCGGCGTGGATCCCGGGCAGTTATCTGTTACGCGATTTCGCGCGCCACGTCGTGCACGTCGAGGCTCGCAGCGGCCGCGAGCCGTTGCCGGTCGAGAAGATCAGCGCGGCCACGTGGGCCGTGCGCGGCGCCGGGCGCACGTTGACGTTCACGATCACGGTCTACGCGCTCGATCAATCCGTGCGCGGCGCGTGGCTCGACCGCCAGCGCGGGTACTTCAACGGTCCGTGCCTGTTCCTGCTGCCGGAGGGCCGCGACGCGGAGTCGATCGAGGTCACGCTCGAGCCGCCGCCGCACTCACTCGCCGAGGACTGGCGCGTGGCCACGGCGCTCACGCGCGGTACGCTCGACGAGCGCGGTTTCGGCGCGTACACGGCCGCGGACTACGACGAGCTGCTCGATCATCCGGTCGAGATCGGCGACTTCGAGAGCGTGGAATTCATCGCGTGCGGCGTGCCGCATCACCTCGTGGTCGCCGGGCGGTTCGAATCCGATCTCGAGCGTGTGGCCGCCGACCTCGCGCAGATCTGCACGGCGCAGATCGAGTTCTTCGGGCGGCCGGCGCCGTTCGACCGCTACTGGTTTCTGTGTCTAGCGGTGGGCGACGGCTATGGCGGTCTCGAGCATCGCGCGTCGACGAGCCTGATCTTCAACCGCGACGAATTGCCGAAGCCCGGCGAGCAGGGGCAGCCGCGCGACTATCAGCGCTTCCTCGCGCTCGCGAGCCACGAGTACTTCCACACCTGGCACGTCAAGCGCAGCAAGCCGGCCGCGTTCGTTCCGTACCGGCTCGATCAACGCAACTACACGCGCCTGCTCTGGGTGTTCGAAGGCATCACGAGCTATTACCAGGATTTGCTGCTGCTGCGCAGCGGCGTGCTCGGCGTCGCGGCGCTCTTGCAGCGCTTCGGCGAACTGCTGACGCGCGTGTATCGCATGCCGGGCCGGTTCAAGCAGAGCCTCGCGGAGTCGAGCTTCGACGCGTGGGACATTCTGTACCGGCCCGAGCCGAATCACCCGAACACGAGCATCAGCTACTACACGAAGGGCGCGCTCGTCGCGCTCGCGCTCGATCTGAAGTTGCGCGTCGAGACCGACGGCCGCACGTCGCTCGACGACGTCATGCGTGCGCTGTGGCAGCGCTACGGCGCACGCGGCATCGGCGTGCCGGAGGACGGCTTCGAGCAGCTCGCGGCGGAGTTGAGCGGCCTGAATCTCGCGCCGTTCTTCGACGCCGCGATCCGCGGCACCGACGATCTGCCGCTCGCCGAGCTGCTCGCGAAGTTCGGCGTGGCGCACGAGCTGCGTGCGTCGATGGGTAGCGACGATTCGGGCGGCACGCCGCGCGCCGGCAACGGCGAGGCGCTGGCGCTCGGTGCGGGCTATCGCGCGCGCGAGGGCGGTCTCGAGCTCACGACCGTCCTCGAGGGCGGCTCCGCGCAACGCGCGGGCTTGCATCCCGGCGACCTGCTCGTCGCGCTCGATCGCCTGCGGGTCAACGAACGCAATCTGCGCCGCCGGCTCGCGCGGTTCGAGTCCGGCGAGCGCGTCACGGCCACGGCATTTCGCGGCGACGAGCTGCTCGAGGTGGGGCTCGTGCTGAAGCCGGCGCCGCTCGACACCTGCTACCTCGTCCAGCAGGAGCAGGTCGACGCGGAAACGGCGAAACGCCGCGACGCGTGGCTCAAGCAAGTGGCCGCGCCGTAACATGAGAGCCGTCTAAGCCCCGAGAGTACGCTCTGCATGCTGGAGCTCGGCCTGAAGTTCACGCTCGCGTACCTGCTCGGTGGGGCGCTCGGCAGCCTGTTGGTGGGGCATTTCCGGGGCGTGGACATCCGCAAGGTCGGCAGCGGCAATCCCGGCGGCACGAACGCGCTGCGCACGCAGGGCAAGATGTTCGCGTTGCTCGTCATGATCATCGACGTCGGCAAAGGAATTCTCGCGGCCGCGCTGATTCCGCCGCTCGTGTTGCCCGTCGTCGGCCTCGATCCCGATGTCGAGCGCTCGACCGTGCTGTATGCCGTGGCGTTCGGCGCGATCGTCGGGCACGTGTTCCCGGTGTGGTTCGGTTTTCGCGGCGGCAAAGGCGGCGCGACGGCGGCGGGGCTCGTGGTGTATCTCGCGCCGGCTGGTGGGAGCCGTCATGCTCGTCGCGTGGCTCTCGATCGTGCTGCTGACGGGGTTCGTGGGCCTCGCGACGGTCGGCGCCGCCCTCGTGGCCCTCGTGGTCATCGGCTTCACGGCGCTGCCGGAGCAGGTCGGGTTGTTTCTGTTCGCGTGTGCGACCGCTGCACTCGTGGTCTTCGCGCACCGCGGCAATATCCAGCGCATGCTGAACGGCACCGAGTCGCGATTCTCGCGACCGGTGGTGAGCCGCCTGTTCGGCGGCAAGTGAGCGCGCGTGGACGCGGAACAGTTACTCGCTGCACTGGCCGACGGCCACGCGCACTCGGGTGAGGATCTCGCGCGCGCATTCGGTGTGACGCGCGCCGCCGTGTGGAAGCAGATCGCGAAGCTCGCGGACTGGGGCCTCGCGGTCGACGCCGTGCCCGGCGTCGGCTACCAGCTGCGGCGCGGCATCGATCTGCTCGACGCCGGCGCGTTGCGCTCGGCGCTCGCACTTCCGGTCGCGGCGCGGCTCGCAACGCTCGACGTCTTCACGGAGCTCGAATCGACGAATCGCCACCTGCTCGCGGCGCCGCCGCCGTCGCCCGGCATGCTGCGCGCGTGCATCGCCGAATTTCAGACGGCCGGCCGCGGCCGGCGCGGCCGCCGCTGGAGCACGCCGCTCGGCGCCGGTCTGTGTCTCTCCGTCGCGTGGCAGTTCGCGGCTGCGCCGGCCGAGCTCTCGGCGCTGACGCTCGCGGTCGGCGTGGTCGTGCGCCGCGTGCTCGCGCGCGTGGCCGGCGTGGGAATAGCGCTGAAGTGGCCGAACGATCTCGTGTGGGACGAGCGCAAGCTCGGCGGCATCCTGCTCGAGCTCACGGCCGAAGGGCAGGGCGGGTGCCACGTCGTGGCCGGCATCGGCATCAACGTCGCGCTGCCGCCCGAGCTGCTGCCGTCGCTCTCCGACTGGCCGCGCGGCGCCGTCGATCTCGCGACCGCGTGCGCGACGCGCGGTGCGCCGCCGCCGCGCGCCGCGCTCGCGATCGGGCTGATCGAAGAGCTCACGGAATTGTTCGCGAGCTATGCGGAGACGGGCTTTCACACGTATCGCGACGATTGGCGTGCGGCCGACTTTCTGCGCGGCCGCGCGGTGCGGCTCGACGAAGCGGCCGGCCACGTCACGGGCACGGCGCTCGGCATCGAGGCCGACGGCGCGCTGCTGATCGAGACCGCGCCTGGGAGCCGCCGACGCGTCGTCGCCGGCGACGTCAGCGTGCGGAGCGCCTGATGCAAGCGCTCGTCGACATCGGCAACACGCGCATCAAGTGGGCGCTGTACGACGGCAAGGGGCTCGGCGCAGCACGGCAATGCCGTGCATCGCGATGTCCGCGACGCGGCGCTGCAAACGTTCGCGCGCACCTTGCCGCGCGAGCTTACGCGCGTCGTCGTCGCGAACGTCGCCGGCGACGCGATGGAGCGGGCGTTGCGCGCGGCCGTCGGTAGCCGCGCGGATCGACTTCGTCGCTACGAGCGCCCAGCGTTTCGGCGTGCGCTGCGCGTACGCCGAGCCCCAGCGACTCGGCGTCGATCGCTGGGTGGCGGTGCTCGCGGCACACCACCTCGCGGCCGGCGCCGCGTGCGTGATCGACGCCGGTACGGCAGTCACGTTCGACGCGGTGGCCGCCGACGGTGCGCATCTCGGCGGGCTGATCCTGCCCGGCGCGCGCCTGCTCGCGTCCGCGCTCGATCGCAACACGAGCGCCATCGGCGCGACGCCGGTGCCCGCCGCGGTGCCGCCAGGCCTGGCGCTGCTCGGTCGCGACACGGCGGAGGCCGTCGGTCACGGTGCCATGCTCGCGCTCGCGGCCGCGCTCGATCGCGCCGTGCGCACCGTGGCGGCGGCACTCGGCGCCGCGCCGCGCGTGTACCTTACCGGCGGCGACGCGGCGCCGCTGCGCGAGTGGCTGGAAACGAAGGTCGAACCGCGCGCAGACTTGGTGCTCGAGGGTCTCGCGTTGTTCGCTGCCGAGCACGCGTCGCCGCAAACAAAAGGCCGTTGATGCGTAATCTGTTCCTCATGCTCGTGCTCGCGAACCTGGCGTTTGCCGCGTGGCACACCTGGTATGCCCCGCTCACGCCGGTGCTGCACGCGGCCGACTCGACGCTGGCGCGCATCACGCTCGTGAGCGAGGTGCCGGTGGACCTGCACAGCGCGGGCAGCGTCAACGACGCGCAACTGACACCCACGGCCGCCGAGCCTACGCCCGCGGGCGAAGCGCCGAGCGCGCCGCCGCCGGTGGCCGCCGCCGCGCCGGCGGCACCGCCCGCGCCCGTGGTCGTCACGCCGCCGCCGAAACAGACCGTGGTGGCAGCCGCGCCGACCGGTGGCGACGGCGCCGCGGGTCGTTGCACGACGATCGGTCCGTTCCGCGAGCTGTCGCAGGCCGCGACCGCGACCGCGACTCTGCGCACGGCCGGCTTCGAGCCCGAGCAGCGCGTGGCCGAAGGCGACATCTGGATCGGTTACTGGGTCTACATCCAGGCCATCCGGTCGATGGACGAAGCGAACCAGATTCTCGCGAAGGTCCGCGAGAGCGGCATTACCGATTCTTACGTGATCCCGAACAGCGACAGCGGCACCCTCGTGTCGCTCGGCGTGTTCAGCGAGATCAGCGGCGTGAGCCGGCGGCGCGACGAGGTGCGCGCGCTCGGCTTCGAGCCGCACGTGGTCGACCGCACGCGCCGCGCCACGGTCTATTGGGTCGAAGTAGTATTGCGCGCCGACCAGGCCATCGAC
The DNA here is from genome assembly GCA_963748045.1 of uncultured Gammaproteobacteria bacterium. GTDB lineage: Bacteria > Pseudomonadota > Gammaproteobacteria > Steroidobacterales > Rariloculaceae > FEN-1219. The sequence goes on from CAVVIC010000014.1 coordinate 259,715, forward strand.
TTCGAAAGCCTGCAGCCGCCCGGCCGCATCATGCGGCTCGAGCAGAAGCCGTGCGGCTCCGTCGCAGGCTAGCGACACAGATTTCTTGAGGCGGAAACGGTTTGGCGCGACCAAACGCTTTCAGCTATGGTGGGCGCATTCCGGGGGAACCATCAGGAGCTATGACATGAGATTCGCAAGACAAGCCGCGTGGACGCTAACACTCTGCGTATTCGGCGCCGCACTCGGTACCGTGGCGCAGGCACAGGACGAGCAGGCCACGCGCATGAAGACCGCGCTCGCGTCGCCGAATCGCCCGCAGGCGGACAAGGATCGCGACGCCGCGCGTAAGCCGATCGAGACCGTGCAGTTTCTCGGCATCAAGACCGGCCAGAGCGTCATCGACGTGATCGCGTTCGGCGGCTGGTTCACCGAGGTGCTGTCGGCGGCCGTCGGCCCGAGCGGCAAGGTCTACGGACAGAATCCCGACTTCTTCACGTCGCGCGAAGGGTTCGCGGCGGCGGAGAAGGCGAAGGACGATCGGCTCGGCAACGTCACCGCCGTGCACGGCGAGCTCGCGGCCGCCGGCGTCAAGAACGCGGACGCTGCGATCACGGCGCTGAACCTGCACGACATCTACAACATGGGCGGTGAAGCCGGCGCCGTCGCGTTCGCGAAAGGCGTGTTCGATGCGTTGAAGCCGGGTGGCGTGTTCGGCGTCATCGACCACGCGGGCATCGCGGGCCAGGACAACAAGGCGTTCCATCGCATCCAGATCGAGAATGCGCGAGACGTGCTGACGAAGGCCGGTTTCAAGATCGAGGCCGAGTCGAAGATCCTCGCCAATCCGGCCGACGATCACACGAAGGGCGTGCGCGATCCGTCGGTCGCGGGTCACACCGATCAGTTCATCATCCGGGCTCGCAAGCCCGGCTGAGCTCTATCGAATCGAAGGGAAAGCGGGGCCGGCATTGCCGGCCCCGCTCGTTTCCGGGTCATGTGTGCCGCGGTACATTCGGCCGGCGGCGCGGAGATATAATGCGCCGTCATTCCGCGGGCAAGCCGGCTTAGCACAGTTGGTAGTGCACCTGATTTGTAATCAGGGGGTCGGGGGTTCGATTCCCTCAGCCGGCACCATCCCCACGCGGTGCATCCGGGCACATGGTTTACACCGTAGGCGCTCGTTCGAGCGCTGTCTTACGCGCGTAGCGGCGTCGTTCACGAGCGGAGCGCACTGCGCAAAATAGCTTTGCGGGTCAGCCTCTCAGTCCAACGGAGGGTGGCATGGAAGATCTCGAAGGCATTGGCACGGGCATCATCGGTCGAGCCGAGACATGAGGGGCGCGCGGCTGGCTCGCTACGTCTTGAGTTGCGGTCTGCTCACCCTGCCCATCCTGGTGTGGAATGTCGTGTGTACGCGTTTTCTGCCGCCGGCCCTGGCATCGAACGATTCTCCTGCGGGATATCCCGCCGCTCGTGACGTACGGCGAGAACACACTGCGTGTCGTCGTGATGGTCTTGCCGTTCGTGATGCCTCTGGAGATCGTCACAGTCGGCCAGCGCCGAGGCTTGCTGCTGTTCGTCGTGGGGACGGCGCTCTATGTTCTCGCGTGGATTCCGCTGATGATCGCGCCTGAGTCCGGCTGGAGCACAAGCTGGCTGGGCTTTGTTGCTCCGGCGTACACGCCGCTCCTGTGGCTGATCGGCCTTGGCCTGATCGGCCGTCGGCTCTACGTGCAATCACCCTACCGACGGTGGATGTACATCGCGCTGGCCAGCGGCTTCGTCGCCTTTCACGTCACGCACACGAGCATCGTATACACCAGAAACTACCCGCAGACGGCGTGGAGCTCGCTGTAGCGGCTGCGATGCGCGTCGTCGGCGTCAGACATGGAGCGTTCCGTTCACAGCGACCTTCGGGATTCGGAACCCCATCGCGACCCAAGCGCCAAGCAGCTTGATGAAGAACAACACCGTGTGCGTCTTGGGGTTTGGAACATCATCGGAAAGGGTCACGCCTTCAGGCGCGTCGCTTGTCATCGTGCGCGTTTCAATCGGCGGCCGTGTTTCGGCAGGCCAAAGGCGGCCATAGAGGCTGAGCCAGTGGCCCTTAGTGAAATCAAGGAACATCGGCGTATTGCAGCAGGTTGCGACGACTCGGCGGGTAGCCGTCTCGGCTGTCAGGCGGTGCTCTTTCAGCAGCTCTGAGCCCTGCACCCAATGGATTCGATCCTTGCGGTAGAGCACCAGATGAGTCGCCCCGTTTGATTCCACAATACGCGGAGCACCAGCCAAAGACTCCAGCCTGCCTCCAGCGGTGCGGCAACTTGTGCAACAGCACTCGACGCTCATGATGGGACTGTGCTCCGCCGTGAGTTGCACGCGGCCACAAGCGCATTGAAGTCGAGTGACCTTTGTCATAGCTGCGCGAGCGTTGCGGGTGCCATCGTACGATCGTGCGATTATGTATGCCGCCGCGGGCGCGTTAACAGCAGCGCCAGCACGAAGTTCGCGACCACGCCGATCGTGATCGGTGCGCCGATCGAGCGCAGCACCGGCAGCTCCGAAACCGCGAGCAGCGCGAACACCATGAACGTCGACGCCGCGGAGACGAGGATCGCGTGCAGCGTGCGTCCTTGCTCGGCCGGATCGTCGGCCGCGTGCTCGAAGAACAGCGCGTAGTCGAGTCCTAGGCCCGCCGCGAGAATCAGCGAGATCAGGTGGAACAGATTCAGCGACACGCCCGCGGCGTGCAGCGCAGCGACGATGATCAGCGTCGTGAGCGCCATCGGCGCCAGCACGCGCAGCACGCGCTTACGTTCGCGCAGCGCGAACGCGACGATGCCGATCAACAGCAGCGCGCCTACGCCCAGAGCTCGCGAGCATTCGCGTCCGTTGTTTTTCGACCAGGCTGGCCGATGCGTCCCGCAGGTCGAGCAGCGTGACGGAGTCCGCCGTAGCCAACGAGCGCAGCGCGGCCTGCGTCGCGAACGCCGCTGAAGGTCACGAGCGCAGCGTAGGAATCTCCACGGTCGATCAGCAGCGCGTCGATCTGCGGCCCGAGCGGCGTCGCTCGCGCTCGTTCCAGTGTCAGCGGCGGCAGCGTGCGCGCACTTTCGACGTCGGCCAGAAACGGTGCGAAGGCGCCGGGTCGAAAGGCCGTGCCCGCTCTGCGCCGCGTCGAGCGCGGCCCGCAGCGTCGCCGCCTCCGGTAGCTCCGCGCGCCTCGACTGTTGTGCGGCTGAGCGACGGCAGAAACTTCGCGGCGTGCGTGTACGCGCCGATCGCACCTCGCGCCACGAGCGCCTGCAAAGGCCCGTCGAGCGCTTCGAGCCGCGCAAGGGCCGTGTCCGCGTTCGGAGCTTCGACGACGATCAAGTACCTCGCGTCCGCCGTGCCGAGTTGCGCGCGCAGCTCGCGATCGCGTTCGAGCAGAGCGCGCGGCACCGGCGTCAGCCCGCCCAAGTCGTTTTCCCAGAACGGTTGGGGCGCCAGCAGTATCGCGGCGATGCACACGACGATCGTGATCGGCGCCGCCCAGCGCGGCCGCGGCAAGCCCGCGATCGCGTTCCAGACACGGCGCAGAAACGCCGAGCTGCCGTAGTCGCGCCGGCCGTCGGCCATCAGCACGGGCACGAGGAATCGCGTCGTGAGCCCGGCCACCGCGAGCCCGACGACGGCGAAGCACGCGAGCTGCGCGAGCCCGGTCACGCCGCTGAACCAGAACGTCAGGTACGCGACGCTCGTGCTCGCGACGCCGGTCGCGAGCGTGGGCCACAACTGCTTCGCGATGCGCGCGGGCGCCACGCCCGGCCGGCTGTGACTCAAGAGATGAATCGGGTAGTCCTGCGCCACGCCGATCAGCGTGAAGCCGAACGCGAGCGTGATGCCGTGCACGGCGCCGAACACTGCGCTCACGGCCGCGAGCCCGGCGAGCGCCGCGCTCGCGAGCGGCAACGAGCTCAGGACGATCGCGCCGAGGCTGCGGTACGCGATCAGCAGCACGAGCAGCATGCCGATGGTCGCCCACTGTGCGAGCGACTGAGTCGCCTCGCGCGTGCGTCCTTCCATCAGCACCGAGAAGGCGCCGACGCCGCTGGCCGTCAGCGTCACGCCGCTCGCCGCTGGAATCGAGGCCAGCGTCTGCTGCAACGTGTCGAGTGCCACGACGCTCCTCGGTGGGGTCGAAGGCGGCGGCTCGCGTCTCGGCGACGAGCAACGCGCGTTTGCCGGCCGTGTCGAACCACACGTCGAACTCGCGGCGCGGCTCGCGCGTGGGTTGCCACTCGCTCGAGCAGCGCGAGCAACGTACAGCGTCGGGTCGCGCGGCAGCAGCGGCTCGAGCGCGAAGCCGCCGGGCGAGGCGAGGTCCTGCGCCCGCGCGTCGAGCGCCGTGCGCAGATGTTCACGGTCGAACGCCCGCGTGTCCGCGTTCGCGGACAAGCAGGTACCGATACGGCAGCAGGTCGTCGGGCAACGTATCGAGCGCGACGTCGCCGTTCGTGATGAAGCGGAAATGCTCGTCGTCGCGCAGCGTCTCGGTCAGCGTGCGCGAGATCTCGGCGAGCGTTTCCGGCTCCGCTCCTTCGAGCGTGATCACGAGCAGCCTCGATGCCGGCCCTTCGCCGATGGCGTCGAGCAGCAGCCGTTGCGCCGCGGTGACCGGCGCCGGCAGGAACAGTCGCAGGTCCGAGCCCACGCGCAGATTCCGGTCCACGAACGCGCCCGCGCCGACGAGCACGACGACCCACACGCAGAGGCACAACAGGGCCGTGAGGACTGTATTTCATTCGGCCGCGCAGGAGCCGAGCAGATCCGCGAGTGTCGTCGTGGGCGGCAGCGGCTTCGCCGCGGCACCGAGCAGCATGACGCTGGCTCCGCCCTGCGTGTCTCGAATCACGAAGCAATGCGGTTCGGTCCCGGCGCCCGTCACCGTGATGCCTCGGAGCCGTTTCTGGATCTTGCCGTCCGTGGGCTTCGAGATCGATGCGCCACGCGTCGTTCGGGCGTGCCCTTCGTGGTCACCTCGAAGTGCTGTGCGATCAGCTCGTCGTTGCCGGCCAGGAGCCCCGTCATGCCCGTGACGCAGACCGCGCAGCTCGGGTGCGCGGTGCAGCGAAAACGTGCGCGGCGGTTGTCCGGCGCGCTCGACGCGAACGGCTTCGCCGCGAATCGTCGTGGTTTCCTGGTACGGCTCGGTGACGCGACGATTCAGGCTCTCGGCGCCTTCGTAGTCGAGCTCGCCGCTGACGACGAGCGGCGTCACGAGCAGCGACGAGAATCGTGCCTCGACGAACGCGACGCTGGCGGGAGATGGGCGTGCGAGGCGCTTGATGATGTCGGCGCCGTCCGGTGCGCCGAACGCTCCGGCGGCGGGCAGCAGCGCGGCGAGCAACGTCGCACGCCATAGCGAATTGAAGCGGATGCTGCGCCGGGCTCGAGGGCTCATGTTGCGGGGCAACCGATCGCCGGGGATGAGCCTACAGTATATAGTCTCGCGCGAATACGCGCCTTTCGCGGTAGCCTGCGACCGTCATCGAGGAAACGAGCCCGTGGCTCCGCAACCTGAAGCCTCGATGCTCTGGCGCATGGCGAGTGCAGAGCCGCCGAGAGTCGTTTCGTGCCGGGCGGACTAGAGATCCTGCGGTGGGTGTTTTGGTCTCCCGAAACAGCCGATCCACGGGAGTGGCGTTCAGCGCCGACAGGCGCCGCCGGTAAGGTTCCGGATAGCGCCATCCCCGCGTCACACCGGCGGCGCATGAGCGCGCTGTCCAAGATGGCCGTGCAGGTCGCACTCGAAGCCGCCGGCGACGAGCGCGCCGGACTTTCTCGTCTTTTGCTCGCAGCACGGCGAGCTCGTCGCGCACGCGCGAGCTGCTCGGCAGTATCGTCGGCGGCAGCGAGCTGTCGCCCGCCGGGTTCAGTCAATCGGTGCACAACACCAGCGCCGGGCTGTACACGATCATCAAGCAGAGCGACGTGCCGGCCACCTCGCTGGCGGCAGGCGCCGGCACGTTCGCGTACGGCTGGTTGGAAGCCGAGTCGTTTCTGGCGTTGAACCCGGGCAAGACGGTGTTGCTCGTGAGTTACGACGAGGTGTTGCCCGTCGACTATCAACCGTATAGCCGGCACGTGCAGCGCACCTTCGCGCTGGCGTTGTTGCTGCGCGGCGCGGCGGCCGGCGGGCTCACGCTGCAACAGTCACGCGCCGGGACGGAAGAGCTGCTGCCCATCACGCCGCTGTTCATGGCGTGGGCATTGTCGACAGACTCGGCGCTGCGCGTGACGGCCGGCGGTCAGGGTTGGGAGTGGCGGCGGCTTGGCGCGTAGCTGCGGTGCGGTTACCTTGCCTTGCGGCGAGAGTGGGTGCTAGCGTACGCGCCCGCGACTTCTTGGCCGCAGGGGAGCTGAGAAGCGTCGCTGCGAGACACCTCACGCAAGCGCTACGGCGCCAGCTGTCCATGGGGGTTCAGCCAGATGCACGAGCTGGAACGGGAGCTCAAACAGCTGCTCATTGATGTCCTGAATCTCGAGGACATCAGTGTGGAGCAGATCGACAGCGAAGCACCGTTGTTCGGCGCGGGGTTCGGTCTCGATTCCATCGACGCCCTCGAGCTCGGCGTTGCGGTTCGGAAACGTTACGACGTGAAGATCGACGCCGATTCGGCAACCACGCGTGAGCACTTCGGTTCCATCGCGAACCTGGCGCGATTCATCAGCGGCAGTCAGAGCAGCGTAGCGCGTAGCGTTCTGACGCTGCGATGGCCGCTACCCGCGCTATCGCTGGTTGGTTCTCCGCCGCTGTCGCCGGCGTTCTCGTGTTGTATCCGATACTCGTCTACGTCGGCATCGGCCGTTTCGGGCCGAGCGCCGTCGCCGTGTTGCTGATCGCAGTGTGCCTGCTGCGGTTGCTCGTGCTGCGCGATTCGCGGCGACCGGACGTTGGCGGCCAGGCAGACGGCCCTGATCACCGCCGGCGGCGTTCTGCTGGCGGCCGCGAGTCTGCTGCTCGGCAAGCCGGACGCGATGCTGTACTACCCGGTGCTCGTCAACGCGACCCTGTGTTTTCTGTTCTCGTGGAGTCTGGTCAGTCCGCCGTCCGCCATCGAGCGCATGGCGCGCCTGCGTGAACCGGATCTGTCGCCGGCGGGCGTTCGCTACACGCGTCGCGTCACGATCGCGTGGATCCTTTTCTTCGTGGCGAACGGCGCCATCGCGCTCTACACGGCGACGCTGGCGCCGCTTGCGACCTGGGCCCTCTACAACGGATTCATCGCCTACCTCCTGATCGGCGCGATGTTCGGCGCGGAGTTCCTCGTGCGCTCCATCGTTTTGCGGGGTCGGTCGTGATCGTGAGCCGCCTCACTGCATTGCTGACGCAGGCGGGCGACTGGACCGTCTGTTTCGGCAACGACGGCTCAAAGGTTCGATGGCGCGAGTTGCTCGCTCACGCCGCCGGTGTTCGGGCACGCCTGCTTCCGCTCGACGGCGAGCGCTGGGCGGTGAATCTCAACGACACCTATTGCTTCACGGCGGCGCTGCTCGGCTGCCTCGCGGCGGGCAGAACGCCGGTGCTCGCGCCGGCGCCGATGCTCGGTGCCGCGGCAGACGCTCTAGCGCTCGACGGCGTCATCGAGCCCGAGTCTGCCGCCACGCAGGCGCCGCAGCGTCTCGTGTGGCAGCAGACTCGAGCCGATTCCGGCGGCACTTCCGGCCATCGATCCGCTCGCGTCCCTCGTTCTGTTCACGTCGGGCTCCACCGGCGTTCCGAAAGAAGTCGGCCGTCGCGTCCGCAATCTCGAGGCCGAGCTCACCGCGCTCGAAACGTTGTGGGGCGAAAGCCTTGCGGGGCTGCCGAGTGTTCTCGACCGTGTCGCATCGACACGTGTACGGCCTGCTGTTTCGTGTGCTGTGGCCGCTGCTCGAACGCCGGCCGTTCGCGACGTTCGATCTCGAGTACCCCGAACAACTGCTCGGTGACGCAGGTGCGGGCAACGCGCTCATATCGAGCCCGGCGCTGTTGAAGCGCGTCGGTCATCTGCCGGCCGCGTCCGGCCGGTGGCGCGCGATATTCTCCTCGGGTGGCGTGTTGGCCGGCGAAGCGGTCACCGACGCGACTCGAGTGCTCGGCGTGTGTCCGACGCAGATTTTGGGCAGCACCGAAACCAGCGGTGTCGGGTGGCGATCGCGGGCGCCGGGATTTCGGGCGCTGCCGGGCGTCGAGGCGCGGATCACGGCCGACGACCTGCTCGAGGTGCGCTCGGAGTTTTCGGGTGAAGTCGGCTGGGTGCCGCTCGGCGATCGCGTTCGGTTCAACGACGACGGCAGCTTCGTGCTGCTCGGTCGAGCCGATCACGTGGCCAAGATCGAGGACAAGCGCGTCTCGTTGACGGAGATCGAGCGTTGCCTCGCCGAGCACGCGTGGGTCAAGGAAGCGGCCGCGGTCGCGCTCGAAGACGACGCGCGCCAATACGTGGGAGCCGCGGTGGAGCTCAGCGACGCTGGCCGCGCCGCGCTGACGGAGCGTGGTCGCGCCGCGGTGACGGCGGCGCTGAAGGCCGCGGTGCGCGGCAGAGTCGATCCCGTGGCCGTGCCGCGGATGTTCCGCTTTCCGGAGGCTCTGCCGGTCGATGCTCAGGGCAAGCGCCAGGTGGCCACGGCTCAAAGAACTGTTCGCGCGCAAGCCATGAGCACCGAGCCGATCGTGGACGGGCACCGTGTCGACGCGCCGAACGCGGAGCTGCAAGCTGACGATTCCGCACGATCTCGTCTACTTCCGCGGCCACTTTCCGGGCGCACCGATCGTGCCCGGAGTAGTGCAGATCAAATGGGCCATCGAGCTCGCCGACCGTTATCTCGGCGCCGGCGGCACGTTCGTAGGCATGGACGCGCTGAAGTTCCAGCACGTGATGAGCCCCGGCATCAGCGTCACGCTGTCGCTGCGCTGGGTCGCCCCCGACGGCAAGCTGCACTTCGCGTATCAGAGCGACGGCGCACGTTACGGCAGCGGACGTCTACGCTTCCGGCAGGCGCCGTGAAGTTGGATACGGTCACGATGGGTCGGCGCATGGACTTCGACATCGAGGTGGCCGTGCGCCTCTATTGGCGTCGCGTGCCTCTCGTCGCGGTGCCGACCACGGTGATCTACCCCGCGGGGGGTACGTCCAACTTCCGCGCCGTCGCGGACAACGTGTCGATAACGAAGCTGCACGTGAAGCTGTTCTTCGGAATGCTCGTGCGAATTCCGCTGCTGCTCGGGCGCCAGATCGGCGCCGGGTTGCACTGGGCCAAGGTCGGCGAGCGCGGCGGCGTCTGGGGCATGCGGTTTCTGTTCGCGGCGTATCGACTGCTCGGCCGAGGGGTCTTCACCGCGTTGCTCTATCCCGTCGTCGCCTACTTCTATATGACTGCGGGCAGCGCGCGCCACGCGTCGCACGATTACCTCGAGGCTGTGCGAACGCGGCTCGCCCGGGAGGGCCGCCCCGTCCCGCCGGGCATGAACGTGTTTCAGCACGTCGTTGCGTTTGGCAACGGCGTGCTCGACAAGCTGGCCATGTGGGCCGGGGCGCTGCCCGCGAGCAGCCTCGAGTTCGCGGACGCGCCGGTGCTCGAGCAGTTCAGCGATGGCCGTGGCGTGCTGTTCATCGGTTCGCACCATGGCAACCTCGAAGTGCTGCGCGCGTTCGGCGAGCAGGTCCAGGGGCTCAAGGTGAATGCGCTCGTCTCTACGCGCAATTCACCGAACTGAATTCGTGTCATGGAGGCCGTGAGCCCGCAGACGCTCGAGAGCATGATTCAGGTCGATTCGCTCGGGCCCGAAGCCGTCATCATGTTGCGCGACAAGCTCGCGGCCGGTGAGCACGTGGCGATCGTCGGCGATCGCGTGTCCGTCAAGCACAAGGAACGCTCGATTCGCGCGCCGTTCTTGGGTCGGCCGGCGCCGTTCCCGGAGGGGCCGTTCGTGCTCGCGAGTCTGCTCGAGTGCCCCGTGTATCTGCTGTTCTGCCTGAAGATCGGCGGCAAGTACCGCGTGTCGGTCGAGCCGTTCGCCGACCCGCTCGTGTTGCCGCGTCAGTGAACGTCGCGCCGCGCTCGAGCGCGCGATTGTCCGTTATGCCGAACGGCTCGAAGCGCATTGCTTGCTGGCTCCTATGCAATGGTTTAACTTTTTCGACTTCTGGGGGCAAGCGGGTAGCGAGTGAGCGGCCTGCGACGTTCGTCGCAGGGGGTCGAACGCGTGCTGCAGTCGGAAGTCGAGGTCGAGGTTCCGTTTCACGACGCCGACCCGATGGGCGTCACGTGGCACGGCAACTACTTCCGCTACATCGAAACGGCGCGGTCTGCGCTGCTGGACAGCATCGGCTACAACTACCGGCAGATGGTGGACTCGGGCTACCTCTGGCCGGTCGTCGACGCGCGCATCAAATACGTCCGGCCCACGACGTTCGGGCAACGCCTGCGCGTAACGGCCACGCTCGCGGAATACGAGAATCGGTTGAAGATCGCGTATACGATCACGGACGTGGCCTCCGGCGACGTGGTGACGGAAGCGACCACCACGCAGGTGGCCGTGCATCGCGAGCGCGGCGAGATGAGCTTCGTGTCTCCACCCGCGCTGATCGACAAGGTTCTGGCCGCGCTGAACAAATGAATCTGTATCTGAACGACATGGGAGTCATCGGGCCGATCGGCGCCGGCAAGGCGGACGTGCTCGCGCGTTTGCTTGCGGCCGATGGCTCCGGCATGGAGCCGTACGTCGGCTTGCTGACGGGGCGCTCGACCGTGATCGGTCGCGTGCGCGAGCACCTTCCGGCTACGCCGTTGGATCTCACGGAGCTCGATTGCCGCAACAACCGGCTGCTCGCCCACGCGCTCGATCAGATCGCGGCGCCGATCGCAGATCTGCGCGACACGTTCGGCGCCGATCGCATCGCCGTCGTGCTCGGCACCAGCACCTCGGGAATATCGGCCGGTGAAGACGCGCTCGCAACGCACGCGCGCGAAGGCCGCATGCCCGACGACCTATCACTACCGCCAGCAGGAGATCGGCACGGCCGCGGAATTCGCGGCGCGGTATCTGAAGTTGACGGGCCTGCGCTATACGATTTCCACGGCGTGCTCGTCGTCCGCCAAGGCATTCGCGTCGGCGTGGCGGTTGTTCGCCACCGGCCGCTGCGATGCCGCGATCGTGGGCGGTGTCGACAGCCTCTGCAAGCTGACGCTGAACGGGTTCGACGCGCTCGAGTCGCTGGCGCCCGATCGCTGCAATCCGTTCAGCGCGAATCGTCGCGGCATCAACATCGGCGAGGGCGCGTGCGTCTTCGTCGTGTCGAAAGCAGCCCGCCGCCGTGCGTCTCGCGCGGCGTCGGCGAATCCTCCGACGGCCACCACATCTCGGCGCCGGACCCGAGCGGCCGCGGCGCCGAGGCCGCGATCCGCGCCGCGTTGGCACACGCGGGAGCGCAACCCGAGGCCGTGGGCTACGTGAACCTGCATGGCACGGCCACGCCGAAGAACGACGAGATGGAGAGTCAGGTCATGGCGCGCGTGTTCGGTCTCGATGTGCCGTGCAGCTCCACGAAATCGCTGAGCGGCCACACGCTCGGCGCGGCGGGCGCGCTGGAGCTCGGCTTCTGCTGGTTGCTGCTCTCCGATGCGAACGTTCGGCGCCGCCTTCCCGCGCACACGTGGGACGGTGCTCGCGACCGGCACCTGCCGCCGATCAATCTCGTCGGCGACGACGCTCGCTGGGAGCGCGACCTGTTCGTCTCGAACTCGTTCGCGTTCGGTGGCAGCAACGCCGCGGTCGCGGTGGGACGCGCCTGACATGGATTGCAGCGGCATCCCGATCGGCGAGCTGCGTTCCGCACGGTCCCGAAATGACCGTGATCGATCGGCTCGTCGAGTACAGTCCGCAGCGCTCGATTGCGACCGTGGTCGTGACGACGGGTGAGCCCGTTCGTTCGTGGGCTCCGGCGTGCCGGCCTGGCTCGGGATCGAATACATGGCACAAACAATCGCCGCGCACGCCGGTTTCGAGGCACGGCTTCGCGGCGAGCGGCCCGCCATTGGTTTTCTGCTCGGCACTCGCGCTTACGAGAGCGAGGTCGGCGAATTCGCACTGGGCAGCACGCTGACGATCACGGTGGAGCCCGTCGTCGTGGAAGCGCGGCTCGCGGCGTTCCAGTGCTCGATCGCGACCGATCACGTGGTGGCGAAGGCGGTCGTCAACACCTATCAACCCGAGGCGCACGAGCTCGCCGGTTTGCGCGCCGGAGCGTCGCCGACATGACGCGCTCCGTTCTCGTCACGGGCGCGAGCAAGGGAATCGGGGCGGCGATCGCGCTGACGCTCGGCCGGCAAGGTTACGAGATCGTGGTGCACTATCGCAGCGACGAAGCCGGGGCCGAGCAGACGGCCGCGGGGATTCGTGCCGGCGGAGGCGCGTGTCGGCTGATCGGGTTCGACGTCGCCGACCGCGCCGCGTGCCGCGCGACGCTCGAGGCCGATATCGCGGCGCACGGCGCCTACTACGGCGTCGTCAGCAACGCCGGCGTGCATCGCGACAACGCGTTTCCGCTGCTGACGGGAGCAGGACTGGGACGAGGTCATCCGCACGGATCTCGACGGCTTCTTCAACGTGTTGCAGCCCTGCGTCATGCCGATGATCCAGGCGAGGCGCGGCGGGCGGATCGTGACGATGTCCTCGGTGTCCGGCGTGCTCGGCAATCGGGGCCAGGTGAACTACAGTGCCGCCAAGAGCGGCATCATCGGCGCCACGAAGGCGCTCGCGCTCGAGCTTGCGAAACGCAACATCACCGTCAACTGCGTCGCGCCGGGTTTGATCGACAACACGGGAATGATCGCCGAGGACAAGGAACGTATCTTGGAGACGATCCCCGTGCGGCGTTTGGGTACGACCGAGGAAGTGGCGGCGCTAGTCGCCTACCTCATGTCCGATCTCGCCGCCTACGTGACGCGTCAGGTCATCTCGATCGACGGCGGGCTCTCGTGACGGCGCGCGTGGCCGTCACCGGCATGGCCGGCCTCACCTCGCTTGGCAACGACTATGCGACGGTGGTCGTGGAGATGAGCAAGGGCCGCAGCGGAATTCGGCGCATGGAGGAGTGGGCCGGCTACGACGGGCTGAATACGCAGCTCGCCGCGCCGATCACCGATTTCGCGTTGCCCGAGAGTTATCCGCGCAAGAAGATTCGTGGGATGGGCAGAGTCGCGAGTCTCGCCGTCGTGGCCACGGAGCGCGCTCTTGCCGACGCTGATCTGCTCGAAGCCGACGTGCTGACCAACGGCGAATGCGGGGTCGCGTACGGCTCATCGTCGGGCAGCCCCGACGCGATCGCCGATTTCGGCGCCATGGTCAGCGAACGCAGTACGCGCAAGATCAACTCGACGAGCTACATCCGGATGATGAGCCACACAGCTGCGGTGAACACGAGCCTGTTCTTCAACATTCGCGGCCGACTCATCTCGACGAGCACGGCGTGCACTTCGGGCAGCCAAGCCATCGGCTACGCGTACGAAGCCGTGAAACACGGAGCGCAGCGCATCATGGTGGCGGGAGGTGCCGAAGAGTTGTCGGTCACGCAGGCGGCAGTGTTCGACACGTTGTTCGCGACGAGCCAGAAGAACGACGCGCCGAGCACCACTCCGCGCCCGTGGGATCGCGATCGGGACGGACTCGTGATCGGCGAAGGTGCGGCGACGCTCGTGCTCGAGGACTGGGACTCCGCGAAAGCGCGCGGCGCCAAAATCTTGGGCGAGATCGTCGGCTTCGGGACGAACTGCGATGCACGCCATGTTACGCAGCCCACCGCGGAAACCATGGAAATGGCCATGCGCCAGGCGCTGCGCGACTCCGGGCTCGGCGCGGCTGCCATCGGTTACGTGAGCGGGCACGGCACGGCCACGGAGCTCGGCGACATTGCCGAGAGCCATGCAACGCACGCCCTGTTCGGCGCGAGCGTTCCGATCAGCTGCATGAAGAGCTACTTCGGTCACACGCTCGGTGCGTGCGGCGCGCAGGAGGCATGGCTCGCGATCGAAATGATGAATCGCGACTGCTTCGCGCCGACCCTGAATCTTCGCAACCTCGATCCGCGCTGCGCGAATCTCGATTACATCGTCGACGAATCGCGTGCGATCCAGACCGAATACGTCATGAGCAACAACTTCGCGTTCGGGGGAATCAATACCTCGCTGGTCTTTCGTCGCGCGCCGTGATGGGCGGCGCCAGCCCGCTCCACGTCTATTACGCGGATCGGCGCTGCCTCGCCGACGAGCTCGTGGCCACGTTCGTCACGGCCGCGGATCGGGAACGCTGCGCGGCGCTTACGCATCCGCGGCGGCGCGCCGAATACCTCGCCGGGCGCGCATTGCTGCGGCATGCGCTCGAGCAATTCACGGGCCGCAGCGGCCCTCGCACGAGCTGCGTGTCACGCCCGAGGGCAAGCCGGAGTGCGTGGCCGGGCCCGCGATCAGTCTCTCGCACAGCGGCGACATCGTGGTGTGCGCCGTGGCCAGCGGCGGCGCGATCGGCGTCGACGTCGAAACGCGCAAGCCGCGCACGCCCGCCATGACGCTGGCCGCGCAATACTTCTCGCCGTTCGAAGCGCGTGGATCGAAGCGCGATCCGGATCGCCGCTTCCAGATGCTGTGGGTGCTCAAGGAGGCGTATCTGAAAGCCCTCGGCGTCGGGCTCGCCGGCGGGCTTAGGCTCGCTCGAGTGCCGGATTCAGGCCGCCGTCGATCGAGGCGCGAGTCGTCGCCGGCGCGGCGGCACCGAACCTTGGACTGTACTCGGCGGACGCGGTTGCTACTTGGGTGTTGCTTGGCTCGGCGAGCCGCGGCGCGCGATCAGCGTTGCGAGCTGGCTTCCTGCCGGCGCCGAGGACGCGCTCGGTCCGTTCGAGAGGATTGCCGCGACGGCGTGAGACGCGAGCTACCGTTGCACGCGTCGAAGAATGGCGCGATGTGTTTCGAGTGCAACGGATCGCTAACAGTTAAGTCACTGTTATTAACTCCATCGAATGAGTCGCGCGCGCGTAGACTCAGCGTTACTGTCCCAAGGAGCGCCCCATGAGTCACGATGACCACCGTTCTCGCCGCCATCCAATGCGACCCATTGTCATTTGCGTGCTCGGAGTGGCCGCGCTCGGCGCGGGCGCGCAGCTCTACGCGCAGGCGAACGGCGACTTCAACCCGAAGATCACGATCGTCGAGATCATGGACGCGATGGTCATGCCGAATGCGCAGATCGTGTGGGACGCCGTGTCCTACGACGTCACGGACAAGGGCGAGAAGATCACGGGCCCGAAAACGGATGAGGATTGGCAGAAAGTCCGTTGGGCCGCCGTCACGCTGGCGGAAGCGGCGAACAACCTCATGGTGCCCGGCCGCACGGTCAACCACCCCGGCGTGAAGCCGGGCGAGGGCGAGCTTGCCCCCGCAGAGATCCAGAAGCTGATCACCGCCAACCGCGGCGCCTGGGTCGCGCACGCGAAGGTCTTGTACGAGGCCGTCACGGAAGCCATCAAGGCCGTCGACGCCAAGGACATCGACAAGGTGTCGGACGCCGGCGGCACGATCGACTCGGCCTGCGAAGGCTGCCATCTCCAGTTCTGGTACCCCGACCAAAACAAGAAGAAGTAAGCGGCGCAGCGCGGTCGCCGCAGGTCCTGTGCTCCGGGCCTGCAGGCGTGGGTTAAACTAGACGCCTCACCACGAGTGCAGCCCTATGCGGATCGGCGCACGGCCGGCGGCCGGCCTCATTGTCACTCTCACGCTGGCGTTTGCGTCGGCGCCGGGCTTTGCCCAGCGACGCTCGGAGCTGCCGCTCGTGCGGGTGGAGGCGCCGCGCCGGAACCCACGGACCGATGATTCTTCTGCTCTCCGGCGACGGCGACTGGGCGCCGTTCCCGCGCAGCTCGGCGAGCTCGCCGCCGCGCACGGCTCGCCGGTGCTCGGTCTCAAGATGCGCTCGTACCTGTCGCAGCGGCGCACGCCCGATGAGATGGCCGCCGCGCTCGCGCCCGTCGTGCGCGGGCAGCTCGGCGACTGGGGCCGCTCCGAGCTCATGGTCGTCGGCTACTCGCGTGGCGCCGACATCGCGCCGTTCGTCGTGAATCGCTGGCCTGAGGATCTGCGCTCGCAGATCAGCGGCATCGCGCTCGTGGGCTTGAGCGAGCGCGCGGGCTTCGAGTTTCATTACGACGACCTCCTGTTCGACATCGCGCGACCCACGGATATACCGACGCGGCCCGAGGTCGAGAAGCTCGTCGGCATGCCGATGTGGTGCCTGCGCGGCGCCGACGAAAACGAATCGTTCTGCGACCGGCCCGTTGCGGGCATGCAGGTCGCGACGCATCCGGGCAGCCACCGCGCGGGCCGCGACGACGGCACCGCGCAACTCGTGCTGCACGAGCTCGGGCTCGACCGGTAGTACCTGTGAAGCAGGCCGTCGGGGACAGAGTCCAGTGGCTCGGGCCGATTGCGGCGCTGCTCGTCTTCGGCGTGGCAGCGTTCGTGCTGCATCGCGAGTTCGCCCAATTCAAAGTCGCCGACGTGCTGGCGTACCTCGGCGCGATTCCGCGCCGCGCGGTCGTCGGCGCACTGGCGCTGACCGTCGTCAGCTACTGGTGGCTCGGCTTCTACGACGTGCTCGCGCAGCGCTACACGCGCAAGGTCGTCGCTACGGCCGCACGCTGCTCGCGGCTTTCGTGGCGTACGCGTTCGGCCACAACCTCGCGCTCGCGGGGTTCACGGCAGCCGCCGTGCGGCTGCGCGTGTACGGCGCGAGCGGGCTCACTGCGATCGAGGTCGCGACGGTGTCGGCGTTCTGCTCGGTCACTTCGATGCTCGGGCTCGCGACGCTCGCGAGCGTGTCGCTGCTGTTCGAGCCGCAGCAGATCGCGACGGCGTTGCACATCGATCCGCGTCTGCCCGTGGCGCTCGGCGCCGTGCTGTTCGCGATCGTGTTCACGTACTTCGTGTGGGCCGCGTTCGCGCGCAAGCCGCTCGAGTTCCGCGGCTGGGCGCTGCGCCAGCCCGGGCCCAGGATCGCCGCGGCGCAGCTCGCGCTCGGCGTCACGGACTTCGCGCTGGCCGGCCTCGGTGCTCTGGGTGCTGCTGCCGCCGGAAGCGCACATCGGGTACTTCGCGTTCACCGGCCTGTACGCGGGCGCGATCGCGGCCGGGTTGCTGAGCCACGTGCCCGGCGGCCTCGGCGTGTTCGAGGCCGCGATCGCGCTCGATGCTGCCCGAGGTGCCGAAAGACCGGCTGCTCGGCGCGCTGCTCGCGTACCGCGCCATCTACTACATCGCGCCGCTGCTCGTCGGCGCGCTGACGCTGCTGACCGTCGAGCTGCGGCCGCGCCTGTTGCGCTGGGTCCGCGCGTCGACGTACATCGCGCCGCTCGTGCCGCAGGTGGCCGCGACGCTGACGTTCATCGCGGGCGCCGTGCTGCTCTTGTCCGGCGCCACGCCGAGCATCGACGTGCGCATCGACGTGCTGGCGCGCCTGCTGCCGCTCGCGATCATCGAAGGCTCGCACCTGATCGGCAGCCTCGATCGGCCTCGGACTCGTGGTGCTCTCGGCGGCGCTGCATCGGCGCGTGCGCGCCGCGTATCACATCACGCTCGCGCTGCTCTTGGCCGGCATCGCGGCGTCGCTGCTGAAAGGCCTCGACGTCGAAGAGGCGCTGCTGCTCGCGGTCGTGACTGGCGCGTGCTGATGCTCGGGCGCGACGCGTTCTATCGCCCGGCGTCGATTCTGGCCGAGCGCTTCACGCCCGTGTGGGTCGTCAGCATCGTGGGCGTCGTGGCCGTGACGGTGTGGGTGGGGCTGCTCGCGTATCGCAACGTCGATTACTCGGACGATCTGTGGTGGACGTTCGCGTTCGATGCGGATGCGCCGCGCATGCTGCGCGCCGCTGTCGTCGTCAGCGTGATCGGCGCCGGCGGTGCTGCTCGCGAACCTGCTGCGGCCCGCGCGGCCCGAGCCTTCGACCGCGAGCCCCGAGGATCTCGGAACGCGCGCGCGCCGTGATCGCGAGGCTCGGACCAGACGCTCGGCAACGCGGCGCTGATGGGCGACAAGCGCCTGCTGTTCAGCGACGACTCGAGCGCGTTCCTGATGTACCAGGTCAGCGGCCGCAGCTGGGTCGCGCTCGGCGATCCGGTCGGCCCCAGCACCGGCGTCGACGAGCTGCTGTGGCGGTTCCGCGAGCTCTCCGATCTGCACGGCGGCTGGAGCGTGTTCTACCAGGCGAGCCGCGAGCGACTCGGCGCAGTACGTCGACTTCGGGCTCGCCGCGTTCAAGATCGGCGAGGAAGCGCGCGTGCCGCTGTCGACGTTCTCGCTCGAGGGCAGCGAGCGCGCGGACCTGCGTCAGGACCATCGCCGCTGCGTGCGCGACGGCGCGATGTTCGAGGTCGTGCCCGCGAAGGACGTGCCCGCGCTGCTGCCGCAGCTGAAGGGCATCTCGGACTCGTGGCTCGGCGACAAGTCCACGGCGGAGAAGCACTTCTCCGTCGGCGCGTTCGATACCGAGTATCTGTCCCAGTTCGACGTCGCGCTCGTGCGCCGCGCCGGGGAGATCGTCGCGTTCGCGAACCTGTGGACCACGGCCACGAAGCACGAGCTGTCGGTCGACCTGATGCGCTTCGGCCCGAATTCGCCGCGCAGCGCGATGGACTTCCTGTTCGTGGAGCTCATGCTATGGGGCCGCGCGCAGGGCTACGGCTGGTTCAACCTCGGCATGGCGCCGCTCGCGGGGCTCGAGCAGCATCCGCTCGCGCCCGTGTGGCACCGCGTCGGCAACTTCGTGTTCCGCTACGGCGAGCACTTCTACAACTTCGAAGGCTTGCGCCGCTACAAGGCCAAGTTCCGGCCGGAGTGGGAGCCGAAGTATCTCGGTCGCGCCGGGCGGCATCGCGCTGCCGCGCATCCTGTTCGACGTGTCGGCGCTGATCGCCGGCGGCGTCAAAGAGCTGTTCGCGAAGTAGCCAGCGCCGTACCCTCACGAAAGGGCTCAATCGATGCAGCCGCTACAACCGGAAACGATAAGTTGCCCCTACTGCGGTGAGCAGATCGACGTGCTCGTCGACTGTTCGGCTGGGAGCCAGGAATACGTCGAGGATTGCAGCGTCTGTTGCCGCCCGATCGTCGTCCGCCTCGCGGTAGAAGACGGCGAGCTCGTCGGTCTCGAGGGCCGCGCGGAAAATGACTAGCCGTTCGCCAGGTGGTGGATACGCGTTACAGCGTCGGTCTGGTCACCCTTGACCATTCGCTCGGGGTCTTCCCAAGTTCCCTCTTGAAAGCCCGACTAAATGCTGCGGTAGAACTAAACCCTGCCTCTGCCGCGATTTGCTTAATCACCAAATGCCCACGCGAGATCGAATTGGCTGCCGTTCGAAGGCGCCAGGTCATCAAATACTGAATCGGGGTTTGTTGCAGGTGATGAACGAATCGGTCGCATAAAGTGGTGCGCGAGGTCCCGGCTGCATTGGCCAGACTGTCTAAGGTCCAACCTATCCCCGGCTGCGCGTGGATCACGCTCAATGCCCTGCCAACGACTGGATCTTTGAGCCCGGAAATCCAGCCAGTCTCAGTCTCTGGACTTTGATCCACGTAGGCACGCAGTGCCTCGACAAACAAAAGCTCGGAAAGTTTACAAAGCACTCCGGCATTACCGGGTGCAGAAGTTTTCGTACCAGCGTTGCCAGATCGCTGAACGGCAAGTGGGAGGAGCGATGCCGCGCTATCTTTGGGAACTTTGAATTTGAACATTCGCGGGAGAGGTTTGATGATTCTCTCGGATAGCGACACGTCGCAGGCGAAGAAGCCGCAAATGAGGCCGGTCACGGCGCCTGCACCACCATACGTAACCTGCGAAATTGCGCCGACTTTGGTTAAACGCACGACTGCTTCCGTCGTAATTTTGAGTGGCGATAAGCCCTGAGCACTCGCCAGCAGATGAACGTCACCGTGGGGAAAGACGATTGCCTCGCCCGTCTCGACGAAATCGGATGCGCCATCAGCCAGTTGTGCGACTAGAGTGCCCTCCGAAACATAGTGGTACGGAATGATCCGTTCCGATGCCAGGCCCATCCGCTGACCCAATTCGATCGCCGTCGGCGTTTGAATGGCCCAAGGAGCGGATAGCGTTGCATCAATGAACGCCGAGCCACCCAATCGAAATGAACGCAGCAGTTCTGAGAAGTCATCCACGGTGAGTCTCTATTTTCGTTACTCGGTATCTTGATCAATACCTCCGGTATTTGAGGTAACTGATCCAGCTCCCGCCAATCGATGAACTAGCTAAGCTTTCTCCGCGAGCCGGGAAGTCTCACGTTCACAACGCGCCACTTGGAGAAAGCTATGGCAGATATTAGTGTAGTTAGTCTTCAGACACCCCTTCGCAAGAAGTATCTTGCGTCGCCTGCTACAGCCTGGGTGACGGATTGCGCAGTGACGTCCAGTACAAACAACCGGGACCCCTTTCGCGCGGCGGTGGAGCCCATGGAAGGCTGCGGAATCAAGGTGCCGGTCGGAGTTCATGCCGCGCTGGGCGGACCACACGACGCCCCAACGCCAGGCGACATTCTCTGCGCTGCACTGGCAGCCTGCCAGGACTCGTCAGTCCGAATGGTTGCAAACATCCTTGGCATTGAATTGGATTTCGTACAGGTCAAGGTAACTGGGCGCGTAGACGTACGCGGCGCACTGGCTGTGAGTCAAGAAGTACCAGTGGGCTTTCAGGACATGAAGTCCGCAGTAGAAATTCGTGTCAAAGAAGGTACGGATGCGAAGCTCGTCGAACGGCTAAAATTTGCGGCAGAGAGATCGTGTGTTGTGTTGCAAACACTTAGAGCTCCTCCGCTGATTGAGGTGCAATTTAGTGTCTCGCAATAAGACGCCGTCTCGGCGCTAATCGCCGGCGGGGTCAAAGAGCTGTTCGCGAAATAGCGGTGGGCGTCGTGCGCTCGACGAAGCCGAGCAGCACGAGCAGGTTCAGAACCGTCGACGTCGCGAGACCGCCGAGCACCGTGATCGCCATCGGCGCCTCGATCTCGTAGCCCGCGCTTCCCAAGCCGAACGCGAGCGGCGCGAGACCGAGCGCCGTCACGAGCGCCGTCATCAGGATCGGCACGAGCCGCTCGGACGCGCCGCGCAACGCCGTCGCGCGGTTCCACGTCGCACCTTCCACGTCCAGCAGATGCTCGTAGTGCGCGAGCAGCAGGATCGAGTTGCGTGCGCTGATGCCGAACACGGTCACGAGTCCCACGAGCGTGCCGATCGAGAGGCCGATGCCGGAGAAACCAATGGCGGCGATGCTGCCGAGCAGGCTGAACGGCAGGTTCACGAGCACGAGCCACGGATACGCGCGGCGGCGGAAGCAGACGGTGAGCAGCAGCACGACCGCGAGCACCGCGGCCGCGGCGAAGACCACGAGCTCGATCCGGGCCGCGCGCTCGGCTTCGGCCTGGCCGGCAAATCTCACGAACGTTCCGGCGGGCAGCGGCTCGAGCGCCGCGATGCGCGCTCGCGCCTCGGCGACCGTGCTCTGGAGGTCGCGGCCCGCGACGTTGAACGTGATCGCGACGCGGCGCTGGCCGTCCAAGTGCCGCACCTGCGATCGGCCGACGCCCGCCTGCACGTCGGCCAGCTGCGAAACGGCCACGGGCCCGAACGGCGACTTCACGTTCAGCGCGCCGATCGTCTCGACGCGATTCGCGAGCGCCGGTCGGCAGGATCAGCACGGCGTCGACCGTGCGGTTGCCGACGAACGTCTGGCCCACGCGCAATCCCGCGAACGCCGTCTGCACCACGTCGAGCAGTTCGCGACGCTGCACGCCACGGGCCGCGAGCGCTTCCGGCCGCGGCCGCACGCTCACGGTCGGCGTCGCGCTCTGCCGCTCGTACTGCAGGTCCGCGACGCCCGGCATGCCGCGCAGCGCCGCCGCGACCCGCGCGCCGGTTTGATCCAGCACGTCCAGGTCGTCGCCGAAGACATTCACGACGACCGCGGCGGTTTCGCCGGTGAGGCTCTCGCTGAACCGGTCGCCGAGGAACGTGACGACCTCGCTGCGGAGCCCGGGGTAGCTCGCGACGATCGTCGCGGATCGCCGCCTGCGCCGCGCGCTGATCGATGCCGGGATCGGCCTTGAGCTCCACGTGCAGCTCGCTGCGATTCGGCCCCCACGTGTCCTCGCCGAGCTCCGCGCGGCCGATCTGCTGCTCGACGGTGGCGACGTAGGGCAGCGCCAGGATCTCGGCGCTCAAGCGCCGGCCGATGCCGAGCATCTCGTCGAAGCCGTGCCCGGCAACGCGCTGCTGGCCTGCACGACGAAGTGGCCTTCCTCGAAGTCCGGCATGAATTGGCCGCCGAGCCGCGGCAGCCAGAGCAGCGCGGCGGCGACGAGCGCCACGAGCACGATCGCGACTGCCGCGAACCGCTCGCTGAGCCACACGGCCGCGGCGGCCTGCCGTGACTTGAGGCGCGTGATCCACCGTGCTTCGGCGTGCGCGGACCCGGCGCCGAGCGCGAGCGCGGACAGCGCCGGCGTGACGGTCAGCGCCACGAGCAGCGACGCGAGCACGGCGACGACGAACGCGAGCGCGAGCGGGCCGATGAACTTGCCCTGCACGCCGGAGATGAAATACACGGGCACGAACAACGCGACGACGGCCAGCGTGGCGAACAGCACCGGCGCGCGAATCTCGAGCGACGCGTCGCGCACGACGTCGAGGCGCGGCAGCGGAGCCGGCAGCAACGAGTTCTCGCGCAGGCGCCGCAGAATGTTCTCGATGTCGATGATCGCGTCGTCGACGAGCACGCCGACGGCGACCGCGAAGCCGCCGAGCGTCATCGCGTTCAGCGTGAGACCGAATTCGCGCAGCACGAGCGTCGCCGCGAGCAGCGACAGCGGAATCGTGACGAACGAGATCAGCGCCGCGCGCACGTTGCGCAGGAAAGCGAACAGCACGATCAGCACGAACAGCGCGGCCACGGCGAGACCCGTGCGCAGGTTCGACGAGCGCGCGCTCGATGAACGTGGCGGGCCGGTGCAGCGCGGGGTACACCGTGACGCCTTCGGCCGCGAGCCGCGGCGTGATGTCGGCGAGCGCGGCTTCGAGCGCGCGCGTGACGTCGAGCGTGTTCGCGCCGAACTGGCTCGACAGCGTCAGCAGCACGCCGTCGCGGCCCATGATCGTGGCGTCGCCGGCGCGCACGGCCGCGCCTAGAGTCACGGTCGCGAAGTCGCCGAGCTTCAGCGGCACGCCGTTGCGCACGGTGACGACGGCCGCCGCGAGCGCGGCGGTATCGGGCTCCGGCACGGGCGACTCGATCAGCACGCGCTGCGCCGCCGTGTCGACGAAGCCGGCGCCGCGCAGCGCGAGCGCGGCGCGCGCGGCTTCGGCGAGATCGGCGAGCGTCACGTCGTAGGCCGCGAGCTTCGCGAGATCCGGCGCGATCTGGAGCTGGCGGATCGCGCCGCCGAACACGTTCACGCGCGCGACGCCGGGCACGGCCAGCAGCTGCGGCTTCAAGCTCCACTCGGCGAGATCGCGCAGCGCGAACGCGTCGAGCGTGTCGGAGACGAGCCCGATCTTCAGCACGTCCATCGTGCTCGAGGTCAGCGGCGAGAGTTTCGGCGCGCCGACGCCTTCCGGCAGCGCGCCCGACGCCCGACGAGCCGCTCGGCGATGTCCTGGTGCGCGCGCTGCGGGTTCGTGCCCGGCGCGAAACTGATGTCGACGACGGAGAGACCCGGGATCGACTCGGAGCGCAGCGCCGCGAGCCCCGGCGCGCCGTTCACGGCCGCTTCGATCGGCCGCGTCACGAGCGCCTCGACCTGGTCCGGCGTGAATCCCGGCGCCTCGGTCTGGATCGAGACCTGCGCCGGCACGAACTCGGGGAACACGTCGATCGGCGTCAGGCGCGCGCGCACCGCGCCGAGCACGAGGAACGCGAGCGCGAGCGTCGCGACCACGCCGCGCCGCCGTACCGACCAGGCGACGAGCCACTGCATGCGCGGCTAGTCTTCCGCCGGAGCGCCGCCGAGCTCGCGCGCGAGCAGCAGGCCGGCGCCCGCCGTCACGATCTTGTCGCCCGCGGCGATGGCGTGCTGCTGGAAGTAGCCTGAGTCGACGGGCCGGCCGATCTCGATCGCGCGGCGCGTGAATTCGTGCTCGCCGGATTGCACGTAGCACCACGCCTGGCCGCCCGCGAGCACCAGCGCCGAGGCGGGCACCACGGCGCCGCTCTGCGCGTCGCCCGAGGGCACGGTGGCCGTCAGCCGCTCGCCGAATCCCAACACCGTTGCTGCCGGGTAGCAGTGCGAGCAGCGTGGGCCCTGGCACGCTCGGATCGGCCGGCGCGGACCAGACTTCGCTCGCCGTCCAGGCGTCGCCGCCGCCGACACGGCGCAGCGTGAGTGCCGTCGGTTTGCCGCTCGGCAACCCGCCGGGGAAGCTCGCGCGCACGAGCAGCGTGGTGCCGCGCGCGAGTGCGCCGAGCACTGCGTCGCGGCGGCTCGTGACGAGCCACGGCGCGCCGCTGCCGAACCCGAGCGCGGCGCGCGTGCGCGCGACTTCGAGCAGCGCGGCGTCGCCGGCGGCCTGCCGCTCGGCCGTTTCCAGCGTCGCGGCCGAGACCGCGGTGTCGGCGCCGAAGAGATCGCGCGCGCGTTTGCGCGCCGCGTCGCTCGAGCGCGCTTCGGCCTCGGCTTTGCTCTGCTCGGCCATCGCGGTCACGAGCTCCTGCGGATCGAGCACCTGCGCCGGCCCGGCCACGCTCGGCTGCCACGTGGCCGCGGCCGCCGGCTGCGTCTCCACGCCGAGCTTCTCCTGTTGCTCCGCGTCGAGCTCGACGCTGAGCAGCGGCGCTTCGCCTGCCGCGTGCGCGCTTGGGCCTTCGGGCGTGCGCCCGCTGCAGGCGCAAAGCAATGCGACGAATGCACCGGCAGCGATTCGTAGTTTCATGGAGAAGACCCCAGTAGCTCGCGCAGCGAAGTTGCGGGCGCGAGCTGCGATGCAGGAAACAGCGGTTGCTCCACGCCGTCCTCGAGCGTCGTGAGCGCATCGAGCATCGCGCGGCGCGCGTCGAGCGCACTGCGCTTCAAGCCCGCGAGCGCGATTTGCTCGGTCAAGAGCTCACCGCGATCGGCCGCGCCGGCCGTCGAGCCGCCGCTGCATCGCGCGCTCCGCGTCGGCGGCGGCATTGCTCGCCTGCTCGGCCGCGTCGAGCGCCGCGCGTGCGGACGTCAGGCGCGCCGTGCCGATGTCGATGGCCGCGAGCGCGGCGGCCTGCACTTCGTCGAACTTCGCGGCCGCCACGGCGCGCTGCGCAATGGCTTGGCGAATCGCGGGCCGCGCGTTGTGGAACAGCGGCACCGGCAGGTCGAGGCCGAGCGTGATCTTGTGGTCGGCTTGATCGTGCAGGTAACCCGGCGCGAGCGTCAGGTCCGGGTATTGCGAGGCGACCGCCGCACGCAACTCCTGCTCCGCGATCTGGTACTGCGCCAGCGCGCGGCGCACGTCGAGTCGATTCACGAGCGCGCTGTCGCGGGCCGTGGCGATGTCGGCGGCCGCGAGCGTCGGTAACGTTGCGAGCGCCGCGGGCTCGAGCGCCGCGCAGCATCCGCCGCCGTTACGCCGATCGCGGCTGCCAGCTCGGCCCGCGCGGAAGCCAGCGCGGCGCCGTCCTGCGCGAGCCGGCTGCGGCTCTCGTTCGCGGCTTGCAGCGCGGCGAGCCGCTCGGGCGTGCTGCCCGCGCCCAGGCGCACGCGTGTCTCGACCCAGGTCAGGAAGCCCTGGCGCAGCGCGGCTTCGTCCGTGTCGAGCGCGACGCGCTCGCGATTCAGGGAAAGATCGAGCCATGCGCGGCGGACTTCCGCGCGCGCGGCCCACAGCGCTTCGCCGAACTGCCACTCGGCCGCGGCTTCGCTCGCGAGCGCGCGCTCGCGCCGGATCTCGCGTTTGCCGCCGAGCTCGAACGTCATCGCGAGCGCGGCGCCGACGACCCAGGGATTCGTCGCGCCCGAGTCGGTGACTTTCTCGTTGGTCGCGTTGACCGTCGGGTTCGGCCGCAGCACCTGCACGCCGGTCGTCGCGCGCGCGGCGTCGACCTCGGCGCGAGCCGTCGCGAGATCGGTGCGCAACAGCCAGGCCGCGAGCGTCAGCTGATCGAGCGACCACGCGTTGTCGGCCGGTGCGGCGATGCCGCGCGCAGCCAACGCGTCGCGAACGCTGGGCTCGTTCAGCGAGCGTGTCGAGAGGCGTACGGCGTTCGCGGCCGCGTCGATCGGCGCCGGCGGCACGTGCTGGCAGCCGGCGCACAGAAGCACGAGCGCTACGCAGTGGGCCGGCATGCGCGTCGCACGCGCCGTGCCGAAGCTCCGTGCGAAGAATTGGTGTCGGTCTAGGCCCATTGCGAAATCAACGCGAGCGGCTGCAGGCGATCGCCGTATCTTACGCGTATCCGCGCCGGCTCGATCAATGCGGCGGAGGTCACGGACCTTGTGGCTTACTACACCGCGTTCATCGTGACCCCGATGCTGCACGGTGCGGATCGCAAGGACGACGTGCTGTGGCTCGGTGCCTGGCCGAATGGTGCCGCGATGGGCGCAGATGCGGCGCTGTACGCGACGCCGCAGGGCCGCGAGATCGACGCGGCTTTCGACAGCGTCGGGAACTGCGAGAGCCACGCGCAATACGCCGAGGTCGTGGTCCATCAGCCGCAGAACCCGCCGCCGGAACACGGTGTTGCGGTGTTTCGCGACTGCACCGTACACGCCGGTCGCACGGTGCCCGAGGCGCTGGCGGCGCTCGGCCAGTGGAGCGAGTACGTCACCGGCAAAGGCTCGAATCCGTTCAGCGCCGTGTTGTTCGCGCTCGCCGGGCTGCCGAATGACGCGCACTACACGTTCAAGTCCGTCGACGGATTCGATTCGATGCAGGCGTACGGAAAGTACCTGGACATGTACACCGCCGGCGGTTTCATGCGCGCCGAGGAATTGATGGACCGCGTGCTCGACTGCAACAGCGCGCGTGTGTACGCCCTGGAGCGCGTGAGGCTGGCGGCTCCTCCGGCGCGGTAAGGGGTCGGCTTTTTCGCCGTGCAAAAAAAAGGAGGGGCGGTGCTAACACCGCCCCTCGCTTCGTGTCGGCCGGGCGCGCGAGCGCGCCGAGGTAGTGTTAGCGCCAGCCCGTGACTTTCACGATCACGCCGTGGCCCGTGATGTTGTGCTGCACGCTGAAGTAATAGACCTTGCCCGTGGGGTCGAAGAAGCCGCCCGTCGACTCGGCCGTCAGGTCGTTCAACGTCATCACCCGCACGCAGGCATCCGCAAGGTTGTTCTCGTCCGCGCCGTCGTCGAGGCAATCCCAGATGTCGTTGTTGCGCGCCGGCGTGTAGGTCGCGCCCTCGCCGTCCTCGTGGAGGAGCCAGTTGCCGCGACCGGGCTGGTACGCGATGTTGTCCATCATCCCGAGCTCGACGTTACCGATCACGAGCGGCTGGTACTCCGGCACAGAGGTGCCGGCGCCGGCGTCGGCAACGGTGCCGTCCGTCATGCAGTAGACCTCGCCGAAGTGATTGTCGCCGGCGGTTGCACTCGGTGCCGTGTCCTCGCCCGTGTTGGTGCCGCAGAACCGAGCGTTGCCGTCGGCCAGCGCCTTCAGGTCGAGGTCCATGTCCTCCGGACGGTAGTAGCTCGTCAGCTTCAGCGTTGCGGCGGCGGCGCGCAGATTGATCGGCGCGATGCCTGTGACGGGCACCCACGTGCCGCGACCGAACTCGTTGCCCTGGCCATAGTCGGTGTTGCCGCTGCGGCGGCCGGCTCGGAAGCCGTAGAGCGAGCCGGACACGAGCGGTGACTGGTCGAGATTCACGATCGGCGCCGTGCCCGTCCAAAGCGTCGCGGGCACGAACTTGAAGATCGCGCCACCGGGGTTGCCGTTGCCGGGGCGGTTCTCGTCCGCGCTGTACATGACGCCGTTCGGCAGGAACGTGGTGCCCTCGAACGACAGCTGGCCCAACGCGGGGCGATAGGCAACGTGCGTCGGATCGGACGTCGTGGTCGTAGCGCCTGAGCCGCTGACGGTAACGCCCGTCGTCGCGAGGGGATCCAAGATCTCGAACGTGCGGCCGTTGGTGCCGTTCTCTTCGCCGACCGTGACCGTGCCCCACGGGGTTGCACGCACCGGGTCGCAGGAGGTCAGGCCCGAGGCGATGATCGTCTCGGGAACGCCGGTCGCGAGGTTGATGCGCTGGACGGCGACCTGTGCCGCGCCTTGCTCGTTGCACGCGATCAAGTGAGTCGGCTGTTCCTTCGGCCACAGCACCATCATGTCGATATTCGGGCCGAGCGCCGGGTCGGCGCTCACGACGCTGACGCGCAGGCCGCGCGCGACGGTCACGAGCGCGGCCGGATTCGCGTTCGCTTCATCGGCCGTCAGGCTCTTGCCCGACGATTCGTCGAGCGTGCCGTGCGTTCCGAACAGCAGGGGCGCGGCGACTTTCGCGAGCGTTTCGACGGCCTTGCCAAAGTCGGCGGCCGATGCGCTGCCGGTGGCGGCTGCACACATAGCGGCGCAGAGTAGTTGCTTCTTCACGATACCTCCTAGACGTGAGTGACGAATCGGGGCGTGGATCCACGCTCTGCGTTACGTTAGGAAGTGCAGATGTATTTGCGGTGAAGAGATCAAGACAAGTTCGTGACACGTCGTTGCGTGCGCTACACACGTCATTCTATTGTCATCTACGCGTGCTGAACTGCGGTGCGTGAGAAGACCGATCCTCGTCGCCGTGCTGGTGTTCGCGGCCGTTGCTGCACTAGCCAACCTCGGCTTCGAGTTGGTCGGTGCGATGCGCCAGATCGATACGCTCGCTGGTGCGAGTGCCGGTACTGCGAACTCCGCGATTTCCGCAGCCTTGCGCGCGACGCAGGCCGCGTCTGCTCCCCTCGTGTCGCGCGCACCGAGCGCCGAAACGGCAGTGGAACCGACGGCAGCCACACGGGAGTTGCCCCTTCCCGTACCCGAGAGCGAGCCGCATGCGCGATTCGACGCGGAAGCGGCGTTGCGCGAGGCCGGCGATCGCGACCCGAACGTCGCCGACCTCTCGAACGACCCCGATCCCGCGGTCGGTAGCGCCGTGCGGGACTTCATCACGCACCTCGATTCGCCCGGCGGCCAGTAGGGGCCGTCTCAGGCTTGACCCTTACGCCACGTCAGCCCGTACTGTGCGGGCCATGGCGAAACGGACCTATCTCGTCAAAGAAGTAGCGGCGCTGTCCGGCGTGACCGTGCGCGCGCTGCATCACTACGACGAGCTCGGTCTGCTGACGCCAACAGCACGGACTGCCGCGGGCTATCGCCTATACAGCGACGACGATCTGCTGCGCTTGCAGCAGATCCTGATCGGCCGCGAGTTGGGTCTGTCGCTGGAGGCGATTCGCCGCTCGCTCGATGACCCAGGCTTCGATCGCCGCGCGGCGCTCACCGCGCAGCGCGCGGAGCTCGCGGCGCGGGCCGAGCGGGCCGAGGACATGGTCCGCGCGATCGATGCCGCGCTCGCGGCGATCGAGGTGGCAGAAGATAAGGAGGAGACGAACGTGGGCACGAAGGTGGACTTCAAGAAGATTTTCGACGGCTTCGATCACGAGAAGTATGAGGACGAAGCAAGGCAGCGCTGGGGCAACACGGATGCGTGGAAGATCTCGCAGCAGCGCACGAAGTCGTATACGGAAGCGGACTGGCGGAAGTGCAAGGAAGAGCAGGGCGCCATCTACGGCGACGCATTGGCTCTGATGAAAACCGGTGTCGCAGCCGACGACGTGCGCGCGATGGACGTGGCCGAGCGTCACCGGCTGTCGTTCGATCGTTGGTTCTATCCGTGCAGCCACAAGATGCACGCGAACCTCGCCGACATGTGGGAGACCGACACGCGGTTCGCGACGAACATCGATAAGCACGGCACGGGGCTCACGAAGTTCATCGCGGCGGCCGTCCGTGCGAATGCGGTGCGCTCGCCGAGGGCTTGACGATCGCCGCGGCGAGCGCTTAGCATCGATCCCGAATTGAGGCCCGCCCTGCGTCCGCAGCGCGGGCCTCGACTTTTTTCCGTATCCCAAATCTTTCGAGGAGACGGAAATGACGACTTTGCCCTCACGCATCGACGAAGGCGTGTTCGTGGATATCCACGGCGTGCCGCAATGGCTCACGCTGCGCGGTGACGATCGCGCGAACCCCGCGCTGTTGATCATCGGCGGACCCGGCTTCGGGTACGCGGCGCTCGCGCCGTTTTTCGCGAGCTTCGAACGCTCGTTCACGCTCGTGCAGTGGGATCAGCCCGGCGCCGGATTCACGTTCGGCAAGAACGGCGATGCCGGTGAGCTCACGCTCGAGCGGCTCGTGCGCGACGGCGTGCGCGTCGCGGAGATCGCGTGCGTACGGCTTGGCGTGTCGCGACTCGCACTGCTGTGCGTCTCCGGCGGCACGCTCGTCGGGTTGCACATGGTGCAACGGCGACCGGAGCTGTTCTCCGCGTACGTGGGCACCGGCCAGTTCGTCGACTGGCGGCGGCAGGACGCACAGAGCTACGCGCTGTTGCTCGAGCGCGCGCGTGAGCGCGGCGACGCGGCGATGCTCGCGGAGCTCGAAGCTTTGGGCCCGCCGCCGTACGCCGATGCAGATGCCGATGCGCGCAAATCGAAGTACGCGGGCGCGCCGACGCTGCGCGAGGGCGTGACCTTCGCCGAGCTGCTGCCGCTCGTGGCCGCGGCAAGCGCGGGTGAACCGGCGGATTCGAAGTACCTCGCGCACGGCGTGCCGTGGCCAGAGCCGCGCCCGCGTTCGTTCGCGGCGTACATCGCGCTGCGCAACGACCTCGTGACGTTCGACGCGCGCAAGCTGAGCCCGCGCTTCGCCGTGCCGATGTTCTTCGTGCAGGGCACCGACGATCTCTACAGCGTGACTGCGCAGGTTCAGCGCTACGCGGCGGAGATCGAAGCGCCGCACGTCGAGGTCGTGACGATCGACGGCGCAGGGCACTCCGTTATGTTCCTTCGTGCCGAGTTCCTGGCCGCGCTCGAGGCTCGGTTGCTGGGGGGCGGAGGTGCGGACTAAAGTGGCCGACGAATCTGCTACGAGAGCTGCGGAGGCGAGTGTGAGGAGGCTATTGGCCGGAATGCTGGTACGTCGCGACCGTGGCCGTGACCGCGATCGGCGTATTCGATTCCGGCGTCGGCGGCCTCTCCGTGCTGAAGCACATTCGTGCCGTGTTGCCGCGACACGATCTCCTCTATGTCGCCGACTCCGGTCACGTGCCGTACGGGGACAAAACGCAGGACCACATTCGCGAGCGGTCGCTCGCGCTCACGCAATTTCTCGTCGGCGAAGGCGCGGCGGCCGTCGTGATCGCGTGCAACACGGCGACCGCGGCCGCGGCCGCGACTTTACGCCAGCGATTCACGCTACCGATCGTCGCGATGGAGCCGGCCGTGAAGCCCGCGGTGGCCGCGACGCGCAGCGGCGTGGTCGGCGTGCTCGCGACCGTCGGCACGCTCGAGAGCGCGCGGTTCGCCGCGCTGCTCGAGCAGTACGCGGGCGACGTCGAGATCGTGACGCAGGCGTGCCCGGGGCTCGTGGAGCAGGTGGAAGCCGGCGAGCTCGACAGCGCCGCGACGCGCGCGCTCGTCGAGCGTTACACGAAGCCGCTCATCGCACGGGGTGCCGACACGCTCGTGCTCGGCTGCACGCACTATCCGTTCTTGAAACCCGTGATCACCGAGCTCGTCGGTCCCGACGTGCGGCTCATCGATACGGGCGGGGCCGTGGCGCGGCAGGTCGTGCGCAGGTTGCCGGCCGCGGCGCCGGCGGAGTCACCGACCGAGCGTTTCTGGTCCACGGGCGATCTCGCCTCAGCCCGCCGCATCATGAGCCAGCTCTGGGGCCGGCGCGTGGCCGTCGACGCGCCGTAGGTCGCGACTCTCCGCGCTTCCGCCGGTCGCGAGCCGCGTTTTGTGACCAACGTCCAGACGGCCGCGCGAGGTTGGCGAACAATCTCGGGTTGCGATGCCCGATATCGTGGGAGCCGCCATGGAAGCGCCGTATCTGAAGGAGCTTGAAGGCAAACGGTCAGCCGTTTCTTTCGGCAATCGGCGCCTGGAGGCGGAGTATCGCGCCTACGTGTCGCGTCGTAGCGAGCTCAACGTGCGGCGTCAGCTGGCCCTCGGCGCTTTGCTACTCGCCGGCGTTACGGGTCTCGATTTCGCTCTTCTCTCGGAGTGACTTTGCGCTGCGAGCCGCTGCAGCGCGCGCGTGCTTCGCGCTGCCACCGATCGTGGCGGCTTTCGCCCTGACTTACGTGCGCCATACATTGTGGCTCCGGCAGGTTGCGGGAGTGCTCGTTGCGTTCGGAGTGGGGCTGACCTCGCTTGCCATTGCCGACTTCGCGGCCGGCTATGACTACCCCGCGCTCGCCGGTGGTTTCATCATCGTCGTGTTTGCGTATTTCTTTCTCGGCTTGCATTACGTCGTCGCCGTCACGACCGGATTCGCGCTCGCCGCCGCGTACGTGGCGCTCGCGTCGTTGAGCGGAGCGGAGGCGACGACCATCATCTACACCGGCTACAACCTGCTCGTCATGAACGTAATCTGCGCGATCGGCGCCGGCCAGCTGGAGCTCGCGCGGCGCAGGGATTTTCTCAAAGAACGCCTTCTGAGTTACCGCGCGGGCTACGACGCCCTTTCCGAGCTCGCCAATCGCCGCGCTTTCGACACGCACTTGGCAGATTCCTGGAAGAAGGCGCAGGGAACGCGGACCGCGCTCGCGTTGCTGCTCATCGACATCGATCACTTCAAAGCCTACAACGACCAATATGGGCATCAGGCTGGCGATCGCGCCATTCAGCGAGTGGGCCAGGTCTTGAAGGTCTTGTTGCGGCGGCCCGAAGACTTCGCCAGCCGTTATGGCGGTGAAGAGTTCTCGGTGATTCTGGCCGACCTCGACGACGATTCCGCGATCCAAATGGCGGAACGTATTCGCGAACGGGTGCTGATGGAGAAGATCGAGCACTCGCGTTCCGCCACGGCGACGTGTGTCACGGTCAGCATCGGCGTCGCGTATTTGCTCCCGCACGAGAGCGATCGGAGTGAGAAGGGACTGCTGCAAATGGCGGACGAGGCGCTCTATTCAGCGAAAGAACTTGGCCGGAACCGCGTCGTGCGGGCCGCTGTTGCGTCCGCCTCGAGGACTGGCGTCTTTCGGCTGCAGCAAGAGGCCGCGGACGAATGCGCTACCCCGCAGGTGGGTACGCTCTGACGAACGTCAGCTTGCCACCCGCCCGAGTGCTGCGCGGGGTCTAGTCGGGCGCGAGCTACGGAACCGGCGCGTGTCGGGCCGTTGTGGGCGTGCTACAGCGGAGTGCTGCCGAAAATACAGCGAACATTCTCGTTGTTGTGAAAAAAGCACGTCGGGGATAGAGTACTTCGCTACTGCAAAATACCCGGGGGGATGCTCATGATCGCAGCACAACGACGGCACTCGTTTGTCCGCATTGTCTTGCTGGCTTCGCCATTCCTAGCAGCGCCGGTACTCGCTCAACAGGCGCTCGAGGAAATCGTGGTCACCGCGCGGATGCGCTCGGAAGCGGTCCAAACGGCGCCCGCGTCCATCAAAGCGTTCACGGCAGCCGAGATCGAGGCGGCGGGCATCAATAAGCCGCACGACTTCATCGCACTGACGCCGAACGTCACGATCGTGCAGACGCAGAACCCCGGCAACTCGTTCATCACGATTCGCGGCATCTCGCAGGCGCGCAACAGCGACATGCCCGTGGCCGTCGTCGTCGACGGCGTGCTGATGACGAATCCCGCGCAGTTCAATCAGCAGCTGTTCGACGTCGAGCAGATCGAAGTGCTGAAGGGGCCGCAGGGCGCGCTCTACGGACGCAACGCCATCGGCGGCGCGGTCACGATCGTCACGAAGCAGCCGACCGATACCTTCGAGAGCAAGTTACGCGTTGGCGTCGACTCCGGTCCCGGCTACGAGTTTCAGGGCGCGATCAGCGGCCCGATCGGCGACAGCAAAGCGTGGAAATATCGCGCGTCGCTGAACTACAACGACACGGACGGCTACCTCGAGAACGAGTACCTGCACCAGAAAGCGGATCCGTACAAAGACGTCTCCGGCCGAGTGCGGTTCACGTGGGAGCCGAACGACCGCGTGAAGGGCGACTTCCGCTACGCCCACTCGGGTATCACGACGACCGCGCTCTACTTCGTCATCAACGACGATTCAGAGAACACTCGGTGGCTTCGTCGGTGTGCCGAACGCGAACGTGTTGAGCCGGCGTCACGATCCCTGCTGGCGACGTCAACAACTCGAACTACACGGGCTTGCCGATCCTCGTGAACAATCCCGGCGAAGGATTGAAGGACATGGACGAGCTGGCCATGCGGTTCGACATCAAGGGGAACAAGGGCACCTTCACGTCGATCACGGCGTGGGACGAGCTTGAAGGAGCTGCTGACCGGCGATGCGTTCGACTTCCGTCCGATCGGCCAGTCGTTCAACGAGATCTTCTTCCCGGTGTTCAACGGCCTGCCGCCGCTGACCGCAAGCCCGTTCTTCGGCGACTGGAACCAGAGCCAGTACCTCGAGGTGAGCACGCTTGAGCCAGGAGTTCCGCTTACGCTTCGTCGGAGACGGATCGGTTCCGCTGGAGCGCCGGCGCTTACCTGCTCTCGACGGATCGGTTCATCGGCACGGGCAACCTGCTCGACACGGGCACGGGCGTGAGCCGCGTGTACAAGACGCCGCGCACGACGACCGGCTTCCCGTTCGACCTCTCGATCCCGAATCCGCAGGTCACGTATCTGTCGGACTCGCAGAACAACTTCGCGTGGGCGTTGTTCGGATCGTTGGCGTACGACTTCAGCACCAAGTGGGACGGCACGTTCTCGTTGCGCTACGACGAGGACACGCGCGAGCAGACGACGGACACGCCGCCGGGCTTCATTCCGGCCGTCCTCGCGAGCGACCTCGTCACCGGCCAGAAGCGCAAGAAGACCTGGGACGCGATGCAGCCCAAGTTCACGGTCCGCTTTCGGCCGAGCGACGGCGTCACGCTGTACGGCGACTTGAGCCGCGGCTTCCGCAGCGGCGGCTTCAACCAGTCGGGCGTCGCGTTGGCCGGCGTCGCGGGCGTGTTCAACACGTTCGACCAGCAGATCGCGGACACGATCGAGTTCGGCGTGAAGACGCAGCTCGCGAACAAACGCGTCAACCTGAACGCGGCCGTCTACTCGACCGATCTTTCCGGCGCGTACTACTTCATCTTCCTCGTGGCTTCGAGCACGCAGAACCTGGGCAGCCTCGACAAGGTGCACTACAACGGCATCGAGTTCGACATGAACGCGCTCATCACCGACAACTTGGACCTGAACGTCGGGCTGGCGGTGACCGACAGCAAGATCAAGGCGGACGCCCAGATCCCGTACGTCGTCGGCAAGCACGCGCCGCTCTCGTCGGACTACACCTTCAATCTCGGCGCGACGTGGACCAAGCCGACGCGCGCATTCGGCGGTGCGGACCTGGTGCTGCGCGGCGACTACCGGATCATCGGCAAGACCTATTGGGGGCCCGGCGACCCCAGCGTGACGCCGCTGGCGTGGGACACCTCGCCGCGCGACCCGGTCAACGTGCTCGACGCTCGCGCTGGGCTTCAAAGGCAAGGACTGGTCCGCGACCCTGTGGAGCAAGAACATGCTCGACGAGAAGTACAACGACGAGTACACGCACCCGTTCGTGTGGAAAGCGTTGCCTTCGCGCTGGGGCATCGAGTACACGAAGAACTTCTGATCGGCGGCTGCGGCTTCGCCGCGGCAGTCGAGTCCTGAACGCGGCCGGTGTCGGCGACGACACCGGCCTTTTCGTTTACATCACACCGATCGCATCGATCTGAAACCGCGCGTTGGGATCGTCGCCGATCGCCGGCACCTGCATGAACGTGGCTGCAGGCGGGTGGGCGAGAAGTTGCGGCGCATGCTGCCGATAGTAGGCGAGCTCGGTCGCGCGCATCACCGCATAGTCCTCGACATCGCGCAGCATCAGTGTGGTCTTGACGACTTTGTTCATCGAACTGCCGGCGCGTTGCATCGCAGCCCGGACCTTGTCGAGCGCTGCGACGATTTGCTGCTCGATGGACCGTGACACAACTCCGCCGGCCGACCCGTCGCAACCGGAAAGAAACAGCAGGTGGCCCGCGGCTACGGCGCCGGCGTGGTAGCGCGTCGCCCATCCCGGCGCTTTCGCGTCGGCGACGCCAAAGGCTTCGACCTCGATCAGGAATTCGCGCCGCGGCAGCTCGGTCATCACGAACACCGTGCTCGCGGGTGGGCGGTCCACGAAGACGGGCGCGTGCGCGCGGAAGAACGCCCGCTCCACGTCGCGGTAGCGGCGCAGCATGGCCGCATCCTTGATGAACACGTTGGTCTTGACGACGTTCGCGAGTGTGCCGCCGGTCTCCTCCATCGCGACCTTGATCTTGTCGAGCACAATGCGCGACTGCGTGTCGAAGTCGTTGGTCTCGACCTTCACCGTGGCATGGTCGAGCGCCTGACAGCCGGAGACGATCAGAAGGTTGCCGACCGATTGGCTGCGCGCAAACTTCGCATGCTCCTTCGGCACGTGCGGATAGGCGAGCTCGCGGCCGCCCCAGAACTCCGGATAGTATTTGACGGCCCAGTCCGCACGGCCGCGATCGGCCGCGCCGATCGCTTCGTACTGCACCTTGAGCTCCGGCCGCGCCAGTGATGGCACCACCATCAGCGTCGCCGCCGGCGGCGTCGTCACCAGTTGCGGTGCGTGTTTCTCGTAGTACTCCGTCTCCGTCTTGCGCACGCGCGCGTAGTCGTCGAGGTTCGTGATCAGGAAGAATGTCTTGACGATATTCGCCATCGAACCGCCGGCCACCTGCATGGCAAGCCGCGCGTTGTCGAGCGCCGCAACGACCTGATCTTCGACGCGCGCCGAGTCGGGACTGCCGGTGCAGCCTGAGAGGAACACGACGTTGCCGACAACGACGCAGCGCGCGGGCTCCGGGAAGTACCTGACGGTCCAATCCACGATGTGTCGCCTCGGCTACGCGCTGTTCGCGGCTCGTGATGTTAGTGACATGATACGGTCTTGGACGGCTACGTTACGCTGATCCTCGGCGGCGTATTACAGGGGAGGCATCGATGGATCGCACGCACAGAGCTCCCGTATCGCATCACCCGTTGCACGTTGCGGTGAGCATGACGGCACGCGGCGCCGTGCTGCTGCCGCTCGCGGCCGTCGTCCTTGCGATGGGCATGTCGATTTATCACTGGGTCGAAGGGCTACCCTGGCCCGACGCGTTCTTGAACGCCGCGATGCTGCTCGGCGGCATGGGCCCCGTGAACCCGCTGACGACGACGGCGGGCAAGTGGCTTGCGGGCGGTTACGCGCTGTTCGCAGGGCTGTTCTTCATCGTGCTCGCGGGCGTCATGCTCGGCCCCGCGATTCACGCGGTGCTGCACCGGATTCATCTCGAGACCACGGCCGATCGCAAGGGCGACTGAGCTCTTGCACTTCGCCGCGGGTCGACGTGCGGAGGGCGGCAGTCCCTCACGTGAGGGATTTCGCACCACCATGGTGCGCTCAGCGTGCGAGCGCGCGGTCGACGCGTTGGCGGATCGCGGCCTTCGGCAAGGCGCCGACAATGCGGTCGACTTCGCGGCCGTTCACCATCACGAGCAGCGTCGGGATGCTGCGCACGTCGAAGCGCGCGGCGGTCCCTGGGTTGTCGTCGACGTTGAGCTTCACTACGCGGACCTTGCCCGCGAGCTCGGCCGCGAGGTCGTCCACGATCGGGCCGACCGTGCGGCATGGTCCGCACCACGGCGCCCACGCATCCACCAGCACGGGCAGCGGCGAGCGTTCTACTTCTGCGGCGAACGTCGCGTCGGTCACGGTCAGCGGTCCGGCGGCTGCGACGAGCTGCGCCTTGCACTTGCCGCATACGGGCTGAAGGCCAGCCACGAGCTTGTCCTGCGGCACGCGGTTGTTGGCGCCGCAGTGTGCGCAGCGAATCAGCATGGTGTCGGCCATTCAAATCTCCGGCGGGTGTTTGTAGCGAGATGGGGTCGATTCTATCCGGCGTCAAGCTGCCGCTCGTCGGGCTTGGCGCAGGTGCCATAATCGCTGGCGATGCAGTCGCCTCTCCGCGCAATCACGGTCTGTGTCGTGCTCGCGGGCGCGCTACTCGGCGCGGCCGTTGCCGCGGCGCCGCCGCCTGTTTCGCCGACGGCATCGCGCACCGAGCTCGAGCGGTGGTTCCGCTCCCGCCCCAACAGCCACGTCGTGATGGCCGCGCCGCGCGACTGGCAGTATTCGTTCGCCGCTGCCGACGGCCGCGCACTCGAGGCGTTGTCCGTGGCGCTGGTCCGCGAGGGCTACGCAATCGTGGCGCTCGAAGGTGGCCGCACGTCGACGCTGCTGATGGGCAAGGTCGAGTTGCACTCGCCGTTGACGCTCTTGCAGCGCAACAAGGAGCTGCAACAGATGGCCCGCAGGCACGGCGCACGCTATGCGGGCGCAGTCCTGAAGGACTGACGACTCGCAAGGCCGTCCACTTGACCTGCAGCGCGATCGCGTTTGGCGCCATCGTGCGCCGAGCGGTACACGGAGCTCGACGAGATCGCGACCGGTGCGTTGCCGCTGCCCGCGGGTCTCGGCGCCGTCGATCTCGTGGATTTCTCCTAGCCCGCACTGCGGGCGGAGCCCCGTTTCTTAAGCTTTCGTGCGAGAGGGCCTCGCGCGCTTGACCGCGCGCCTGCGGCGCGCATCATGGGGCACTCGAGCGCAACATCTTCCGGGGGGAAACCAATGTTCGCAACGCTCATCGCCGCCCAACTCGCGGGCGCACTCAACATGCCGTGCGAGCAGCTCGGCACCATCGCTCTCGAACGCACCACGATCACGAGCGCCACGTCGGTGGCCGCCGGCGTGTTCAAGCCGCCCGCGAATGCCGGCGGCCCGCCGCCGCCGCCGAACGCGCCGGCGCCGCAACCGATACCCGGAGCACTGTCGCCTCACGATGGTGTTGAAGCCGACGCCGGATTCGAACATCAACGTCGAGCTCTGGCTGCCGACGCAGAACTGGAACGGCAAGTTCCTCGCGGTCGGCAACGGCGGCTGGGCCGGCGCGATCCAGGGCTACGGCGACATGCAGGAAGCGCTGCGCCGCGGCTACGCGACCGCGGGCACCGACACGGGCCACTCCGCCGCCGACGGCCCGGCCGGCATGTTCGCGCTCGGCCATCCCGGAGAAGATCGTCGACTTCGCGTATCGCGCGCTGCACGACATGACCGTGAAGTCGAAGAAGATGATCGATGTCTTCTACTCGAAGCCGCTCGACTACTCCTATTACAAGGGCTGCTCGACGGGCGGCCGCCAGGGCGTCATGGCCGCGCAGCGCTACCCCGGCGACTACGACGGCATCATCGCGGGCGCGCTCGCGAACCGGCACATCCACATGCACACGGCCGGCGCGTATCGCGCGCATGCAGCTCGCGCTGCATCCCGAGCTGCAGGTCAGCGAAGCCGAAAGCGAAGCTCGTGAACGACGCCGTGCATGAACAAGTGCGACACGCTGCACGAGGGCTTCCTGAACAATCCGCGCACGTGCTCGTTCGACTTCGCGTCGCTCGCGTGCAAAGCCGGCGCTCCGGCGACACGTGCCTCACGCCGGGCGAGCTGAAGATCGGTGCAGACTTATTACGGCGGCGTGAAGAACAGCAAGGGCGAGCTGATCTTCTCCGGCCAGGCGCTCGGCGTGCCGCTGCCGCCGCTCGATGGCGCTCGAAGGACGCGCCGAACCCGTTCGCGTTCGACTCGATCCGGATCCTCGGTTTCCAGAACGCGAACTACGATTGGCACGAGTTCGATCTCGACCGCGACATGCCGAAGATCGACGCGACGGTCGGGCTTCGTCGACGCCGTGAATCCGGATCTGCGCGCGTTCAAGGCGGCCGGCGGCAAGCTGCTGCTGTACGCCGGCTGGCGCGACACCGGCATCACGCCGGAAAACACCGTGCTGTACTACGAGAGCGTGCGCAAGGAGCTCGGGCCCGAGCAGGGCGAGTGGATGCGGATGTTCCTCGTGCCCGGCATGGGCCACTGCCGCGGCGGTCCCGGGCGTCGACACGTTCGATTCGTTGAGCGCGCTCGAGCAGTGGCGCGAGAAGGACAAGGCGCCGCCGCGAGATCATGGCGAAGAACCGCGAGACCGGCATGGCGCGCCCGCTGTGCCCGTATCCGCAGGCCGCGCAGTACAAGGGCTCGGGCGATCTGAAGGACGCCGCGAACTGGCAGTGCGCGCTCCCAAAACAGTAGCCGTCCGACGCGGGCCGTCGTTACTTCAAGACGCGACGAGCGCGAGTGTGGCGGACGATCAGTAGCTGCGCGACGAGCGTAACGGCGGCTGCCGCGGACACGTAGTAGCCGACGGACGCAATGCCGAAGCTCGCGGCCAGGTACGTGGCGATGTACGGCGCGATCGAGCCGCCGAGAATGCCGGCGATGCTGTACGTCAACGACGCGCCCGTGTAACGAACGGCGGTCGGGAACAGCTCGGCCATCGCGGCGCCGAGCGGGCCATACGTGAAGCCGTTCAACGCGAAGCCGATCGACAAGAAAGACGGCCGCGGCAACGGTTTCGCCCGTCGAAAACAGCGGCACCAACATCAGGCCGAACGACGATCGCGCCGAGGCTGGAAGCGATCAGCATCGGCTGTCTGCCGTAGCGATCCGCCGCGATCGATCGAGATCGCAATCGTGGCACCGAAGAACAGCACGCCGATCATCTGCAGCAGCAGAAACTCCTGTCGCGAGAAGCCGAGCGCGGTCGTGCCCCAGCTCAGCGTGAACACCGTCATGAGGTAGGACATTACGAACGTCGTTACCGCGGCCAGCGTCGCGAGCACGAGCACGTAGGGTTGATTGCGAATGACGCTCACGAGCGGCACGCGCACGCGCTCTCGCCGCTCGATGGCGCGTTGAAACGCGGGCGTCTCGGTCGAGCTGTAGACGCACATAGAGACCTACGAGCACGAGCACGGTGCTGGCGAGGAACGGTATGCGCCAACCCCAGGCGATGAAGTCCGCGTCGCTCTGCAACGCCGTCAGCGCGATGAAGGTGCCGGTCGACAACAGAAGGCCCAGCGGCGCGCCGAGCTGCGGGAACATGCTGTAGAGGCTTTCCTTGCCGGGCGGCGCGTTCTCGGTCGCGAGCAGCACGGCGCCGCCCCATTCGCCGCCGAGCCCGAGTGCCCTGGCCGAACCGGCAGAGCGCGAGCAATAGCGGCGCGGCGAGCCCGATCGAGGCGTAGGTCGGCAGCACGCCGATCGCGACGGTCGAGAGGCCCATCGTGAGCAGCGCCGCGACGAGCGTGGCCTTGCGGCCGATGCGATCGCCGAAGTGTCCGAACAGCGCCGAGCCCACGGGCCGCGCCACGAACGCGAGCGCGAACGTCGCCAACGATTGCAGCCTCGCCGTGACTTCGTCGCCCGCCGGGAAGAACAGCTGCGGAAACACGAGCACGGCGGCCGTGCCGTAGATGTAGAAGTCGAAGAATTCGATCGCCGTGCCGATCAGGCTGGCGAACAACGTCCGGCGGATCGTCATGCCGAGCGCGTCGAGGCGCCGAATACGCGCCGTGCCGTGCCGAACAGCACGGCCTCGCGCTCGGCGTCGTTCAGCAACGCCAGCGATTGGCGCAGCTCGCCGACGATGCGCGCATACGGACCCGGCGTCTGACCGATGTCCGTGCCGCACAGGATCCGCTCCGCGCCGAACTCGTCGACGAACCGGCGCACGAACTGCGCGGCGTCGACCTGCATCGCTTCGAGATACTCGAGATTCATGCCCGTCAGCTTGTAGTGAACGTTGCGGTGTTCGCGTAGCGCCAGCAGCGCGTGCGAGATTGCGTAGTCCGGCGGACCGGGGAACGGCAGCGGCCGGCCCTCGCTGACCTTGTCGAGAAACTGCACGGGCGCGTGCGGCATGCCGAGATGATCGATCACGATCGGTAGCTCGGGGAACATCTCGGCGAGCATGCCGAGCGCCGGCAGATTGTAGGGCAGGTGGCGCACGTAGCCGATGACGCACACGGGCACGCCGAGTTTCGCCGCCTCTTCCCACAGACGCATGCGTCGAAGGTGCGTTCAACCACGCCGTGTCGTAGCGCGTGTGGTGCAACGTTGCCAACCGCAGCGCGGCAATGCGCTGGCGTTTGGCCATGGAACGCAATTGCAGCAGACGCTTTGCCGTCGAGCCCGTCCAGCATGACGACCGCGCGAGAGCCGCTGCGCGTGCGGCCGCGACGCGTCGAGCACGTAGGAGTTGTCGACGAAGTAGTAGTGGAAGCGCTGCACGGCGCAGGCGTGGGAAACGCCGGCGGCGTCCATGTCGGCGAGCAATTGCTCGACCGGATACGGCGGCGTCGTGCTGCTGCGCCCCTCCGCGGAGGGCGGATAGCGCACGGCGTCCGCCGACAGGATGTGCGCGTGCGTGTCGAACATCGGCTCGAGCGGTCATCGCGGTGGCTCAGGCCTTATTGCGGCCGTAAGCAGAGTTGAAGTCCTGCAGAGCGGAGGCGGCGGCCTGGCGCATGAAGCTTTGGTCCGACAGCACCATCATGGCCGTGACGCCGAGGTTCATGAGCCACTTGGCTTCGTCCGAGTTCATCGCCGGCACCACGGCCGCGAGCGGCTTGTCGTGCTTGCGCGCCGCGGCGGCCACGATCTCGACGGCCTCCTTCAGCGTGGGCGCCGGCCCCGTGGCGTTGCTGAGCGAGAGACCTAGGTCGCCGCGCCCGAGAAACAGGCAATCGACACCGGGCACCGCGGCGATCTCGTCGATGACGTCGATGGCCTGCCGGTCTTCGATCATCGCGATCACCGTCGTGGTCTTGTCCGCGAACGGCAGGTGGTCCGCGCCGCGCGCGCCGTACTCGCCGCCGCGGCCGATCCCGAGCCCGCGCGAGCCGCCTTTGTAGTGCGACCACGAGACGATGTCGCGCGCCTTCTGCGCGGAATCGACGTGCGGCACCATGACGCCGATCGCGCCGTCGTCGAGCACGGAGAGAATGCTCGTGGCGTCGGGTCGCGCGATGCGCACGATGCCTGCCGTGCCGAACGCGCGCGCGGCGAGCAGCCCGGTGTCGAGCGTGCCGCGGTCCCACGGCGCGTGCTCCGCGTCGAGCACCACGAAGTCGTAGCCGAGCCCGCCGATGATCTCGGTGTTGTGCGCGCCCGGGGTCTTCATGAACGTGCCGATCAGCGGTTCGCGTGCGTGCAGCCGTTCGCGGAAGGCGCGCGGATCGGGGCGAGTGGCGGCGTTCATGCTGGCGTTCCTCAAGAGAAATAGAATTTGAGTGCGGTGTCGGAGATCGCGCGGCGCGTGCGCGCATCGGGCACCGCGGCTTCGAACGCGTCGAGCGTATCGCGGTACGAGACTGCGCCTTCGTGGCCGACGAACGGGCAGTCGCTGCCCCACAGCAGGCGCTCGGGGCCCACGCGCTCGAGCAGATACCGGTCGAACTCCGCCTCGGTCTGCCTGCGCGCGGGCGTAGTCCTCCGCGCTGCGCGGCGGCGAACGCGGCGAGAAGCGAAACCCCGCGGAGATCTTCATCCACACGTTGCCCGCATCGATCGCTTTCAGCGCCGCCGCGACCTTCGCGCAGCTCGGCCCCTGGCCGGGGTCGGGATTGCTGAAGTGATCGATCACGACCTTGACGCCGGACGCGCGCAGCACGTCGAGCGCATCGGCGAACACGCGTTCCTCCGCGAGGAAATGGACGTGCCAGTCGAGCTCGCGCACGTGTCTCGAGCAGGCGCTGGTAGTCGGCGCTGCGCAGATCGGCGACTTCGCCTGCAAGCTGCGCGGAGAGGAACAGGCGCACGCC
Source organism: uncultured Gammaproteobacteria bacterium (assembly GCA_963748045.1). GTDB lineage: Bacteria > Pseudomonadota > Gammaproteobacteria > Steroidobacterales > Rariloculaceae > FEN-1219. Next base: position 303,715 of record CAVVIC010000014.1, read on the forward strand.
GACGACGCCGGCGTCCTTCATCGCCTGCAGCTCGCGAGCGTCGATCGTCGGCGGAACGTTCACCGTGCCGCGCAAGCGCGGATACTGCTCGAGCTTCGCGAGCATGTAGTCGTTGTAGTAGCCGTAGAGGCTGATGCCGGCGACGACCGCAAAGCCAACGCCGTGCGCGTCCAGCGTGGCGATCAGGTCTTCACCCGTGAAGCTGTACGTCGGGCGGATCCACGCGTTGCGCGCGAGCGGCATGTCCTGCGTGAAGATGTGAACGTGCGAATCGACGATCGGCGCTTCGGCCGCGCTGCTCATGAGGGTTTGCCGGCGTGCTGCCCGGCGACCCGCTGCTCCATGTCGTCGCGCGAGAGTTTCGTCACGGGTGCGCCGCCCTGGAACAACGTGCTCCACGAACGGCGCTTCACGAGCCACTCGTCACCTTCGCGCACGTAGACGTCGCGCACGAGCGAGACGTTGATCGGCGGTGCGCTGGCTTGCGGCGCCTCGCCGTCATGCGCGTACAGCATGCACACCCAGGCCGCATTCGCGCGCGTGTCGCTCTCGAAGTCGCAGGTGAAATTGATCACCGCGTGCAGTACGACGCGCGGGCCGCGGTCGCGGCGAAACGCATAGAACTCCTCGATCTCGGCGCGCCCCGTGTACGCGAAGCCTTCGCCGTCGAACACGGCGTCTTCGGTGTAGTAGCCGCCCGCGTTGCGCCCCCAGTTGAAGTCCACGTCGTGCCAGTAGCGCATGAGCTTCTGGTGCAGGTCGTGAAGCGTGTCGCGCTCTGTCGCGGTGTCCATTTCGGCTGTGTGTGCGATTGTGGGGCGGCGCGGACCGGCGCCTACGCGGCCGCGTTGCGTCCAGCCGCCGCGGCTTGCTCGGCCGCGTCGAGCCCGATCAGGTCCGCGGCGTTCTGCGAGATCATGCGCCGGATCTGCGCGTCGGAGTACCCGATGTCGATGCAGGTGCCGACGATGTTGCGAAAGCCCGCAACGGGTCTGTCGTTGCCGGCCTGCCCCAGGTCCGAGGCCAGGATCGTGCGCTCGACGGTGCCGGCCTCGATCAGCTCCTCGAGTTCGACGGGCGAGCACATGGGCGCCTTGCCGCGGCGCATCTCGATGAACATGCAGAACGAGTGCTCGATGTAAGCGCCCATGCGCACGAGCTGCGCGGATGTCGTCGAGCGAGCAGCCGATCAGGAAGGTCGGATGGTTCACGAGCAGGCGTTTGACGCCGCGCTTCTTGGCTTCCTCGAACAGCGGGTAGATTTCCGAGATGTGCAGATGCCCGGCCGAAAGCACCACGTCGTGTTCTGCGATCATGTCGAGGATCGGTTTCACCACGTCGACCAGGCGGCCGTTCGCGTCGAGCACCGTGAGCGGCTCGGGATCGAGCAGCGGTTTCGACGTGTGCGGAAAGCCCTTGGAGCGTGCGTTCGCGTCGATGTGGTTCTTGGCCGCGAACGTCGGCATCCACACGAGGCGCGCGCCGAGCTTGATGCCGTGATCGACGGCGTAGAGGTTGAAGCCGCCCGTCGCGTTGTTCAGCGGTACGCCCGACAGCAACGTCACGCCGAGATGGCCGAACTGCTTGTTCAGCAGTTCCGTGACCGGCGTCGCCGAGTAGTAGTGATCCTTGATCAGCATCGCGCGAAAGCCGGCGCCCGCGCATTCGTGGAGCGCTTCGATGTGATCGAGCGAGCGCGGCATGACGGACGGCCCGCTGTGGCAGTGCAGATCGATGGCACCGACCAGCAACGAACTGACGCGCTCTTCGCGCGATGGGGCTGCGCTGGGCATGGCACGTATTGGAAATGAATCGCCGGCGCGGCACAAGCGGGCGCATATTGGCCCGCCTGCCGCTACACTTCGCCGCGAAGCTCCGGGGGAGTCTGCGATGTCAGCACGAAAGGCCATCATCACCTGCGCGGTGACGGGATCGATTCACACGCCGTCGATGTCCCCGTACCTGCCGGTCACGGCCGACGAGATCGCCGATGCCGCCATTGGCGCCGTCGAAGCGGGCGCGGCCATCATTCACCTGCACGCGCGCAACCCCGTGGACGGGCGCCCCGATCAGAGCCCGGAGGCGTTTCGCCCGATTCTCGCGAGCATCAAGCGGCGCTCCGATTGCGTGATCAACATAACGACGGGCGGCGCGCCGACGATGAGCCTCGAGGAGCGCCTGAAGCCCTGCACTGTGTTCAAGCCGGAAGTGGCCTCGTTGAACATGGGCTCGATGAATTTCGGCCTGTTCGAGATGCTGAAGCGCTACAAGACGCTGCAATACGAATGGGAGCACACGCTGCTCGAAGGCTCACGCGACCGCGTGTTCAGGAACACGTTCAAGGACATCGAATTCATTCTGACCACGTGCGCCGAGAACGGCACGCGCTTCGAAATCGAGTGCTACGACATCGGCCACGTGTACACGCTCGCGCACTTCGTCGACCGCGGTCTCGTGAAACCGCCGTTCTTCGTGCAGAGCGTGTTCGGCATCCTGGGCGGCATCGGCGCGCATCCGGAAGACGTCACGCACATGAAGCGCACCGCCGATCGCCTCTTCGGCAACGATCTGCACTGGAGCGTGCTCGGCGGCGGACGCAGCCAGATGGAAGTCGCCTCTCTGTCCGCATCGATGGGCGGCAACGTGCGCGTGGGCCTCGAGGATTCGCTCTGGGACGGGCCGGGGCGCCTCGCCGAATCGAACGCGCATCAGGTGCGGCGCGTGCGGCGCATCATCGAGGGCCTGGGGCGCGAGATCGCCACGCCCGCGGACGCGCGCGCGATGCTGGAGTTGAAGGGCGGCGACCGCGTCGCGTTCTGAAGGTGGACCGCGCATGTACGACCCGTCCGATCCCCGCTCGACGCTCGCGAAGTCTTCCGCTGCGCTACCCGCCGCGGGCGCGACGGCCGACGCCGAGTACGGGCTCTTCTACAAGGACCCGCCGACCGACGACGACGCAAACGGCAAGACCTGGTTTTGCCGCGGCCAGAATTTCGTCGTCGCGTACACGCAAGCCAAGCCCGGCGCAGGGTTCGCGCGCGACACTCAGGTCGACGAATACATGGTGCTGGCGACCCAATCGTGACACACCGATCCGCGCCGAGGCCGGTGCGCAGCGCGAAGAGACCGCGGGCTACGCGCTGCTGATCATGCCGCCGGGCAAGAGTCGCATCGTGTTGCCGAAGGGCGGGGTCGTCATTCGCCTGTACACGACGCGTTCGCCCGATCTCGCCGCGAAGTGTGCGAACGCCGCGTCGTACGCGCACCCGCACCCGAACATTCCGCCGCTCACGAACTGGCCCGCACCGCCCGGCGGCTTCAAGATTCGACCCTATTCGCTCGAAGTGCCGAAGGCGCCGGGCCGCTTCGGCCGCATCTGGCGGTGCACGACGCTGATGGTCAACGTGCCCGACGTGAACCTGGGTCCGCGCGACCTGAAGAAAGTCTCGCCGCACCATCACGACGACTTCGAGCAGGGCTCGCTCGTGCTGTCCGGCGAGTGGCAGCACCACATTCGTTGGCCGTGGACGGTGAACATGCATCAGTGGCGTGAGGACGTGCACGCCGCGGTCGGCGCGCCGTCATTGACCGTGATTCCGCCGCCGGCCATTCACACGTCGACGTGGAGCGCGCGGGGCGAGAACCACCTGATCGACATCTTCGCGCCGCCGCGCATCGACTTCTCGACGAACGCGGGCTGGGTGCTGAACGAGGCGGAGTATCCGCTGCCGCCAGGATCCGCGACCTGACGCGCGAACCCATGCAGGACACCGTGCTCGAAACGCAGGCGCGCGGCGGCGCTACGCAAACGGTGCAAGCCGCGGTCGCGGCGCGCATCGACGCCATCACGAGCTGGAAGGTGCGCTACTTCGCGCCGCTGGTGCTCGGGCTCATCATGCTCGGCGACAGCTGGGACAGCATCCTGATCGCCTACGTGATGCCGTCGCTGCGAGTGGAATGGACGCTCACGCCGCTGCAGATCGGCACGATCATCTCGGCCGGGTTTCGCCGGGCAATTCTTCGGCTCGCTGCTGCTCGGGCCCGCGGCGGAGCGCTTCGGCCGCATGCCGGTCTTCAATGTCGCCATCGTGGTCATGTGTCTCCTGTCGGTCGCGTGCGCGCTGGCGCCGGACCGCGAAGTGTTCCTCGCGCTGCGCTTCCTCGAAGGCGTCGCGATCGGCGGGGCGCTGCCCGTGTGCATCAGCTACGTCAACGAGCTGGCGCCGACGAAGACACGCGGGCGCTACTTCTCGCTGTTTCAATTCATCATGGTATCGGGCTACTCGCTGGCCTCGATCGCGAGCGCGTACGTGATCCCGGCGTTCGGTTGGCGCGCCATGTTCTACATCGGCGCGGCGCCGATCCTGCTGATCCCGCTCGTCATGCTCACGCTGCCGGAATCGCCGCGTTGGCTCGCGAAGCTCGGCCGCGTCGGCGCCGCCAACCAGGCGCTTGCGAGACTCGGCACGGTGCCGGTCGACGAACACCTTCCTCACGAGCGCGCGGACGCTGCACTGCGCATCCCGATGCTCGGTCTGTTCGCGCCGGCGTATCGCCGGCGCACCGTCGTCGTGTCGATATTGTGGTTCTTCGCGTCGATGGTGTCGTTCGGCTTGGCGACGTGGGCGCCGTCGCTGTACGTCGAGGTGTTTCACCTGAAGATCGAAGACGCGCTGCGCTACAGTGCGCTCGCGGGCGCCATCTATCTGTTCGTGCCGCTGCTGTTCGCTGCGATCATCGATCGTTATGGGCGCCGGTGGCCGGGCATTCTCGGCGCGGCGCTGTCCTGCGTGTCCCTCGTGGGCCTCGTGCTGATCGACCACACACAAACGCCGCTGGTCGTCACGCTGATCACGACGGGGTGGGTGGCCGCGGCGTCCGGCTCGATCATCCTCTGGCCGTACTCGGCCGAGATCTTTCCCACCCACATCCGTTCGACGGGGCTCGGGCTCGCGAGCTCGCTCGCTCGCGGGGCTTCGATGCTGACGCCGCTGGCCGTAGCCGGCGTGCTGACGGCCTCGGGTTCCGTGCGCGTGGTGTTCGGGCTGCTCGCGATTTGCGCGCTGATCGTGACGCTGGTCTGGCTGCTGTTCACGCGCGAGACGGCGCGCAAGAGCCTCGAGGAACTGGGCGGCGGATAAACGCGGCGCGCGCGGCTAGAATGGCTTCGATGATGAACCCGCCGATCCCACTGAACATGTATTTCGCGGCGCGGATCGAAGGCCTCGATCTGCGCGTGCCGTTCACGCCGAGCGAGATCGCGGCTTTCGAAGCGGCCATGGATCGATACGGCGTGCTCGTGATCCCGAACCAGAAGTTCACGGACGAGGAGCAGGTGCGCTTCGCGGAGCAGTTCGGGCGCGTGGAGGACACGCCGACGCTCGTCGACCAGGGCCGCCGGCGCCTCGCGAACATGAAGATCAACGACATCTCGAATCTCGCTACCGACGGTCAGATCTTCGACAAGGACGACCGACGCCGCATGTACAACCTGGGCAACATGCTCTGGCACAGCGACAGCAGCTTCAAAGCCACGCCCGCGAAGTACTCGATGCTGCACGCGCGCGTGATCCCGCCGTCGGGCGGCGAGACGGAATACGTCGACACGCGCGTCGCGTGGGAGCACCTGCCCGAGCAGACGAAGAGCGTCGCGAAGGATCTCGTCGCGGAACATTCGCTGATTTTCTCGCGCGCGCAGCTCGGTTTCGACGCCTTCACTCCCGCGGAGCAGGAGCGCTGCACGCCGGTGCCGCAGCGCCTCGTGCGCCGCCATCAGGGTTCAGGGCGGCTCGCACTGTACCTATCGGCCCACATCGGCCGAATTCAGGGCTGGCCGACGCCGGAAGCGACGCTGTTGATCCGCGAGCTGACGGAGTTCGCGACGCAGCGACCGTTCGTCTACACGCACACGTGGACGCTCGGCGACCTCGTGATCTGGGACAACCGCTGTACGATGCACCGCGGCTTGCGGTACGACGACAAGCGCCATCCGCGCGACCTGCGCCGCGTCACGCTCGAGGACGTCGCGCCTACGCTCGAACAACCGCTCTGACGTACGGGGGGCGGCGCATGGTCGAGCGAACGGTCACTGAAGCTCTCGTCGCACGCTTGATGGACGCCGGCGTGCGCCTGATCTACGGCGTGCCCGGCGGCGAGTGCAACCTCGATTTCATCGCCGCTACGACCAAGCTCGGTGCACGCTTCGTGCTCACGCGCAACGAGACCGCGGCCGCGATCATGGCCTGCGTCACCGCGGAGCTCACGGGTACGCCCGGGGTTGCGATGACGACGCGCGGCCCGGGACTCGCGGCCGCCGCGAACGGCACCGCGTACGCGGCACTCGATCGCGCGCCGCTGCTGCTGATCGCCGACGGCTACGAGGACGTCGAGACCTACGTCAGCCACCAGCGCGTCGATCAAGCGGCCATGCTCGCGCCGCTGACGAAGGCGTCGTCGCACCTGCGCGGCGGAAATCCGTTCGACGAGCTCGAGCGGTTGCTCGCGTGCGCCGTGGCGCAACCGCCGGGGCCCGTGTACCTCGAAGTCGCGGGCTCGCGCATTCGCGGCGCGGCGCCGGCCGCGACCGCAGCGCGGCCGCCCAAAGCGGGCCCGGCCACACTGGATGCCGCTGCGCTGCAGCACGCGCGCGAGCTGCTTGCGCGCTCGAAACGCCCGCTCGTGCTCGCGGGCTTGCAGGCGCGCCTGGCGGGTCGCCCCGATGCGCTGCGCGCGGTGCTCGCGGTGAAAAACGTGCCGGTGCTCACCACCTACAAAGCGAAGGGCGTCGCCTCCGATCACGACGCGCTCGTGCTCGGCCACTACATCGGCGGCGTCGCGGAAGAAGCCGCCATGCGCGCGGCCGATCTGTTGCTGCTGTACGGCTTCGACCCCGTGGAGGGGCCGCCGCAAAAGTGGCGCTACCCGTCGACGCCGACCGTCGAGCTCACCGAGCACGCGTTCGAGCATCCGTTGCTCGTGGCGAACGCGACGGTGGTCGGCGACATCGGCGCGGGGCTCACGGCGCTCGCGGATTCGATCCGCCCGCAGTGGACGGACGCGGAAATCGCGGCGATGAAGCGGGCGGTGTCGTCCGCAGCGCGTGTGCCGGTCGGCGCCGGAATCTCGCCGCAGCACGTCGTCGACGCCGCTTATGCCGCACTGCCGGCCGATTGCCGCATCACGCTCGACGCGGGCGCGTTCATGCTGCCCGTGTTGCATCTCTGGCGCTCCGCGGAGCCGAACCAGTCGTTGATATCGCGGGGTCTGTCGACGATGGGCTTCGCGTTGCCGGCCGCGATCGCTTCAAGCCTCGCCGATCCGACGCGCCGCGTCGTCGCGTTCACGGGCGACGGCGGCTTGATGATGTGCTTGGGCGAGCTCGGCACCGCAATTCAGGAGAAGTGCGCGCCGATCGTCGTCGTGTTCAACGATTCCGCGCTCACGCTGATCGGCGTGAAGCAGCGCCGGCGCAAGCTCGCGGCGGGCGGTGTGGACTTCGTGGACGTGGACTTCGCGCAGATCGCGCGCGGCTTCGGCTGGGACGCGCAGCGCGTCGAGCGCTCGGAGGATTTGCAGCCGGCGTTCGCGCAAGCGGTAGCGAGCCACCGCGCCACGCTGATCGACGTCGTGATCGATCCTTCGGAGTACGACGCGCAGATTCTCGCGCTGCGCGGCTAGCGGCTACTAGCCGGCTACTTCGGGCCGGCCTTCTGCATGTCCTTGCGCGCGGCGGAGAGGATGTTCTCCATGCCGCGGTTGCCTTCGTGGCACGCGTACTCGTAGATCATGCCGTCGATCGGAATGAGCGGAATCTCGCCCGTCCACGGCGCCGTCCAGACGGTCGGGTCCTCGACCGTGAAGCGGTACATCAGCACGCCGGGCGGCACCAGCGTGAAGCGCTCGGTGACCTTCAAGTTCTCGTCGGCCGCGGCCATGCGGCCGAAGTAGCTCACCCCTGAAGTTCGTCGACTCGACGACGAGCGTGTCGCCTTCCCAGTGGCCGCGCGGATCGCCGAACCATTGCCGCACGTTCGCGGGCAGATGCGGCTTGCCGTCGGTCGGAATGCGGCGCACCTGGTGCACCATCTCCGTGTCGATCGCGACCATGCCCTCAGTCTGCACGATCAGGTAGTTGTTGTTGTACGCCGTCGGCAGCATCGGCACGACGGTGCCGAACGAGACACAGCGCGTCATCAGGTCGAGCGCCTGCGGCTCGTCGGACGGCGCCGGCATGCCGCTGTTCGCGACGGCGCACCCGGGCTTCGCGCAGCGAGCTTTCACGGCCTGCGCCTGCGCGGCCAGCGCGGCGCCGCGCGCCGGCAGTCAACGGCGGGACACGGCCGTTGCGCGGATCGATCACGATCGATGTGCGCAGGTTCGGCAGCAGCGCCGAGCCCGAGTCCCACCAGAACGCGTTGTAAGCGCTGAGCACGTCGCTCACGTCGTCCGTGCGGTTGTCGCGATTGTTGCGATCGAGCGTCTTCTTCACGAACGCTTTCGCTTCGTCCGCCGTGAAGAACTCCTTGTTGCCGAGCTCCGTCGGGCGGTCGAAGGGCGTGATCGTCTTGTTCGTCCACACGCCCTGGAGGTCGGGGTGACCGTCCGCGAGCCGAGGCATCGTCCATTTTGCCGCCGGCTTCGCGGGCGCGGTCTGCTGCGCGGCGGCGGGGCCGGCGACGCCGGCGATCAGCGTGGCGATGGCAGTGCAGGAAAGAATTTCACGCAGCATAAGAGTTCCTCGCGTCGAACGCGGCCGGCTAGCGGCCGACGTGGTCATAGAGAACGTGCTCGGCGAACGGAATGCACTTGAACTCCATCAGCTGCGCGCCGTCGTCGAGGCGGCGATAGAGCGGCATGCGGATCGTCCACGGCTTCGAAAAGACCTTCGGGGTCTTCGATCGTCGCCTCGTACATCAGCACGTCGGGCGAGCGCAGCGTGTAGCGCTCGACGACGTGCAGCGAGTCGCTGTGATAGTTGCCGGAGCGGTCGAGCCAGGTGTCCGCGTTCTGGGCGGTCACGTCGACGACCAGCGTGTCGCCGTCCCAATGGCCGACGCTCCAGCCCATCCAGCTGTCGGCCGGCGCGGGCCCCGGGATCCTTCATGTGCACGAGCCGCACGGTGTCGGCGAACTCGTACGACAGCATGACCTTGTCGGTGCCCTGCACGATCTGGAACGGGTACGACATGTACGTCGCACGCGGCACGCCCGGCATGTAGCACTTGGCTCTCGGGATCGGCCGTCCAACGCTGCTCGCGGTTCTTCTTGCGCTGCGCGACCGCCGCCGGCAGATACGGAATCTGGCCGCCAACCACGACGCTTAGGCCCGGCGGAATCGCGAGCAGCGCGCCGAGTGCGGGCGCCGGGCCGGCTTCGGCCGCGTGCGCTTCGAGATCCCAGTTGGCCGTGTTCAGCGGCCTGCCACATGCCGCTCAGGTTCGGCTTCTTGGCGCTCGACTGCGCGAATGTCGGCGCGGTCAGTAACGCGGCCATGCAGACCGCGATCCATGACGACGATAGTCGCGACACGAAGCTTTCCCCCGTCATGGCGCGGCCTACTGCGGAGGCGCCGAGCCGCCGAGGAACAGCTTGTTGCCGTTCGGCAGCGTGATGTCGCGGCCGTTGGCGCGCATGGCGCCGTCGCGCGCGCGGTAGCCGTCGACGATGATCTCAGTGCCGACGGCCAACGAGTTCTTGTTGACGCCCATGCGGAACAGCGTGTTCGCGGTGCCGCCTTCGATGGCCCAGTCCTCGACCGTGCCGTCGTCCTTTTTCACGCAATGTGGATCCACGAATGCGGATTCATGAACTCGACCTTGGTGACGATGCCGCGCAGCTTGATCGGCTGATTCAGGTCGAACTCCGCGGCGAACGAATGGTGAGCGGCAGCGGGCGACGCGGCCGCGAGCGCGGCGAGCATGAACCCAAACGGCAATAACGAACGGTGCATTTTCAGTGACTCGGTGAGCTAGTGGGGGGGGGCTGACGCAGGAGGCGGGCCTTGCGGCAACCGCTCCCACCACAGCGGATTGTCGAAACTAGGGTTCAAGCTTATCAACAAGTTCGGCCCATCGAAACGATACCAGCGAATGAAGCCGTCGCCGATCCACGCGGGATTCGACGCCGCCCGTACGTGGTGAATGACACGACCGGTCGGTTCGTCCACGGTGTAGGTGCCGTAATACCTTGCCATCGGACGCATTCGTTGCCGCGACCAAAGATATAATGTCGCGCAGAGTTACCACGGGGGCTTTCGATGCTCTTAACACCGAACAGAACCGTGTGGCTCGGCACAGTCGTCGTCGGGCTGGCCTTGGCGGGCCCCCTTGCGGCCGTCGAACAGGGCGACTTGGCGCCGCCGTGGCAAGCGCGCGATTTCGCGGGGCACGCGGTCGACTTCCCGGCGGTCACGCAAGGCAAGCCGGCCGTCGTCGTGTTCTGGGCCACGTGGTGTCCGTACTGCAAGGCGTTCATGCCGTACCTGAAGAACATCGAGGCCGACTACGCGAAGCAGGGCGTGAAGGTCGTCGTCGATCAACGCGAAGGAAGACGGCCGCGGCGATCCGCGGGCATACGTGCAGGGCTTAGGCTTCTCGCCGATCGCCGTCGCGAATGGTGACGACATCGCGAAGGCCTACGGCATCCAGCTACATCCCGGGCCTCTTGATCGTCGACGGCAAGGGCAAGGTCGCGTACCGGCGGCCGTGGACCGACCTGCCGGCCGGCAAGACGGTGGCCGAGCTGTGGGACGGCCAGGTTCGCACGGCGCTCGACGCGCTCGTCCGTAATACTTCTGGGGGGAAGGACGATGAGCTCAATCGATCGCCGCACGCTTCATCGCGAACAGCACGCTGCTCGCGCTCGCCGCTTACACGGGCCGCGCCGGCGCGCAGGACGCGCCGCGCAGCTCATTCGCCGCGGGCGCCACGGCCGAGGAAGTCACGGCCGGCATCGACCTTTCCGGCAAGACCATCGTCGTCACGGGCTGCAACTCCGGCATCGGCCTCGAGACGATGCGCGTGCTGGCGTTGCGCGGCGCGCACGTGATCGGTACTGCGCGCACGCTGGAGCGCGGCCAGGAAGCGTGCGCGAGCGTGCAGGGCAAGGCCACGCCCGTGGTGCTCGAGCTCTCCGACTTCGATTCCGTCGTCGCGTGCGCGAACGCGATCCGCGCGCTGAACACGCCCATCGATGCGCTCGTGTGCAACGCCGGCGTGCTGCTGACGGACTTGCAGCAGGTCCGCGGCCTCGAGCTGCAGTTCGTCGTGAATCATCTTGGCCACTTCATCCTCGTGAACCGGTTGCTCGAGCGCGTGACGGCTGCGCCGCAGGGCCGCGTCGTCGTCGTCGGCAGCGTCGCGCATCAGCAGGTGCCGCAGGGCGGCATCCAGTTCGACAATCTGTCGGGCAAGGGCTGGGAGCGGCAGGCGTACGGCCACTCGAAGCTCGCGAACGGGTTGTTCTCGCTCGAGCTCTCGAAGCGCCTCGCAGGCACGCGCGCGACGTCGAACTCGCTGCACCCCGGCGTCGTCGCGACGAACATCATGCGCAACATGAATTTCCGGCCGCCGGCGGGCGGTGGCGGTGGCGGCTTCGGCGGAATGGAAACGCCGGCGCAGGGCGCGGCCACGAGCTGCTATCTCGCGAGCAATCCCGCGCTCGCGCGCGTCAACGGGCTCTACTTCGCCGACTGCAATCCGGCCGAGCAGAGCAACTACCAGAAGGATCCCGCCATGGCCGCGAAGCTGTGGCAGGTCTCGACGGAGCTCACGCGGCCGTACCTCGTCTAGCGCGACGCGCCGTCCGCCGACGCGCGCGGCTTCGGCTCGACCCGTACGCCGGAACCCGCTACGCTCGCGCGGCGACTTCCCCGCGCTACATATCGAACTTTCCCATGCAGTACTCGCGCCTCGGCGGCACCGGCCTCATCGTCTCCAAATTCGCGTTCGGCAGCATGACGTTCGGCACGGGCGGGCAGGGCCCGTTCGCGTCCGTCGTACAAGGTCGACCAGGCAGCCGCGAACGATCTCGTCGGGCGAGCGATCGACGCCGGCATCAACTTCTTCAACTCGGCCGACGTGTACGCCGGCGGCGAGTCGGAACGCATTCTCGGCAAGGCGATCGGCGCCAAGCGTCACGAAGTCGTGATCGCGACGAAGGTCGGCAACCGCATGGGCCAGGGGCTCGTCGAGTCCGGTTTGTCGCGGCGGCACATTCTCGCTGCGGCCGACGCGAGCCTCGCGCGGCTCGGCACGGACTACATCGACGTGTACCTCGTGCACAAGGTCGACGCGCTGACGCCCGTCGAGGAGACGGTCGAAGCGCTCGAGGATCTCGTGCGGGCGGGCAAGGTGCGCTACGTCGGCTTCTCGAACTGGCCCGCGTGGATGGCGGCGAAGGCCGTCGGCATCCAGACGCGCGCGCGGCTACCAGCAGTTTCGCGGCGCCGAGATGTACTACTCGCTCGTGGGCCGCGATCTCGAGCACGAGGTGGCGCCGTTTTGCGCCGACGCCGGCATCGGCGTCATGGTGTGGAGCCCGCTCGCGGGCGGTTTCTTGAGCGGCAAGTACACGCGCGCGAAGCCGAAAGGCGAGAGCGGCGACCGGCTCGGCGGCTTCGACTTCCTGCCGTACGACCGTGAGCAGGGGTATCGGGTGATCGATCTCTTGCAGTCGATCGGCGCGAAGCGCGGCGCGTCACCGGCGCAGGTGTCGCTGGCGTGGCTGCTGACGCGGCCTACGGTCGCGTCGATTCTGGTTGGCGCGTCGAGTCGCAAGCAGCTCGACGGAGAACCTCGCCGCCGCGGCGGTGCAGCTCACGGCCGAAGATCTCGCCGCGCTCGACACGGCCACGAAGCCGACGGCAATCGTACCCGAACTGGTTCAACGAGCGCGTCGTCGACGGCAAGCAGTACCAGGCGCTCGGCCTGCCGCTCGCGGTGCCGCCAGTGCGGTGAGCGGGCTCATTCCGGTTTCTGAGCGAACCGTGCCGCAACGGGCGCGTCTAACAGGGCGAGGCAACCACTGATGTTCGACGTGAAGACACCCTCGGTTCGAACTTCCGCCCAACGAGGTGGCGCGCACCGCGTGTGGCTGCTCGGCGCTTTGCTCGTCGCCTCGTGTGTGATCGGCATCGCCGTCGCGGCGCCGCGACCCTTCCGCGTCTACCCCGGCGTCGAGCACGAGGACGACCCGCTGCCGCCGGACTATAGGGTGCCGGCCGAGTGGGCGTTCGCCCGCTTGATGTACCCGCCGTGGCGCGGCGGTGGCCGCTACTATGGGTCGGATTGGCAGAATGGTCGAAGCAATTGGACGATCGACTATCCCGCCGCGGATCGGCATGTAGCGGTCATGGTGCGGCGATTGACGTCGATCGATACGCGCTCCGTCGAGCAGCCCGTGAACCTGGACGATGACGACGACGTGTTCAACTGGCCGTGGTTGTATGCGGTCGAGGTCGGGCACTGGGATTTGACCGACGCACAGGCCGTGAAGCTGCGCGAGTACCTTACGCGTGGCGGTTTTCTGATGGTCGACGACTTCCACGGCAGCGTGGAGTGGGAAGTGTTCGTCGAGAGCATGCGGCGCGTATTCCACGACCGACCGATCGTCGAGATTCCGAACGAAGATCAGATCTTCCACATGTTCTGGGACCTCGACGACCGCGTGCAGGTGCCGGGCGCCCAGTACATCTACAGCCACAGGATTTACGAGCAAGACGGCGTGGTTCCGCGCTGGCGCGCGATCTACGACGACAAAGGGCGGATCATGGTCGCGATCTGCCACAACATGGATCTTGGCGATTCGGTCGAGCACTCCGATAACCCGCGGTACCCCGAGAAATACTCCGCGCAGGGCATGCGCACGTTCATCAACTACATCCTGTACTCGATGACGCACTGATTCCGGGCGGAGAGATCTTCTCTTTCTGCCGCCGCCGCGCGCAACGCAGGCTACCTAGAGGGGTTTTTCGCCGACGTACTTGGCGCGCGGCCGGATGATGGCGTCGTGCCCGTACTGCTCGATGGCGTGGCCGATCCAACCGATGGTACGGCCGAGCGCGAACAGCGTGAGCGCCGGGCCGTTCGGCAAACCGAGCGCTTTGGCGAACGCGACGAGCGCGAAGTCCACGACGGCGCGCAACGCGATGCAGAGCAGTCTCACGACTACGCTCGGCACGCTCGGTGCGACGCAGGTGCGGTTCGTCTACGGCTTGCCGTTCGCGCTGGTGCTTCTCGCAATCGTGACCGCGTTCGCGCACGCGCGCGTGCCGCCGCCGACGCCTACCTTCCTCGCGTTCGCGGCCTCCGGCGCGCTCGTGCAGATCGCGGGAACGGCGTTTCTGCTCGCTGCCATGCAGGCGCGCTCGTTTTCCGTGGCCACGGCACTGAGCAGGACCGAGGCCGTGCAGGTGGCGCTATTCGGTTTCGCCGTGCTCGGCGACGCGCTGACGTGGTCGCGCGCGATCGCGATCCTGATCGCCACGGCCGGCGTCTTGATCGTGGCCGTGAAGCCCGGCCAGAAGTGGGATCGGCAGAGCCTGAAGCCCGCGGTGCTCGGTGTCGCGTCGGGCTCGTTCTTCGCGCTCGCGTCGGTGAGCTTTCGCGGCGCGATCCTCGCGCTGCCGGAAGGCGTCTATTTCCTGCGCGCGACGACGGCGCTCGTGTGGTCGCTCGGCATCCAGGTCACGGTGCTCGGCGTGTGGCTCGCGATCATGAACCGGGAAGCGCTGCTGCGCAGCGTGAAGCTGTGGCGCCAGTCGCTGTTCGCCGGCTTCATGAGCGCGTTTGCATCGCAGTTCTGGTTCTTCGGTCTCTCGTTGAGCTCGTCGGCAGGGCGCTCGTCGTGGCGGGCGTAGCGCTGCTGCTCGCGGTGGTCTAGAGCCTCAGCTGCGCTTGCGCCACAGGCGCGCGGATGCGAGCGCCGCGCCTTCGGCCAGCGCGCCGAGCTTCTTGTAGGCGATGCCGGGGTCCACGCGCGAATAGCCGGCGAACGAGCCGAAGCCGCAGTCGGTGCCCGCGAGCACGCGCTCGCGCCCCACGATGTCGGCGTACTGGCAAAGCTGCTCCGCGATCAGCCGCGGATGCTCCACGTAGTTCGACGTCGACATGATGCAGCCCGGGATCAGCACCTTGTCGTCGGGCAGTTTCGCGTCCTGCCACACTTCGAGCTCGTGGCGATGCCGCGGGTTCGCGGCTTCGAACAGGATGCCGGCGGGTTTGGCCTTGAGCACGAGCCCGAGAACCTTCTCGAGCGCGATGTCGCAATCGTGCGGGCCTTCGTAGTTGCCCCAGCAGATGTGCATGCGCATGCGATCGGCCGGGATGTCGCGCACGGCGTGGTTCAGCGCTTCGACCTGATACGCGGCGCGCTTCAGGAACTCCGCTTCGTCGAGCTCCTGGAAACCCGTGTGCCGCGCCATCGCGAGATCGGGGCAGTCGAGCTGCAGCACGAAGCCGGCGGCGACGATCGCGTCGTACTCCGGCTTCATGGCCGCTGACGATCGCGTCGACGTACGCCTCGTGCGTCGGGTAGTAGCTGGTTCGACTGGAACGCCGAGATCACGCCCGGCGACGCCGCGTTCATGAACGCTTCGACGGGCGGGTGCTCGGCGATGGCCGCGGTCAAGTTCGCGACGTCTATCTTCATCGCGTCGCGATCGACGAGCTCGATCGGGCCGACGCACGCCGCGCGTTTGAACGACTGCTTGCCCATCATGCGCGCCATCGCTTCGCGGAACTCGGGGTACGGCGCGAGATCTTTGTGCGGCGGGCGCGGAACGTGGCCCGCGAATCCGGACAGGCGGTCCTTGATGTACGTGGCGTAGCCGACCTTGCTGGTCTCGCCGTCGCTGACGACGTCGATGCCGGCGGCGTGTTGTTTCGCGACGGCTTCGGCGACGCCGGCCTGCATCGCGGCTGCGAACGCGGCGCGATCGTACGGCTCGCCGTTCTCCTTCTTATAGAGGAAGTCGACGACGGCGGCGCTGCGGGGCAGGCTGCCGACGTGCGTCGTCAGAATCCGGTCGGTCGAGAGTTTCATCGTCACCTCGTTCGCGGCGCGTGCTGCGCGGCCGCGGAAGGGCGTCATTGTGGCTCACGGCCGGGGCGAAATTCGAGCGTCGGCTGCGATTGACGACCCCGCGAGTGGCGTGGTCTAGTGCCGCGAATGCAAACCTTCCTCAAAAACCTGATCGAGCGCTGGCGCGCGCCCGGTAGCCAGCATGCGGGCGGCACGAGCGACAGCGCGCGTTTCGAGATCCTGCTCGAAGAGCGCGAGCCGCTCGATCGCTGGACGCTGTGCACGGTGTGCCTGAACGTCGATCGCAGCCTAGCCGTGGTGCGCCGCCGCTGGCGGTGCTCGGACTGCGGTGTGGATTCGAGTAACGACACGCAGCAGCCGCTGAAAGCGTATCTGACCACCACTTCGGCCGAGACGATCGAGAAGAACCTGCGCGAGTGGATGAACGTGAAGGGCGCTCGCGTGGCGTATAGGACGCTGCGCGCCGCACGCTACAAGTGCCTGCTGGTGCTCCAGAAGCGCTTGCTGAGTCAAGGCTGAAGCGCATGCCGCTGCTTGCCGATCGCATCGATCACATCGTGTTGACGGTCGCCGACATCGAGGCGACGACGCAGTTCTACGAGCGTGCGCTGGGATTCACGCGCGAATTCTTCCACGGCCCCGGCGGCGCGCCGCGCTACGCGCTGAAGTTCGGCCGGCAAAAAATCAACCTCCAGGATCGCGACACACAAACGCCCACGAAGGCGCAGCAGCCGACGTTCGGCTCGGGCGATTTCTGCCTGCTCGCGACCGTGCCGCTCGACGACGTCATCGCGCACCTGAAAGCCGTGAACGTCGCGATCGAGGCCGGGCCCGTGCCGCGGCGTGGCGCCGTCGGCGCGCTGCGCTCGATCTACTTCCGCGACCCCGACGGCAACCTCGTGGAGGTGGCCGAGTACGTACCGGCTGCATCGGAAACGCCATGACCGTTCGATCCCGCTTCGCCCCGAGCCCCACGGGCTATCTGCACATCGGCAGCGTGCGCACCGCGCTGTACGCGTGGCTGTATGCGCGCCGGTTCGGCGGCACCTTCATCCTGCGGATCGAGGACACCGACCGGGCGCGTTCCACGCAGGCTGCCGTCGACGCGGTCCTCGAGGGCCTGAAATGGGTCGGCATCGACGCCGACGAGGGGCCGTTCTATCAGACGCAGCGCTTCCCGCGTTACGCCGAGGTCGTCGAGCAGATGCTCGCGGCCGGCACTGCGTATCGCTGCTATTGCTCGCGCGAGGAGCTCGACGCGATGCGGGCGGCCGCGCAGGCCGAGGGCCGCAAGCCGCGGTACGACGGCCGCTGCCGCGAGCGTAAAGAGCCGATCGCGGGTGTCGCGCCGGCGATTCGCTTCAAGAACCCGCAGGCGGGCGAGGTCGTCGTCGACGACCGCGTGAAGGGCAGGATCGTCTTCGACAACGGCGAGCTCGACGATCTCGTGATCGCGCGCTCCGACGGCACGCCCACTTACAACTTCACCGTCGTCGTCGACGACATCGACATGCGCATCACGCACGTGATCCGCGGTGACGATCACGTCAACAACACGCCGCGGCAGATGAACATGTTTCGCGCGCTCGGCGCGGAGCCGCCCGTGTACGCGCACTTGCCCATGATCAACGGTGCGGACGGCGCGAAGTTGTCGAAGCGCCACGGCGCGGTCAACGTGCTCGAGTACCGCGAGATGGGCTTCCTGCCGCACGGGCTTCTGAATTACCTGCTGAGACTCGGCTGGTCGCACGGCGATCAGGAGATCTTCTCGCGCGATGAGATGACGGCGAATTTCGATCTCGACAAAGTCAGCCGCTCGGCCGCGAACTTCGACCCGGCCAAGCTGCTGTGGGTCAACCAGCAGCACATCCAGACGGCGCCGGAGCAGCAGCTCGCGGACCTGCTTGCGGAGCAGCTGGAGCGCCAGGGGCTCGATCCCAAGAACGGGCCGCCGCTGTCGCGCGCGGTCGCGGCTTTGCGCGGTCGCAGCCAAACGCTACGCGAGATGGCGGAGCAGGCACACTGCTACTACGAGGAGTTCGAGGAGTTCGATCCGAAGTCGGCGCAAAGCTACCTGCGATCCGCGGCGCGTGCGCCGCTGATCGCGGTTCGCCAGGCGCTCGCCGAGCTGCCCGCGTGGTCGGGCGAAGCGGCGGAGGCCGCGGTCAAGGACGCTGCCGCTCGCTTGGAGCTGAAGCTCGGCGTAGTCGCGCAGCCATTGCGCGTGGCGCTCACCGGCCGCGCGGCCTCGCCCGGCATCGGCCAGACGTTAGAGCTGGTCGGCCGCGCGCGCGCGCAGCAGCGGATCGATCGCGCGCTGCGCTACATCGAGACACACGAGTCCGCCGGCGGCGGCTAACCCGGGGGCTGACCGTCCGTTGTGCGCGTACGCGTGATGTGTAGATGCGGTGTGGCGGCGGGCGCAGCCGCGTTCGGGTCGCGTACCACGAGGTGCCCCATCATGCCGGCCTCGGCGTGATCGAGGATGTGGCAGTGGAACATCCACGTGCCGGGGCGCTCGTCGAAGCGCACGGCGATCGCATAGCTCGGACTTCGTCGGCACGTTCACCGTGTCCTTCCACTCCGGCACGCGCGTTCGGGTCGAGCACCTGGAAGAAATAGCCGTGCATGTGGAACGGGTGCGAGAAGTCCGTGTTGTTCGTGATGTGCCAGACCTGCGTCTCGCCGAGCTGGCCTTCGAGCGGCGGCGCTTTCCAGAACGGAATGCCGTTCACGCCCATCTCGACGTTGCCGCTGTTGATCGCGATCGTGAGGTTCAGGTTGCGCTCGGTCGCGCCCGTCACGTCGATCGGCTCGATGTGGCGTAGATCCATCGGGATCGGCTCCGGCGTGACGGCCGCGTCGGCCACGGTCTCGATCTTCAGCATGTCGACCGAGGCGCGGTTGAACGTGCTGCCGTAGCCGCGCTCGGTCGGCACCCAGCGCAGCAGCGTGTTGCTGCCGGGCGCATCGGCCGGCGTGAACACGGCGTCCGCGCGCTCGCCGGGCACGACGAGCAGGCCGTACGTGTCGACGGCGCGCGCCGCGAGCCCGTTGTCGCCGCCGAGCTTCATGAAGCGATGATTGCGCATGCGCACGTTGTAGTAGCGCGCGCGCGTCGCGTTGATGATGCGCCAGCGCTGCTGCTTGCCCGCGCGCACCTTCAGCGTCGGCAGCACCTTGCCGTTCACGAGCAGCACGGCGCCTTCGCGGCCGAATAGATCGCCGAAGTCGCCGCCGCTGTCGGCCGGCAGCATTTCGCCGTCTTCGCCGAGGCTCATGTCGGACAGCAGCAGCACGAGGTCGTCGCCGAACGCCTTCGGATCGTTCGGGTCCTCGACCAGGATCGCGCCGTACAGGCCGCGCCCGACTTGCGCCGACGAATCGACGTGCGGGTGGTACCAGTACGTGCCGGGGTCGCGCAGCGTGAAGTCGTAGGTGAATTCGCCGCCGGGCGGGATCGGGTCCTGCGTGGCGCCCGGTGCGCCGTCCATGTTGTTCGGCACGCGCAGCCCGTGCCAGTGGATCGTCGTTTCCTGCGGCAGCGAGTTCTTGAAGTGCACGATCACGCGGTCGCCGACCTGGCCGCGAATCAACGGTCCCGGGATCTTGCCGTTGTACGTCCACACGGTGGTTTTGTGGCCGGGCAGGATTTCGAGCTCGGTCGACCTTGGCTTCGAGGTTGAACTCGAGCACGTGCGGGTCGGGGTTCAAGTCCTCCGGCTGCGGCAGCGCGAGGTCGTCGGCCCAACCTTGCGGTTGGGCGACTTCGTGCGCCGCCTGCTGCGGCGCCTGCGGCGTGGCCGGCGGCCGCGCGCAGCCGCCGAGCAAGCAGCCGCGCAACTCGCTGACATCGCAATGGCTTTTCGCAAACGAACCCCCGCCGAACTGGCAGCCAACACGGTCAGTCTCGGCGACCGTGCCTGGCCCCAGGCCATTGGTAATAGTACGTAACGATGCGCGCCGGTACCGGCCACCGGGCGGGCAGCGTAGACTCGGTCGAACTCGAGGCGCCACTGCAGGAGCGGCAGTATGCCCGGACGAGCGAAGGCTGCGCGCGCGCAGCCCAAGTCGGCCAGCAAACGCGACCGCGTGAGGGCGTTGTGCGAAGCGCTGCCGCACGCGGAGCACAAGCGCACAGGGCGACCACGACACGTACCGCGTGCGCGGCAAAGTGTTCGCGTATTTCCTCGACAACCATCACGGCGACGGCATCGTGTCGGTGTGCGTGAAGAGCGAGCTCGGCGAGAACGTCGACCGCGCGCGGCTCTTTCCGGAGCGGTTCTACTTGCCCGACTATATCGGGCCGCGCGGCTGGTTCGGAATGCGTCTCGATCGCGGCCGCGTGGCGTGGCGCGAAGTGGCGGAGATTCTCGAGCGCAGCTATCAGGCTCACGGCGCCGAAGAGCTGCATCGCGAAGCTCGACGGCGCGCAGGGTGCTTTGGATAATCGGCGACGGCCACGCAAGGCCGCTCGCTCGCGAGGGGTAGGAGCATGACACTGGTGGAGTTGGGGCATTCTCGGCGTCGTGCTGCTCGGCCTCGAGCTGGGCGCCATCGACGCGCAGTTCTTTCTCGTATTCGCCGGCGTCGCGGCGATCGTCGTGGGCCTGCTCGGGCTCGTCGGTATCGATCTGCCACAGTGGGCGCAGTGGATTGCGTTCGCGGTGCTGGCGCTGGTCGCGATGTTCACGATCCGGCGGCAGATCTACGAGAAGCTGCTGAGCAAGCCGGGCGGCAAGGTCAACTCGGACATTCACCAGCACGTGGTCGTCGCGCAGGCGCTCGAGCCCGGCAAGTCGTGCCGCATCGAGTACCGCGGCAGCGGCTGGACGGCTATCAACGTCGGCAAGGAATCGATTCCGGCCGGCGGCGAGGCGCGGATCGAATCGATCGACGGGCTCACGCTGCACGTTCGGGCGCTCTGAGCGCGGCATAACAAGGAGAAACGCATGGATCAAGGGGTATTGCTGTTAGTCATCGTGGTCGCGGTGCTCGCCATCACGATCCTCCGCAAGACTGCGGTCGTCGTGCCGCAGCAGAGCGCGTACATCGTCCAGCGGCTCGGCAAGTACCACAGCACGCTGAACGCCGGGTTCCACATCCTGCTGCCGTTCGTCGAGAGCGTTGCGTACCGCGACAGTCTGAAGGAATCGGCGGTCGACATTCCGGAGCAGGTCTGCATCACGAAGGACAACGTCCAGGTCGGCATCGACGGCGTGCTGTATCTGCAGGTGCTCGACGCGGCGCGCGCGTCGTACGGCATTTCGGACTACCACTTCGCGATCTCGCAGCTCGCGCAGACGACGCTGCGCAGCGAGATCGGCAAGATCGATCTCGATCGCACGTTCGAGGAGCGTTCGACGATCAATTCGAACGTCGTGAACGAGCTCGATAAAGCCACCGAGCCGTGGGGCGTGAAGGTGCTGCGCTACGAGATCAAGAACATCAATCCGCCGCGCGACATCATCCAGGCCATGGAAAAGCAGATGCGCGCCGAGCGGGAGAAGCGCGCCGTGATTCTCGACTTCCGAAGGCGAGCGCGACGCCAAGATCAACCAGGCCGAAGGCGAGAAGCAGCGCGTCATCAAGGAGTCCGAGGCCGAGAAGCAGCAGCAGATCAACGAGGCGGCCGGTCAGGCCGAGGCGATTCTCGCCGTTGCCACCGCGACGGCCGAAGGTTTGCGGCGCGTGGCCGAAGTCCGTCAGCACGCAGGGCGGCCGCGAAGCCATGCAGCTACGCGTGGCCGAGGAATACGTCCGCCAGTTCGGCAACCTCGCGCGCACCGCGTAACACGCTCGTAGTGCCGGCCAATTTGAGCGACATCGCGGGCATGATCGCGCTCGCGACGAAGGTGTTCGATCAAGCCCGGCCCGCGGCCGGCGCGCCCGCGCGTTGACGACAGCGGCGATGTCGGCGGTATCCAAGAAGCTCAATCTCAAGGATCAAACCGAGATCGTCGTACTGGGCGCGCCGGCTACGTTCGAGCCGGAGATCGCGGCGCTGCGTGGCGTGACGGTGCGCCGCTCGCTCGGCGGTGTTCGCACGGTGACCTTCGCGCTCGCATTCGTCACACGTCAGGCGGAGGTCGACGAGCTGGCCGAAGTCGCTGACGAGCCGCGCCGTGGGTGACGCGGTCGTGTGGTTTGCGTATCCGAAGCAGTCGTCGAAGAACTATCGGTCGGAGATCGATCGCGATCACGGCTGGAAGGTGCTCGGTCGCGCGGGTTTCGAGCCCGTGCGCATGGTCGCGATCGACGCCGATTGGTCGGCCGTGCGGTTTCGGCGCGTCGAGAACATCAAGACGATGACGCGCCCTGCGAGCGTCGCGCTGTCGGCCGGCGGCAAAGCGAAGAGCGGTGCGAGCACTGGTGCGAAGCCGCGCGAACGGCAGGCCGTGGCACCGAAGAAACGCACGGCCGCGAAGCGGCCCCGCGCGTCGCGGCGCTGACGCGGCACCGCCGATGCGAATCGCGGTCTTTGCCGCCAGCTATTTCGTTGCCGTGTTCGCCGTGGGGTTCGGGCTCGGCGTGTTGCGCGTGACGCTCGTCGTGCCTGCGCTCGGCGAGCGCCTGGCCGAGCTGGCAGAAATGCCGTTCATGATCGCAGCCAGCGTGTTCTTCGCGTGGCGGTTCGTGCGGCACTGGCGGCTTGGCGTCGGCGCCGCGTTGGCCGGCCGGCCGACCCCGTAAGCGGCACGGCTTACGTCGGCGGCGCTCGTCGTGTTCATGCTCGCGCCGGCCGCCGTCGCTTGGCGGCTGCGCGCGCGCGGCCGGGTGTGACGGCCTTGTCTTCGAGATACGCGCGTCGCTTCGCGGCCGGCAGCTTCTCGATCGCGTAGCGCAGCATCGTGCGCGGCATGCGGCGGTAGTGCCGGTCCGAGGAACCGCGCGGCCGCTCGGCGTCGCGCTTGCCAGCCTCGCGCAGCATCCAGCCGACGGCCTTGTGGATCAGATCGTGCTCGTCCGTAAGCAGCAGCTCGGCGATCGCGAGCGTGTCGGCGAAGTCGTTGCGCCGAATGAACCAGAACGTGGCCAGGATTGCGACGCGGCGCTCCCAGAGATTGCTCGACCGCGCGAGCGCGTACAACGGCTCGCGACTCCGGTGCTCGAGAAAGTGGCCCACGATGTCCGGCGCCGACGTGTCGACGAGATCCCAGTTGTTCACGTAGCGGCGGATCGCACGCACGTAGCCGTGGTAGATCCGCTCGCGGCCGCGCTCGTCGGCGCGCCTGAACGCAGCGACCAGCAGCAACAGTGCGAGCAGGCGCTCCTCGTGCAGTGAGGAACGCAGCAGCGCGAACATCGTCGCAACGCTCGTGGCGTGACGCTCGCGCGCTACCCGGCGCAACACCGGCACACGAATGCCGAGGAACCGGTCGCCCTCGCCGTACTCTCCGGGGCCGGTCTTGAAGAACCGAACCGCATGCGCAGCGATGGCGGACATTCGCGAGTGCGCGCAACTGCGCGCGAATCGCCGCGAGCTCGCTCGCCGCCGTACTCGTCATTGCCGTCCAGCCCCGGAACCGTGCTGCCCCGATGGTATGCTGCGCGTCGATGAAAATCCTGCGCCGATTGCGTCGCTGGCTCGGGCCGGACCCGAACCGATTCCTGCGCTCCGCGCACGGCGTGATTCACGTGGGCGCCAACGTGGGCCAAGAGCGAGAGCTGTACGCGCGCCGCGGCCTCGACGTCTTGTGGGTCGAGCCGATTCCGGAAGTGTTCGCGACGTTGCGCGCGAACATCGCGGCGTTCCCGAGGCAGCGAGCGCTGCAAGCGCTCGTCACGGACCGCGATGACCACGAGTACGTGTTTCACGTCGCGAACAACGCCGGCGAATCGTCGTCCATTCTCGAGCTCAAGCAGCACAAGGACGTGTGGCCGAAGGTCGAGTTCACGGCCTCGATCAAGCTCCGCAGCGTGACGCTGCCGACGCTGCTGGCGCGCGAGGGTGTGGACATAACGCGTTACGACACGCTCGTCATGGACACGCAGGGCTCGGAGCTGCTGGTACTAAAAGGGGCAGAGAGCCTGCTGCCGCGGTTCGCCTACATCAAGACTGAGGTGCCGGATTTCGAGGCGTACGAAGACTGCGCGCAGCTCGTCGATCTCGCGGCATTCCTGGCCGCGCGGGGCTTTGCAGAGCTCGTGCGGAACCGGTTCGCGAGTCGCGTGGCCGGCGGGCACTACTACGACGTGGTCTATCGGCGCGCGGAAGCGTGATCGCGGCAAGTACTATCCGGGAGCGTGCAGTCAGACGGGGCGTGTGACGCGCGTCTTGGGCAGAACCGCCCGATGCGCCTATGATTTTCACAGAATCCGCGCAGGGAAACGGGCTCGCGATCATGAGCATGAAGTCGACTCTGGTGATCAACGCTAAGGGCGGTGTGGGTAAGACCACGATCACCACGAACCTCGCGAGCTACTTCGCTTCTCGCGGCGTCCCAACGACCATCGCGGATTACGACCCCCAAAGCTCGAGCCTGAACTGGCTCGCGCAGCGGTCGGCCGAAGTGCCGACGATTCAGGGCGCGGATCTCGCGCCGCGCGCCGGGCTTGCTCTGCAGAAAGGTCGACGGCAGATCCCGCTCTCCACTCGCCAGCTGATCATCGATGCGCCGGCCGGACCGTCGCGTCTGTTGCTACAGGATTTGATGCAGCGCACGCAATCGGTCTTGATCCCCGTTGCGCCTTCCGCGATCGACATCCACGCCACGGCGAACTTCATCAAAGAGCTGTTGCTCATCGGTCAGGTTCGCTTCCGTCACATCCGCGTGGCCGTGATCGCGAACCGCGTGCGCAACGCGCGTCCCGTGTACGAGCCGCTCGAGCGTTTCGTGTCGTCGCTCGGCATCGCGTTCCTCACGCGTGTCAGCGATTCCGACATCTATGTGGACACGGCGGAGAAGGGCCTCGGCATCTTCGATCTGCCGCCCGAGCAGTGCGCCGCGGAGCTGCGCGAGTTTCAGCCGATCGTGCACTGGCTGACGGGTGACGCGCCGCTCGAGAGCGAAGGCGCTATGCCCGTCACCAGCAACGTCATTCAACTCAACGTTGCGCGCGGCTAGAGCCGACGCGTCTTCCGCCCGGTCCCGGGCTTCTCCCACGCCTCACGCGTCGCGATCGGTACTCAGCGCACGTGCTGCGTGCGGAACGGTTTGTGTTTGGCCTTGGCGTCGCGCTTACCTTCGGGCGCAGCCGGGCGGCCCATGCTCTTCGGCTGGAAGCGCGGAACGAGTTGGTGCTTGCCGTTGCCGATCAGGTCGTCGCGACCCATGCGCTTCAAGGCGGCGCGCAGCATCGGCCAGTTGTTCGCGTCGTGGTAGCGCAGGAACGCCTTGTGCAGCCGGCGCACCTTGAGGCCGCGCGGAATCACGACGTCTTCCGACGTGCGCGTCACGCGCTTCAACGGATTCTTGCCGGAGTGGTACATCGCCGTGGCGGTGGCCATCGGGCCCGGTAGGAACGCCTGCACCTGGTCCGCGCGATAGCCGTTCTTCTTCAGCCACAGCGCGAGCTCGAGCATGTCGTCGTCCGTGGTGCCCGGATGCGCCGCGATGAAATACGGAATCAGGTACTGCTTTTTGCCCGCGGCCTGCGAGAAGCGGTCGAACAGCTGCTTGAATTTGTAGTACGTGCCGACACCGGGCTTCATCATCTTCGACAGCGGCCCTTCGCCGATCGCCTCGGGCGCGATCTTGAGATACCCGCCGACGTGATGTTGGGCGAGCTCCTTGACGTACTCGGGTGACTCGATCGCGAGGTCGTAGCGGACGCCGGACGCGATCAGCACCTTCTTGATGCCGGGCAGCTCGCGCGCGCGGCGGTACAGCTTGATCAGCGGCGCATGGTTCGTGTTCAGGTTCGGGCACACGGCGGGGTACACGCACGACGGTCGCCGGCACGCGGCCTCGATCTCGCGGCTCTTGCACGCGATGCGGTACATGTTCGCCGTCGGTCCGCCGAGATCCGAGATCACGCCCGTGAAGCCGGGCACGTGAGTCGCGGATGCGTTTCGATCTCGCGCAACACCGAGTCTTCGCTGCGGTTCTGGATGATGCGGCCTTCGTGCTCGGTGATCGAGCAGAACGTGCAGCCGCCGAAACAGCCGCGCTGGATCGTGACGGAGAACCGGATCATTTCGTACGCCGGGATCTTGGCGTCGGCGTACGCCGGGTGCGGCACGCGCGCGTACGGCAGCTCGTAGATGCGGTCCATCTCCGGCATCGTCAGCGGGATCGGCGGCGGATTCAGCCACACGTCGCTCTGCGCCGTGCCGCTGCACGAGCGCGCGCGCGTTGCCGGGGTTCGACTCCATGTGCAGGATGCGCGACGCGTGCGCGTACAGCACCGGCGTCGTCCTGGACCTGCTCGTAGCTCGGCAACCGGATGTAGCTGCGCTCGCGATCGGCGGTCGGCACGCGGCGCGCGAAGCGCACGACGTTCACGCCGGGCTCTTTCGCCGCGGCTTCGCGCGCGGCGGCCGCGATCTCGGACTCCATCGCGTACGGATTCGGGGGCGCGTCGATGCGGCCCGGCAAGATCCAGATGGGTCGAGTCGATCTCCGTCCAGTCGTCGCCCGCCGCGCTGCCGAGCAGCGCGGTGCCGCGCACGTTGCGAATCTGCGCCGGCTTCTCGCCGGCAGCGAGCCGGTGCGCGATCTCGACGATCTGCCGCTCGCCGTTGCCGAACACGAGCAGGTCCGCGCGCGAGTCGAGCAGGATCGAGCGGCGGACCTTCTCCTGCCAGTAGTCGTAGTGCGCGATGCGCCGCAGGCTCGCTTCGATGCCGCCGATCACGATCGGCGTTGTCGCGCGAACGCTTCGCGCACGCGCTGCGCGTAGACGATGACGCTGCGGTCCGGCCGCTGGCCGCCCGCGCCGCCG
This sequence comes from uncultured Gammaproteobacteria bacterium, assembly GCA_963748045.1. Lineage (GTDB taxonomy): Bacteria > Pseudomonadota > Gammaproteobacteria > Steroidobacterales > Rariloculaceae > FEN-1219. The sequence continues at coordinate 330,643 of CAVVIC010000014.1, forward strand.
GGCGTGTACGCGTCGTCGCTGCGCACGCGCTTGTCGGCCGTGTAGCGGTTCACCATCGAGTCCATGTTGCCGGCGGTGATGCCGAAGAACAGGCTCGGCGCGCCGAGCCGCTCGAAGTCGGCCGTCGACCGCCAGTCGGGCTGCGAGATGATGCCGACGCGAAAACCCTGCGCCTCGAGCACGCGGCCGACGATGGCCATCCCGAAGCTCGGATGATCGACGTACGCGTCGCCGGTCACGAGGATCACGTCGCATTGATCCCAGCCGAGCGCGTCCATCTCGTCGCGCGACATCGGCAGGAACGGCGCCGGCGTCAGGCGGTGCGCCCAGATACTTCCGGTAGCCGAACAGGTCGGGCGCACGCAGAGGGGTTTTTCGGCCGTGGACTGCATCGGGCGGGCGTGGTGTCGCGGAGCCAGGGTGCCGGTCGGGCGAGCAGGGTAACACCGTGAGACGACGCGGCGTAAGTAAAGAATACTTGACACGAAGACGCGAATTCGGCACGTTGTGTATAGAAAACTATACACGGAGTCGCCGCCATGTCGTTCCGCGAGAAGAGTGCCTGGATCTCCTTCAGCTGCCTGCTGCTGCTGACCGTGGCGTATTTCGCCGGCATGCATCACCACCCGCACGATGCCGAGGGCCACGATCTGCATCGACCCCCTGCACATGGCGCTCGCGATCTTCGGCGTGTTTGTGGTGCTGCAGGTCGTGTTGCACCTGATCGTCGTGGCGCAGGCGCCGAAGGACGCACGTACGCCTAAGGACGAGCGCGAGCGGTTGATCGAGCTGCGCGCCGCGCGTGTCGGGTTCTACGCGCTCGTGGTCGGCGAGTTCCTCGCGATGGCGCTATTCCACGTGCATGGCCGGGCGGGCACGCTTATGAGCACGATACTGTTCGCGATACTGATCGCGTGGCTCGTGAAGCTTGGTACCGAGATCGTGTTGTACCGGCGGGGCGGCTGAGATGGCCGACCTGCCGATCGACAATCAGATTCGCCGCATGCGGTTCGAGCACGGCGAGATGACGCAGCAGCAACTCGCGGAACGCATCGGCGTGACTCGCCAGACGGTCAACGCGATCGAGCTCGGCAAATACTCGCCGTCGCTCGAAGTCGCATTTCGGATTGCGGCGGTGTTCAACGTGCCGCTCGAGCAGGTGTTCCAGTACCGCCAGAGCGGATAGCTGGCGCGCGCGCGGGAAGGCTCGTACTGTTGCGTCTCGCGGATTGGCTACACACGAGACGCAATGACGGTCTTCATATCGATGCTGCGCGCCGTCAACGTCGGCGGCACCAGCCGAATCAAGATGGAGCCGCTGCGCGCGGCGTACGAAGCGCTGGGCTTCAAGGACGTGCGCTCGCTGCTGCAGAGCGGCAACGTGCTGTTCCGCAGCAGCGTCAAGGACTCGCGCCAGCTCGCGCGTCGAATCAAGCAGGAGCTCGAGCGGAAGTTCGGCCTGCAGATCGAGGTCGTGATCCGCACGCTGCCGGAGCTCGAGAGCATCTTCGAGCGCAGCCCGGTGCTCTCGCCGCGCGCCGATCTCGCCAAGCTGCTCGTGATGTTCCTCGACGGGCGTGCCCGACGCGCAGGGGCAGGCGCGGCTCGTGAAGGCGCACAAAGGCCCCGAGATGCTCGAGATTCGCGGCCCCGAGGTCTATCTCTACTATCCCGACGGCGTCGGCCGCTCGAAATTGACGACGGCCGTTCTCGAGCGCCACCTCGGGGCGATGGGCACGGCCCGCAACTGGAACACGCTGACGAAACTCGTCGAGGCTGCGCGCGAGATCGAACGAGGCGACGGCGCAGCGGAGTAAGATGGCGGCACGATCAACTGCAAGAGGCTCGAGCTATGGCCGATGAGCCACGTGACGATTCGTCCGCGAAGCCGAGCGAGTTGGAACAGAACCTGAGGGCACGCTCCACCTGGCTGCGCCTGGTGTTCATGATCGTGATCGCGATCTGCGCCGAGGTCGCGCGGCTGGTCGGTGGCGTGATCGTGCTGCTGCAGTTCCTGCACGTGCTGTTCACGGGTAAGCCGAACGAGCGCCTCCTGGACACCGGCCTGTCGCTCGCGCAGTACGTCTATCAGGTCGTGGAGTACCTGACGTTCAACACCGAAGTGCGGCCGTTCCCGTTCGACGCGGAATGGCCCGCGCCGCGGCGCCAGTAGCGGCACCTCGCGTTCAGAGCCGGTCGAGCAAGCGGCCGGTCAGCGTTTCCCGACTGCGATCGAACGCCGCCAGAGCGGCGTGCGTGTAAGGCGTGAGTTGCCGCACGCCGTAGCGCACGAACCCGACCGCCCGCAACTCGCGCAGCGACTTGCGGTAGTGATCGAGCAACGCGTCCGACAACGCGGTGCCGCCGTGCTTCAGCACGATGCCGGCCGCGCGCGACAGCACGCGCGCTCGCTCGGGTAGCTCGCTGACGGCGGACACCGCCAGCAACGACGACACCTCGAACACCGAGCGGCCTTCGTTGTCGGCCGTCGAGCGCAGCTCCTTCCACAAACCCGTGACCGCCGCGGGAGCCGGCAATTGCGGCGCCGGCAGCTGACGCGTCTCCGCGACGAACCGCGACCATTCGCGCCGCAAACCCGCAACGTCGAGCGGCGGCGTGTTGACCGTGCTCGCGAGTTGCGCCGCGCCACGTTCGAGCCCCTCGAGCAGCTGCTCCATCGTCGCGAACGAGTTGCCGGGGCCGAGCAGGCCTTCGCGTTGCAGCTCGGCTGCGATGTCGGGAATGAGGCGGCGGCCGAATCCGCACACGTCGGCCAGTGCGGCAAGCACCCACACGGGCGACGCGCGGAACGCGAGGATGCCCATGATCTCGATGCCGTTGCCCGCGGCGCGGCGCAGCAGGAAGTTCTCGCCGAGCTGCTCGTCGGTCGGCGCGCCGCCGCGAACCTGGCCGACATCGGTGATCAGGAACTTGAGCGGCACATCGACGAGATTGCGGTACAGCTTGCCGCGACGTAGCCCGAGCGGTAGTGCCACCGTGGCCACTTCGTGCACGACGCCCGCGGTCAGTGCCGAAGCCGAGCGCACGAGGCGTTCGGGCAGCGATGCCACGTAGCGAACGCCGGCACGCTTACCGAAGCGGCGCAGCCGATCTTTGACTGGCATGTATGCAACGTATCACAGCGCGAATTGGCTGCGCCGCGCACTTGCGTTTTTCGCCGCTCTTAGAGACATTTACCACTGGTCCAACAGCCCGAAGGAGGTGATCCCATGTCTAGTGAGATTCTTGGGGTTTCAGTAGGTTGCGAGTGCCGGCCGCCGACGCGAGGTACTTAGCGACTGACCTTCAGGGTTGGAGACCCAGTCTCACGGAGGGCCGCCGCGTGCGGCCCTCTTTATTGGTGCATCGGTTGGCTCGCGACGCGATCGCCGGCACGACTGCCGACCATCGCACATCGTTACGTTTTTCGACCAACAACTGGTGGGATCAACCACTCGCGCCCCAGCGCTGCGCCGGCGTTGCTGTCGTGTGCGTTCGACGGGACAAGGCTTTGCACGCGGCCGATGCCGCTGGCACGAAACCTGCTATTTACCGGCGGGTCTCCCGTCGAGCGCTCCGCGAAGTCTGACCAACCGAACCGAGCCGCCTGCTGTGTTTCCTCCCCGATTCGCAACGGCAGCCGGCGGGAGACCCACACTGAACGAGGTCGCAGATCCGGGACGCGGAATCCCATTCCAGGCAGCTGAACCAACCCGGCGCCCCGAGGGTCAATATGTAGTGTGGGCCCTGTCCGCGCGGCGGAAGCCCTTGTTAATCGTGACGGAAGTCCGCGCTCGGATTGGCAATTTCCGGCCGTGACGAGCAAAATACGATTTTGGGCACGCGTCCGCCGTGGCGTGCGAATGGAGAGGGTTTTATGGGCTTGGCTATGAGTCCCGTGCAGCTGCTGATCATCCTGGTCATCGTGGTCCTGATTTTCGGCACGAAACGGCTGAAGGAAGTCGGTGGCGACCTGGGCAGCGCCGTGAAGAGCTTTCGCAAGGCCATGAACACCGTCGAAGACCACGAAGACGAAGCCGCGGGTCCGCCGAAGCAGCTGACAAGCGAACAGCCGCAGCCGCAGCAGCAAGAAAAGAAGTAAACTCCCTGCCCGGCGCGGATGACGGCCACTTGAGCCGCAGCCGGCCCTCGATTCCTGTCCCGCGAACCTTCGTTTATGCAGTGGCGCACGCCTAACTTCAATTTCGTCAAATGGCGCCGAGTCGCGATGATCGGCTCGACCGTCGCGAACCTCGTCGCGATCGCGGCCATCCTCCACGGCATGAACTACGGCGTGGATTTCACGGGCGGCGTGCGCGTCGACGCGAAGTACAGCGCACCCGCGAATCTCGATGCGATTCGGACCGGTCTGGAAGCAGCCGGTTTCCAGTCCGTGCAAGTGCAGAACTTCGGCTCGACGTCGGACGTCATGATCCGGTTGCCCCCGATCACCAAAGACAGCTCTCTCGCCTCGGTGCAGGAGCAGATCGTGGGCGTCCTGCGCACGGCTGGGCCGGACGTCATCGTGACTCAGTCGCAGTCCATCGGACCGCAGATCGGTGAGGACCTGGCGCAAAACGGCGTTCTCGCGATGGTCTTCGCCCTTGCGATGGTGTTCATCTATGTCATGGTGCGGTTCCGCTGGAAGCTGGCTCTCGGCGCCATCGTTGCGACTATGCATGACGTGTTGATCACGGCTGGCGCCTTTGCGGTGTTCCGCTGGCAGTTCGACCTGACGGTGCTCGGCTCGATCCTCGCGGTGCTCGGCTATTCGCTGAACGACACGATCGTCATCTACGACCGAATCAGGGACAACTTCCGGCTGATGCGCCGCGAAAAACCCGACGCCATCGTGAACGCGTCCGTGAACCAGACACTATCGCGCACGATCATCACGGGCGGCACGACGATGTTGACCGTCGTCGCGTTGTTCATTTTCGGCGGCGATGCGCTGTGGGGGTTCGCCCTCGCGCTGATCATTGGCATCGCGGTCGGCACCTATTCGTCGGTATACGTCGCGAGCTCCATGGCACTCGTGCTGAACATCTCGCCGCAAGACTTCGTCGAAACGAAGACCGAACGCGTCGACGAGCTGCCGTAGGCAACGACCGCCGAACATCCGTGCGCCCGACCGAGCCGCGCGTCCGTCTCGAACGACCGGCTCTAAGTCGCGAACGCGACTACCTCGATGCTTGTCACCGCAGTCGCTCGCTGCATCGCGGCCTCGTCGCCGCGGCTGCGACGCCGGCCGATTACCTCGATTACCTCGAGCGCACGGCACGACCGAGCCAGGAGTCGTTCTTCGTCGTGACGGCCGCGAGCGGGGAGCTCGCCGGCGTCGTGAACATCCTCGACATCGCGCGCAGCGCAACCTCCACGGGGCGACTCGCGTATTTCTCATTCGTGCCGCACGCAGGTTCGGGGCTCATGCGCGAAGGCGTGGGGCAGGTCATCGAAGTGGCGTTCCGCGAGCTCGATCTTGCCCGACTGGACGCGGACATTGAGTCCGGCAACGGTCGCTCGCGTGCACTGGTCGAGCGATTGGGGTTTCGCTGCGGCGGCGCGCCACCGTTACAGCTGAAGATCGGCTCGCGGTGGCGCGAGCACAAGCGCTGGACCTTGTTGCGCGCCGAGTGGCCCGCGGTCGACGGTCAGGAGCTCGCGGCCCGCGCGTAACCGAGCGGTAGTGCCGTCGTGTCGATGGCTTGCCGCAGCACGAACGACGAGTGCACGCCGATCACGCCTTCGATGCGCGTGATCTTCGTCAGCAGGAACCGCTGGTACTCGTCCATGTTCGGCACGGTGATCTTGAGCTGGTAGTCGGCCTCCTGCCCGGTGATCAGGTAGCACTCCTGCACCTCGGGATAGCCGCGCACGGCGCTCTCGAACTGCGCGAAGCGTTCCGGCGTGTGCCGGTCCATGCGGATGTGGATCAGCACGGTGAGATCGAGGCCGAGCGCGCGCGGCTCGAGCCGCACCACGCGCTCGCGGATCACGCCGGCGGTTTCGAGGCGATGAATTCGCCGCGAGCAGGGCGAGGCCGAGAGGCCGACGCGGTCCGCGACCTCCTGGTTGCTGAGGCCGCCGTTGGCCTGTAGCTCGGCGAGGATCTTGAGGTCGAATGAGTCGAGTTTCTCCGCCATGGCGCACATTCCCGAATCAAAATGCTGCGCATATTAAGCAGAATCATGCTAGAAACGAGCGTCTGATGCGGAAGAAATAGACCGATCCTGCCGCGGCACCGCGCCTAGAATGGCGGCTTCCTTAGTGGCGGCGCGTGGCCGCCGTGTCCGGCAGAAGTAAGGACCTCGTCATGAGCCAGTTCGACTACCGCAAGTACCGCTCCTACCGCCCGATCGCGCTTAGCAGTAGGCGTTGGCCCGACCGCAACGATCGAGCGCGCGCCCGACTGGTGCAGCGTCGATCTGCGCGACGGCAACCAGGCGCTGGTGCAGCCGATGTCGGTCGCGAAGAAGCTCGAGCTTTTCGCGTTGCTGGTCGAGCTCGGCTTCAAGGAGATCGAGATCGGGTTCCCGTCGGCATCGCAGACGGAATACGACTTCGCGCGCCGGCTCATCGAGCGCGACCTGATTCCCGTGGACGTGACCGTGCAGGTGCTCACGCAGGCGCGGCGTGAGCTGATCGAGCGGACGTTCGAGGCGCTGCGCGGCGTGAAGCGCGCCGTCGTGCACGTCTACAACTCGACGTCACCGGTCCAGCGCGAGCAGGTATTCCGCGCCAGCAAGGAAGAGATCGTGGCCATCGCGGTCAACGGCGCGCGGTTGGTCGAGGAAGGCGCGGCGAAGCATCCGAACGCCGAGTGGCTGTTCGAGTACTCGCCGGAGAGCTTCTCGGGCACCGAGCCGGAATTCGCGGTCGAGGTCAGCAACGCGGTGCTCGACGTATGGCAGCCGCAGCGCGGCCGCAAGGTCGTCATCAATCTGCCGGCGACGGTCGAGATGACCACGCCGAACGTGTTCGCCGATCAGATCGAGTACTTCTGCCGCAACGTGAAGTATCGCGAGCACATTCGCGTGAGCCTGCACACGCACAACGATCGCGGCTGTGCCGTCGCGGCGGCCGAGCTCGGCCTGCTTGGCCGGCGCCGATCGCATCGAGGGCACGCTGTTCGGCAACGGCGAGCGCACCGGCAACATGGACATCGTCACGATGGCCATGAACCTGTACTCGCAGGGCATCGACCCGCGAGCTCGAACTTCGCCGACATGGGCAGGATCATCGAGGTGTACAAGCGCTGCACCGACATGCCCGTGCATCCGCGACATCCGTGGGCCGGCGATCTCGTGTACGCCGCGTTCTCCGGCAGCCATCAGGACGCGATTCGCAAGTCGATGGCGTACCACCGCGACCAGGAGCTTCCGCATTGGTCGGTCGCGTATCTGCCGATCGACCCGACTGATCTCGGTCGCCGCTACGAAGAGGTCGTCCGCATCAACAGCCAGTCGGGTAAGGGCGGCGTAGCGCTCGTGCTCGAACGCGATCACGGCATCACGTTGCCGAAGTGGTTGCACCCGGTCGTGAGCCGCGTGGTGCAGGCGCAGGCCGACGCGAGCGGCGAGGAAGTGTCGTCGCGGCAAGTGCTGAGTCTGTTCCAAAAGGAGTTCCTGTCGATCCCGGATGGCTGGAAGTTGCAGGGCTACGATCTGCATTCGGAAGCGCAGCGCACGCACGGCAGGTTCCGGCTCGCGAAGGCCGGCACGGAGCTCGTGTTGAGCGGCGACGGGCAGGGGCTGATCGAGGCATTGATCGACGCCGTGAACCGGCGGTTCGGTGTGGCGGTGGCGGTGGCCGAGTTCGACGAGCACGCCATGGCGCCGGGCACCGAGGCCAAGGCCTTGGCCTCGGTCACGGTCGAGGCCGGCGGCAAACAGGCCAGCGCCTGCTGTATCGACGAGGACACCTCGCTCGCGTCGCTGCAGGCCACGCTGTCGGCCATCGGCCGCGCGCTCGCCGCACAAGCGCTGCGCGAAGCCATCTGACTACGGCCGCGTGAACGCCGCCGCGTCCGCCGAGATCGTGTTTCTCGACGCGCGGCGGCTCGCCGCGCTGCTCGCTCGGCGTGAGCTGTCGGCCGTCGAGGTGCTCGACGCTTTCCTGGGGCAGATCGAGCGTCTGAACGATCGAGTCAACGCGATCGTCTCGCTCAAAGCCGCCGCCGAGCTGCGGGCGGAAGCGGCCGCGGCCGATCGGCGGCTCGCGTCGGGTGAGCAGGTCGGCGCGCTGCACGGCCTGCCGATGGCGATCAAGGATCTCTGCCTCACGCGCGGTCTGCGCACGACGTTCGGCTCGCTCGTGTATCGCGACTTCGTGCCGACCAGCGACGAGCTGTACGTCGAGCGCTGCCGGCGCGCCGGCGCCATCATCATCGGCAAGACCAACACGCCCGAATTCGGCGCCGGCTCGCAGACCTTCAACGCCGTGTTCGGCGCGACGCGCAATCCGTACGATCTGACCAAGACGAGCGGCGGCAGCACCGGCGGCGGCGCGGCCGCGCTCGCCTGCGGCATGTTGCCGGTCGCCGACGGCACGGATCTCGGCGGCTCGCTGCGCAATCCCGCCAGCTTCTGCAACGTCGTCGGCTTCCGGCCGTCGCCGGGGCGCGTGCCGCGGTTGAACGCGCGCGCCGGCGATACGCTCGGCGTGCACGGACCCATGGCGCGCAGCGTCGGCGACGTCGCGTGGTTGCTCGCGGTCATGGCGGGTCCGGATCCGCGCGATCGGCTGTCGTTGCCCGACCCAGGTACAACGTTTCTCGCGCCGCTCGAACGCGACTTTCGCGGCACGCGCGTTGCGTGGAGCGCGTAACCTCAAGCGCTACCCGGTAGAGGCCGCCGTCACGCGCGTCTGCAACGCGGCGCGACCGGTGCTGGTGCAGCTTGGTTGCGAGGTTGCGAACGCCGAGCCCGATCTCGACGGCGTGGACGAGCTGTTCCAGACGCTGCGCGCGCAAGGCTACGCAGCGAGCCATCGCCGCGATCTGGAGCGGCATCGGGCGCTGCTGAAGGACACGGTCGTGTGGAATATCGAACGCGGTCTCGCGCTGACGAGCGACGATCTCGCGCGCGCGGCCGCGATCAAGACGGCGCTCGACGCGCGCGTCGCGGCGTTCTTCGAGCGGTACGAGTTTCTGGCGTTGCCCGTGGCGCAGGTGGCGCCGTTCGCCGGTCGAGACGCAGTGGGTACGCGAGATCGAAGGCGTGCCGATGCCGACCTACATCGACTGGATGGCGACGTGCTACGCGATCAGCTGCACGGGTCTGCCGGCCATCAGCGTGCCGTGCGGTTTCACGCCCGACGGCTTGGCCGTCGGGTTGCAGATCGTCGGTCGCCGCGGCTGCGACTTCGAAGTGCTGCAGCTCGCGAACGCGTTCGAGCAGGCCACGCACCACGCATTGCGCCGGCCGCCGCTCGCGGCGCCAAACTATTTGAGCAAAAAAAAGCCCGGCCGAAGCCGGGCGAGTCTTTGGGGGAAACCGTCAGGAGCAAGTCTCCGAAACTTGCTGACAGTATCCGCGCGTAGCGGGGCAGCGCCTGTGACCCAAGTCACAGCTTTGACATAACCGCACGTCACCCGCGTCGCAATTGGCTGCGGCTAGCCGTCAGCCGACGGGATAGGGCTTCGCGAGCCGGTACTGCGGGTTCTGCTTGAGCCAGGCGGCCAGTCGATCCTTGCGGCCGATGGCCGTCGGGATGAAGTCGAGCGCCTGCTTCAAGCGGTCGTTCGGCTCGGCGCAGCTGAAGCGCAGGAAGCCTGCGCCCGCCTGCGCCGAAGCATTCGCCGCCGAGGCAGGCGACGCCGAACTTGTCGTCGGCGCCTTCCAGCAGGTACATCGCCAGGCCGTGGCTCGTGATGCCGAGCTCGTTGCAGACGGGCGCGACGTTCGGGAAGACGTAGAACGTCGCGGTCGGATCGAGCGTGCGTGAACCCCTCGATCCGGTTCAGGCCCTCGGCCAGCAGCACGACCTTCTCGCGGAACTTCTGCATCACGTCGTCGCGCTCCTGCGATCGCGCTTCAGCGCCGCCGTGCCGGCCAGCTGCACGATCGGCGGCACGCACGACAGCGTCGTGTTGATCATCTTGCCGATCACGTCGGCGATCTTCGGCCGCGGCGACGGCGAAGCCGAGCCGCCAGCCGCTCATGCTGTACGACTTGCTGAACGTGTAAGCGCGCCACGCACTGGTCCAGCATGCCCGGCTGGCTCAGCGAGCGAGTGATGCCTGCCGCTTCCAGACCATGTGGCAGTACGGCTCGTCGCTGAAGACGGCGACGTTCGTGCCGCGGACCAGGTCGGCGATGCCGCTGCAGATCGTCCTTCGGTCGGCGACGCCGCCGGTCGGGTTGTGCGGCGAGTTGAGGAAGATCGCCCGCGGCGCCGGATCGTCTTCGAGGAACCGCTCGACGTCGGCGAGGTCGGGCCGGAAACTCGTTCTCCTGCTTGCAGCGGCGCGAGCACGGCGCGCGCGCCGCGCCGCTCGATGTTCGGCAGGTACGTCGGAAAGTGCGGGCTGAAGACGAGCACGCCGTCGCCCGGATTCGAGAAACGCCTCGCAGAAGAACTGCTCGAACACCTTCGCGCCCGGGCCCGACGACGACGTTCTCGGGCTTCGGCCGGGATGCCGAACTCCGTCGCGCACGAATTCGGCCGCCGCTTCGCGGAACTCCGGCAGGCCCGGCGACGGGCAGTAGTGCGACTGATTGTTCTCGATGGCCTCCATGCCGCCGGCTCGCGCCGACGCCGTGCTGTCGAACGGGCTGTCGCCGATCTCCAGCTCGACGACGTCCTTGCCGGCCGCTTTCAGCGGCTTGGCGACGGCGAGCACGGTGAACGCGGTTTCGACGGTCAGGGAACGGGCGAAATCACTCAGTTGCGCGGACACGGTGGCACCTTCACGGTTCGGGCGGATGGGAAGTTTCCGGCTCCGCGGTGCGTTGTTGTGGTCTTCAAGGATCGCGCCGGCTTCGAGCCGGCGTCAGCATAGCACCGCGGGCGGGCTCCTTCGACCCGATGCGCGAGAGGCCGGTGGCTTATGTCCTCCGGGTTCAGCGAGGCATAATGCCGCCTCGTTTCGGTGGAGAGGAGAATTCCAATGATCGGTTACGTAACGCTCGGCACGAACGATCTCGCTCGCGCCTCGAAATTCTACGATGCGCTGCTCGCCGAGATCGGCGGCAAACGCCAGCTCGAGTCTGATCGCTTCGTGTCGTGGTCGGCGGGCGAGCACAGCCCCGGCCTCGGCGTGATCAAGCCCTTCGACGGCAAGACTGCGACAGGCGGCAACGGCACGATGGTCGCGCTCGTCGTCGACTCGCGCGAGAAGGTCGACGCGCTGTACAACAAGGCCATGAAGCTCGGCGCCAAAGACGAAGGCCCGCCCGGGCTGCGCTGGGGCAATTTCTACGTCGGGTACTTCCGCGATCTCGACGGCAACAAGCTGAACGCTTTCTGCATGGGCTGATCCGACGAAGCGGGCGCTTGAGACGGCGCGCGCAGCGCGCCGCGCGCCGCGCGAGCTCCGCGCGTCCGCCGACACCGGCGCGTCGCCGTCCCTCCGTCCTCATGCTCATAGTTCTGCGAACGCTCGGTCTGCTGTTGCTCGCGTTCGGCGCGACGCTCGTGCCGCCGATGGCGATCTCGCTGCTCTACGGCGACGGCGAGTTCCAGCCACTTCGCCGCGGCGTGCGTCGCGCGGGCTCGTGGCCGGTCTCGTGCTGTGGCTGCCGTTCCGGCGACGCACGTGGCGCTACGCAGCCGCGATGGCTTCGTGATCGTGGCGCTCGTGTGGACGGTGATGAGTCTCACTCGGCGCCGTGCCATTCATGCTGACGCTCGGCCTCGACTTCGCCGGCCGCGTTCTTCGAATCCGTGGCGGGCTACACGACGACGGCTCGACCACGCTCGTGGGCCTCGACGCGCTCCCGCCGTCGATTCTGCTGTATCGCCAGCAGATCCAATGGCTCGGCGGTCTCGGCGTCATCGTGCTCGCGGTCGCGCTGCTGCCGATGCTCGGCATCGGCGGCATGCAGCTCTACAAGGCCGATACGCCAGGGCCGTTCAAGGACGAGAGAATCACGCCGCGGGTCACGCGCTCGGCGCGCAGCCTGTGCTTCGTGTACGTGGTGCTGACGCTGGTCTGCGCCGCGGCCTTCTGGTTCTCGGGCATGAGCGTGTTCGACGCCGTGAGCCACAGCTTCTCGACGCTGTCGACGGGCGGGTACTCGACGCACGACGACAACATCGGGTACTTCAACAGCGTTCCCATCGAGCTCGTGACGATCGTGTTCTCGCTGATCGGCGGCATCAGCTTCAACGAGCACTTCCTCGCGCTGCGGACGCTGCAGCTGCAGCGCTACCAGCGCGACACGCAGACGCGCGTGTTTCTGTCGTATCGTTGCCGTGCTCGACGATCGTGACGACCGCTCGTGCTGTACGTGCAGGGCACGTATCCGTCGCTGCCGGCTGCGCTGCGGCACGGCCTGTTCGCGTCCGTGGCTTCGGTGTCGACGAGCGGTTTCACGATCGCGGACTTCGCGCTGTGGCCGCTCGCGCTGCCGGCGCTGCTGATCTTCTCGATGTTCGTGGGCGGTTGCGCGGGCTCGAGCGCGGGCGGCATGAAGGTCATCCGCTACGTCGTGCTGTTCAAGCAGGTCGGCGTGCACATTCACCGCCTGATTCATCCGCAGGCGATTCGCCGCATGAAGCTCGACGGCCAGCCGGTGCCGGACTCCGTGGTCGAGGCCGTCGGCGGATTCTTCGCCGTCTACGTCGTGGTGTTCGTGATCTTCATGGTCCTCGCGATGATGGACGGCATGGATCAGATCACGGCGTTCGGCGCCGTCGCGACTTCGATCAACAACGCGGGGCCGGGCTTGGGGTCGGTGGCGATGACGTTCGCGGACGTGAGCCCGCAGGGCAAGATCATGTTCGCGATCGCGATGCTGTTCGGCCGGCTCGAGATCTTCACGTTCCTCGTGCTGTTGACGCCGGCGTTCTGGAAGCGCTGACGCGGCGATTGCGCACCACAGGTGCTGCTGGGCGGACGGCGCGCAGTTCCAAGGGTAGGCCGAGATCGTCGCCGCCGAGCGAGTGGATACAGCGGCGCAGGCTGTCTGTGAAGGTCGCCGTCTCCACTTCGTCGAACGATGCGAGCATTTTGTTGAACACGGAAGTGCCGACGCTATGGGCACGCTCGAGCTCGACGAGGCCGGCCTCGGTCAAAGACCAGCTGTCGGCGCGGCGGCTGTCGGGATGAGGCCGCCGGTCGATCAACCCGTCGAGCTCGAGATGCCGCAACACGGAATTCATGGTCTGTGCCGAGACGAAGGCCCTGCGGGCCAGCTTGGCGCCCGTGACGCCCGGTTCGAAGCGCAGCCCGAACAGCGCCACGACGGCCGCGAACGACAGCTCCACGCCCTTCTTGCGCAGGGCGTCGTCCATGGCCTGCCGCAGGGTGTGCTGCAATAGTCGCAGCAGGAACCCGACGGTATGCTTGGGGTCGACGACCGGGCCGGCTTTAGGATTCTTGGGCATCGCTCCGCGATTGCTCGATATCAGAGAACTGATATCATATCAGCAAGCTGATGGTTAGCAAGGACGACTGCGCGATGCAAGCACAAGACTCGTACGTACGACGCCGAATCCAGGGACGGGTTCTCGTCGCGTTGGTGGTCGCTGCGGGATTGGCAGTGCTTGCAGGATGCTCGCGTGGCGGCAACGGCCAGCGCGGCAACGGTGCCGCCGCTCCCGCGCGCGCCGCCGTCATGACGGTTACCGCCGCGCCGCTCGAACGCTCGGAGCTCACGCGCAAGATCTCGATGAACGGCTCGGTGTACGCGTGGCAGGAAGTCATCATCGCGCCCGAAGTCGGCGGCTATCGCGTCGCGGACGTTCTCGTCGACGTCGGCGCTCACGTGAAGGCGGGCCAGAAGCTCGTCACGCTCTCGACCTCGCTGCTCGAAGCCGAGGTGGCCACGAAGCAGGCGATCGTCAATCAGCGCCAGGCGGAGCTCGACAACGCGGAATCCGCATTGCACCGCGGCCAGATGCTGGCAGAGACGCACGTGCTGTCGGAAGCCGATCTCGACAAGTTGTCGGCGGACCAGCGCGCAAAGCGTGCGGCGTTGGCGTCGGCGCGCGCCGATCTCGACACCTCGCAGTTGCGTCTGAAGTTCACTTCCGTGACGGCACCGGACGATGGCGTCATCACGGCGCGCACGGTCACCGTGGGGCAGATCGCGCAGGCCGGCGGCGAGATGCTGCGGCTCCTGCGCAACGGCCGCATCGAGTGGCGCGGCGAAGTGCCCGAAATGCGGCTCGGCGAGCTCGCGCAAGGCCAAGACGTCGCGGTCTCCACGGTCGAGGGACTCGTCGTGCGCGGCAAGATTCGCGTGGTGGCACCCACCATCGCGAGCGGCAACCGCACGGGCCTCGTGTACGTGGACCTGCCGCAGGACGACCGTGTTCGGCCCGGCATGTTTGCGCGCGGCGAGATCGAGATCGGCCGCGGCCCGGGCTTCACGGTGCCGCTCGAGAGCATCGTGAGCTCCGACGGTTATAGCTATGTGTTCGTAGTGCGCCCCGACAACACGGTCGAACGGCGGCGCATCGAGACCGGCGCGGTGCTCGGCGACTCGATCGAGGTCATGAGCGGTGTGCAAGGCAACGAGACGATCGTGAACAAGGGCGCCGGGTTCCTGAAGGATGGCGATCTCGTCAACGTCGGTACGGTGAGCGGCTCATGAACTTCGTCACCTGGTCGATCCGCAATCCCGTTCCCGTCATCGTCATGTTCGTCGGCCTGACGATCGCGGGCCTGCTCAGCTTCCCGAAGCTCGGCGTCCAGGACCGCCCGGACATCGAGTTCCCGGCCGTGATCGTCACGGTGACGTACGCCGGCGTGGCGCCCACTCAAATGGAGTCGGAGATCACGCGCAAGGTCGAAGACGCCGTCGCGACGATCGCCGGCATCGAGCAGCTGACGTCGACCGTCGACGAAGGCGCGTCCACCACGAGCATCGAGTTCCGCTTCGGCACCGATCTCTCAGCCGCGCTGGACGACGTGCGCGACGCCATGACGCGCATCCGCTCCGATCTGCCGCCGGACGCGAACGAGCCGATCGTGTCACGCGTGAACACGGCCGGTGGTTCGCTCGTGACTTGGAGCGTGACGTCCGACAACATGAGCGACACCGAGCTGTCGTGGTTCGTCGATCTCGTCGTGACGCGCGAGCTCTCCTCGGTGCAGGGCATGGGCAAGATCACGCGCGTCGGCGGCGTGTCGCGCGAGATCCGCGTGGATCTCGACTCCGATCGCATGGCGTCGCTAGGCGCCACCGCCAGCGACGTGTCGCGCCAGTTGCGCAGAATCCAGGCCGAATACCCCGGCGGCGAGGGCCGCGTCGGCGGCCTCGAGCAGACGGTTCGGACCACGGGCATCATCACCAGCGTCTATGACCTGCGGGCGTTGCCGATCGCGCTGCCGGACGGCCGCAGCGTGCGGCTCGATACGATTGCCGACGTGCGCGACCAGGCCGGCGAGCAACGCGCGGCCGCTCTGCTCGACGGCAAGCCCGTCATCGGCTTCGAGATCGTGCGCTCCTGGGGCGCGAGCGCGCTCGACGTCGCGAAGGATTCGCGCAAGGTCGTCGCCAAGCTCGCGAAGGAATACCCGCACATCCACTTCGCCGAGGCGAGCTCGACGGTCGGCTACATCCAGACCTCGTACGACGCGTCGATGGAGATGCTCGTCGAGGGCGCGATCCTCGCGATCCTCGTCGTGTGGTTGTTCCTGCGCGACTGGCGCGCCACGGCCGTGTCGGCCATCGCGCTGCCGCTGTCGATCATCCCGACGTTCTGGGCGATCTACGCGCTCGGCTTCACGCTGAACATTTTGACGATGCTGGCGCTGACGCTCGTCGTCGGCATCCTCGTCGACGACGCCATCGTCGAGGTCGAGAACATCGTGCGGCACCTGCGCATGGGCAAGAAGCCGAAAGCGGCCGCCATGGACGCGGCGATCGAGATCGGTCTCGCCGTCGTCGCGACCACGCTCACGATCTGCGCGGTGTTCATCCCGGTCGCGTTCATGAGCGGCATCGCGGGCCAGTTCTTCCGGCCGTTCGGTTTCACGGTGACGGTGGCCGTGCTGTTCTCGCTGCTCGTCGCGCGGACGCTGACGCCGATGATGGCCGCGTACATGCTGAAGCCGCACGAGGAACGCGCCTCGAAGCGCAAGCGCGATCGTCATGCCGTGGTACTCGGGCCGCGTTCGCTGGTGCCTCGAGAACCGCTGGAAGACGCTCGGCGCCGCGACCGTTGATCATCGGCAGCATGCTGGCGGTGTTCCCGCTGCTGTCGACGGCGTTCTCGCCGGCCGGCGACAACGGCTTCACGCGCTTGACCGTAGAGCTCGCGCCCGGGTCCTCGCTCGAGGACACGGTCGCGCGTCGCGGAGACCGTGCGCAAACGCCTCGCGGCGATGCCCGAGGTGGGCAGCGTCTACACGGCGGTCGGCACGCAGGGCCGCGGCAGCGGCTTCGGCGGCGGCGGCGCGGCGGGTTCCGTGCGCCGCGCTTCGCTGACGATTCAGATCAACAACCCGAGGGCACACGCGGCGCGCAACAGGCGTTCGAGCGCAAGGCCACGGCCATATTGCGCGAGGTTCCCGGCGCGCGAATCCAGTTCGACGGTAACGACGCCGACCGTCTGAGCGTCACGCTCTCGGGCGACGACGGTGGCCGGCTCGCGTTCGCGGCGGCGAATGTCGAACGCGAGATGCGGCAGTTGCCGGGGCTCGGCACGATCACGAGCAGCGCGGCGCTGCAGAAGCCCGAGATCGTGATTCGCCCGGATCCGAATCGCGCGGCCGAGCTCGGCGTCACGACCGAGACGCTGGGTCTCGTCACGCGCATCGCCACCAGCGGCGACGTCGACACCGGGCTCTCGAAGTTCAATCTGGACAACCGGCAGATTCCGATTCGCGTGCGTCTGAGCGACGCGTCGCGCAGCAACCTCGAGCGCATCAAGCTGTTGGCCGTACCGGGCAGCACGCGGTCCCGTGCCGTGATGAACGTCGCCGACGTCTCGCTCGGCGCCGGCCCCGTCGCAGCTCACGCGCATCGATCGCAGCCGCAACGTCAATTTGAACGTGAGCTTGAACGGTGTCGCGCTCGGCGACGCGCTGAACGCGGTCGAGGCGTTGCCGTCGATGCAGAACCTGCCGGAAGGCGTGCGCCACATGCGCACCGGCAACGCGCGCTGGCTCACGGAGATCTTCAGCCAGTTCGGCATTGCGATGGGGATCGGCGTGCTGTCGATCTACGCCGTGCTCGTGATGCTGTTCCACAAGTTCATCCAGCCGGTCACGATCCTGACCGCGCTGCCGCCGTCGGCCGGGGCGCGCTCGTCGCGCTGCTGATCACGCGGCAACGGCCTCGCGATCAATTCGCTGATCGGCTTGCTGATGCTGATGGGCATCGTGTCGAAGAACTCGATCCTGCTCGTCGAGTACGCGATCATGGCGCAGCGCGATCAGGGCCTGTCGCGGTTCGACGCGCTGATCGACTCCTGCTCGAAGCGTGCGCGACCGATCGTCATGACGACGATCGCGATGGTGGCCGGCATGATGCCGGTCGCTTTGGGTTGGGCCGGCGATCCGAGCTTCCGCGCGCCGATGGGCGTGGCGGTGATCGGCGGCCTCATCGTGTCGACCTCGTGAGCCTGTTCATCGTGCCGTCGATGTTCTCGGTCTTCGACGACTTCCAGCAGTGGCTGTCGCGCAAGTGGGGCAAGCAGCCGCGGAAGACGGCACCGGCTCGCCGCAGCCGACGGGCGCGGCGCTCTAATTGGCGGTCGCCGCTCGCTAGGGCGAGCGGCACTCGAAGTTCGCGGCGTCGTCCGTGCTGCCCTGACCTTTGTAGCGCGCGACCTG